>NZ_JAPVZQ010000002.1:0-306608 GCF_041432435.1 Streptococcus sp. 20925_1_44
TTCAATTTCAATATTTAATGTTCACAAATAATATTTAATAGCCATTATATTTTTAACTCATACAAGCCCCTAACCGCATTGCAGGCATAAATAACTTCTGCTTGTTTCAAATCTGATAAAGTTAAGACCTTCTCTTCTACCTGCCCGCTTTCAAGTAAATGCTGGCGATAAATCCCTGGTAAAATGCCAAGACTACTAGGTGGGGTATAGAGCTTGCTATTCATTTTTAAGACCAGATTCCCAATAGAGGTTTCAAGCAATTTTCCATCAGCAGTGTGATAGATGATTTCCTGCTCTCCCACTGTCAAATGCGGTCGGTGTGTTGTCTTAAAGTAGGTAAAGGCCTGCTCCAAATCAGCTTCTTGTAGACAAAGCTTGGCCTGACAAAAACTAGAGCTAAGCGGTGTCAATACTTGTCGTTCGATTTCAATCTCTCCAGATTTGTTGAGACTGATTCGCATCCGATAATCTTGACGGATGTCACAAGACTGGCACTCCTTCTCTAACTTTTGTCTCAAAACTTCTTGGTCAAATGGAAAGGCAAAGTAACGACTAGCCTTTCGTAGTCTTTCTAGATGTTGATTTTCAAAGAGCAATTTTTTCTGGCTGATTTTCCCTGTCGTAATCAATTGAAAACGAGGCTGTTTTCGGTAAAGAACAGCTGCCTTTTGATGGACCTCATGGTATTCTAACTCCCAAGTACTATCCCAAGTGATGCCACCACCAACTCCATAGATGGCTTGCCCTCGATGCAGTTGAATGGTTCGAATAGCCACATTGAAAATCCGTCGTCCATTGGGAAGTAAGAGGCCAACAGTTCCACAGTAAACTCCTCTAGCTTGTGGTTCCAAGTTCTTGATAATTTCCATGGTCGCTATCTTGGGAGCTCCTGTGATGGAGCCACATGGAAAGAGCGAACGGAAGATTTCTACTAGATCAACATCCGGTCGTAACTGACTCTTGATAGTTGAAGTCATCTGCCACACTGTAGAATACTGCTCAACTTGGCATAAACGCTCCACATGTTCACTACCAACCTCAGAAATACGGTTCATGTCATTGCGCAAGAGGTCCACTATCATCATGTTTTCTGAGCGATTTTTGGGATCCTGTTCCAACCAAGACGCCTCTTTCAAGTCGTCATCGTTATTCAAACCACGTTTAGTTGTGCCCTTCATAGGACGAGTCGTCAATTCACGACCATTTTGCTCAAAAAAGAGTTCTGGACTCATGGAAATCACTGCCATATCATCATGCTCTACGTAAGCATTATATCCCGCTTCCTGCTCCACCACCATACGATTGTAGATGGCAAAAGGATTAGCAGATAACTCCTGCTTGAGTTGGACAGTATAATTGACCTGATAGGTATCTCCTTGTCTTAAATGATGGTGAATTTGCGTAATTGCCTTTTCATAGGCCTCTGGAGATGTTAGTTCCTGCCAGTTTGATGGTAATTCCACCTCCTCATAAGTCAGAGGGATACTGGATTTTTCTACACTATCATGAATAGTGAAATAGAGGAGATACTCTCCTAACAAGGGACCCTCGTGAACCGCTAACTTCTCCTCAAAAGCAGGTGCTGCTTCATAACTAACATAACCAACTACATAATAGCCCTGCTCTTGGTAGCTTTCTACTTGAGCTAGCAAGTCTGCTACTTCTGCTAAATCTCTGGTTTTTAACTCTTTAATAGGCTGGGTAAAGGTGTATCTCTCGCCCAAAGTCCTAAAATCAATCACTGTTTTTCTATGCATATCCTAAGTATACCATAAAAGCCAGACCCCAAACAGGAGATCTGGCTTTTAAACTAATATGGTTGAGAAAACTTACTCAACATAATCTAACAAATAACCATAACCCTTTTCTTCCATTTGATCCTTTGGAATAAAACGGATAGACAGGCTGTTAATACAATAGCGAAGCCCTCCCTTGTCCTGAGGCCCGTCTGTAAAGACATGTCCTAAGTGGGAATCACCAGTTCGGCTTCTGACTTCTGTTCTGACCATATTATAAGACTTGTCTTCCTTGTAGGTCGCAACATCTGGACTGATAGGCTGGGTAAAACTTGGCCAACCACAACCCGATTCAAATTTATCTTTCGAAGAAAAGAGAGGTTCTCCAGTTGCTACATCCACATAAATACCTGATTCAAATTTATCCCAGTAACGATTTGAAAAGGCGCGTTCTGTTTGACTATTTTGAGTTACTGCATACTCCTCTGGAGATAGGAGTTTTTTCAATTCATCATCACTCGGTTTTGGATATTTACTCGCATCAATAACAGGATAGGATGCTTGATTGACATTGATATGGCAATATCCATTTGGATTTTTCTGGAGATAGTCTTGGTGATAGTCCTCAGCCACGATAAAATTTCTTAAGGCTTCCTTTTTAACCGCTAGAGGCTGGTCATACTTTTGAGCAACTTGCTCAAAGACTTGATTGATGACTTCTAGGTCCTGATCGTCCTTATAGTAGACTCCCGTTCTGTACTGAGTCCCCACATCATTTCCCTGCTTATTTTTACTGGTTGGATTGATAATGCGGAAATAATGGAGCAAGATCTCTTTTAGAGTAATTTGATTGGCATCGTAGGTCACATGAACAGTCTCAGCATGCCCAGTTTGGCCGATCAATTCATACTGGGTTGTTTCTCCTCTGCCATTCGCATAGCCAGAAACAGCATCTGTCACACCTGCTACTCTTGAAAAATACTCTTCAACTCCCCAGAAACAGCCTCCCGCTAGATATATTTCATGTAAGTCAGCATCTTTATCTGGCTCCGTTTTTTTCTTAGCACCTTGACCTTGGCTAACAGCTGCTTTCTCAATTTGAGAGGTATCGGTGTAGCTAGCGCTTCTTTTTTCCAAAAGAAATAAAATTCCGATGATGATGCAAATGAACACTCCAATTAAGAGTATTGTTTTCAATTTATCATTCATAATAAGCCTCTAATTCATAGTCTTTAAATTCTCTAAAATAGTTTCCTTGTCCATAAAGCCTGGTTGAGTCTTCACCAATTTGCCTTCTTTATCGATAAAGGCCTGAGTCGGATAAGAACGGACTCCGTAACTTGCTAAGAGTTTTCCCGAAGGATCTAGAAGGACAGGGAGATTTTTATAGTCCAAGCCCTGATACCATTTTTGGAAGGCTTCTTCTGCTTGTTCCCCTTTTTGACCAGGAGAAACGACTGTCAAGATGACATAGTCATCACTTGCTTCTTTAGCCAGTTCATCGGTATCAGGGAGGCTGGCTAGACAAATAGAGCACCAAGATGCCCAAAATTTGAGATAGACTTTTTTGCCTTTGTAATCTGATAGGCGATAAGTTTTACCATCAACTCCCGTAAGCTCAAAATCTGGAACTTCTTCTCCTTTTTTTGCTACCTGAGAACTAACTTGCGCTTGTTTGTCTCCATTTTCGCTCGTCGTCTGATTGTTACAAGCCGATAGACAGACCAGACTAGCACAGACCAATACGTATGCTTGCCATTTTTTCATTTTCATCACCTTTCTTATTAGATATATGAACATAGATAACGATTTTATAGCTCTATTATATACCTACCTTTCTAAAAATACTTGGAATCTGCTCGGAAATTAATAGCGCTTCTTGATGACAAGAAAACTCCCACCTGCTTAGCAGACGAGAGCTTTCAACTTTTTATCTATATTTTTCTTATAAAATCTTGAGGATATTGTGCACGCGCCCCTCCGATTAGTTTTGGACGACTAGCGAGGGCAGTTACGTGGGCTTGGCCGATCGATCTCAAAACTGGACGTATCGGTACTTGAACATGCTTGATATGCATCCCTATAGCCGTATCTCCAATATCGAGTCCTGCATCAGCTTTGATAAATTCGACCTCAACTGGGTCTTTCATATAGCGAAAGGCCGCCAATTGCCCAGATCCTCCAGCGTTCAGTGTCGGAAGAACACTAACAATCTCAAGATTGTATTTGATTGCAACCTCTCGTTCTACTACCAAGGCCCGATTGACATGTTCACATCCCTGAACTGCTAGGTGGATACCTCTTGATGACAGAATTTCTAATATTTTTTGAACAATTAATTCTCCAATTTCTTGACTAGAGGCTTTCCCGATGTGTCCTCCTATCACCTCACTGGAAGATAAACCCAAAACAAAGAGAGCCCCCTCATGGAGAGAAGCTTTTGCTAATACATCTTCTAGGATTTCCTCTACCTCTTTTTGTAATTGTCCTTGGTCCATACTTTACCTCACTTACTCCTTTCTATGATATCTTTTTTTCATCATTTTAGCAAGCTAGGGACATGGATCTACGTCCTATTGACTCTTCTATTTTATAATCAAAAAAGACAGAGAATATCCATCTCTGTCTCATTTATAATTCTATTTATATTTTTTGGAGTCCTTGGACGGCATCGTGATTGATGATAACTTGACCGTATTCTTGGAGAACTGAACGGCTGATATCACTATCATCAGCAAATTCACGCATGCGAGCCAATAACCAGGCTGGATAAAGACTTGGATGATCTTCTACATCAACCAAGACTGTTAGATAGTATTGGTCGTTCATCTTGTAAAGTTCTGAAGTCTCCATTTGGTAATCAACTGTTTTCGCAAAAGAAACCAAACTAGTTAAGTCGTCAAAGTGTAGGATGTAGTAGATATAAGGTTCTCTTTTTCCTTCTTCTGCCTCAGCAATTTCATCAATCGCTGCTTCTTCCTCTTTTTCAACCTGCTCTAGAGATTGAATAGCTTCAATGTCTTCTTTAGTTTTATCTGCCATGGTTTTTTCCAATGTTTTCAAAAACTCATCTGGAGACATTTTCGCCAATTCATCCATATCTGGAAGGTCTGCCAAATCCTCAAAATCCAAATTTTGGTCAATCTTAGACTTGGTTACAAAGACGTCGACCTTATCAGGCTTCGGTGTCACTCGGAAGCTAAGCATACCTGTATCCAAGAAACTGTCTGGCATCTCTAACTCATCCAAAATGGCGTAGAAGAACTCTTCTGTTTTTTCTTGTGGAACGAGAAAGTCTGCGATTTCCATTCCACGATCCATCAAATCTTCTAAAGACATCGTGATTTTCAAAGTCGTATCACTGATTTGTTTCATTTTCATAGTTCGTAACCTCATACTTTCAGTTCTATCTATTATACAAGATTTAAATGATTTTATCAAAAGAATGGCGTTGGAATGTGATATAATACTAGTATCTATTTTAGAATGTAAGAAAGAAAGTTTCATGAAAAATATAAAAGTTAATGCTTTGGCTAGCTTGCTGGTCAATATTTTAAACATCGTTTTTCCCCTGATTACTAATCCCTATCTAACACGGATTCTTAGTAAATCAAATTACGGCTACTTTAACACAGCTAACACCTGGGCGAGCTTTGTCATTCCACTAGCTGCCTTTGGGATTTACAATTATGGGATTCGAGCAATTAGTAAAGTAAAGGATGACAAAAATAAGATTAATTATGTCTTTTCTAAGTTGTTCTATATTTCGCTCATTACTTCAGTTGTAACAACCGCTATTTATTTCCTCTTTATTTATTTTGATACTAGTATTGTCAATCTAAAAATTCTTTACTATATCCTTGGAATCCAAGCTCTTTTCCAATTTCTGAATATCGAATGGATGAATGAAGCCTATGAGAATTATTCTTTTATCCTTTATAAAACACTTGTGATTCGTATTGGAATGTTGGTCGCTATCTTCGCTTTCGTTAAGACACCTGATGATATTGTTCCCTATGCTACAATCATGAGTGCAACAACCATTATCAACTATCTACTCAGCTTCCTATGGATTAAACGAGAAGTTTCCTTTGTCAAGATTGAAGTTATTGAACTCATCAAAGCATCTAAGCCTCTTCTGACCATGTTGCTTCTAGCAAATGCCAATATGCTCTACACCTTGCTAGACCGTATGTTCATTACCAAAGGACCTGATGAGAATTACATCTCCTACTACACTATTGCTTCAAGTATTGTTATGCTGATTGCTAGTGTCCTGAGTGGAGCTATCAATGTCAGCATTCCTCGACTTGGTTACTACTTAGGAAAAAAAGATTATACTTCATATAAAAATCTGGTAAACCAAGGTGCGGCTCTCTTCTACTTTCTTATAATTCCGACTAGTATCGGAATCATGGTTTTAGGAACTTATGCGACAGTTATCTACTCTTCTGAGAAATATATAGAAGCAGGAATTGTAACAAGCGTCTTTGCCTTTCGAACCATTATCTGGGCTATCGAATTAATCCTTGGAAAGCAGATTATCTTTATCAATGACCATGAAAACCGATTAACAGCTTTCTACTTTATCGGCGGCGGTGTCAATGTCATCCTAAACTCTCTACTCCTTTTCAACAACATCTTTACTCCTGCCTACTACATCGGGACAACGATTATTGCTGAGGCAATTGTGGTTCTGCTTGAAATCCGCTTTATTCAGAAACATAAACTCTTGGATTTGAAAGAAATCTTTGGAACATTAGCTCGCTACACAATTGTGTCACTAGGCTTTATTCCAATTTACTATATCTGTAAGATTCTCTTCCAAGTTCATTCATACACAGTGAATATGGCTATGCTCAGTATGGTAGTAGCTACAATTGCCGGATGTGCTATCTATTATGCTTTCGCTCTCTTTATCATTAAGGATAAAACCCTTCACTATGCAATAGATCTAGTTCGTGCAAAAATCAAACGAAGTTAACAAAATACCTATAAAGCTCAAGCTTTATAGGTATTTTTATTGTAGAAAAATTTAATTAAAAATCAGTTAGAAACTTAATTCTTTTCTTGGCTCGTTTGTGTCTTAGGTTCAGTAGATTGATTCTTTTCCTCAGACGTAACAGATGAGCTCTCTGTTTGTTGAGTTCTCTCAACTTCTGTTGTTTCGAAAATGTGCCCCTGACTATTTGCCACAGTTTGTTCCTGAGTTGTTTCCTCGGTTGTAACAGTCGTCCAAATTCCATCTGCATTAAGCCTGTACCCGTCAGGACTTGTTCCATTTCTTAGGAGAGAACCATTTGTTTGGAAATAGTACCAGTTACCATTCAGTTGTTTCCAACCAGTCTGCATTGCTCCGTTAGCATCAAAGTAATAACTTTGATCATCTACCTTGTATAAACCAGTTGCCATCTGACCATTTTCAGTGTCAAGATAATACTTACGGCCGTTATCTTGGAACCAACCTGTCTTCATCGCTCCGTTGCTTGCGAAGTAATAGTAATGGTTATCGAGCCATTTCCAACCGGTCTGCATAGCACCGCTTGCATTGAGATAATAACGGGAACCATTAATTTCTTGAAGGCCTGTTAGCATAACACCTTCTTTGTCTAGATAGTACCATTGTTCCTTATCTTTTAACCAGCCAGTCTTCATCGCTCCACTACTAGTGAAGTAATAATAATGGTTATCGAGCCATTTCCAACCGGTCTGCATAGCACCACTTGCATTGAGATAATAGCGAGAACCATTAATCTCTTGAAGGCCTGTTAGCATCACACCGTCTTTATCTAGATAATACCAGATGTCCTTATCTTTGAGCCAACCTGTCTTCATGGCACCATTGCTTGTGAAGTAATAATAATGGTTATCGAGCCATTTCCAACCGGTCTGCATAGCGCCACTTGCATTGAGATAATAGCGAGAACCATTAATCTCTTGAAGGCCTGTTAGCATCACACCGTCTTTATCTAGATAATACCAGCTATCTTTGTCTTTGACCCAGCCAATTTTCATATCCCCATCGCTAGTAAAATAGTTCCAATGACCATCAAGGAAGGCCCAGCCAGTTTTCATGATTCCATAGTTGTCAAAGTAGTAGGTCTTTCCATTAATTTTTTTCAGACCAACTGAAGGAACACCATCTCCATCATAATAATACCAGCTTACCCCAATCTTTTGCCAACTAGAAGCCCTTCCTTGAGCCTGTAGGCTACCATTACTTGCAAAGAACATCTTCTTGCCATTAAAGACTTGTAAGCCAGTCAGCATTTTACCATCTTTATCAAAGAGATATTTTTGACCACCGATTTCAGCTAATTCGTTATAAAGTCTTGCTCCGGTTGAACTGATATAGTACCAAGAACCACCTTGCTTAAACCAACCCTCATACTGCATCTTACCATTGCTATTGAGGTAATACCAGTTGCCATCTAGTTTTTCTCTGCTATCATTCAAATGAATCCATTTGCTTGCCTGCATTTGACCTTTACCATTAAAGAAATAGTAAACATCGTCTATTATCCGCCAACCAATAGCCATTTCATTATCAGTTAAACGATATTTCCAATAACCATCCTCTTTGTACCATCCTTCAGATACTTTAGGAATATCTGGGAAAGAATCGGAAATATTTGTAAAACCAGAATCAGCAATTTTAAATACCGTAGCATCCTTAGTTAGACTAGAAGCATGAACCACTTGAACCTTCTTCTGTTTCAGATAATCTCTTGTTGTAGCAAGATTCGCACTGTAAGAAGATGTATGTACAACCATACTAGGTGAAAGAGAATCTAAGAAAGGAATAGTATTTGAAATTTGAGCATCGTAATGATGATTCCATTTCATCATATCTACTTTGCCAATTTCTGGGCCTAATCTATCCTCAGCACCTTCAGCATTATCCAAGTCCCCACCAAGATAAATCTTTTTCCCTGCAACAGTTACAACTGCAACCAATGAATTAGAATTATCATCATAGACTCTTTTCAATTTGCCATCTGGACCATACTCATTTTTATAGTTGTAGAGCTGGATGTCCATATCACCCAATGTAAAACGACTATCTTCTTTCTTTATATCTTGAACAATAGTTACGCCTTTTTCTCGGGCAACATTGAGAGCATTATCATAATTAAAAAGATTATCCCATAAACGCCATTTACTGGTAATTCTTTCATCAGTATATTTTTTTAAATATAGTTTCCCGACTGGATAACGTTTTAGAATTTCGTCCGCCCCACCGATATGATCACTATGGACGTGGGTTCCTAAAATAAAATCAAATTTTTTAATCCCTAGTCGATTTAAATGTCGAAACAAACGATCTTCTAAAACTAGATCATTTTGTCTCGTGATACCAACTCGACTTGGATATCGTGGATTTGTTCCATCTGGAAAATCGTAATCCTCTCCCATGTCAATTAAGGCATAGTGCCCGTTACTCTCTAAAAGAATAGCATCACTTCCAGACGCTCCCTTTGTATTTATAAAGTGGATACGATTTCCAGAACCAGCTGGGACTGTATCTGCCTTCACTGATTGTAATTGACTTGCGGCAGCTGATAATAGTATGAAACTAAATAAGAGCGATTGTTTAATTTTCTTCATGTAAATTACTTCTTTCACAATAATCATGGTAATATGACCAGATAAAGATTCATTTTTTTATAAGTTTGGATCATTTCTTTAAAACAACTCGGGCTAATTTTGCATCACCTTGTTTATAGATTGGATTTTCTTTCCAATTATAATTGGTATTTGGAGTTTCAAAATCAGCTCCATACAAGTGACTGATATAGTCTCTTGTATTCTCTGGAATTTTTACATCAACATTCTTAAAATTGGCTACTTGTAACTGACTGAATGGCAATTCGTAATGATAGACCTCATGACGAGTTGGTACTCCCAAAGCATTAATCATAAAGAAAATCGTATCGGAGGATATTGTTTCCCCTTTTTTATCATAAACAATAAAATCTACATTCAAACCTTTAAAGCTGTATGACAGTTCTACCAATTGTTCATTGTAGTAAAATTCTTTGGTTCTTGAGAAACCTCTTTCCAAGAGATATTGTTCATCCTCTACAAAACGTTGATAATCTGGAATAATGATGCCAAAATCCATATCTAGGTCATGGCTAATAAAATCATTTTCTCTAAAAAAGCCTAATAGAGTCCCAAAATCCAACCAAATATCATAATCTTTCAAAGGAGAACTATAAATAGTTTGAAGAATTTCTTCAAAGTTGTCTTTTAACAACTCACTTCTTTTGGAGTCCAATTCAACGTTCGCTTTGTCATTGAGACTTTTAATGATTGGTAAGTTCTTGATGAGGTCTTTCTTGTCCCCTAAAAGACTTGCCAAGCTTCTTTTTAACCATTGTAACACGTCTTACACCTCTTTTATATAAGCGACAAAATCATCATGTTTCACTCGTTTTTCAACTGGTGGAATTTCCATAAAATCATCACCGTAGATAGCTGATAAAATTTGATGGGAAGCCTCAGGGATTTTGTAGGTTCTATCTTCGAATGGACTATCCATTACTTTATCAAGCAGCGTCTTCTCAAATTTTGTAGAAGTTCTCTTATTTTCCATCAAATAATCAATAGAATCATTATCATTATCCTGCATTGAGAGAAGGTTCATTTTTTTATTCCAAGTTTTAACTCTTGTTAAACGGAAAACAAGAACCAATAGATATCTGATAATATTCTTCAATCCAGCATTTTTACTATGAATACCATAGAGAGTATATACAGAAAGTCTGCGATAGGTATCTAGTTTAGCCATCTCTTTGTTGACATCAGCATAATAATCAAATGGGAAAACATCCACGCAAATTCCTAAATCGATATCATTTTCAATATAGTTATTCTCATAAACTGTACGTGCATCATATACTCGATAAAATGGATAAGGATAGCGAGCATCATTTTCCCAAGATGCTACTTTGTAGATAGGGTCATTGTCCCGTAGAACTGCTTGGTATAACTTGTCATACTCATCACGTTTCAAAGAGATATCAACATCATCATCCCAAGGAATATATCCCTTATGTCTAACGGCTCCTAATAGAGTTCCATAAGCCAAAGAATAATTAATATTCTCTTTTTGACAGAGATTATGAATGTAGTCCATCACTCCTAATTCTACTTCTTTAATCTCTTCTTCATTTAGTTGTCTATATCCATCTCTCTTTTTAGAAATAACAGAGAAATAATAGCCTGAGATTATAAATAGAATACATCCTAACAATGAAATACCATAGAGAGTTGAGCTCAAGAATAAATTAGAAATTAAGATTACAACCGTCATGAGTAGACCAGAAACAAGCTCATTATCTGTTATCTTATCCTTTTTGTCTTTTAGGAATTTCTTGATGCTGGCCCAGATAAATGAAATCATGAAAGCAGCAAAAGGTAGGAAACCAAGTATACCATTATAGAAAAGTAGTTCTAAATATCCATTATGAGTCAAGTAATGCTCTTTAATGATATATGCACTTGCATCATAAGTTTTCCCTAACTCATACCAGTTACCCGCTGAGTAACCAAATAATGGTCTCTTTGGAATAAATGAAGCTGTCGATTGCCAAATAGCAAAGCGATTATTGGAGATATTTTCTTCGCTAGTATCCGTTCTCTCTAAAGTTAAATTATTGTTTTCACCTTTTTCTTTATTGAGCTGTATTTCCGCAGAATGAGCTTTTAAATACAAATCACTACTATACTTGACACCATTATAAGATAAAAATACTAGCCCAACTGTTAATAATACAGTGACAAAAGATTTCGCCTTATTGCTATATTCAAATTTTATCAAAGAATAAAGAAATGCAGCTACAACTAAACAAATATATGTCGTTCTTGAACCTGATAGAACTATATAGGCAAAGTTTAAAATAATGGAAGAAATAGCTAGAGTTTTAACAATTTTGTTTAAAGCAGAAAGTCTCATCCATAAATAGATAATGATAATTAAGGAAATAATTGAAAGATAGTTGGGACTTGCTAAAATACCAAACAAGCGTGACTCAACAAATCCTTGACGAATCAACAAGCCTTTATAATCGAAAACTCTATATCCGATTAGCATAAAAAATTGAACAAGAGATAAGAAAACCCCAACAGTGTTTGCAACAGTAATTACTGAAAAGAATACGTTAAACAAAATTCGAGATTTTTCTCTACTAAAGTTCTGAAAAATTGGGTAAATAGCAAAGAAATATATAAAGAACACTACCAAGTTCTTGATATTTGTTGAAAAACCATACTTCATCACCAGTAAACTTGTAATAATATTCATGGCAAAAAAGATGATTAAGTACTCAATTTTTCTAACAAATAAATAGGCCTTCTTTACAAAGAAATTATATAAACCTAATAGGACTCCCAAAAGAGTCATACCTAGGGTAACAAATTTATTTGCAGAGATGAATTGAAGGGGGACAATGAGTCCCGCCATACAATAAAAAGATATGACTGATAAAAATACCAGATTAATTTTAAAATAGTTTTTCTCAATAATAGAAATCATTTTCTCTCCTAACGACTATGTTGACGAAGTAAAATCTGTGTGTAGAGCTTTCTGCTGAATAGTAGAGCTAGAAAACTTATTTTTCTAGCATTGGTAAATCTAGCATCTTTTAAAATGTTCACTCTATTCTGTTTTAGATAATTTATCAATTTATCTTCTAGTAGTTTATCTTTAAAATCAGAATCAATCAACAACCTATCCAAGACATAGAAATAGGCCCAATTTAAACGCATCGTTGCAACATCAGCGATTGCGGGATAGTGCTCTCTTATTATATTCGCATTTTGCTCATATGCTTCAATCACATTTAAGAATTTTAATGAGAATTTTTGTGTAGTAATACTATTTTCACGATGGACATAATAATACTTCTTCTCATTAGTCGCAACAACCTTCTGACATTGATCCAGTAAACGAATCATAATAAAGGCATCTTCTGCAATTTTTCCAACTTCAAATTTCAAATGATTAAAGAGCTCTTTTTTATATAACTTATTAACAGCAGTAACTGATAAGACCTTTGCTTCCATAACCATTTTTATAGCTTCTTCTGAAGAAAGGTTCCAAGTTTTAATCTCTGAAACTTGTTTTTCAGGAATCTGATGAAAGACATCGTAGTGACCGCACATTGATAAATCTGCATTCGACTCTCTTAATTGACGGTAGAGTGTTTCGTACATATCTTCATCAATATAATCATCACTATCAATAAAGCCAATCAAATCTGAAGAAGCATGATCAATTCCTGTATTTCTGGCTGCAGATAGGCCACCATTCTCTTTATGAATCACACGAATTCGTTGGTCTCTCAAGGCCAGCTGATCACATAAGTCACCACTCTGGTCTGTTGAACCATCATTGATAAGTAGCAATTCAAAATTGGTATAAGTCTGCTTTAAAATCGACTCAACACATCGTTCAAGATAATTTTCTACGTTGTATACAGGAACAATGATACTAATTTTTTCTTGCATTGTATTCTCCCTTATATTCTGTATAGCTCTTATCCATATCTGCTATTATGGCATCGTGGTGAGGTACTTGCTTGTCTGCAGGCGGTGGTGTCATATAGTCACCAAAAGCTGTGCTAAGATAAGCATCATAGCCGACCGGAATAGGCATTTCTGTTCCCTCGAAAGGTAGGAAGATGTTGTCTTCAAAGGCCTGAATTGGATACTTTTTCTTCATGTATCCTGGCCCTGAACATAATTCTGTAATGCCATCACTTTCGGCTGGTCCATACTTGGTCATTTCTTTCTCAGCCTTTTTCCAGATACGATAGCGAAGCGATTTAGGAGTCAACCCTAGTAAAATGGTACTACCCCACTTCATGAGAGCTCCATGCTTTTCTGGAATGGTTTGTGCACAAAATAGAGAATAAATCAAAGCCCAGCGGACCTGTTTCTTGCGCTCTGCTGGATTTTTAGGGTAGTAGTCCAAGGGAAGAACATCCAAAGCCAAGCCATGGGGAAGATCCAAATCTTGTTGATAAGGCTTGATACAAGTCGTCTCCTTATCGCGAATGGTAATAAAGAGGTTACGGTCTACATAGTCTTTAGAACTCTTTGATAGGAAGTAACGCTCATCCGCATATTGAGGCCATAACTCTGCTAGTTTTTCATAGTCCTTTCGTGGCATAAAGAAGTCCAAATCATCATCCCAAGGGATGAAGCCCTTATTACGAAGGGCGCCAATGGCTCCTCCACCACAGAGATAGCACAACAAATCATGTTCTTTACAAAATGCGACGAAATATTCAGCCATCTCCAGACTACGAGCCTGAATCGCTTTCAAATCACTCATGTCTCTCCTCTTCTGTCCAATAACGAGTTATATCGTTTTATTATACCATAAAAAAGCCCTAAAAATCCATCAGATACTAAGAAAAATCAAAGCCTAAGACATCCATTTAATGAGATGTTTCAAGCTTTGATTGTAATATTTTTATCATCTAAATCCCATTTGGGCTAGCTTATTCTGGTAAGCTTTTTGATCCACTCGAAGGGCTTGGCCTCCATAGACATCATAGTCATCTACCCAGTCTCCAAGTTCTGGTACTGTTAGTCTTTCAATACCGTTCTGACCTCCTTCAAGGACGGATAATCCGTTGGTCAATAAGAAGGTATAAGGAAGGTTTGTAGATGTCATAGCGAATACTTTACCAAGTGCTTCTGAACCTGTGAAAAGTTTTGTAGGATCTTTAATTTGCTGTAAAACAGCAGTCATGACTTGTTGCTGTCTACGAGTACGGCCATAGTCCCCTTCATCATCATCGCGGAAACGTGCATAGTTGAGAAGAGTAGAACCATTCATTTGTTGCGTTCCAACTTTAATAGTTTGTGTAGGTGATTCGGTTTCTGTCGCATGCAAGTCATCACCAACTGTCGCTTCTGTAACTGGAACTCCATTTAGAGTTGAAAATTGAGCATCAATAGTCACACCATTAGGGAAAAGGGTGTCAATGGCAGTCGCAAAGGCTTGGAAATCTACAAGAGCATAGTATTTGATATCTAGGTCAAAGTTATCTTTAAGGACCTTACGTACCATTTCAGCCCCTTGTTTTCCTTCTTGTTCCCCCAATTCGTAGGCCAAGTTCAACTTATGGTCAGCTTGTTTTTGTCCGTTAATAACTTGGCTATAACCATCAATATAAACTAGGTTATCACGCATAAAACTTACAAGCTTAAGTTTTTTATCCTTACCACTTACATTGAGAACCATAATAGAATCTGTCCGTGTTTCTGAACTATTCTGTCCAATACGGCCATCTGTTCCTAAGATAAGAATATTGACACCATCTCTTGTATCCTGTCCATTGAAAACTTCAACTTGGGCAGCCTTGGCATCTTTCGACCCACTTGAGCCATTCGGATTGGCTGACTGGAAACCTTTCAAGAACATAAAAATCATTCCTACTGCAGCACAAAGCAACAGCATTCCTAACCAAGCAAGTATGCGTTTAAAGCGAAAGACCCTTTTTTTCTTTGGTTTCTTCTGCTTAGGAATCTTAGCTTTTGGTTGCGGTAGACTACTACGTCGACTAGCTCGACTTCGATTAGTATAACTCGGAAGACCTGTGTTAGGTTCCGTATAGTCTTGGCTTTCTGCTTCTTCTACGACAACTGAACGAGCTTCTTGTTGACCATCCAGCTTAGCTTGTAAAAAAGCAAACTCTCTCTTTTCTTTATCATTTAGATAGTGGATGTTTTTTAATAGATAGTCGTAACGTAGTTTCTCATGGTGTGTCAGAGGATTTTCTCTAGTCATTCCTTCTCCTTCCCTTTATCCTGTATGGTATAGATAGGGTAAGCTCCTAGTACTTTATAGTGGATCCCAATCGTTTCTAATTCTTTTTGAGCAAAATGGACCAATTCTTTATCAGCATAGTCCACATCAATGATAAAAAAGTACTCACCTAGTGCTGTTTTTAGGGGGCGACTCTCAATCTTAGTTAGGTCAATCCCGCGCCAAGCAAAGGTAGAAAGCGCCTTATATAAAGCTCCTGGAAGATTGTCTGGCAAGGTCAATGCTAGACTCATTTTCTTAGCATTTGCATTCAAGGGTATTTGCGGTGCCTTGGGACCTAACACCCAAAAGCGGGTGAAATTGGCTTCCATCTCTTGAATATCTTGAGCAATTAATTCCAAACCATATTCTCCAGCCGAACTTTTGGGGGCAATGGCCGCAAAAGGCTGATCTGGATGCTCTGAAACATAGCGCGCAGCGTATGCTGTACTGGCAGTGACTTCTAGTTGAGCGTCTGGATAATGTTCATCGATAAATTTCTTCCCCTGCGCCAAGGCCTGCGGATGAGAAAAGATTTTCTCAATTTTAACTTGCCCTGGCACCGCCATCAACTGTTGATGAATTGGCTGCACAATCTCCGCCACAGCTTGAATTCGAGCTTGGTGAAAAAGATAGTCTAAGGTCTCATGAACACTACCTTCAATGGAATTTTCAACTGGCACTACTGAATAGTCTACTAAGCCCTGTTCGAAAGCCTTGATAACGTCTGTAATATTTGAAAAAGGCTCTAGTTCCTCATGAGGAAAAGCCGTTTGCACCACATGGTGCGAAAAAGATCCTTTGGGACCTAGATAGGCAATTTTCATCTCAGTTCCTCTATAATTTCATCTGGGTTTAAACTTGATACATCTACAATCTGACTAGCCACTTCCTCATACCAAGCCTGTCTTTCTTTAAAAATCACAGCCAAATCTTCCTTGCTATTCTTTAAAAATAGTGGGCGTTGATTATCCTCATCGGCTGAAATTCGCTGGTACAGGGTCTCAAAATCTGCTTTAAGGTAGATGTTGTCTGGATTTTGTTTGAGCAAGGCACGATTACGTGGAGAAATGACAATCCCTCCGCCTGTAGAAATAACTTTATCTGTCTTTAGCAAGTCAGCTAGGACTTCTTCTTCTAGTTGGCGGAAGGCAGCCTCTCCTTTTTCTTCAAAGAAACGAGCAATCGGCATCCCCAGTCGGCCTTCCAGCAAGGCATCCATATCTACGAAGTCAGAATCCAGCTGTCTAGCAATAGTAGTTTTTCCTGAACCCATAAAACCTAGTAAAACCTTAGCCATGAATCAAAGTCTCCAAATCATAAAAGAAGCTTGGGTAGCTAGTATTAATAGCTTCGGCTCGATCCAATTCAACTTCTCCATCTGCAACCAAGAGAGCTGCAATGGCTGTCATCATGCCGATTCGATGGTCTCCAAAGGTGTTGACTTTGGCTCCATAGAGGGAAGATTTCCCTTTGATAATCATGCCGTCTGCTGTAGGAGTAATATTTGCTCCCATGCTATTTAAAGCATCTGCGACAACTTGAATGCGATCCGTTTCTTTGACCTTGAGTTCTTCTGCATCTTTGATAACTGTTTGACCTTGAGCTTGGGTAGCAAGGAGCGCGATAATCGGCAATTCATCAATTAAACGTGGAATCAAGGCTCCACCAATTTCTATCCCTTTTAGGTCTGAAGTTTCAACAGTCAAGGTTGCAGACTTGGCAATTGGATCAATATCAGTAATCTCTAATTTCCCACCCATAGCTCGGATAACATCGATAATACCTGTACGTGTTTCATTAATACCGACATTCTTAAGTACCACTCGAGAATTTGGCACAATCAAACCTGCTACTAACCAAAAGGCTGCACTAGAAATATCTCCTGGTACGACAACCGTTTGTCCACTTAGTTTCTGTGGCCCTTGAACAGTGATTTTCTTACCATTGACACTCAAATCACCTCCGAATTGTTGGAGCATATCTTCTGTGTGGTTACGAGTGCACTCCTTTTCAATGATGACTGACTGACCCTGAGCCTGCAATGCTGCAAAAATCAAAGCTGACTTAACTTGGGCAGAAGCGATTGGCAATTCGTAATGAATAGGTTTTAAGCTTTTTGTTCCTTTTAAGTGCAACGGTGGCAAGTCTCGCTCTGTTTGACCTGAAATTGTAACTCCCATTTTTTTCAAAGGAAGGGTCACACGATCCATAGGGCGCTTGGAAAGACTATCATCTCCAAACATCTCTACTTCAAAGTCTGCACCAGCAAGGACACCTGAAATTAAACGAATAGATGTCCCAGAATTCCCCATATCCAGGGCTTTCTGAGGGGCTTTCAATCCACCCATCCCAACACCTTGAATGGTAACGACACCGTCTTTGTCCTCAATCTCTACGCCGAGGTCACGAAATACCTGCATGGTTGACAAGACATCTTCACCACGCAAGATATCATAAACCTTCGTTTCACCCTCAGCCAAGCTTCCAAAAATGATAGAGCGATGACTGATGGACTTATCCCCAGGTACGCGAATACTACCATTTAAGTGCTTAATGTTTGTTTTTAATTTCATACCGGCCCTCATACTGACAATACTTTTTCTTATTTTATCATAAAAAGTCAGAAATTTCTTAAAAATTCCTGACTTTATGAGGTAAATTCTTATTTTAAAAGTTCTGAAATTGGTTCAAAGACAATTTTTTCAATATCAGAAAGGTAGATCGAAAGTTGTTGCTGTTTAGCAAAGAATTCTGACAAGAGAGAGTTACCTTGAATCTGCTTACCAAAGCTTTCCATTTTTTCTTGGAAAGAAGCATCTGGAATTTGACCAGTTTGTGCCATGATTTGGATTTCATGTTGAAAAGCAATATAATCTGCAAAAATTTTGCTTGCTTCTGCATCCGCTTGGATGGCATCTCTAGCTTCTTTAACTGCCTTGTATTCAGGCAATTCGCGTAGTCCACGACTTAGTGCATTTGCACTATCATAAATATTTGACATAATTGTCCTCCTTATTTAATAACGACTGTGTAGTCAGTATTTTCTGTAATGACTTGCTCAGCACGTTTTAAATCCTGAGCATTCTTAAAGGAAATTTGCAGAATCCCGTGAACATCCTCACGGTTTTCCTCATTGATATGGATATTGACCAAAGAAGTTCCACGTAGCAATTCCAAGATGCGTAAAATCACATCTTCCTCATCGGGAACATCTACATAAAGGTCATAAGAACTATCTACACCACCACGTTTATGGATTTCCATAGCCTGCCGTTGCTCACGCGCTTGATTGAAAAAGTTCCAGATTTGGTTTTCATCACCCTTACTGATAGCTTGTCCAATCTCGTCCAAACGGCCCTTGAAGTCCTCGATGCGTTCAATAATGGTATCCCGATTTGATAAGAGGATAGAGGTCCACATACCAGGCTCACTTTCGGCAATCCGAGTCATATCTCGAAATCCACCGGCCGCAAAGCGTCGCGCCATTTCATGCTCTTCAGCATAACTTGCAGTTTGTTCCATCAGGCCTGATGCTAAGATATGCGGAAAATGGCTAATCTGAGAAGTCACTCGGTCATGCTCTTCAGCATCGATTTCAATGAAACGAGCATGAAGGCCTGACAACAAGTCTCTCATTTCTTCGAGCGTATCCGGAGTTGTCAGACTAGATGGCGTGAAGATATAGTAGGCATTTTCAAAAAGATTAACATCTGCAGAGGCAGCTCCTGTCTTGTGACTTCCTGCCATGGGATGGGCCCCCACAAAGCGAACAGACTTATCAGCAAAATTTTCCTCCGCTACATTCACAATAGCTGACTTGGTCGATCCAGCATCAGAAATAATAACGCCTTCTTTCAAGTCCAAGTTGGCCAATTCCTTAATAAAGGCAATAGTTTGCTTGATTGGCAGGGTAAGAATGATGACGTCTGCAAGTGGAGCAAAACTGGCAAAATCATCCGTCGCACGATCAATCATCCCTCGCTCCAAGGCAATATCTCTAGACGCTTGACTACGATTGTATCCTAAAATTTCATAATCAGGATGATCCCGCTTGATTCCGAGTGCCATGGAAGCACCAATCAAACCAAGGCCTGCGATATAGATGGTTTTTGCCATAAGAACTCCTTAATAATTCTTTGTATACTCCCGATGTTTCGCAACAGCTTCTTTTAATTCTTCCAGATTATCAGAGGAGAATTTCTCAAGGATTTCTTGAGCCAAAACCGTTGCTACGACTGCCTCCATAACGACACCTGCTGCTGGAAGAGCAGTAGGATCACTTCTCTCTACTGTTGCTTTATAAGGCTCATGAGTTTCAATATCGACACTCATCAACGGCTTATAGAGAGTCGGGATTGGCTTCATAACTCCACGAACAATAATCGGTTGACCGTTGGTCATACCACCTTCGAAACCTCCAAGGTTATTAGTCCGACGAGTATAGCCATCTTCTCTAGACCAGAGAATTTCATCCATGACTTGGCTGCCCTTGAGATAACCTGCTTTAAAACCAAGACCAAACTCCACACCCTTAAAGGCATTGATAGAAACAACAGCTTGAGCTAGCCTTGCATCTAGTTTACGATCCCATTGGACATAAGAACCAAGACCAACTGGAACGCCACCGACAACCGTTTCAACAACTCCACCGATGGTATCTCCGTCACGTTTAATTTGGTCAATATAGTCCTTAATCTCCTGCTCACGTTCTTGGTTGACAATGGAAACTTCTGACTGGGCAGCTAGTTTTTTAATTTCTGCGACTGTTAAGTTTTCTGGAACATTGATTTCCTTACCACCGAAGATAACAACATGGTTAGCAATTTCGATATCAAGCTCAGTCAATAAACGCTTGGCAACAGCTCCAACTGCCACTCGCATAGTCGTTTCACGGGCAGATGAACGTTCCAGAGAATTTCGCAAATCATCAAAGCGGTATTTGATACCTCCTACCAAGTCAGCGTGACCTGGACGAGGATGTGTGATTTTTCGTTTATTTTTGAGTTTGTCCTCAATATCCTCAGCAGACATGATATCCAGCCATTTTTGATGATCCTTGTTAATGACATCCATGGTAATAGGTGCTCCTGTCGTCTTACCATGGCGAACTCCAGAAGTAAAGACAACCTGATCACTCTCGATTTTCATTCGTCCACCACGACCGTAACCGCCTTGGCGACGTTTGAGATCCTCATTGATATCTTCTGCAGTCAAAGGCAGTCCTGCTGGAATTCCTTCAATAATTGCTGTCAGCCGAGGACCATGTGATTCTCCTGCTGTTAAATATCTCATACATTCTCCTTATTTTACTAAGTAATCTTTCATTTCTTCAAGAGAAACTGGGTGAATCGTCGCTGAACCAAGCTCAGGTACCAAGACTAACTTCATGGTATTGCCACGCGCTTTTTTATCATGAGTCAAAGCTTGATAAAGCTTGTCAACATCCCAGTTTTCGTACTCGATTGGCAATCCAAACTTCTGACACATCTCTCGGATGGACTGAGTTATTCCCACTGGCATGAGGCCTTTTTCTTCGGCTACCTTAGAGACCTGAACCATTCCCATAGCTACTGCCTCACCGTGCATGACTTTTCCGTAACCAGCAGTTGCTTCAATGGCATGGCCAATTGTGTGACCAAAGTTGAGATATAAACGAATGCCATTGTCCAACTCATCTTCAACTACCATCTTGCGCTTGACCTGGCAAGAATGCTCAATCAAACCCTCGGAATGTTCCAATATGCTTTCTGCAGAACCATCCATATCAGATAATAGGTCCCAAAGCTCTGGATCTTCGATCAGGCCATACTTGATGACTTCACCCATTCCTTCAATCAACTCTCTCTTGCCCAAGGTCTCAAGAACAGTTGGGTCAATCAAAACACCATCCGGCTGAGCAAAAGTCCCCACCATATTCTTGGCAAAAGGGGTGTTAACTCCAGTTTTTCCACCGATAGAGGAATCAACCTGGGCAGTCAAGCTAGTCGGAATTTGAACAAAGTGAATGCCTCGCATGTAGGTTGAGGCTACAAATCCAGCTAAATCACCAACGACACCACCTCCGAGGGCTACGATTCCATCGCTACGAGTCATATCCTGTTTAACTAAAAATTCATAGACTTTTTGAACTGTAGTCAAATTTTTTCGTTCTTCGCCCTCTAAAAAGTCAAAAACTGCCACTTGAAAGCCAGCATCCTCCAAACTCAATTTAACCTTTTCTGCATAGAGTGAAGCCACACGGTTATCCGTTATGATAACAATTTTTTGTGGTTGCCAAAGTTCGCGCAACCATTTTCCTGCTTGAGACAAGCATCCTTTTTCAATCTGAATATCGTAAGGATGATGTGGAAGGTCTATTCTAATTTTCATAGCAGGTCTCCTTTTTCTTTATTGGTACTTTTGTTTTAATAATTCCCAGATTTGATCTGTTGGCATTTCCTTGTCTGTCCATAACTCAAAAGCTTCAGCAGCTTGGTAAAGCAGCATGCCAAGGCCATTGATAGATTGATTTCCCTGGTTTCTTGCCCATTTTAAAAATGGTGTTTCAAAGGGTTGATAAATCACATCTGCTACCATGAGCTTCTCTGGTAAAACAATGCTGGTCGGGATCGGCTGAGAGGATCCATCCATGCCCACACTAGTAGCATTAACCAAGAGGTCGGCTTTAGTGATGCTGTCTTGAAGTTCTTGAATATTCTCTAATGCCAATAAATCTACTCTAAATCCAGTCGCATTCTGTATTTTTTCTAAGTAAGGTCTTGTTTTTTCCATGGATGAAGAACGAACAAAGACAGAAATCTGACTTACTCCATCCAAGATTGCCTGTGCCAAAATTGCCTTGGCTGCACCGCCTGCTCCTAACAAAATCATTCTTTTCCTTGATATTTTAAAAGAAGGCAAGCTCTTAAAGAATCCCTTGCCATCTGTGTTATATCCAATTAATGTTCCTTCTCGATTCACAACTGTATTAACTGCACCAATTAAACAAGCCTCTTCGCTCAACTGGTCCAGATAAGGAATCACTTGTTCCTTGTAAGGCATGGAAAGATTGATTCCATACATCTGGTAGCGACGAATATTAGCAACTGTTTCTGCTAGTTCAGCCGCATCTACTTCCCAAGCAAGATAAACACCATTGGTATTGGTTGCTTCAAAAGCGCTATTGTGAATAAAGGGAGAAATGGAGTGTTTGATAGGATTTGCGACTACAGCTGCTAAACGTGTGTAGCCATCAATCTTCATTTAGAAGCTCCCTAATTTTTTTCATGCTAGATAGTGAAATTTGTCCTGGAGCACTAGCTTCATCTAGACTTGCAAAAGACCAACTAGAACCAGTCACATCTGAAGTAATACGAGAGACCTTGCCCACTTTTCCCATAGAAATCGTTACATATTCTTGTTCAGGATTCAGTGTTTTAAAGCCACGTGTAAAGTTCATCAGATCCAACACATCTTGTTCTGTATTAGCCATAACAGCTATTTTCACAACCTTAGGATTTAAACTTGTTAACTCAGACAAGATTTCCATTAGATTTTCAGGTGTTTCTTGGAAGTTATGGTAGCTCAAGACGAGATTTGGAAAGTCCAACATCTGATCAAAAACATCCTTGTAGCTAAAATACTCAAAATCAATATAATCTGGTTGATAAAGCTGTGCCACTTCCTTGATAATCTGAACATACTCTTCTGAAGAGAGCTCAATTTGACCACCTTCGGCATGAGTACGTAAAGTGAAAACAAGCTCACGACCTGCAAATTTTTCAAAAATAGCTGGCGCTACCTGCAAGATAGCTTCCTTGGGTAAGAAGTCTGCTCTCCACTCAATGATATCTGCATCATGATACCGCATAACATCAATAGCCTGAGCCTCTTCTATACTTCTTGGCATGACAGAAACAATTAATTTCATTTACTAACCTTCATGGTAATCACTTTGAGGTAATTACTACTTTCATCTTTTTCATTGTAGACAAAGTCTGCTGGAAGTCCATATTTATGAAGGACCTGATACTTTCTACCTGCAAATCCTTTGTCGATTTGTTCTGTGAATTTTTGACGGGAAACATTAGCCGCATTGGTACTAGCAATAATGATTCCACCTGGGTTTAAAATCTCTAGACTTTGGGAAATCAACTTATGATAATCCTTAGCTACAGAGAATGTTTGTTTTTTATTTCGGGCAAAGCTAGGCGGATCCAGAACAATCACGTCATAGCTTAAACCTTTTCTTTTAGCATATTTAAAATATTCAAAGACATCCATGACAAGCAGTCGATGATTGTCTAGACTCAAACCGTTTGCATGAAAATGAGCTTCTGATAGTTCTCTTGAACGTTTGGCTAGGTCTACAGAGGTTGTTTCACTAGCTCCCCCCATAGCTGCAGCGACTGAGAAGGCTGCTGTATAGGAAAACATATTAAGCAAGGATTTCCCCATTGCTAAACCATCAACTAAGCTCCCACGAACTTCATGCTGATCCAAGAAAATTCCTGTCATAAGGCCGTCATTCATAAAGACTTGGTACAAGACTCCATTCTCGAGAACAGTGAAATATTCAGCCGCTTCTTGACCATAGATATGAGCAGACTCATAGTCTAGACCTTTAAAGCGAATCTTTTCATAGGCACCTAAGACTTCCGGGAATACCTGAGAGAAGGCTGCTATGATCTCTTGGCGAAGACTATAAATATAGGAGTTGTACCAAGAGAAAACAACATAATCTCCATAGAGATCCAGCGTCATTCCACCAAATCCATCGCCTTCTTGATTAAACAAACGAAAGGCAGTTGTCAACTCATCTTGATAGTAGGAAGAACGTTTTTGTTTAGCTTTTTCAAACAAGCTTTCAAAGAAGGTTTGATTAAAAGAAACTTTCTGGTTAGTTACAAACCAACCAATTCCCTTATTTTGTCGGGATAAATAAGCCTTCCCTAAAAATTCTTTGCTTTGGCTGAAAAGTTCAACTTCCTGATCAGTTTCAGATAAGTCTGGAAAATCAACTTCTTCCAAAAGAATCTGACCTTTGCGGAGCTTTTTTTCGACACGCCGACTGACGAATACTTTATTCATAGATACAATTATATCAAATTTGTTGAAAATTCACAAAGTAGAAAGTGATTTCTCCATTGATGTCATAGGAACTAGCCAAGCTTTTTGTTTCTGCTTGATGATTTCTAAATGAGAATGGTCATTTGTGTTGAGAAATTTCATTCTATTACCGTAAAAATAGACATTCACATCCTGAGGTCTATTTTTGTAGCGCAAACGTTTGCTCATTTGCTTGCTTTGTGGTAAAATGATTCTCAAATTGTTAAGTATGAGGACTATCTATGAAAAACCAAACCCTAATGCAATATTTTGAGTGGTACCTTCCCCACGATGGACAACACTGGACGCGACTTACCGATGATGCTGAGCACCTTGCAAATCTAGGAATTAGCCACGTCTGGATGCCACCTGCCTTTAAAGCTACCAACGAAAAAGATGTCGGTTATGGTGTCTATGACCTTTTTGACCTCGGTGAATTTGATCAAAAAGGAACTGTGCGTACCAAGTACGGTTTCAAAGAAGACTATCTTCAAGCCATTCAAACACTTAAATCACATGGGATTCAACCTATGGCTGACGTCGTCTTAAACCACAAGGCAGCTGCAGACCGTTTAGAATCCTTCCAGGTTATTGAAGTCGACCCAGAAGATCGCACAATTGAACTTGGAGAACCTTTTACCATCAATGGTTGGACAAACTTTACTTTTGATGGAAGACAAAACACCTACAATGATTTCCACTGGCACTGGTACCACTTTACTGGAACTGACTATGATGCCAAACGCCGTAAGTCTGGCATCTATCTGATACAAGGAGACAACAAAGGCTGGGCTCATGAGGAATTAGTCGATAACGAAAACGGTAACTATGACTATCTTATGTATGCTGACTTGGACTTCAAACATCCTGAGGTTATCAAAAACATCTACGATTGGGCTGATTGGTTCATGGAAACGACTGGCGTAACAGGTTTCCGCTTAGACGCTGTCAAGCATATTGACTCCTTCTTTATGCGTAATTTCATTCGTGACATCAAAGAGAAATATGGACAAGACTTCTATGTCTTTGGAGAATTCTGGAATCCTGATAAGGAAGCTAATCTGGATTATCTTGAAAAGATTGAAGAACGCTTTGACCTTGTCGATGTCCGACTCCATATGAATCTCTTTGAGGCAAGCAAGGCAGGATCTAACTACGATTTACGAACCATTTTTGATGATAGTTTAGCTCAAGTCAATCCAGAACGAGCTGTAACCTTTGTCGACAACCACGATACTCAACGAGGACAAGCTTTAGAATCTACTGTAGAAGAATGGTTTAAGCCAGCAGCCTATGCTCTTATTCTCCTACGTCAAGAAGGGCTTCCATGTGTCTTTTACGGAGACTACTACGGTATCTCTGGTCAATATGCTCAGCAAGATTTTAAAGATGTTCTTGACCATCTGCTAGCTATTCGAAAAGATTTGGCTTATGGAGAGCAGACAGACTACTTTGATGATCCTAATTGTATCGGTTGGGTCCGTTCAGGAGCTGACAATCAAGCACCTCTAGCTGTTCTTATCTCAAATGCTCAAGACAATTACAAAACTATGTTTGTTGGTCCAGAATGGGCTGATCATACTTTTGTTGATTTACTTGGCAACCATTCAGACCAAGTAACTATTAATGCTGAAGGATTTGGTGATTTCCCAGTTGCTGAACGTTCTGTAAGTGTTTGGGGACTTACTTATTAAGAACACAAAAAAACTTGCCATAGGCAAGTTTTTTTATTGATAAATATTAGTCTTTCCAAAGATCCATGGCATTTTTAAAATCAGATGAAACCTGAACATTTTGAGGGTTTGTTGCCTCTCTCTCTTGACGCTTCGCTTCTACCTGGGCTACGCTCCTAATCCCTTCATGACGCCAGTTTCGTA
This sequence comes from Streptococcus sp. 20925_1_44, assembly GCF_041432435.1. Lineage (NCBI taxonomy): Bacteria > Bacillati > Bacillota > Bacilli > Lactobacillales > Streptococcaceae > Streptococcus > Streptococcus sp. 20925_1_44. The sequence goes on from NZ_JAPVZQ010000002.1 coordinate 26,529, forward strand.
GGATAGCTTGGATATATTTCCAATTTGGTTTTCCATTTAAAACAGCTTCTCGTAAGGCTTCTTTTATCAAATCCGCACTAGTTCCGTCTTCTTTCAAACTCTTTTCCAAGTCTTCAATTTCAAATGGGCTCAATAGACGACCTAGCTCCTGTTGGAAAGTATCTACCAAGCTCTTTAAATCATTTGGAGCAGATTGCACCTGGTTTGGAGCTTGTTTTTCAAAAAGTTGGTCTAGGCGCTCCAAGGCAAGAGTTGCATCGAAGATTACTTCTATTTCGCCATTAAGTTCAATGGTTCGGTATTGAAGCAACCCTTTCTCAGTCAAGCGGGAAATAGCCTGATTGACTTCAGTGACATTTTTGCCGATTTTTTCAGCAATCTGACTTGGAGACAATTCACCTAAAGCCGTTGTATTCTGTAGGTAAAAGAATTGCCAAACCAAGAAATCATCGCTTGACGAGAACAGTTGATTGTAATGTAAGAGCAGGTTACTCGGTAACACTAAGTTTCCTGATTTGAAAGCATCTAAATATGTCATAATTCCTCTTATAAATATCCAAAATGAGACACATCATCTTCCACACTTTTCCACTCAAACGGCGTTTCTTGGTAAACTGCATAATTTACCCAGTTACTAAAGAAGAGAGCTGCAGATGAACTCCAACGCATACATGGGAGTTCATGAATGTCATCATTTTTGAAATAATTTTCTGGTATATGTGGATCTAAACCAGCATCTAGATCTCTGAAATATTCCTTTGCAAGCGTATCGCGATCATACTCTAAATGCCCAAAGCTATAGACTTCTCTCAAATCTCGACTCGCAAGGATAGAGATTCCCACCTCTTTTCCTGATGCTAAAATCTCTAGATTTGTTTTATTCAGGATATCTTCTTTGTGGACTTCTGTATGGCGAGAATGAGGAGATACATATAAATCATCAAATCCTCTCAATAGGAGATGACCTTCTTTCAAAACATCTTGAGGATAAATCCCAGAAAGCTTCTGGTCCATCTGGTATTTATCTACACCATAGCGATAGTATAGACCTGCTTGTGCTCCCCAACAAATATGCAAGGTCGAAAAGACATGAGTCTTAGACCAATCGATAACTTGGGTAAACTCTTGCCAATAGTCAACCTCCTCAAATGGAAGGTGCTCAACTGGAGCTCCTGTGATAATCAAGCCATCAAAATACTGGTCTTTAACTTCCGAGAAGGTCTTATAAAAAGTCTCCATATGCTCTGAGCGAGTTGTTTTTGATTGGTGACTCTCCATATATAAAAAGTCAATATCTAACTGCAAAGGAGTATTGGCCAAATGTCTTAAGAGCTGAGTTTCTGTTACAATTTTTTGCGGCATTAGATTTAAAATAAGAATTTTCAAGGGTCGGATATCCTGATGAGCCGCCCGTTGATCATCCATGACGAAAATATTTTCTGTTTGTAAAATCTCAACTGCTGGTAATTTTTTATCAATTCGAATCGGCATGGAAATCTCCTAACTGTATCATACTGGACTCAAGTAATCTGACTGTCATCAAATGGAATAATCCAGCTGATGACACTTCTTCCCTTTATTATACTGTAAGAAGATATAGTTTTCAATTATAGTTTTTCTCTAACTAGATATAGCCTTTTTTTATATCATCATTAAGAGAAAACAGCCCTAGGGACTGTTTTTCATTAATAATGCATCAAAACTTTATAATCGTAATCTCCGATTGCCTCACGACCTTTTAGCTCATCAAGCTCAATCAAGAAGGCACAACCAGCTACGACACCACCTAATTTCTCAATCATTTCGATTGTAGCCTTAACAGTACCACCTGTTGCCAAGAGGTCATCTACAATAAGAACACGTTGACCTGGTTTGATAGCATCTGCGTGCATGGTCAAAGTATCAACACCATATTCTTTTTCGTAGTCAGCTGAAATGACTTCGCGTGGCAATTTCCCTGGTTTACGAACAGGAGCAAAACCAATTCCCAACTCAAAAGCGACTGGACATCCAACGATAAATCCACGCGCTTCTGGCCCTACGATCATATCGATCTTTTTGTCAGTAGCATATTGAACAATTTCACGAACAGCGTAGCTGTAGGCATTGCCGTTAGCCATCAAAGGGCTGATATCACGGAATGTAATTCCTTCTTGTGGATAATTTTCAATACTTGCAATGTAATCTTTTAAGTTCATAGCGTTTCTTTCTTTTAAAGTTTTTACTCCCTATTATACCATAATTCCTAGAAAAGCAAAATAGAAAGAAGCCTTGGAATATCCTTCCAAAGCCCCTCAGTCCTTCATAAAATTCGGAGATTCACTCGCTCAATGAAATCTTTACTTCTTTTTGCTTTTAGTGCTTTGATTTCGCTCGAGATTTTGTTGGATGCGCCACTCTCGCTCAAAGTAAGACATGGTTTCAAATACTCTCTTTGGTAAGCCAACATCCAGCAAATAGATTGGGATTTTCAAAACGTTAGAATATTTTGAACTTGTAAATCTACTTCGAAGACGATACCAGAAAGAGTTGGATTTTAAAAGTTCCTTGTCATAAAACTGAACCTCAATCATATAAAAATCCCTTGCATTTCTACTACCCTTAATTCTCGTGAGAGCAAACTTTTCTACCTGTCCCCAGGAATAAAACTGCCAGTCTTTCTTTGGATATGGTTTATAGGAAAATCCTTGAGCCGTACATTTCAAATACTCTTTATCAGAAAAAAGCCGTCGCAAATGTTGATACAAAATGAAGCCAACGATGATGATGAAGAAACCAATAAAGAGAATGAAAGCCACCAATCCCGCAGGTGCTTCTTCGGGATAACTCAGCAAAAACGAAAAAATCCAAAGTAGAAGAGCCAATTCTAGTAGGTAAAGAATAAGGCTCAAAATGATTTTCTTACTACTCCATTTAATAATCGTTTCTTCCATTATATCAACTCACTTAAATATTCATAGCGTTCATATTTTTCAAGCAAGGCTTCATTTTTCTCATCTAGCTCTTTTTGAAGAGTCGCTAGTTTTCCAAAATCAGAGCCATTTGCCTGCATTTCTTCTTCAATAGCCGCGATACGATTTTCCAGGTTTTCGATGTCACCTTCAATACTTGCCCACTCCTGCTTTTCTTGGTAGGTCATCCGTTTTTTCTCTTCACGGACTTTGACGACTTTTTCCTTCTCAACTTTTTGACTTTGTGTTACTGCTTCTGCTTCAAAGGCCTTTTCATCTAGATAATCTGTATAATGGCCAAAGAAAGGACGGATAGTCCCGTCTTCAAAAGCAAGAATCTTAGTTGCTACCTTATCAAGGAAATAGCGGTCATGACTAACTGTCAAGACTGGTCCTGCAAAACCTTGTAAGAAATTTTCTAGAACTGTTAAGGTCGCAATGTCTAGGTCATTTGTTGGTTCATCTAAGAGAAGCACATTGGGTTTTTCAAGGAGTAATTTGAGGAGGTACAGACGCTTCTTCTCTCCACCTGACAGCTTCTCAATCAAGGTACCGTGCGTTGAACGAGGGAAAAGAAATTGTTCTAGTAATTCTGCAATGGATGTCGTAGTCCCACCGCTCGTCTTAACCTCTTCTGCCACTTCCTGCAGGTAATTGATAACCCGCTTACTTTCATCTAAACCTTCGATTTGTTGAGAGAAATAAGCAATACGAACTGTTTCACCGATGATAACTTGTCCTTCAGTAGCTTCAAGTCTTCCTGCAATAAGGTTAAGAAGGGTTGACTTCCCAACACCATTGTCCCCGACGATTCCGATACGGTCTTTGGCTTGCACTAAAAGGTTAAAATGTTTCAGAATCGGTTTATCGTCATAGGCAAAGGAAACATCCTTAAACTCAATGACCTTCTTACCGATGCGACTGGTTTCAAAATTCATGCTCAAGTCTGTCTCAAGGCTAGTATCTGAAACTTCCTTTTTCAAGTCATGGAATCGATTGATACGAGCTTGTTGCTTGGTCGCACGAGCTTGAGGTTGCCGTCTCATCCAAGCTAATTCTTGTTTGTAAAGTTGTTCCTTTTTGTGAAGAAGAGCTGCGTCACGCTCATCCTGTTCAGCCTTGAGACGGACATAATCTTGGTAATTCCCCTGATACTCTGTTAATCCACCTCTATCCAATTCAAAAATTCGCGTAGAAAGAGCATCTAGGAAATAGCGATCGTGGGTGATGAAGAGAACGGTCTTCTTGGAATTCTTCAAGAAAAGTGTCAGCCACTCGATGGTCGCAATGTCCAGATGGTTGGTTGGCTCATCAAGAAGCAAGAGATTATGATTTCCTAAAAGCACTTGCGCTAATTGAACCCGTCTACGAAGACCACCCGACAAAGCTCCAACAGGAGTTGATAATTCTTGAATACCTAGTTTACTGAGTACCGTTTTGACCTGACTTTCGATTTCCCATGCTTGGAGAGAATCCATCTCCGCCATGACCCGTTCTAGACGCGCCTGCTTGTCCTCACTGTAGTTGAGCATAAGCAGTTCATACTCCCGAATCAACTGGATTTCCTTGAGGTCACTGGATAAAACAGTATCCAATACAGTCTTGCTATCATCAAATTCGGGATTTTGAGTCAGGTAACCAATCTTGTAATCACTCTTTGCTGAAAAAGGGCTAATATCGCCATCATAACCTGAAACACCTGAAAGCACATCTAGAAGGGTCGTTTTCCCAGTTCCGTTGACCCCAATAAGACCGATGCGATCTAAGTCATGGATGATAAAAGAAATATACTTAAAAACAGTCTTGTCACCAACTGATTTGCTTAGTTTTTCAACGATAAAATCACTCATTTTCTCTCCCTTAAGTATGCATGAATGGCTTCCACTTCATTATCTAGATTACCATCCACAATAGCGTACTCAATTTCCTCTAAAACATCTCCTAATTCTGGACCTGGATGATAGCCATATTCCTTGATGAGAATGCCACCATTAATTTGCATTTCTTTCTTATCATGAATAGTCAAGCTCTCGTAGGTTTCTGTGATCGCTTGTGGGTTGACTTCCTTCCCTTGAGCTCTGCGAAGATTTTCAGCCTGTAAAAGCAAGTCCAAATCAAAACGGTAACAATCACGTCTACCTAGTTCCCCTTCTTCTCGGAGAGCCAAAATAGACAGCAAATCCTGTACCTGCTTGGCAAATTGGCGTGAAGTCTTCCAATGTTTCAAAAATTGTTGAGCATCTTCCACTTCTAAAACCCATAAAAGTGCTGCCCAAGCTTGCTCAGAAGATTCAAAAGTAAAATCTTTTTCTAAATCAAACAAAGACCGGAGTTTCTCCTGACTGCCTACCATATCTGGAAGATAATCATAAGCTTGACTCTCAATCATAGAAGATAAACCTACTCGCCAATAAGGAGCTAGCAATAGTTTATCAAATTCGACAAAGGTGCGCTCCACAGAGATTTTATCTAAGAGTGGCGTTAAGGCCTTCATCGCTTTAAACGTTTCTTGCTCGAGTTCAAAACCAAGACTAGCTTGGAAACGAAAGCCACGCATGATGCGTAACGCGTCTTCATTGAAACGTTCACTAGCTACACCAACTGCTCGCAGAACCTGATTTTCTAAATCTTTGAGACCATCAAATAAATCGACGATTTCCCCTGTCTCATCCAAGGCAAAGGCATTGACTGTAAAATCTCGACGCTTGAGATCTTCTTCGAGTGAACGAACAAAAGAAACGGAACTTGGTCTCCGATAGTCTACATAGACATCCTCTGTTCGAAAAGTGGTGACTTCGTACTCTTCATCTCCATCTAAAACCAAAACGGTCCCATGCTCAATGCCGATATCAGCTGTGCGTGGAAAAATCTGCTTAGTCTCTTCAGGATAAGATGAAGTCGCGATATCCACATCATGGATGGGCCGGTTAAGAAGGGCATCCCTAACAGAGCCACCCACAAAATAAGCCTCAAATCCTGCTTCTTTAATTTTTTCTAATACTGGTAAAGCCTTCTGAAATTCAGAAGGCATTTTTGTTAATTTCATAGTAAGTGTTCTAATCCATAGACAAGCTCATGACGCTTGACAACTTCTTTGATTCCCAAATTCACCCCTGTCATGAAGGAGCTACGATCAAAGGAGTCATGACGCAGGGTCAATCCTTCTCCTTGATTTCCAAAAATGACCTCTTGATGAGCTACCAAACCTGGCAAGCGAACTGAATGGATTCGCATACCATCAAAGTTAGCTCCACGTGCTCCCGCAATGAGTTCTTCCTCATCATTAGCACCTTGTTGAATAGACTCACGAACTTCAGCCATCAACTCAGCTGTTTTGATTGCTGTCCCGCTCGGAGCATCTTTTTTCTTATCATGGTGAAGCTCAATAATCTCCACATTTGGGAAGTATTTAGCTGCCTGTGCTGCAAATTGCATCAGTAAGACAGCACCCAAGGCAAAGTTAGGAGCAATCAAGCCACCCAAGCCTTTGGAACGAGACATTTCTTTTAATTCTTCGATTTCTTGACTGGTGAAACCTGTCGTTCCTACTACTGGAGCAAAGCCATTTTCAAGAGCAAAGCGTGTATTCTCATAGGCGACAGCTGGTGTAGTAAAGTCTACCCAAACATGGGCATCAAAGCCTGCTAAGTCATTTTTATCATTGAATACTGGAATTCCCTGCCATTCAGATGCAGACTCGAAAGGATCCAATACTGCTACTAGTTCAAGTTCAGGATCAGACAAAACCATCTGACAAGCAGCTTGCCCCATTCTTCCCTTAAAACCAGCAATAATCACTCGAATACTCATCTTTACTCCTATTTAAGATACAAAGCCTGTAAGAACACAAAGTGAAAATAGGAGTTCTAATCAAGGAGTAGATACTCCTTGGAAGAACTATCTTTTTCACACAGGGTTCCAGGCGTGTTCAATTCTAAGATACAAAGGACGTTAGCTACCCATGAAAAATAGGGAATGGCGCTGACTTTCCACGAAAGGCAAGACAGGCATCTTTTTTCAAGAGGCAGATAGTCCGTGTTCAATTTTAAGATACAAAGCCTGTAAGAACAATCTAGACGATTGGTGTATAACCTAAAGCAATACTTCCTTCTCCAAGGTGAGTCCCGATGACGCTACCGAAGGTTGCAATTGAAATGTCTGTAGCTACTCCGCCGTCTAACAAAAGCTGAAGCAAATCAGCTGCTTTTTGAGGAGCATTCCCGTGAATGACAGTAATCTGGTAATTCCCATTAGCTGTTACTTCTTTGACAATTTCAACCAAACGTTTTGTTGCTTTCTTCTCTGTACGAACCTTCTCATAAACTTCGATAACACCTTGGTCATTGAAATAGAGGATTGGTTTAATGCTAAGAAGATTCCCCAAAATAGCTACACCATTTGATAAACGACCACCTTTAACCAGATGATCAAGGTCATCTACCATGATAAAGGCAGAAGTATTTTCAATCTGTTCTGTTAACTTATCTAGTATAGACTGGAAATCATCTCCCTGCTCAGACCATTGAAACACACTTTCCACCATGAATCCTAGTGGTGCACTTGTAATTCGAGTATCAGGAAAAGCAATGGTTAGACCTTCAAACTCATCAGTCATATACTGAATATTCTGGTGAAATCCTGAGATTCCAGAAGATAGGAAGAGACCCAAAACATGAGTATAGCCTTTTTCTTTTAATGATGATAAAATTTCATCTAACTTTGCAATACTTGGTTGACTTGTTTTAGGTAGTTCAGATGAACGAGCCATTTTTTCATAAAATTCTTGAGCGGTTAGATTTACACCTTCAACATACTCCTGTCCATCGATATTCACAGGAATGTCAAGCACAAATAAATCTTCTTTCCGCAAGGTTTCCGCTTGTAGAAAAGCAGATGAGTCTGTTATGACCGCTAATTTCATTCTTTTAAAACTCCAAATTAATTCCTGGTAAGTCTAGTGCAATTTCCGTTACTTCATAAGTCAAACGGTTTAGCATATCCAAAGAAGGACGAGCAAGTGTCTCAACTTCTTCTTGACTAAAGTCACTTGGTTGATCTACGATACGACCTTCAACGTGGTTCACTTGAGAAATAGTACCGCTGATAACAAATTTATCAAAGACAATCATAAAGCTCAAAACAACTACGAGAGAAGTCACCTGATTTTCTTGGTCATGTTGAAGTAGTTGGAAGTTCACATCAACCTTTGTTTCAGGAATTCCGTTCTCATTTTCCCATTCAAAGTTACGAGCATCAAAGTGATACTGACTTACAAATTCTTGTTCACGTTTTAAATTCATCATATTCTCCATGGTTACAATTTACTTTGACATTGTAACATATTTTCTTATTTTCTGCTAACTTTCCTAAATTCCGATTTCTGCTTTCACAACTTCAGCAATGGTATCCACATAGTAATCTACTTCTTCAGTTGTTGGTGCTTCAGCCATGACTCGCAAGAGTGGCTCAGTTCCACTTGGGCGAACGAGAATACGTCCGTTACCTGCCATCTCTTCTTCCATCTTATCGATAATAGCCTTGATAGCTGGTACTTCCATGGCTTTGTCTTTCATGGTGTTTTCCACACGGATATTAACCAATTTTTGTGGGTAAATTGTTACTTCTGAAGCCAATTGAGATAAGCTCTTACCTGTTTCTTGCATGATCTTAGTCAATTGAACTGCTGAAAGTTGACCATCACCAGTTGTATTGTAGTCCATCAAGATAACGTGACCTGACTGTTCTCCACCGAGATTGTAGCCTGATTTTCTCATTTCTTCAACTACATAGCGGTCTCCAACAGCAGTGACAGCTTTATTAATGCCTTCACGGTCCAAGGCTTTATGGAAGCCAAGGTTGGACATAACTGTTGTTACAATTGTATTTTGTGCCAATTGACCTTTTTCAGAAAGGTATTTACCGATGATATACATAATCTTATCACCGTCGACAATCTCACCGTTTTCATCTACTGCAATCAAACGATCGCTGTCCCCATCAAAGGCTAAACCAATGGCTGATTGATTTTCTTTTACAAGTTCTTGCAAGGCTTCTGGATGAGTCGAACCAACATTCAAGTTAATGTTCAAACCATCTGGATTCTCTCCAATGACAGTGATTTGAGCACCCAAATCTGCAAAAATTTGACGAGCACTTGTAGAAGCTGCTCCATTTGCAGTATCCAAGGCTACCTTCATCCCTTCAAGACCTGTTCCAGTTGAAACCAGGTAGGCTTCATACTTGCGCAATCCTTCTGGGTAATCAACAACAGTACCTAATCCTTCAGCACTTGGACGTGGGAGAGTATCTTCACTGGCGTCAAGCAAGGCTTCGATTTCTGCTTCTTTTTCATCGTCTAGCTTAAAGCCATCTCCACCAAAGAATTTAATTCCGTTATCAAGGGCTGGGTTGTGGCTAGCTGAAATCATGACACCTGCGCTCGCTCCTTCAGTTTTCACCAAATATGCTACTGCAGGCGTAGCAAGTACACCAAGTTTATAAACGTGAATTCCCACAGAAAGAAGACCAGCAATCAAGGCTGCTTCTAACATTTCCCCTGAAATACGTGTATCGCGTCCAACAAAAACCTTAGGCGCTTCTGTCGCATGTTGACTGAGGACATATCCTCCAAAGCGACCCAATTTAAAGGCCAATTCTGGCGTTAATTCTACGTTTGCTTCTCCACGGACTCCGTCCGTTCCAAAATATTTACCCATTTTATCATTCCTTTTCTAGTATAATGTTTATTTTAAGATTCTGACTTCGTTTCTGCTGCTGTCGTTGAAGAGTTTTCAGTAGATGAAGTATTACTTGTTGTGGTTGTGCTACTTGTTGTTCTTACAGCTTTGGTCGTTACTTTCATAGTAGTTTCAAAAGGTGTAATCACTGTTGGTAAGACAGCCCCATTTTTATCAACAGCTTGCAAAGGAACTGATCCAGAATAGTTCCCTGTAATCTGTTCACTCGTTGGTAAAACTGCAACAATCCGATCAATCTTAGATAGTGTATCCGCATCACTAGTTACTGAAACTTTTTCATCAGAAACAGTCACACGTTCGATTATAATCTTCTCATCAATTTGACTAGAATCAATTTGAGGTACAACAGGTACATTATCTCGAGTAACTTTCTTACCAACCTTGACTGTGATCTTTTGTGGTGTTGCTACAGCTGTCAAACCACTTGGAAGATTTTCAATGGTCAAGGGAACTTCAATCGTTCCTTCTGTAGCCTGGGTCAAATCAGCAGTCACTTTAAATTTACGAGTACTCTCTTGCATCTCACTAGCCAAGGTGACTCGATTTGAACCCGTTAGAAACACTGTTACTTCTGAGCTGAAACCACTGATAAAATATTGCTCACTATCATATTGAATATCAATCGGTACATTGACTACTGTATTGGTATAGGTTTCAGTTTTAGTTTGTCTTGCGTTGGTATTGTTTTGATAATTGATTGATGTTGCATAGATAAACAGGACACATGCAAAGAGGAGTGAGGAGATGATATAAAGACTATTTCTTTTCATTATTCCAGCCTCCTAATAGACGTTCTTTTAAGCTTAGTTCTTGTTCATCCTTAGGTATCAGAATACGACGTAGTTCTTCCTCGAATTCTTCCAAACTTAGATCATGTTTGAAGACACCATTATAGGTGATGGATATCCCCCCAGTTTCTTCAGACACAACAAAAGTAAGGGCATCTGAAACTTCTGATAAACCTATGGCTGCACGGTGACGAGTTCCGAACTCTTTGGAAATACCTGTGTTTTCAGTCAGTGGTAAATAGGCAGAAGTTACTGCAATCCGATCCCCACTGATAATGACTGCACCGTCATGGAGAGGCGTATTAGGGATAAAGATGTTAATTAATAACTCAGCAGAAATTTTAGCATCCAAAGGAATTCCTGTAACGATATACTCTTGCAAGGTTCTCACACGTTGAACAGCTACCAAAGCTCCAATCTTTCGCGGGCTCATATACTCAACAGATTTTACAAAAGCTTGTACCATCTGCTCCTCTGAACTCATAGGAGTATTTGAAAAGAAGTCCGTAGCTCGACCTAATCGTTCCAAACCTGTCCGAATTTCTGGAGAAAAGATAACAACCGCTGCGATAACTCCATAGGTAATCAATTGGTTAATCAACCAGGAAATAGTCGTCAAGCCCAAAAAATTAGCCGCAATCTGAGCTAAGATAAAAACTAAAACGCCTCGAACCAGAATCATAATCTTGGTTCCTGCAATTGATTTTGTAAATTGATATAAGATATAAGCGACGATTAGAATATCAATCACATTTATCGCAATACTCCAAGGACTGGAAAACAAACTAGACCAGTATTGAAGATTAGATAATTGTTGAAAATTCATCCTGTGTCCCCTCTCCAAAAAAGCTTCTCTTCATTATACCATTTTTAATGGAAATTTTCTCCCCCCTACCTCATTTTAAATTGGCAGAAAATATGATAGAATAAAATGATAAAAATGAAATAAGGAGAAACCATGTCTGAATTATATGATATTACCATCATAGGGGGTGGCCCAGTTGGTCTTTTCGCAGCCTTTTATGCAAATTTACGTCAAGCTAAAGTACAAATCATTGACTCTCTTCCTCAATTAGGTGGCCAACCTGCCATTCTTTATCCTGAAAAACAAATTCTTGATGTCCCAGGTTTCCCAAATCTCACTGGTGAAGAACTAACTAATCGCCTCTTAGAACAACTAAAAGGTTTTGATACACCAGCACATCTCAATGAAACTGTTCTTGACATTGAAAAAGAGAATGATGTATTTAAGATAACAACTACTAAAGGTATTCATAGTAGTAAAGCTGTCATTATCGCTATGGGTGGAGGTGCCTTTAAACCGCGTCCACTTGAACTGGATGGTGTTGATAGTTATGAAAATATCCACTACCACGTTTCTAACATTCAACAATATGCTGGCAAGAAAGTAACAATCCTCGGTGGAGGAGACTCTGCTGTGGACTGGGCCTTAGCTTTTGAAAAGATTGCTCCAACTACACTTGTTCATCGTCGAGATAACTTCCGGGCCCTCGAACATAGTGTCCAAGCCCTTCAAGAATCATCTGTTAGCATCAAAACACCATTTGTGCCAAGTCAACTTCTTGGAGATGGAAAAACTCTTGACAAGCTTGAAATCACAAAAGTCAAATCCGATGAGATTGAAACCATTGAGTTGGACCACCTCTTTGTCAACTATGGCTTCAAATCATCAGTTGGTAATCTTAAAAACTGGGGACTTGACCTTAACCGTCACAAGATTATCGTTAACAGCAAGCAAGAATCAAGCCAAGCTGGAATTTACGCTATCGGTGACTGCTGCTACTACGATGGTAAGATTGACTTGATTGCAACAGGTCTTGGTGAAGCACCAACTGCTGTAAACAATGCCATTAACTACATTGACCCTCAACAAAAAGTGCAACCAAAACACTCTACAAGTCTATAAGAAAAGAACCACGAATCCTAGGATTCGTGGTTTTTACAGTTCATCAGCAATTTTATTAATCTTTCTCAGTCGATGATTGACACCACTTTTTGTGAGTGGATTTGTCAAACTGTCTGCCAATTGTTGGATAGAGTAGTCCGGATGTTGAATACGCAAATGCGCTACTTCCTGCAAATCTACTGGTAGGCTATCTAGACCTACGGTATCAATGATTTTACTGATATTGTTGATGGTTTTCATGCTCGCAGAAACCGTACGAGCGATATTAGCTGTCTCTGCATTATTAGCACGATTGAGATCATTCCGAGTTTCTCGGAGAATCTTGACGCCTTCAAAAGTATCTCTCGCCTCCATGGCTCCCACTAAAATCAGGAAATCCATAATATCTTCCGCTCGCTGAAGATAGGTCACTGCCCCCTTTTTTCGTTCGATAACCTTTGCATCTAGCAAGAACTGCTGCAAGAGCGAAGCAATCCCTTGGGCGTGGTCTAGATAAACCGAACTAATTTCCAACTGATATTTCCCTGACTCGGGATCACGAATGCTGCCATTCGCTAAGAAGGCTCCACAGAGATAGGCACGACCTGCTTCCTCATCTCCTAAAATTTCTGGATCAATCCCAGTCTCCAAACCAAAGAAAGAATCGGCCAAACGCAAATCTGCTAAAAGTTCCTGGACTCGCTCATCCGTAAATACAGTATAGACGCGATTTTTCCGTAGATTACTTCTCTGGTGGTGACGAATCTCAGACTTGATGCCATAAAAGTGCAAGAAAGATTCATAGAGATGACGGGCCAACTTAGCATTTTCTGTAATGACGGACAAGGTCAAACCAGAGCTCGATAAACCAATACTACCCGACATCTTGATAATAGCTGACAATTCATGACGACTCAGGTGATGCTGACTTAAAATTTCTTCTTTTACTGCTACTGTAAAACTCATTTTCTCACCTGTATGATCCGCATGAGCTCATCTACGATTAAATCACCATCGTGAAAGGCTCCCCCATTTTCCAAGCGTAGAAAGTTGGATGAAATGACACGTGGGACTTGCTTACGCAAACCTTCAAAATCATGCTCAACCTGCACCAAATACTCATCAAAACGGTTGGTATCCATATAGTCCCTCGGAACCTTTTCGATATTAACAAGGACAGTATCGATAAATGGACGGCCCAAATGACGATGTAAGACTGCTACGTGATCACTATCTGAGAAATGCTCCGTTTCTCCACGTTGAGTCATAATATTGCAGACATAGGCAACCTCTGCCTTAGTCTCTAGAAGAGCCTGTCCAATTTCTTCGATGACGATATTAGGTAAAATCGAAGTAAAGAGTGAACCTGGTCCCAAGACAATCATATCACTCTCAAGAATCGTGTTGACGACTCGACGACTTGCCTGTGGCTTTTCATCATCCAGAGTATTGGTAACATAGACATGGTCAATCATTCCTGGATGGTCTGCTATGTGACTTTCCCCAGCTACTTCTGATCCATCTTTGAAGACAGCATGGAGTGTCAAAGGATGGTCACTTGATGGAAAAATCTTGCCTGTTGTATGGAAAAATTTACTCAGTAATTGCATGGCATTGTAGGTTGAACCCTGCATTTCAGAAAGTCCGGCTATGATAATGTTCCCTAATGGATGACCGGCAAAAGCACCTGCATCCTCAGAAAAACGGTATTGAAAGACCTTTTCATAGAATTTGGGCATATCTGACATGGCCACCAGAACATTACGCAAATCCCCTGGAGGTGTCAACTGTTGAATATTCTTACGAAGTTCACCTGAAGAACCGCCATCATCCGCAACGGTTACAATGGCCGCAATATCCACATCCTTTTCCCGTAGACTATTTAGAATAACAGGGATTCCGGTTCCTCCACCAATCACCGTAATTTTGGGTTTTCTCATGAACGGTTTACCGTTTCCTTTCTTCGGTCTTTATCACGATGACTTTCATTTACAGGCCAAGTTTTAGATAGGTCAGTTGCTAATCGCTTGGCAAAAGCAACACTTCGGTGTTGACCACCTGTACAACCCACTGCAATGGTTAAAACAGATTTTCCTTCTTTTTTATAGCCAGGTAGGATTGGTTCAATCAAGGCTAACAAATGACGGTAGAAATCTTCAGATTCCTCATGGTTCATGACATAGTCATAAACTGCCTGGTCTTCACCTGTTTGATTACGAAGTTCTGGCAGATAGTACGGGTTTGGTAAAAAGCGAACATCAAATACCAAATCGGCATCAATTGGAATGCCGTATTTAAACCCAAATGACATGACCTCGATACGGAAAGACTGCGTTTGTTCTTGGTCCGAAAATTGCTCTGCAATAGTCTTGCGAAGTTCACGAGGAGTTAACTCTGTTGTGTCAACCACGTTTTGACTCATATTTTTTAATGGGGCTAAGAGTTCGCGTTCCAGCTTGATACCGTCCAAGATCCGACCATCTGCTGCAAGAGGGTGACTTCTTCTAGTTTCCTTATAACGTGCTACCAATTCCTTATCAGCAGCATCCAAAAAGAGAATCTTGAAGTCCAAATCATCTTGATTTTCCAATTCATCCAAGACAGCCTGAATCTCTGAGAAGAAAGAGCGGCTTCGCATATCCACCACTAGGGCTAACTTGTGGTCGTCATCCTTGGTCTCTACCAACTGCAAAAACTTTGGCAAGAGAGCTGGTGGCATATTATCAATGGTAAAATATCCTAAATCTTCAAAGGATTGAATGGCTACAGTTTTCCCTGCACCACTCATCCCTGTTACAATCACCAGGTGAAGTTGTTTCATTGTCATCATAGTCTCCTTATATCAAAAGAAGTTTGGAAGAACCAAACTTCAACTCGCTTATCCAATCTCTGCGATGACTTCAATTTCGACTTTTACATCGCGAGGAAGACGAGCTACTTCCACAGCTGAACGAGCTGGAAATTCCTTGTTAAAGGCTGTTTGGTAAACCTCATTAAAAGGTACAAAGTCGTTCATATCGCTCAAGAAACAAGTTGTTTTAACAACATGGTCAAAATCTGTGCCTGCTTCTGCCAAAATAGCTCCAATGTTTTTCAAAACTTGTTCAGTCTGTTCTTGAATCGTTTCTCCTACGATTTCTCCAGTTTCAGGAGATAAAGGGACTTGACCGCTAGCAAACAAAAGGTTGCCAACGATTTTTCCTTGAACATAAGGTCCGATTGCCTTTGGAGCTTTGTCTGTATGAATTGTTTTTGCCATATGTATTCCTCACAATTTTTCTAAAATAGCATCCCAAGCCTGGTCCATTCCTGCTTTTGTTACGGATGAAAAGAGGATAAAATCATCACTTGGATCAAAGTTTAATTTCTTTTTAATAGCTGATTCGTGCTTGTTCCATTTACCACGCGGAATCTTGTCTGCCTTGGTCGCCACAATGATGACAGGAATCTCATAATATTTAAGAAATTCGTACATCTGTACATCATCTGCTGACGGATCATGACGAAGGTCAACGAGACTAACAACTGCTCGAAGATTTTCTCGAGTGGTTAAGTACTCCTCAATCATGCGTCCCCATTTTTCGCGTTCCTTTTTGGACACACGGGCATAACCGTAACCAGGCACATCTACAAAACGCATCTTATCATCAATATTAAAGAAATTAAGTAGTTGTGTTTTCCCTGGTTTTCCAGAGGTACGAGCTAGATTTTTACGATTGAGCATGGTATTGATAAAGCTCGATTTACCAACATTTGAGCGTCCTGCAAGAGCAATTTCAGGGAGTTCATCCTGCGGATAGTGGGACTTATTGGCAGCACTCAATAAAATCTCAGCATTGTGTGTATTGATTTCCATAGTCACCTCTAGGCTGTCTCTAGGATTGGCTTAGCTGTTCCATCAACTGCTTCTTTTGTGATACGAACTGTTTTCACATTTTCTTGACTTGGAACTTCAAACATAACATCTAGCATGGTTTCTTCGATGATTGAGCGAAGACCACGTGCTCCAGTTTTACGTTCAATAGCTTTGTTAGCAATCTCTTGGAGAGCCTCATCGTCAAATTCAAGCTCTACATCGTCATATGAAAGCAAGGTCTGGTATTGTTTAACCAAGGCATTTCTTGGCTCTTTCAAAATGCGAACCAAGTCATCTACTGTCAACTGCTCCAAGGCTGCAAAGACAGGCAAGCGTCCAATTAATTCAGGAATAATACCGAATTTCTGAATATCTTCTGCAATGATTTCTTGCATGTATGAGCTGTTTTCGTCAATAGCCTTGTTATTTTGTCCGAAACCAATGACTTTTTCACCAAGACGCTGTTTGACAATTTCTTCGATTCCATCAAAGGCACCACCCACGATGAAGAGGATATTCTTGGTGTCTACTTGAATCATTTCTTGTTGTGGATGTTTGCGTCCACCTTGTGGAGGAACACTTGCTACTGTACCTTCGATAATCTTGAGGAGGGCTTGTTGCACACCTTCACCAGATACATCACGCGTGATGGATACGTTCTCGCTCTTCTTGGCAATCTTGTCAATCTCATCAACGTAGATAATCCCACGCTCTGCACGTTCAATGTTAAAGTCAGCTGCCTGCAAGAGTTTGAGGAGGATATTTTCAACGTCCTCACCCACATAACCAGCTTCAGTAAGAGCTGTTGCATCAGCAATGGCAAATGGTACATTCAAACTTCTAGCAAGAGTCTGAGCAAGGAAAGTCTTCCCTGATCCAGTTGGGCCAATCATTAGAATGTTTGACTTTTGCAAATCCACATCTTCAGTCTCTTCACGAGTGTCATGGAAATTGATGCGTTTGTAGTGGTTATATACAGCCACTGCCAAAGCACGTTTAGCACGATCTTGACCGATCACATAGTGGTTCAAAATATTTAGGAGTTCGATTGGTTTTGGTACCTCAGACAAGTCCGCCAAAACTTCCTCAGCCAACTCCTCACGAATAATTTCCTGAGCCAACTCCACACATTCATTACAGATAAAGGCATTGTTCCCAGCAATTATTTTTTTAACTTCTTCTTGGCTTTTGCCACAAAATGAGCAATAAACCATCATATCATTTTTCCTATTCGTAGACATGATTCCCTTCCGTTCTAATTATTCATTCTCTCTAAAATAAGGTCATATAAAAAGCATGAATGCTATTCACCAAGTTTGTAAAGGCATTAAGCCAAAGTAGAGCAGCAAGTCCAAAGCGCTTTTTACGAAAAGCGTGTGTTCCAGCTACAAGACAGACAGCACACAAAAGAGCTGTAAAGAATCCAAAAATACTACGCTCCATTAGACTTCCTTTCTCTTTCTATATTCGACGGTAAAATCATAGACATTTTTCTCATCTTTGGAATAAGATTTGCTTGCAACAGTCTCAAAAGCAGTCAAGTCAAAATCTTTTGGGAAATAGGTATCCCCTTCAACTTGAGCATGAATTTGTGTCACAATAATCTCATCGAGATAAGGTTCAAAAAGCTGAAAAATCTGCTTGCCACCAATGATATAGAGATTCTTAGCCTGATGATGATACCAGTCTAAAACATCCTCGACATTTTGGAAAACCAGTGCTCCTTCAATTGACTCTTCGGGATTGCGCGTCAAAATTAAGGTTTCACGTCCTGGAAGCAATCGTCGCCCCATCCCATCAAAGGTTACACGACCCATTAAAATGGCATGATTCAAGGTTGTTTCTTTAAAATGTTTTAACTCTGCTGGCAAATGCCAAGGTAAACGATCCTCTTTCCCGATCACACCCTTTTCATCTTGAGCCCAAATGGCTACGATTTTCTTTGTCATGCTTTCATCCTTTTCATTGATAGTTCTATTTTATCAAAAATCTTCAAAAAAGACTGTTTTGGAATGCCCTCCTGAATAGAAAAAATCCGTAGAAAACTTCTACGGATTTTTAGAAAAATACAGTATCTTACAAACCAGGTGCTTGTCCTAATTCTGCTGCAAGCATCCAGACTGTTTTTTCAAGGTCAGCTTTAGCACCAACGAAGATATCATTGGTTACATCATCACCTTCTTCATCTGTCACATCCAATGCTTTTTGGAAAAGAGTGATAAGGTAACGATAAATTTCAAGGACACGTTCCAAACTTTCTTCTACGTTACGGAATTCTCCAACTCCTTCTTCGATTTCACTGTGTTGAAGGAATTCTGTCAAAGTAGAGTATGGTTTGCCACCAAGTGTAATCAAACGTTCGCTGATTTCATCAAGGTAAGCATCTAAACTATCCATGTATTCATCCATCTTAGGATGCCATACCATAAAACCACGTCCACGCATGTACCAGTGTACTTGATGAAGAGCGATATGCGCTACATACAAGTCTGCTACGGCTTGATTCAAGACTTCCTTTGTTTTTACTAGCGCTTCAGGCGCTGATTTAGATAATGTTGTTACATCTTTTAAAGCATCTTTTTTTAATTCAACCATATTTCTCACCTCGTAATATAATTTTTGCAACCATATTTATTGATTACTACATCAGTATACTACTCCTAGTAGACAAAAGCAAGGAAATTAACTCATATTAAAAAAGTTCTAATTGACTGATAATTTAAGAAAATGAATGGCTATGTATTCTAGCTATTTTCTCTGTTTTTATTCGAAAATTGACTTTGATAAAGGTCATAATAGAAACCTTTTGCAGCTAGGAGACTTTCATGATTTCCTTGTTCGATAATCTGCCCATCTTTCAGCACCAAAATTTTGTCAGCTTCCTGAATAGTCGAAAGTCGATGGGCAATGACAAAGCTTGTTCTCCCCTTCATCAAACGTTTCATGGCCTTTTGAATCAAGAGCTCTAGACGAGTATCGACTGATGAGGTCGCTTCGTCCAAAATTAAGATTGTAGGATCCGCCAAGAGAGCACGCGCGATAGTTAACAACTGTTTTTGCCCAAGAGAAATATTACTTGACTCTTGGTTCATTTCCATGTTATAGCCACCAGGAAGGGTGCGGATAAAGTGGTCAACATTGGCCGCCTTAGCAGCTTCAACGATTTCTTCATCTGTTGCATCCAGATTTCCAAAGCGAAGATTTTCCTTGATACTGCCTTCATAGAGCCAGGCATCCTGTAGGACCATACCAAACTGTCGACGATAGTCCTGACGAGACAGGTCACGAATATCTTGGCCATCTACTAAAATGGCACCAGCTGTCACATCGTAAAAACGCATGAGAAGGTTAATCAAGGTTGTTTTCCCTGCTCCAGTAGGTCCAACGATAGCTACCATCTCTCCAGGTTCAACATCTAAGTTAAAATTGCGAATCAATGGTTTGTTTTCTACATATTGGAAATCGACATTTTTGAAACTAACTTGACCTGTCAATGGTGCTAGTTCTTTCACTTCAGCAGTTTGAACTTCTTCCTGTTCATCTAAAACTTCGAAGACACGATCAAGCGAAGACTTAGCACTTTGCATTTGCCCAGCTAACTGAGTGATATTTTGGATTGGCTGGCTGACTTGCCAAACATACTGAACGAAGGCCTGCATATTACCAATCGTCAAGCGCCCTGCAATAACCTGCAATCCACCTAATACTGCAACAATCAGGTAGGTTAAATCAGATACGATGTGAAGGGCAGGCATCATCAAACCTGAAATAAAGCTAGCCTTGAATCCGACTTGTTGCAATTCATCCGTAATCTTTTCAAATCTCTCTTGAGAGTTTTCTTCGCGTCCGAAAAGTTTTAAAACATTGAAACCTGTCAAGTTTTCCTGTACAAATCCATTCATACGTCCCAATATAGCTGCCTGCTGTTTAAAGTATGGCTGCGACCGATTTAGAATCGTTTTAGCTCCAAAATAAGTCACTGGAATCGACAAGATAACAATGATAGCCAACTGAAGATTGAGATAGAGGACCATTCCCATAACAAAAAGAATGGTAAAGACTGCATTAACAATCTGTAAGAAGGATTGTTGGAGTGCATTAGATACGGTCTCTACATCACTAGTAAAACGTCCCAGCAAATCTCCAAATTGGTGCTTGTCAAAGTAAGACACAGGGATACGGTTGATTTTTTCGCTCATTTCATTTCGCAAATCCTGTATCATAGACTGGACAGCATTGGTCATGAAATAGTTTGAGTAGTAAGAACCCAACTCATAAAAAAGGCCACGCAAGAGATAGATTGCCAGAATCACTGCGATATAGCTAGTATTAATACCTGCTCCTGCAACACCATTTGCCATGGCAAGGAGGTTGCTAGTTAATTCAGTGATAGCAAGCCCCAATATGAATGGCTCGATAACACTCATTATGACGCTGACTATTTTCAAGAAGACTGCAAAGAAAACAGAGAAACGGTAGGCTTTTAAATAGCTCCATAGACGAGCTAGACTAGTTTGTTGTTTCATCCTTTACCTCCTATTCTTCTGTCAGAGACGCATTTTTCAACTGCGACTCAGCAATTTCTCGATAGATGTCATTAGTTTCCATCAATTCTTCATGACGTCCACGACCAACGATTTCGCCCTTATCAAGGACGATAATCTGGTCCGCATCCATAATGGTTCCAACACGTTGCGCAACAATCAATACCGTAGCATCTTGCGTCACTTCCTTGAGACGACGGCGCAAGATAGCATCAGTACGGTAGTCCAAGGCTGAGAAGGAATCATCAAAGATATAGATATCTGGACCCTTGATGACTGCGCGGGCAATCGACAAGCGTTGCTTTTGACCACCTGATAGATTGCTTCCCCCTTCAGCCAGATGAGTTGCAAAACCTTCTTCTCGACTTTCGATAAAGTCTTTGGCTTGGGCTACATCAGCTGCTTGGTGCAAGTCCTCATGACTGGCGTCCTCTTTTCCGTAACGGAGATTATCTGCGATAGTCCCTGTGAAGAGCAAGGCTTTTTGTGGAATAAAACCAATTTTCTGGCGGAGTGATTTGAGACGGTAATCCCGGACATCAACACCATCGACCTTAATTTTCCCCAGTGTAACATCATAAAAACGAGGAATTAACTGAACCAGAGTAGACTTACCTGATCCAGTCGAACCGATAAAAGCAATGGTTTCTCCCGGTTTAGCAGTAAAGGAAATGTTATGCAAAACAGGGCTTTCTGTTTCCCCAGGATAAGCAAAGGTCACATTATCAAATTCTAAGTAACCATGTGTTTCTGTTTCTTGAATTCCGTCTTCATTTGGATCAATGGAAATCGGCATTTCCATGATTTCCTTCAAACGTTCACTGGATACGGCCGTTCTAGGGTACATGGTAAAGAGGTTTGACAAGAAAAGGAAGGACAAGAGGGCATGAAAACTATACTCGATGAAGGCTACCAAATCCCCAATCTGCAAACTTCCTTGCTTGAGAGGATCTAGAGCAAACCAAACGATAGCTACAATCATAGCAATAATGATTTGCACAAAAAGTGGCTCTGTCAAACCAGTCAATTTGAACAAACGATTTGAATTATCCGCATAGATCGCATTTTTCTCTTCGAAACGGTTTTCTTGGAAGTCTTCACGAGCAAAGGCACGAATCACTCGCAAGCCCATCAAATTTTCACGGACATATTGATTTATCTTGTCCAGTGTTCTCTGTTGTTTTTCAGATAAGGGGCGCGTTTTCACTGCCACATAAAGGACTACTACAGCTAGAAAAGGAACGGAAAAAGCGACAATCCAAGCTAGTGAGGGACTAGTTAAGAAAATCATGAGAATACTCGACAGCATCATCATGGGTGTGATAACACCCAACTTAAGCGTTTGTTCTGCAAACTGCATGAGAACAAAGGCATCACTGGTAATACGAGTAACTAGTGAAGACACACCGATTTGTTCATATTCATGATGAGAATACTCTTGTAACTTAGCATAGACATCATTCCGCATGTCCTTAACCATATTGGTGGTCAGTTTACTAGCAGCATAGGATAGAACAACCCGCCCAAATGTCCCCAAGACGATAATAACCAACATGATGATGGCCCAAAAATAGAGCTTTTCTTCATTACCTTGATTAATCCCCTGGTCAATCATGCGAGCAAGAACAGTCGGTAGCCCAAGATTGACAATCACAAAGAAAATAGCTCCGAAGAAGTCTAACACTAACCACTTGGGATAACGTTTGAGATAAGACCAAATATAAAGCATGATTCTCCTTTCTTTTTCATTCAAAATGCAGAAAAGAGCGTGCTTACGCACGCCTTTTTACTAAAAAGAAGACAGGCAGTCTTAACCTCGTGGGAGGGAACTGTCTGTCTCAGATATTTGAGGCTTATTTTACAAAGTCAAGCAATGCCAAGAAGCTTTCTGGATCAAGTGATGCACCACCAACTAGAGCTCCATCAACGTCTGGACAAGCCATGTATTCAGCAACGTTTTCAGGTTTTACTGAACCACCGTATTGAACACGTACTTTATCAGCAACTTCTTGACCAAAGTCAGCTGCTACAACGTCACGAACAACTTTACACATTTTTTGTGCGTCGTCTTGTGAAGCTGATTTACCAGTACCGATAGCCCAGATTGGCTCATAAGCGATAACTGTTGCAGCTACTTGTTCTGCAGTCAATCCAGCAAGAGCAGCTGAAACTTGAGCACCTACGAATTCTGCTGCTTTACCAGCTTCGTAAGTTTCAAGGCTTTCACCACAACAGATGATTGGAAGCATACCGTTCGCAAAGATTGCTTTTGCTTTTTTGTTGATGTCTTCGTCTGTTTCGTGGAAGTAGTCACGACGTTCTGAGTGACCGATAACAACGTAGTCAGTACCGATTTCTTTCAAAACTTGTGGGCTAGTTTCACCTGTGAAAGCACCTGCATTTTCAAAGTAGCAGTTTTGAGCAGCAACTTTAAGGTTTGAACCTTTAGCAGCAGCAAGAACAGTTGTCAAGTCAACTGCAGGAGCTGCGATACCTGCTTCAACAAGGTCTGATGAAGGAAGTTTTGATGCTACAGCTTCAACGAATGCTTTTGCTTCTTCTGGGTTTTTGTTCATTTTCCAGTTACCAGCGATAAATGGTTTACGTGACATTTCACATACCTCTTTTTTCATTTTATTTTCTACTTATTTTATCATAAATATAGGGAGCTTGCAAATCTTACTCTGTAACTAAAAGTCTTCTTTTCAAAAACTTTCCAGTTATTCTTTCTATTTGGAAGCTGACTTACGCCTCGTTAATTTGACCACTGCTTCTGTTCTAGCCGTGTGTGGAAACATGTCAACGGACTGGATATAATGCAGGTCATAGACCTCCATCAATCTAACCAAATCACGCGCCAAGGTAGACACATTACAGGATACATAAACCATCTTTTCAGGAGCATATTTAACGATGGTATCCAATAGTTTGTCATCTAAGCCTGTACGAGGCGGGTCCACTATCAAAGCATCGGCGCGATAGCCTTCCTTGTACCAACGAGGGATAATTTCTTCTGCAGTTCCTGCTTCATAATGAGTATTGGTATAACCCATGCGCTTAGCATTTTCTTTGGCATCCTCAATAGCTTCTGGAATAATATCCATCCCTCTCAAACTTTTGACTTTTTTTGCAAAAGCAAAACCAATGGTCCCAACACCACAATAGGCATCGATCAGATGGTCGTCCTCAGTCACGTCCAAGGCCTTAACGGCTTCACTATAGAGAATTTCAGTCTGTTCAGGATTAAGCTGATAGAAAGCTCGGGGTGAAAGAGAAAACTCATAGTCTAATACACCCTCGCGTATACTATCCTGCCCCCAAATAATCTCTGTCTTGTCCCCATAAATCTCACTAGTTTTAGCAGTATTGGTATTGACTGCGACAGTCACTACTTCAGGATAATCCTTGACTAAATCTTTCACAAATTGAGTCAAATTCAATTGGCGATTGGTCACAATGATAATCTGGACTTCCCCAGTTTTCCGTGCTCGACGAACCATGATGGTCCGAACTCCAAGGATTTTCCGTTCATCCGTAATCGGAATTTGATGATAGGTCAAAAGCTCAGCAATGCGATTGGCAATAGCTTGTGTCTCCTTATCTTGAACCAGACAGTCCTTTAACTCGACCAAATAATGGGAATTCTGAGCATACAAACCTGCCTTGACCTGGCCCTTAAACTTTCGTGTTTGAAATTGCAGTTTAGCCCTATAATACTTTGGTTTCTGCATGCCAATAGTTGGTCTAATCTCAAAGTTTTCATAGCCAGCAGGGGCAAATTTCTTCAGAGCTTGATGGAGAAGATCTGTCTTGAATTCCAACTGCTTGTCATAGTGTAGGTGCATAATTTGACAGCCTCCACACTCATTATAAATAGTACAGTCTGGAACTACTCGAAATTTAGATTTTTTATTGACCTCAAGCAGTTTAGCCTCAACGTAGTTACGCTTGACAGAAGTCACCTGACAATAGATATCTTCACCCTTGAGGGCGCCTGGGACAAAAACGAGTGTTTTCTGGTAAAATCCGATACCTTCCCCGTTAATCCCCATGCGCTTGATTTTTAATGGAATTTTTTGTTTGACTTTTAGATTCATATCCCTATCTTATCACAAAGTACGCTATAATAGAAACATGAAAATCACAAAACTTGAAAAGAAAAAACGTCTTTATCTTCTAGAACTTGATAAGGACCAAACCTGCTACATTACAGAGGATACCATTGTTCGCTTTATGCTGACCAAGGATAAGGAAATTAGTCCAGAGGAGTTTGCAGAAATTCAGACCTTTGCACAATTTTCCTACGGAAAAAATCTAGCGCTCTACCACTTATCCTTCAAGGCTCGTACTGAAAAAGAAGTCCGAGATTATCTAAGTAAACATGAAATCGATGAGAACATCATACCCAAAGTCATCCAATCTCTAAAAGATGATAATTGGATAAATGACCGTCAATATGCCTATGCTATTATCAACTCTAATCAGCTTTCAGGAGATAAGGGAAGCTATATGCTGATGCAGAAGATTTCTCAAAAGGGAGTTGCCAAATCCATCATCCAAGAAGTCTTACAAGAATTTGATATGTCGGAAGTCGCAGAGCGCACAGCCCAAAAACTACTGAAAAAATATCAGGGTAAATTACCTGCCCGCGCTCTACAAGATAAGATTATCCAAAGCCTAACCAATAAAGGATTCTCATACTCAGAAGCCAAAACAGCCTTTGACCAACTAGATAGCCAAGTCGAAGAAGAAACTGTTCAGGAACTAATTTTTAAAGAGTTGGATAAGCAATATCGGAAATATTCACGAAAGTATGAAGGATACGAACTGAAACAACGCCTAACCCAAGTTTTAGCTAGAAAAGGCTATGATTTTTCAGATATAGCCAGCGCTCTCAGAGAATATCTTTAATTTTTTCATGGAAAAACTAAGAACTTTAAATAAAAATGTGATACAATAGTAAACGATAAACTTATAAATTGTAGAAAGTTGGTTAGTTATGAAACTTCCAAAAGAAGGCGACTTTATTACAATTCAAAGTTATAAGCATGATGGGAGTCTCCACCGTACTTGGAGAGACACCATGGTACTAAAAACAACAGAGAACGCTATTATCGGCGTCAACGACCACACACTTGTTACCGAAAGTGACGGTCGTCGTTGGGTAACTCGAGAACCGGCTATTGTTTACTTTCATAAAAAATATTGGTTTAATATCATTGCCATGATTCGTGATAATGGGATTTCCTACTATTGCAACATGGCTAGCCCATACTATCTAGACGAAGAAGCTTTAAAATACATTGACTATGATTTAGATGTTAAAGTTTTTACAGATGGCGAAAAACGCCTCTTGGACGTCGAAGAGTATGAACGTCACAAGCGCAAGATGAATTATCCTGATGATTTAGACTATATTTTGAAAGAGCATGTTAAGATTCTTGTTGACTGGATCAACAATGAACGAGGCCCCTTCTCAGAAGCCTATGTCAACATTTGGTACAAACGCTACGTAGAACTAAAGAATCGGTAAAGTTGTCAGAGGTCAGGAACAAAATCCTGACCTCGTTTTTTTTATAAGCAAAAAACCTGCCTTGAGGCAGGTTTTCCTTTAAATATCTAACTTCGTAACAGTAAATTTGATGTGGGAATAATCTTTCTCTATATCCTTATCTACCATAAAGGCTGTCGCATCCTTCTTGACCTGCACCAAGTCAATATTTTGAGCTTGAGCTGCATAGACACAGCCACAGTAACATTGGCGATAAATGTCGTACTCTTCACACATTTCTACAGAGCGTTTATAACCTTGATTTTTCTTAAAATCACTGGGAAGATAGTGAGTGGTGTAGATTTTCTGCACATCAATCCCGATACTATTGATGGTTTGTGAATTTTTATGAGGACTGATGGTTAGGGCTGAGCCAAAGTAGTCAAATCCTAAGTCCATAGCCACTTGTGCTGTCTTGTCCAAACGATAATCAAAACAGACCTTGCAACGGTCCCCGCCTTCAGGTTCTTCTTCCAAACCTCGAACCAGTTTACGATATTCATTTGGTTCATAAGGAGCTTCTAGGTATTGGACCTTATTGCCAGTTCGCTCATTGAAATTACTGACAAACTTCTTGGTCACATAGGCACGCTTGTGATACTCAGCTTTTGGATGGATATTTGAATTTGCAAAATAGATGGTCACATCCGCATACTTGGTCAAATACTCTAGAGTGTAAGTGCTACAGGGAGCACAACAGACGTGCATGAGAATAGTTGGTCTTTCTTCATTTTTTTCCCAAACTTGAACCATTTTTTGCATAACACGGTCATAGTTAATCTTTTGATTGGGATTCATCTTGCTTAGAATTTCTTCTACATCAATCATGCTCTTCTCCTTTTCTTCTTGTTATTTTATCACAAGAAGGCTCTTTGGGCAAATAGGGTTTCATGCTTTATTCAGTTATTAAGTCCTGATTTAATAGCTTGCCCATCCTTTTTAGACCAATTCTTAAGATAGGATAGGTTAATAGTAAGATAAGGCCTAGAACTAAAAAGACAGCTACAAGACCCCAACGATCAATCAACCAACCTGTCAGTGGGAAAATGACAATCATAGATAAACTAAAGAGCATGGAATTGATACTAAGCATAGTTGCTCTTACACTGGACGGTAAATAGCCTTGTAAGTCATTAAAATAGATTGGTTGATAAACTGCATAGAGTATATCGGTTAAAAGATAGACGAGAAGAAAAGCAAAGGGAGTTCCAAAAAATACCAATAGTAAGGCCAAGCCCGTTAGTGCAACAAGAGTCGGAAAAACTCGATTGCTATTCCATTTTTTACCGATTTGACTAGCTACATAAACTGCTATAAGATTTAAGCCACTACCAATCAGCATGACCAGTGAAACCTGCCATCCTGCTAAGTCACTTATTTTCTGCTGATAGTAAAAGTAAAACATGCACATGAGTGTTCCGACTAGCTGATAAGTCATCATCCAATAAAAGAGTACTGGTTTTTCATGCCATTCTTTTCGAACTTGCAGGACAATCGTTTTAAAGGTTAAGCTTTCATTTTTTTCTCTCTTAGCCATTGGTTCTTTCATCAAATAAATCAAGATTATAGAAAGAAAAGATAATCCAATAGCAATTAGATAAGTCCAAGCCAATGCTCCGTGAATAAAGAAGCCTGCCACAACTGTACCTAGGGTTCGGGTAACTTCTGCCACACCAGACAAAAAGCTAGAAATCTGAAGATATCGGTCCTTTTGACCCGCTTCAACCGCCGAATCATATAAGAAAGCGGTACTGGTCCCCGAGTCAAAATTGTAGGACCAGGCATTAACCATCATGGCAATCGCATAGATCCAAAAATTCCCCTGACCAAACAAAATCAAGATAGAGGACACAATACTGGCCAAGCGAGCTAAATAGAGATTGGTCTTGTAGCTAAATCGATCGGCCAACATACCAGATGGGATTTCACATAAGAGACTTGTCCCATGAAAGATACTCTCTAATAGACCGATTTGAAGCAAAGAAAGACCATTCTGAATGAAAAATAAAATCCAAAAACTAGTAATTCCAAAATAAGATGTAAATTCCAGACCTACTAGGAGTGGAATATTGCGTTTGTAAGTTCTTTTAAACATTGTTTTCTCTCTTTCAATATGTAATATAATTGTTTCTAAAAGACTTACTTAGATTTGCCTACATTTTCTCCACCTCTTTCATTTAAAGTAATACTCAATGAAAATCAAAGAGCAAACTAGGAAGCTAGCCGCAGGCTGCTCAAAACACTGTTTTGAGGTTGTGGATAGAACTGACGAAGTCAGTAACATATATACGGCAAGGTGAAGCTGACGTAGTTTGAAGAGATTTTCGAAGAGTATAAAAACGCCAGACGGCGTTTTTATGGCTATTAAGGTTTGATACGGTGCAACATACGTGGGAATGGAATAGCTTCACGGATGTGTTTAGTTCCTGCTGCGAAGGTTACCATACGCTCGATACCAATACCAAATCCACCGTGTGGGACTGTACCGTATTTACGAAGGTCAAGGTAGAATTCGTACTCTGTAAGATCCATTCCAAGTGATTCCATCTTAGCGACAAGAGCATCGTAGTCTTCCTCACGCATAGATCCACCAATGATTTCTCCATAGCCTTCTGGGGCAAGCAAGTCTGCACAAAGCACGCGCTCTGGATTTCCAGGAACTGGTTTCATGTAGAAGGCCTTGATGTCTGCTGGGTAGTTAATCACGAAGGTTGGTACACCAAAGTGGTTTGAAATCCAAGTTTCGTGTGGTGAACCAAAGTCATCTCCATGCTCAAGATGTTCATAGTCTGCATCTTCGTCGTTTTCATGCTCTTGCAAGAGGTCAATGGCTTCATCGTAAGTAATGCGTTTAAATGGCTCAGCAATGTAGCGTTTCAAGAGCTCTGTATCACGTTCCAATGTTTCCAAGGCTTGAGGAGCACGGTCAAGAACACCTTGAAGCAATGCTTTTACATAAGCTTCTTGCAAGTCAAGTGACTCATCGTGTGTCAAGTATGAGTACTCCGCATCCATCATCCAGAACTCAGTCAAGTGACGGCGAGTCTTAGATTTCTCTGCACGGAATACTGGACCAAAGTCAAAGACGCGACCTAGAGCCATAGCACCTGCTTCAAGATAAAGCTGACCAGATTGACTCAAGTAAGCTGGTGTTCCAAAGTAGTCTGTTTCGAAAAGTTCTGTAGAATCTTCTGCAGCATTTCCTGAAAGAATTGGGCTATCAAACTTCATGAAACCATTCTTATCAAAGAACTCATAAGTTGCATAGATAATAGCGTTACGGATTTGCATCACTGCTACTTGTTTGCGTGAACGCAACCACAAGTGGCGGTTATCCATCAAGAAGTCTGTTCCGTGTTCTTTTGGAGTAATTGGGTAGTCTTGAGATTCACCGATGACTTCGATGTCTGTAATATCCAACTCATAACCAAATTTTGAGCGTTCGTCTTCTTTGACAATCCCTGTCACGAAAACAGAAGTTTCTTGGCTTAGGCGTTTGATGGTATCAAATTTTTCAAGACCTACTTCTTCACCGAATTTTTCGATAAAGTTTGGTTTGAAAGCCACGCCTTGGAAGAAGGCAGTTCCGTCACGCAATTGCAAGAAAGCAATTTTTCCTTTTCCTGACTTGTTAGCAACCCAAGCACCAATAGTCACTTCTTGACCAACGTAGTCTTTTACTTCGATAATTGTTACACGTTTTGTCATGTTTTATCTTCCTTTTTTTGTTTAACTTGTCTAAAGACATTATTACCCACTATTGTACCACAAATAATGCCTGATAGCTAGGTTCTATCAGAGAAAAATCTCAGGTTTTATCCAAAAAAATCTCCGTCAAGACGACGAAGATCTTATTTTTATTTTTCCATAAACTGGTGCAAGCGACGAATAGCTTCTTTGAGTGTATCTAGGTCTGTCGCATAGCTGAGACGGACATTCTCTGGTGCTCCAAATCCTGCTCCTGTAATCAGGGCCAGACCAACTTCCTCAAGAATAGCCGTTGTAAATTCTGTTACATCTGTATAGCCTTTCATCTCCATAGCTTTTTTGACATTTGGGAAGAGATAGAAAGCTCCTTGCGGTTTGACTACATCAAAGCCAGGGACTTGGCACAAGAGTGGATAGATAGTATTCAAGCGTTCCTCGAAAGCCTGACGCATAGTTTCTACAGAGTCTTGTGGACCAGTTAAGGCCTCGATTGTTGCGTATTGAGATACCGCAGTCAGGTTAGAAGTCGTTTGACCAGTCAATTTGCTCATAGCAGCAATAATTTCTGGATCACCTACTGCATAACCAACACGCCAACCAGTCATAGCGTAGGCCTTAGACACTCCATTGATGACAATAGTTTGTTTGCGAATAGCTTCTGAAAGACTGGAGATTGGAACAAATTCATGACCGTTATAGACCAAACGTCCATAAATATCATCTGCTAGGATAAGAATATCATGCTCAACAGCCCAATTTCCAATGGCTAACAATTCCTCACAAGAGTAGATCATACCGGTAGGATTAGATGGTGAATTAAGAACCAAGACTTTAGTCTTATCTGTGCGAGCAGCTTCTAATTGCTCCACAGTTACTTTAAAGTGATTGTCTTCCTTGGCTTGGACAAATACTGGAAGGCCTTCTGCCATCTTAACCTGATCCCCATAGCTGACCCAGTAAGGTGTTGGAATGATAACCTCATCACCTGGATTAATCACAGCCATAAAGAAAGTATAGAGTGAGAACTTGGCACCAGTCGCAAAAGTGACCTCATTAGCTGCCACAGAATAACCATAGTATCGTTCAAAATAAGTATTAACTGCTGCTTTTAACTCAGGCAAACCTGAAGCCACCGTATAGAAAGAAGCACGTCCATCTCGAATGGCTGCAACCGCAGCATCCTGAATATTTTCAGGAGTATGAAAATCGGGCTGACCTAAAGTCAAGAAAAGAACGTCTTTTCCTTCAGCTTTTAACTTCTTTGCTCTTGCATCACTAGCAAGAGTAACGCTTTCTTCCATCTCTAAGACACGTTTGGATAATTTCATTGTTTCTCCTTTTCGACTAAGGCGCCAGATTCAAAATCTACCAGATAATAGTCTCCTCCAGACTTGATTTCCCAGACAGGTTTTTCAGCGTACCGTCCGAAAGTAATCTTGTCGATTTTAGTTGCTCCTTTTTCTCTGACAACTGCTTCTGCTTTTTCTTGAGAAGTACCATTTTCTAGTTGATATACGTAAATATTATTGCTACTTTTCTCTATTAAGACAGCAACTGGTTTCTGGTTCTTATCTTGGCCAAGAACACTATAATAGCTTTCTAAACCATTGAAGATATCAATCTGGCTAACCGTTTCTAGATTTGCATACTGCTTAGCGAGTCTTTCACCTTCTACCTTAGCAGTTCGATAAGGCTTCATGCTGAGCCATACCAAGTAGAGAAAGGAAGAAGTGATGACTAGAGTTAACAAAGTTATACCAATAATGTACTGAAATAATAGGGAATTTTTTTCTTTTTTCTGTCTCTTTTTCACTCGTCTATTTTACCATCTATCCTAGTGAATTACAAGTGAAGTTAGGGGAGGAATCTGGATTTTCAATCCGTTTTTAGGATATCATTACACAACTTCAAGCCGTGTTTTTATAGACTTTTCTACAGTCTTCATTTTTAATTAAAAACTTAGATTCTATTGATTTTATTTTCTGAGCATATCCCTTGCAAATGATTTTATCGTGTTGTAACATATGTTATAACAACAGAGTGATTCTGATTAAAAGATTGAAATTTAAAGGAGACTCCCTATGTCTAAAAAAGTATTGTTTATCGTTGGTTCACTTCGTGAAGGTTCATTCAACCACCAAATGGCACTAGAAGCTGAAAAGGCACTTGCTGGCAAAGCTGAGGTAAGTTACCTTGACTACTCAGCCATTCCTCTCTTTAGCCAAGACCTTGAAGTTCCTACACTTCCAGCTGTTGCAGCGGCTCGCGAAGCTGTTCAAGCTGCTGATGCTATCTGGATCTTCTCTCCAGTTTACAACTTCTCAATTCCAGGGACTGTGAAAAACTTACTTGACTGGCTTTCACGCGCCATTGACTTGTCTGACACTCGTGGAGCATCTGCTCTTCAAGATAAGATTATTACTGTATCATCTGTAGCTAACGCTGGACACGATCAACTCTTTGCGATTTACAAAGACCTCTTGCCGTTCATCCGTACACAGGTTGTTGGTGATTTTACCGCAGCTCGTGTCAATGATTCTGCTTGGGCAGATGGTCAATTAGTCCTTGAAGATAGCGTCGCTGCTTCTCTAGAAAAACAAGCTGAAGATTTACTTCAAGCTATTCAATAATAAAAAAGATAGTAGAAAATCTCATTTATACTATCTTTTAGTTTATTCAACAAATTCTCCAATCATACTATGTTTTAATGGCAAACTACACATTACCAAAAGGAAGATGAAGGAGGATTGAATCCAAAAGAGGGCTAAATCAAAAATTCCATGCACAGCAACTACTGTTAAGAATGAAAGATAAAGACCAACAATTGGACGCTTGCTCGGCTCCTGACTCATATCAATCAACATTCGAATTGGACCAGAAGAAGCTATTCCTAACAATACCGTTCCTACCACACCGTAACTCAATATCGTATCAATGTATATACTATGAGCATGTTCGTGATAAGGAGCAAAAATACGAGGATAGGAATGCATATAGGTTAGGGGACCCTCACCCCAGAAGGGATTTTGTTTGAATAAGGTCATACCAGCATTCCAGATTGACACTCGTTCTTCCATAGACGAATCGAGCGTTCCCATTCGAACTCCCAAATCACTCGAGAAGAGAAAGGCTAGACCAACACCAAAGACTCCGATACTGAGCCAGAAGGCACGCCAGTTCTTAATGGTAGTGAAAAGATAAATAATCGCACCAAAGATAATGGCTGGAAAAGCTGTTCTATTTTGGGTGAAATTCAAGCCAAACAAATTCGCAAAGATCGCAATGAGAGAGAAAATTCTCAACCATCTCAATCGAGTTGTACTAATTAGGTAAAATCCAATCATAATACAGAAGCAACAGATAATCCCATAATAATTAGGATTAAAGAAGGCTACTTCTGCACGGTTCTGATGCCAGACCTGCATCTTAGGTGATAAGAAAGTATAATCAAATTTCTTTACAATCTGAAAATGCTCTAAGGCTGCAAAAACTGATGCTAGCACACTAAGCGACATAACCGATTGCAATACCAATCTGAAAAACTTAGGGGTTAAATGGGCTTGGTAATAATAAAAGAAAATTGCAAAGAGGAACATTCCTAAAGTGGAAACCATCCCCATCACATTTTGAGCTAAAAGAGAGATAACACCACTATAGCCGATAAATAAAAGTAAGATAGAATGGTGGGATAATCGTTTTAATATCCCCTTCATCTCTCCTGTAAATATTAGACCTATTAAGTAGGCGATAAAAATAATAACGAAAATATAAAAAGGCAAGAAAATACTTAGAATAACAGCTAGTAAGACTAGCTCTTGCTTGGATAAGCCTTTCAATTTTTCAATGATACCTATTGATTTCACAACAGATCCTTTCTCTCTGCGCTATAAAGCTCAGATAAATAAACTATTAAAACATTTTACCATTTTTCAAATGATTTGAAAACCACTTTGTCCATGTCATCCTGACTAAAACTAGGTAAAATTTTATAACGAGCTAAGATATCTCTCAAAGCGCGCATCCTTTTTTAAAAATATGGTACAATAAATCTAGTTGTTCCAGAAAGGACCTAGTATGAAATCCTATCAAGAAGTTTACAAAATCTTAGCTCATGAAACAGATTATTTAAGCGGAGAGAAAATCGCTGAAATATTAAACCTCTCTCGCACCTCTGTTTGGAAGGCTATCCAACGTCTCCAGCAGGAAGGTTTAGAAATTGACAGCATCAAAAACCGTGGCTACAAACTTCTTCACGGTGACCTAATCTTACCTCAAGAAATAGAAGCTAACAGCCCAATCTCAGTTCAATTTAAACCTATCACCAAATCAACCCAGAGTGATGCTAAGGAGGCCATGGAAGCTGGTGCCAAAGGAGACACACTCTACCTATCAACAGGCCAAACTATGGGACGTGGTCGATTTCAACGCCCCTATTATTCTCCAGAACAAGGTGGAATTTACATGTCTCTCCACCTCAAGCCCAATCTCTCTTATCTAGATCTACCAGCCTATACACTCCTGACTGCAGCCGCAATTTATAAGGCTGTAAAAAACCTTTGTCTAATTGATTTAGATATCAAATGGGTAAATGATTTATACCTAAATCAGAAAAAAATAGCCGGTATTCTAACCGAAGCCATCACTTCTATCGAAACAGGCCTTGTTACAGATGTTATTATTGGTGTTGGTATCAACTTTTCTATCGCTGATTTTCCAAAAAACCTACAAGGGAAAGCTGGAAGTCTCTTCTCTCAAAATAGCCCAATCACTCGCAACGAGCTGATTGCAGAAATCTGGAAATGTTTCTACGAAACTGAGGCCGATGAGCTGCTTTACCTTTATAAAAAACAATCAATTGTTTTAGGCAAAGAAATTTCCTTTAAGAAAGATCAAGAAATCATCTCAGGAAAAGCTTGTGATATCTCTGACCAGGGTCAACTACAGATAGAATTAACGACTGGTGAAAGAATCTGGCTCAATAGTGGCGAAGTTTCGCTCACTAAATGGTGAAGATTTTTAAAAAATAAAAATCGACCTCTCTTTCGAGAAGGTCGATTTTCTTATCATTTATTTTTTCAAACGTTCAACATCACGCGCAATCACAAGTTCTTCATCCGTTGGGATGACAAGTACACGAAGTGTCGCAGCATCTGTAGAAATGTCTCCAGTTACTCCAAAGACATTTTTCTCTGGGTCTAGATCACAACCAAACCAAGAGATACCTGAAATAACTTTCTCGCGCACAAGAGTTGCATTTTCACCAACACCAGCAGTAAAGATAATAGCATCTGCCCCGTTTAGGACTGCCAAGTATTGTCCAATGTATTTTTGGATACGGTCAACATACATTTCAAAGGCAAGAATAGCATCGTGATTGCCTTCGTTCACACCATTCTGAACATCACGCATGTCACTTGATAAGCCTGAAACAGCCTGAAGACCAGATTCACGGTTTAGAATACGACTAATATCTTCTGGAGTCTTGAAGTCATCTGTATGTTCCATCAAATAAGGAATGATAGCTGGATCGATATCTCCAGTTCTTGTTCCCATCATAACACCAGCAAGTGGAGTGAATCCCATAGAGGTATCGATTGATTGACCTCCCTTAACAGCTGTGATAGAAGCACCATTACCGATATGGCAAGTGATCAATTTCAACTCTTCTAGTGGACGTCCCAAAAGTTTTGCTGCTTCTTGAGCAACGTACTGGTGACTTGTACCGTGTGCTCCATATTTACGAACCTTGTTTTCTGTATAGTACTTAGTTGGTAATGGATAACGGTATGCTTTTTCTGGCATTGTTGTATGGAATGATGTATCAAAGACTGCTACACTTGTAATATCTGGCAACAATTCTTTGAAGGCACGAATACCAGCTGCATTGGCAGGGTTGTGCAATGGAGCAAGAAGTCCTAGCTCTTCAATTTTTTCCAAGACATCGCCTTCAACAACTGTAGACTCTTTGAAGTACTCTCCACCTGCAACAACACGGTGTCCAACACCAGTAATTTCATTATAAGCTTTAATAATTTCAAAACGAATCAAGTCATCAAGTAAAATCTTAACAGCTAAGGTATGGTTTTCAATATCAAGAACTTGTTCTTCAGAACGACCATCAAACTTAACTGTTGAAACAGAATCCTTCAATCCGATTCGCTCAATTAAACCCTTTGCAAGCACCTTTTCTTCTGGCATTTGATATAGTTGCCATTTCAAGCTAGAGCTTCCAGCGTTAATTGCAATGGTTTTTGTCATAAATTTATTCCCCTTTTTAAGCGTTTTCAACTATTATACCAAAATTTGCACTAGATTTCATGCCCTTGACACCAATTTTGAAAATTTTCCTTAAATTCCATCAAAATTTCAGGGTCACGAAGACTGGTAAGTGGATAAACAAATGGTTCAACTCCTTCTCCTGTCTTCTTTTGTAGGACAAAAATGCTCTTAGACTGAGCTCCTTGGGCGAAGAGATCCTCGGGTAAGGCCACAATAGCCACTAGTTGGGCCTGTTCAGTGAGCCATGATTTCAACAGGTCACTCTGAGGACTTGTCAGGAGATCTGTTGGAGCTAGAAAAATCGCATAGACTCCTGTTCTGAGATACTTGAGTGATTGTTCCATTAACAAATGATGAGCATAAGTATGTTCATTCTTAGCCGCTACTTGATAACGTGAGGCTATCTGATCATCTGGATAGTAACCGACAGGCAGGTCGCTCACAATGATGTCACTTTCTTTTAATACTTGTGGACGTACTGCATCTCCTTGGACAAAGCCCATTTGAAGATCCATTACTTCCGCCATGCTTGCCGCCAAGTCAATCAAGAGGTCATCAAGTTCTATTCCCAGGTAATCTACCTTTTTGTTCATGGACGTTAAGAAACTAGCTCCCAGAATTCCCATCCCAGATCCCAATTCCAATAAGCTCACATTTTCAGCAGTGAAAAGTTGTTCAATGATAAAAATCATCAAGTGACCAACCGCATCCGGTGTGAACTGGTGATTGGCTTGAAGAGGTTCTGTTTGAGCTGCCTTCATTAACAAAAATTGATAGGTCCGTAACCACTCCTCTTTTCGAAGTGCCAAACGTTTCAAAGCTTGATTGTTTTTCTTGACATCTTCCAGATTTGTCTGACCATCCAGATAGATCCCATTTTGTTCAATCAAGGCATCATAAAAACTTGTCGCCAAATCGTTTTGAATGATTTGGACATTTTCTAGTAAATAGGTATATGCTTGTTCAATTTTTTCAAAATCCATAATCTTATCTTACCAAATTCAGAGCTGATTTTCCAGATTTTCATAATACTGAAAACAAATAAAAACCTCTGAGATGACTCTCAAAGGTTTATTCTACTATTTACTATTTTCAACAGCTGCTGTTACAAAAGCAGTGTAAAGTTCTTCTGGACGATTTGGACGACTTGAAAGCTCTGGATGGTACTGACAAGCCACAAAGAATTTGTTTTCTGGGATTTCAACAATTTCGACCAAGCGATTGTCTGGTGAAACACCTGAGAAGACAAATCCTGCACCTTCAAACTGTTCACGGAAGGCATTGTTAAACTCATAACGGTGACGGTGACGGCGTTGGACCACTTCTTTGTTATGATAAGCTGCCGCTGCCTTAGAACCACGTTTCAACTTAGAAGGATAAAGTCCCAAACGAAGGGTACCACCCATGTCTTCAACATCAATCTGATCACGCATAATATCGATGATTGGATATTTTGTATCAGGATTTAGCTCTGCTGAATTAGCCCCTTCAAGTCCCAAAACATGACGGGCAAACTCGATACAAGTCAATTGCATTCCCAAGCAGACTCCCAACATTGGTACATCATTTTCTCGAGCATAGCGAACCGCTTGAATCTTACCCTCAGTACCACGTTGACCAAAACCACCTGGAACGATGATTCCATCAGCATCAGCTAGGAGTTCTGCTACATTGTCAGCTGTCACATCGTTAGCATTGACCCAATCAATCTTGACTTCTGTATCATTGGCATAACCAGAGTGTTTCAAGGCCTCTACGACAGAAATGTAGGCATCTTGCAGCTCGACATACTTACCAACAAGAGCAATTTTGACTTGTTTTTTGAGATTCATGACCTTGTCAACCATAGCTGACCACTCTGTCATATCTGCTGCCGGTGCATCAATTTTCAAATGGTCACAGACGATTTGATCCATGCCTTGTGCTTGCAGATTAAGCGGGATTTGGTAAAGATGATCTACGTCTAAGGACTCGATAACAGCTTCTGGCGCCACATCACAGAACTGGGCTAGTTTGTTTTTAATCCCTTGTCCTGCTGGTTTTTCTGTACGAATGACTAACATATTTGGCTGGATTCCCAAACCACGCAATTCTTTGACAGAGTGTTGAGTCGGCTTAGTTTTCATTTCTCCAGCTGCCTTGAGGTAAGGAAGCAAGGTCGTATGGATATACATAACATTATCTGCTCCGACATCAGACTTCATCTGACGAAGCGCCTCTAAGAATGGAAGGGACTCAATATCTCCAACTGTTCCCCCAACCTCTGTAATAATAACATCAGAGTCAGTTGTTAGGGCAACACGCTTGATTTTTTCTTTCAAGGCATCTGTAATATGAGGAATGACTTGGACAGTTGCACCGAGGTACTCTCCACGACGTTCTTTACGCAGAACTTCGCTGTAGATTTTACCAGTTGTCACATTTGAATATTTGTTGAGATTGATATCGATGAAACGTTCATAGTGACCCAAGTCCAAATCTGTCTCAGCCCCATCATCTGTTACAAAGACTTCCCCGTGCTGGTAAGGGCTCATGGTTCCTGGGTCGATATTGATATAAGGGTCAAATTTTTGGATGGTTACCTTCAAACCACGATTTTTCAAGAGCCGTCCTAGGCTCGCCGCAACGATCCCTTTCCCAATAGACGACACCACACCACCAGTTACAAAAATATATTTCGTAGACATAGATTCCTCTTTCTAAAATGCTCAAAATCTTGTTCCCTAGAGGGGGACTAAGAAAACAAGACCTTCACCGATAACTACAATCCAGGATGATAATTTCCTCGGAAAAACAAAAATAGCTCCCTAGTAACTAGGAAGCTCCGACCTCAAAAAGAGGTGCCCGAACAATATCTTACCTCAATTTAGCTCATTTGTCAAATGTCATTCTTTACTAGATTTATAGTTCTACTGCAGAAAAGAAAACAACAAGGAGATTTCCTTGTTGTTTGGTATTATTCTTCTTCTTCCTCAGAATCTTCGTCATCTTCTTCAACGAGTTCGACATCTTCCCCAAGATCATCTGGTGCGATTTCGTTGATTTCAGCGTCGTAGGCTTCTACTTCGTTCTTCTCATCGTCTGGATTTTCATCATCATAAGAAAGAGCTGGATCTTCTTCGTAGGCATCCTCATCCTCTGGATCATCTGCACCATAATCAATGGCATCCGTATCTCCATCCATAAAGGCATTAACACGTTTTTTCTTAGCCTTAGGTGCTACTTCTTCATCGTCACTTTCTTCAAGAGCAATGATTTCTTCGTCAATTTCATCAACTCCATACCATGAACGAAGGCCCCATTTGTTATCTCCAAGAGAGATGAAGCTACCATCAAAGTTCAACTCTGTATAGAACAAAGGTAGTGCTTCGCGAATATCACTATTAGAGGTACCAAGATAGTTTTGGATTTCATTGACCAAATCGCTAAAATGCATTTCGTGGTCGCGACCACGTTGTTCCAAGATGGCACGAGCCACCTCAATCATAGATAGTTCACTTTTTTCTTGCCCAGCAAATACTTCTAATTCCAAAGCGTTTCTCCTCTTTTTTTACTACTAATGCCAGAGTATATAAACTCTGGTCTCATTTTATCACGTACTCTTTATTGTACGATAATTTTCTTTATTAGTCAAAGGTTTAGAAGAAATTAATGTGAAATATTTCAGCTAATTGAAAGACCTGGGAGATACACTCACAGGTCTATTGATTTATTCATGACACAAGGCCTCAGCCCAATGCCAACCACAAACTGCCAGAGGATCCCTACTGAGATAAAGGAACATTTATTGCGCCAGATTAAGTAAAAGGCCCCTTTCAGGTCCTGCCAGTAACTCCGTTTCATCTCAATCCCTTTCCTTTCCTTTTCTTTCATTCCCCTAGAATAGCGGAAAAGCCTCCCTTGTCAATGCGTTTCAAAAGAAAAAGGCTGGGTAAGCCAACCTTTTCTATTTATTCAGCTAAGAGCACTTCTTTGATGGTTTGTTTTTGGAGTTTTCTGTTGGATAGATAAAAGAGACTTTCATAAACCACAGCAAAACCGAGCAAGGTCCAAAGGCAGACATTCCAATCAAAGTTATGCTCAATCTTTTCAGGAACGGTGTCTTTGATCACACCAATCAAGATTTCCATGATACCGTATTGATAAGCCGTCCCAAGGCAAAAGCCTAGATAGGCCCACAAACGATAGGGAGCGAGAATATGACTTTGGCATTCACGATCTGTGTAGCCAAAAGCCTTCATGAGGGCCAAGGTTTCACGACTTTCTGAGACCACAATTCCCA
Source organism: Streptococcus sp. 20925_1_44 (assembly GCF_041432435.1). Taxonomy (NCBI): domain Bacteria; kingdom Bacillati; phylum Bacillota; class Bacilli; order Lactobacillales; family Streptococcaceae; genus Streptococcus; species Streptococcus sp. 20925_1_44. The sequence goes on from NZ_JAPVZQ010000002.1 coordinate 67,152, forward strand.
ATGACAAAAAGAGGATCGAGAAAGAAAGGATCAAACCAATCATGATCATCATGCTTTGGATGATCTCATCTGTGTAGTCCCTTAGACCAAAGGACAATTGAACCATGGCCGCGAAACACATGGAGCCAAAGACTACAAAAAACAGGATTGATTTTCTCCCCCAAATTAGTGACGAAGACAGCTCTTTTAGGAAGGATTTTTCTTTCTTAGGAGCACTTTTTTTCCTTTTGACCTTAATCGGTGTTGGGGATTTTTTCAATAGGCGAAGGGCCGGCGTTTGTAGTTTTCTTCTAGCATAGCCAATCGCAAGAACCATAAAGAAAGTCGTTGGCAGTATCACTAAAGCGACCAAGAGCTGCCAGTGAAAATGAATGGTAATGTCTGGCAAAATCCCCTTCTCATTGCGAAAGTCATAAAAATGACCCATCATAAGAAAAGAAGCGAAATAGCCAAAAAGCGCTCCAACTCCAAAACTGAGCCCAAAAACCCAAAATCGTTTCGCCAACTGGCCATTGCTATAGCCCAAAGCCTTTAAAATCCCTAATTGTTCCTTGTGGTCATCGACAAATTGTTTGATATAAAAACACATGAGAAGGATCGACGTCAAAGACAAGACAACCCCACTGACCATGGCCACCATCCAAGATAGCGAAACCAGGGCATCATAGTAGGTCTGAATCATCGGATTGGTTTTAGAAATCTCCAACTGCTCGATATCAAGATAAAAATTCAAGAAGAGATTGGCCACAAAAACCGCACAAGCCCCAATGATACTGACGACAACTAATTTTCGAATATCTTTTACTGAAAACATGGCTTACCATCCAATCTCATAGGCAGTCTGAGGCTGATCGTTGGTCACAACTTGGGTAATCTTGCCACTATTGACACGAATGATGGTTCTGGCCATATCCGCAATATTTTGGTTGTGCGTCACCATGATTAGAGTAAAGCCTAGCTTTTCCTTCAACTTCCAGATATAGTCGAGAATCTTGCGACCTGTTTCTTCATCCAGGGCTCCCGTCGGCTCATCTAAGAAAAGAATCTCTGGCTTTTTGGCTAAGGCACGAGCAATAGATACTCTCTGCTGTTCGCCGCCAGACAATTCACTCGGATACTTGTCCAGCTTATCGCCAAGCCCCAAATCCTCGATAATCTGCAAAAAATCATGATTGTCTGCCAGGTCAGCTCCCATCTTAACATTTTGTCTAACCGTGAGATTCGGCAATAAATAATACTGCTGAAAAATAAAGGCAATCTTATCACGTCTAAAGGCTGTTAATTGAGCATCTGTGAGTTGAGACAAATCCTGTCCTTGAATGAGAATATGCCCCTCATCTACCTTTTCTAATCCGGATAACACGTTTAAGAGGGTTGACTTTCCTGATCCAGAAGGACCTAGTATAACCACATCATCCTGGTCTTGAATCTGTAGATCAATCCCTTTTAAGACCTTTGTTTGTCCGTAGCCTTTGTATACATTTTCTAGTTGAATCATTTCTTTGCTACCATTTCTTTGATGAGAGATTGACAAACTTCTGTCAATAAACCAATCACTTCTTCCATGCTGAACTGATAAATACCAGAAGCAACCATAGAGGCCATGCCGTGTGAGTAGATGAATAGATGCTGGTACAGGCGACTAGCCTCCTCTAGCGTCAAAGGATAGTCTGCGACAATCGAATCCAGAACCAATTGGTAACTATGATCCTTCATGGGAAGAAAATCTTGAAAGCGACGAATCGGATCTTTGCTAGGATTTTGGAAAAGCAATTGAAAAAGTTGGGGCTCTTTTGAGGCAAACAGGATATAAGCAACCCCGACAGATCGAAAAGGCTTCTCATCTTCTAAGGCCTTGCGAATATACTCCACCACGACCATTTCCGCAGCAACAATAACCTCTGCTTGTAACTCAGCCATATTTACAAATTGCCCAAAAATGACTCTTGGTGTGGCTCCCAGTTTTTCCGCTAATGCTCGAGCCGTCAAACTAGCTATTCCCTCTTCTCTCACCAATTGTAAAGCTGTCCCAATCATAGCCTCTTTACTAAATTTAACCTTGGGTGGCATAAGACTCCTTTCGTGCAACGTTTGTTGCGCAACACTTGTTGCCTAAAATATTACCATAACAAAGAAAACTTGTCAAGAAAAATCTGTAAAGCATATAACAAAAAAACCAGCCCACTGATACAAGTGACGTCTGGTATACTAAATCTAGTCCCGAAGATTCGAACGGCGCTTGAAAACTTTACCCAGCAGAACCTCACACTAGCCATAGCCATAGATATCCGTTAGGTCAAGGTATTGATGCCAATCGACAAGGCCGCCTCCACCTCATCTTCACTCATCTGGCTGATTAGCATCATCCTAAAGACAATGATTAACAAATGCTCATTTTCAGCAACATCCATATAGTTCATGTCCTTCTCCTTTTCATTCTTTTTTCATTATAAAGTAAAGAAGACCAGACAGCAATGAATTCGTAAAACAAAAACACCTCCAGTATTCACTGAAGGTGTCTCTTTTAGTGATAGCTTAAAGCTCGTTTGAAGGTTTTCCAGATACCTAAATCATCTGTTTGGAGAACTAGGCTGGCATACATACGTCCGATAAAGGCGGTTGCAGTTACGGCAAATACAACTGTTATTGCAAGAGAGATCCAAGCCTCGATGCTATTTGCATAACCATTAATAGCTCTGAAAGGCATAAAGAAGGTTGAAATGAATGGGATATAAGACCCAATTTTCAAAATCAAATTATCCCCAGAAGCTCCTAGGGCAGTAACGCCAACAAAACCAGCTATTATCAAAATCATCAAAGGGGACAAGGCCTTACCAGAGTCTTCAGGTCGAGAAACCATAGAACCTAAGAAGGCTGCTAAGACCACATACATAAAGAGACTGACCAATACAAACAACAAGGTATTGACCGAAAAGGCTTCTCCCAAGTGGCTCAGAATACCTGAATTAGCCAAGAAAGGCATATCCTTAAAGAATAAGATAGCTCCAAGTCCGCCTACAACATAAATACCAATATGAGTCAAAATGACAAGAAGTAAGGCAATCATACGTGCGTAAAAGTAGTGACTAGCACGAATACTTGAGAAGACCACTTCCATAATTTTTGTCCCTTTTTCACTGGCTACCTCTTGAGCAGTGACACTGGCATAAGTAATCAAGATCATATAGAGGAAGAAACCCAGTCCTGCAGCCGCAAAGGTTTGGACCATCTTTTTACTTTCCTTAGATTCATCAATCTGCTCTGAGAATTGAATCGTTTGTGCCAAGTGCTGTTCCTGTTCCTGAGATAAATGTGCCTCCGAACGATTGAGTTGGTATTGGAGCTCATTCAACTTAGTTGTCACAGCTAACTTTATACCACTTTCAAGTGAGATTTCACCGTGATAGACTGCCTTGAGGACACTATCTTCTTGGACAATGGTCAAATAACCTTTTATTTTTTCATCCTTGATGGCTTCTTGTGCGCTTGCTTCATCCTTATAGTCAAAATTAATGCCATTAGTCGATTTAAGACTCTCTGTTATAGCAGGTACCGAACTAACTACTGCCACCTTATTATTCTGAGCTAGAGAGGAACCTTGGAGATAGCCAATCCCGCCAGACAAGCCGATAAAGAGAAAAGGCGAGATTACCATAAAGAAGAAACTCCAGGATTTGACATGACGAAAATAAGTTTCTTTGATTACAACCAACATATTTCTCATACTTCCACCCCTGATTCTAGTTTAAAGATTTCATCTATTGTCGGAGCTTGCTGGTCAAAGGTCGCGATATAGTGTCCTTGAGTCAAGATAGCAAAGAGCTCCTGTCCAGCATTTTCATCATCTAGGATGAGCTTCCAAATCCCCTGCTTGGTCAAGCTAGCATGTGTGACATGTGGGAGTTTTTCCAAGTCTTCCTGACTCTTTTCACTTGCAACAAAGAGTCGCGTTTTGCCGTATTGATTACGAACATCTTGGACTGGTCCATGCAAGACAACACGCCCATCACGAATCATAAGGATATCATCACATAGCTCTTCGACATTGGTCATGACGTGGTCTGAAAAGATAATGGTTGCACCACGTTCTTTTTCTTTGAGGATAACCTGCTTGAGCAATTCAGTATTGACTGGATCCAGACCACTAAAAGGTTCATCTAGAATGATCAGATCTGGTTCATGCATTAAAGTAATGATCAGCTGAATCTTCTGTTGATTCCCTTTTGAGAGACTCTTAATCTTGTCTGTCAATTTCCCCTTGACTTCCAGTTTCCCCATCCATTGAGGGAGTTTTTCTTTGACTTCTTTGGCATCCATGCCTTTTAACATGGCTAGGTAACGAACCTGCTCTAGAACTGTCAACTTAGGCATGAGACTACGTTCTTCGGGTAGATAGCCAATCCGAGCATAGGTTTCCTGACGAATTTCCTGGCCATCAAACTGAATTTCTCCTTGATAATCCAAAAATTTCAAAATACTGTGAAAAATGGTTGTTTTCCCAGCTCCATTTTTTCCAACTAGACCTAAAATTCTTCCAGGCTGAGCTTGAAAATCAACGCCAAACAAGACTTGCTTAGGGCCAAAGCTTTTTTCAAGATTGCGGACTTCTAACATAATCCACCTCCTACTAATCTTACCCTCATTATACTCCTTTTTTTAGTCATTACAAGGATTTATGTACATTTTTATTAGTAGAATTTACTAGGCATTTTTTATATCAAAACGAAGAAGATTCAACTTCATTTTTCTTTCCAATATTCGTCATTTACAAAGACAAAAAAATCCATCCCTCAGGATGGATTTTAACTGTTAACGCACTTCTGCATGCACTTTTTCTTCGAGTGATGCTTGGATTTTTTCCATATAGCGTGAGACTTCTTCGTCGGTCAAGCTATCTTCTGGATTTTGGAAGGTCAAGCTATAAGCCATGGACTTCATGCCAAGTCCTAGTTTTTCACCTGAGAAGACGTCAAAGAGTTTGATGTCTGTCAAACGTTTCACGCCTGCAGCTTGGATGGCATCAACCACCTCTTGGTGAGTCACTTCTGCTTTGAGGAGAAGAGCGATATCACGGCTGACTGCTGGGAATTTAGTAATTTCCACAAAGGCTGCTGCTGGTTGAAGGGCTTCTTCAATAGCTGAAAGGTTAAGCTCTGCCACATAAGTTTCTGGAATATCGTATGCTTTAGCTGTAACAGGGTGCACTTGACCGAGGAAACCGACTACTTGGTCCCCTAGTGAGATCAAGGCTGTACGTCCTGGGTGAAGGCTAGCGATTTCAGAGGTTGCTGTATAAGTCACTTCAAGACCCAAGCGAGCAAATAGAGCTTCCAAGATTCCCTTAGCGTAGAAGAAATCAACTGGTGTTGCTGCAGTTTGGAAGTCTTTTTCAGCGACTAAACCAGTCAAAGCAAAGGCGAAACTGTTGATTTCATTTGGCAAGTCTTCTTTTGGATTACCTGTTTGTTCAAAAACTTTTCCAATCTCATAAAGAGCCAAGTCTTTATTCTTACGTGCTACGTTGTAGGCAACTGTATCAAGGATACCTGAAACCATATTTTGACGGAGAACAGAACGGTCCACAGTCATTGGCCACATGAGCTCCGTTAAGTTACTTGGGGCAGTCGTAAACTCAACGGCTTTTTCAGGAGTTGTCAGAGCATAGGTAATGATTTCAGTCAAACCTGCTCCTTCAGCAATAGTCCGAACTTGACGACGGAGTTTTTGAGTCGCAGTCAACTCACCTGCTGTCCCATCGTCTTTTGGAAGACTAGTTGGCAAGCGGTCATAGCCATAGATACGTGCGATTTCTTCAAATAGATCCGCTTCGATAGTGATATCCCAACGGCGACGAGGAACGCTTACTGTGAAGCTGTCAGCATTTCCAGAAAGGCCAAATCCAAGACGACGGAAGACATCTTCTACATCGGCGTAGGAAAGCTCTGTACCAAGGACACGGTTGACGTCTGCAAGAGTGGAAGAAACTTCTACATCTGAAGTATCAAGTTGGCCTGCTGAAACAATGCCCTTACGAACGGTTGCACCTGCAAGCTCTGCAATCATGCTGGCTGCCGCATCAAGGGCTTCATTGACAGTCGCCACGTTGATGCCTTTTTCAAAGCGAGAAGATGATTCAGAACGAAGGTTGAGACGACCACTTGTCTTTCGGATAGATTTGCCATTGAAGACAGCAGCTTCAAGGACGACACGAGTAGATTTTTCAGAGATTTCTGTAGCTTGTCCACCCATGACACCTGCAAGAGCTACTGGTTTGTCAGCAACAGTAATCACTAAATCAGTTGCTACCAACTCACGCTCTTCCCCGTCCAAGGTCACTAATTTCTCACCAGCACGTGCTTCACGTACACGGATGTCAGTCCCTTCAAAGGTATCCAAGTCAAAGGCATGCATCGGTTGACCAAAGTAAAGCAAGATATAGTTGGTTACGTCAACCACATTGTTAATAGGACGGATGCCTTCGTTCATGAGGAGGTTTTGCAACCATTGTGGACTTGGTGCGATAGTCACATTGTCCAAAATACGAGCAGCATAGTAAGGAGCCTTGTCTGTGTCAATGCTGACAGAAAGAGCATCCGCTGCAGCTTGGTCTGTTTCTGAAAGAGCAAATTCTTTAAAGTTGACTGCCTTGTCGTAGATCGCTGCTACTTCGTACGCTACCCCACGCATAGAAAGAGCGTCTGCACGGTTAGGTGTGATAGAAAGCTCGATGATTTCATCATCCAAGTCTAGGTATGAGAAGACTTCATCCCCTGGAACGGCATCTTGAGGCAAGATTTGGATGCCATCTGCAAATTCCTTTGGTACAACGGAGTCAGAAATCCCTAATTCACCAAGTGAACAGATCATTCCGAGAGATTCCAAACCACGGATTTTCCCTTTTTTGATTTTGTAGTTGTCAGCGATGCGAGCTCCTGGAAGAGCCACCATCACCTTGATGCCTGCACGCACATTTGGTGCTCCACAGACGATTTGACGGGCTTCTTCTTCACCCACATTGACTTGGCAGACATGCAAGTGTGTTTCTGGCACATCTTCGCAAGACAAGACTTCTCCGACGACAATTTTTGAGAGACCAGCAGCAGGTGATTCCACACCTTCTACTTCGATCCCTGTGGTTGACATTTTTTCAGCCAACTCTTGTGATGGTACATCAATGTCCACCAATTCTTTTAACCATTTATATGATACTAACATAATTCTGAGCATAAGATCCCGATCAGCGAGACCTTTTCAATTCCTTTCTTTTTCTTCGAGTTAGCTCTTATCATTTTTCAGCGAGAGGAAATGACTAGAACTGTATAGGACTGTATTTCAGGTTTTCTTCTTATTTAAACTGTTCTGAGAATCGGACATCGCCTTGGTAGAATCCACGGATATCGTTGATTCCGTAACGAAGCATAGCGACACGCTCTTGACCAAGACCAAAGGCGAATCCTGAATAGACTGTTGAATCAATGCCACTCATTTCAAGCACGCGTGGGTGAACCATACCGGCACCCATAATCTCGATCCAACCGGTCTTCTTACATACGTTACAGCCTTCTCCGCCACACTTGAAGCATGAAACATCGACCTCAACAGATGGCTCAGTGAATGGGAAATATGATGGACGCAAACGGATTTGACGTTCTTTACCAAACATTTTTTGCACAATCAACTGAAGCGTTCCTTGAAGGTCAGCCATAGAGATATTTTTCCCTACAACCAAACCTTCGATTTGGTGGAATTGGTGACTGTGGGTTGCATCGTCTGTATCACGACGGAATACACGTCCTGGTGAGATCATCTTCAAAGGACCTTTTGAAAAATCATGGGCATCCATCGCACGCGCCTGAACAGGAGATGTGTGGGTACGGAGCAAGATTTCTTCTGTGATGTAGAAAGTATCCTGCATATCACGAGCTGGGTGATCTTTTGGAAGGTTCATACGTTCAAAGTTGTAGTAGTCTTGCTCCACTTCAAAACCATCCACTACTTGGTAACCCATCCCGATGAAGATGTCTTCAATTTCCTCACTAGTTTGTGTGAGGATGTGACGGTGACCAGTCGCAACTGGACGACCTGGAAGCGTAACATCAATGCTCTCACTTGCTAGTTGAGCTTCAACTTTCTTTTCTTCCAAGAGCTTAGCTGATTCTTCAAATGCAGCTGTCAAAACATCACGCGCTTCATTGACGTGTTTCCCGATAACAGGGCGCATTTCTGCTGATACATCCTTCATCCCTTTCAGGATTTCAGTAAGGGATCCTTTTTTACCAAGGACAGAGACGCGCAATTCTTGCAGCTCTTTTTCATTTTCAGCAGAAATCTGCTTCAAGCTAGCTAGCGTTTCTTCACGAAGCGCTTTTAATTGTTCTTCAATAGTTGACATAATTCCTCCATCAGTCTCTCGTAAGATAAAAAGAAAACCACATGCCAAAAACTCCACTCGGAGCGTTGACACGCGGTACCATCCGTTTTTATCTGACAAGTCAGACCTTTATTTCTGAATCCATAGGCAAGTGAATTCACCCAGCTTTCATATAGAGAGCTTTCAGTCACGGCTCTCCTCCCTGATATACTTCCCCTGAGATACTAGTCTTGCAGATTCCTATTTAATTACTATTCATTTTATCAAATTTCAAGCATTCTTGCAAGATATTTTGCGACTAATCAACATAGTCCCCACCTTCAAAGCCGTAATACTCTTCCAAGCTGAGACCACTTGCAGCGATTTCCTTGGCTTCTTTTCCGACGTAGCGAAGGTGCCATTCTTCAGCCATATAGCCTGTTTCTTTTTCCTTACCTTTGAGATAGCGAACGACAAAACCATAGTCAGCAGCATGATCTAAAAGCCATTGGGCAGCTTTTTCTTCTGTCACCAAATCACCATCTGTACCGATAAGGTCAAATGCTAGTCCAGTTTGGTGTTCACTATATCCAGGTCGTGCAGAATAGCGGTCAGCCTCTGCCTTTCCGTCTTTGTTGACATAGTCCTGATAAAGTTGAGTTTGAGTTTCATAACTTCTGAAACCACTATAGTGGTCGCTGATTGGGAAACCTGCTTCCTGCATAGCAGCAATAAGCTTCAACAACTCCGCCTTTGCTGTAGGATTTTCTCCAGGATTATAGTCCTTAGACAAGGGATAATGCTTATTAGCGATAACAATCTCATCGTACTTCCCTTGAACGCTATAGTAATCTCCCTTATTAACTACTTCTGCCTTTTTCTGGCTTGCTTCCTGAGATTTACTACCGACAGTCCCTTCTTGGACGGTTTTTTCTTCAGTTGAAGTCTGCGTTTCTGAAGTCGCTGGCTTTTCTTGCGAACAAGCTGCCAATGTCAAGGCCAGCAATCCTGATAATACAAGGTATCTTTTTTTCATTGTTTATCCTTTCATTTCTATCATTTGGTCCAAAGTTTCAGATAAGGTTTCAACCAAACCTTCTAATTTGCTTCCCTTAACCTGATATTCTTCAGCGACCATTTCTTCCCAAGGAACCCACCAAACTGGACCACGACCATTAAGACCGTGTCCCTTCATATCACCCTCTCGTCTTGGAAAAATATGCCAGTGGGCATGTGCATCACCGTTTCCCAACAACTCTACATTCATCTTTTGAGCAGAAAAAGCCTTAGAGGCAGCTTCTTGGACCAAGCTCATTTCCTCTAAAAATCGTAGTTTGACAGGAGTATCCATATGGTGTAATTCTGTGACATGTTCTTTTGCTAGGAATAAAGTGTAGCCTTCAAAATACTGGTGATCTCCAATGACAACATAGCCTGTTTCCAGTTCCTTCACAAAGTAAGGATTTTCCCCTGACTTAATCCATTCAATTCGTTGGCAAATCAAGCACATCTTAGTCTACCAATCCACTCTTAAGATATGCGTCCACCATACGCTCAGTAGCAAGAACAGAATCAATATGAGTCCGCTCATAAGAGTGACTAGACTCGATACCCGCTCCGAGAAGGGCATGTTTGACTTCTGCTCCAGCTGACATAGCTGCAGAAGCGTCTGAACCGTAAAATGGATAGATATCGAGTTTAAATGGAATATCCTGCTCTTTTGCCAAGGCAACCAGATGTTGACGGAATTCGTAGTGATAAGGACCTGAAGCATCTTTGACACAGATTGACACTGTGTACTCATCCGTCTGCTGGTCATCTCCCATTGCTCCCATATCTACTGCTAGATATTCGACAACTTGACTTGGGATACTTGAGTTAGCACCATGGCCCACTTCTTCAAAGACTGAAAAAGCAAAATGGGTGGTGACAGGAAGTTCAACCCCCTCTTCCTTATAGACTTTAAGGAGATTTAGAAGGATAGCTGCACTGACCTTATCATCCAAATGACGCGATTTGATAAAGCCTGTCTCAGTTACGACAGTTCGTGGGTCAAAGCTGATAAAGTCACCAACCTCAATACCAAGTGCGCGTGTTTCTTTTTCATTGGTCACTTTTTCGTCCAAACGCACTTCCATATTGTCCTGCGTGCGTTCAGCAGTGCCAGCGTCCTTGTATACATGACAAGAAGTCTGGTGGATCAAAATGGTACCTGAAATAGTCTTACCTGTACTAGCCACATGAACTGTACAGTTTTCTCCTTCAATCATATTCCAAGGGTAGCCACCAATACGGTCCATTTTAAGACGACCATCTGGTTTAACAGCGCGAACGATAGCTCCCAAGGTATCCACATGAGCGGTCACATAACGCTGTTGCTCGTCATTTTTACCTTTGACAGTAACATTGACACCACCTTTGGCAGTACGGATTGGTTGATAACCTAGTTTTTCAAGAGTCTCAACCAAATAATTCGTAATTTCACGTGTAAAACCTGTTGGCGATGCGATAGCAGTTAGTTCTTTGATATATTCTACAGTTTGATTCATTTCTTCACCTCTTTCTACCATTATATCACTTTTCCCATTTTAGTATGTGTAAAAAGGAAAAACGAATATACTTTGATTGCAAAAGTATTTTATGATATAATGAAAAAAGTTCTTATGATGAAAGGAAAAAATATGAACAGATATTTCAAAATGACGCTTCTCTTAGCCTTACCGTTGGCATTCTTGTTGGGATGTTCTAAACAATCATCAATAACTTCTAACTCCTCAAAAGCAGAGACAACTGAGGTAAAAACGACTGAAGCTGAAACTACAGAAAAGAAAGCTGAATCAAAAACTGTAGTCTTTGTTCATGACAGTAATCCAGGAAGACATTCTACCTTGACATATACTGTTGAGGGTGATGACGTTATGAAACAAGAAGTTTATAATGTTTTTGAACCTGAGATACTCAATAAGAGCGCTGATGAGCTTAAAGAACTTATCGTGAAAACTTATAAAGGGTATGAGGGAATCAAAGGTGTTACACAAAATATCGAATTCAAAGATGGAAAAGTCATCCATACCATGGTCATTGACATGACTGTAGTCAATCTTGATGAGATGAAAAAAGCAATGCCTAATGAATATTCAGGAGCTGGAAAACGTGTGAGTTTTTCAAAAACTAAAAAGATGCTTGAGGGCCTTGGATATACTGAAAAAACGAACTAAGAGTAATAAAAAAACCTTGGCATAAGCCAAGATTTTTTTTATTCCATCTCAAAAGCTTCACTCTTTTGCTTATTTGGAAGAACAAGGGAAAGTAAAATCCCAATGATCGCTGGTACTAACCATGGCAATGAAGCCTTAGCAAATGGTAGAGCATTCACAATATTGGCAAGGAAAGTCACTTCAAATGAACTTCCCAAGACACTAGCTACGGCAATAGCTGTAACAAGACCCATCGTCATTTGCATGCCTGGTTTTGAAAGTGGTACAAATTTGTTCACAATCACAATCATAACAATCACAATGGTAATTGGATACAAGATAACTAGGACAGGGATAGAATATTTGATGATTGCATCAAGACCAAGGTTGGCAATGGCAAAACCAATCAAGGTAAAGACAGTCGCATAAACCTTATAGCTGAGTTGTGGGAAACGTCCGTTAAAGAATTCAGCAGTTGAAACAATCAAACCTACAGTCGTTGTGAAGCAAGTTACTGTTACCATGGCTGCTAGGAATAATTGAGCTGTTGAACCAAAGATTTCTTGGGTCGCTTGTGACAAGATATAAACCCCTGGAGTTCCACCCTTCATCGCTTCTTCTGTCATTGGGAAGTGATTTCCAAGGAAACCTAGGCCAATGTATAGAGCACTAAAGCCAAGCGCTACGACAATTCCGACTACCCAAATGGTTGAGATGTACTCTTTCTTACTCGAAAATCCAAGTTGTTTCAAGGTTTCAACCGCGATTACACTAAAGGCAACAGATGCGAGAGCATCTAGAGTATTATATCCTTCAAGGAATCCTGCTCCAAATGCTGAAGCTTGATAAGCTGCTGTAGCTGCTTGTGGAGCATTTCCACCATATTTGAGGGCTCCAAGGATTACCAAGATGATAATTAAGAGGGCAAAAACTGGTGTCAAAACACGACCGATACGATCCAAAATCTTTGAAGGATTAAGCGCGATTAAGAATGCTGCAACAAAGTAGATAAGGGTAAAGGCAATCAAGCCTAGACCTTTGTCAGCATCTGCCAAGAGGGGACTAATCCCTACTGCATAAGAAGTTGTTGCAGTACGTGGAATGGCAAAGAATGGACCAATCGACAAGTACAAAACTGCTAGATAAATCGTTGCAAACCAAGGAGAAATCTTTGTAGAAATCTCATAGATATATCCCTTAGGATTTAAGGTTCCGATAATCAAGGTCAAGACGGCAAGTCCAACACCTGAAAGTACAAATCCTGCAATGGCAGGGAGAAAGTGTTCCCCAGATTGAGCACCTAGGGTAGGGGGGAAAATCAAATTACCCGCACCAAAAAATATTCCAAACAGGAGTAATCCTGTTAAAGCACCTTTTTTAGCCATAAACTCTCCTTATAAAAAATAAAATACTTTCTTAGTATAACATGATTAAAGGCTTGAAAAGGCTATCTCGGAATAATTTTAAAATGTTTTCAATTTTCTGATTTTTAGAGCAAATAAACTCCCTTTAAAACCTTTCTTATTTTCGGTCTTAAAGGGAGTTTTTTCTTATTCTAAGGCATCCATGCCACCTTGGACATTGATAACCTCATATCCTTGTTCTGCTAAAAATTGACAAGCGCGAGCTGAACGCATTCCTGATTTACAAATCACATAGTAAAGATTATCCTTATCTAGTTGTTTATAAGTATCAGCTAATTGGCTGAGAGGAAAATTACGAGCGCCTTCTAAATGAAGAGTCTCAAATTCCTCTACTTCTCTCACATCTAATACAGAAAGCGACTCTTTCTGGTATAGTTGGTAAAAATCATTAAAAGTAATTTCTTTCATTTTTCTTCTCCGAGAATTTTTTGAATTCTTTCTTTCAAGTTAGGCAAAACATCTGCTTCAAACCAAGGATTCTTTTTCATCCAGATTTGGTTCCGAGGTGACGGGTGAACCAAAGGGTAATAATCTGGCAAATAATCCTTAAAGCGATGCACACGGTCTGTTACCTTGCCACTAACTTTCTCATGCAGATAGTAAGCCTGAGCATACTGACCAATCAAAAGCGTCAATTGAATATCTGGTAATTCTTTTAAAAGTTTAGGGTGCCACTTTTCTGCAAAACCAGGTCTAGGCGGTAAGTCACCGGATTTTCCATGCCCTGGAAAATAGAAATCCATTGGCATAACTGCAAAATAACCTGACTTGTAAAAAGTATCTTCGTCCACACCCAACCACTCTCGCAAGCGGTCGCCACTTTTATCCTTCCAGTAAAGCCCCGCTTCTTGGGTTTTTAGCCCAGGTGCCTGCCCAATGATATTGATACGAGCTGTTTTAGGAGCAGCAAAGAGAGGTTCGATTCCTTGCTCAGTATAGTGTTGATTTTGTGGATCAGCCATGATGGCTTGTTTGATTCTTTCGATTTGAGACATCTACTCTCCCTCCAAAAAGAAGTCTAAGCATAAAATCTCAGACTTCTATAGCATTATTTGATCAATTCATAGATAGCTTCAGCGTAGATGGCTGCTGCACGGAAGAGATCATCCAAGGCGATAAATTCGTTGGCTTGGTGCATGGTATCGATAGAATCTGGGAACATAGCACCGTAGGCTACACCACGCTCTAAGAGACGGCCAAATGTTCCGCCACCAATAACTTGTTCATGCCCTTGAAGACCTGTTTGTTTTTCATAAACATTTAACAAGGTTTGGACAAGCGGATCTTCCATTGGTACATAGTGAGGTGTGTGACCATGTTCAGAAAGGCTAACTGAATCAACTGGCAAGGTTTCAAGAACTGACTTGATTTGCTCTGGACTTGTTCCTTTTGGATAACGGAAGTTAAGGGCAATGGTATTGTCAGCACTTGTTTCATCAAAGCGGAAGACACCAGCATTCATAGAAAGGGCACCCATCTTTTCATCCACATGAGCCACATTCAAATTTTTACCTTCATGGTCATTTAAGAGAATCTTTCCTGCAATGTCAAGGAAGTCTTTTGCAGCTCCTTCAAAGGCAAATTGGCTGAGGAAGAGGGCTAGGTAAGTTGCACCATTGACACCTGAAGCAGGCATAGCACCGTGGGCAGATTTACCGATAATTGTAACCTTGTACTTACCATTCTCTTCTTGAATGTCTCCTCTAAGCTTGTGCTCTGCAACAAAGACATCTAGTTTCGCTTGCAAATCAGCCAAGTCACCTGAAACAACTGCCGTTGCTGATTCTGGCACCATGTTTTCACGCAAACCACCTGTGAAGCTGTGAAGACGAGCTGCACCCTTGTTTTCACCAGCAAAGTGGAGGTATTCTGTGATATTTCCTTTTTCACCATTAATAATAGGGAATTCAGCATCTGGAGAGAAACCAAAATCTGGCTTCGCAAGTCCTACATGCTCAAAGTAGTAGTCCATGTCTGCCCAACCTGATTCTTCATCAGTTCCGACGATAAAGCGAACTTTTTTAGAAGTTGGAAGTCCCAATTCTTTGATGATTTTTAAACCATAGTAACATGCAGTTGTAGGACCCTTATCATCTGAAGCACCACGCGCATAGAGACGACCATCTTTGATAGTTGGAGTGTAAGGATCAGTATCCCATCCACTACCTGCTGGCACTACGTCCATGTGGGCAAAGATTCCGAGAACTTCTTCCCCTTCACCAAACTCAAAATGTCCTGCATAGTTGTCGACATTTTTTGTTGGGTAACCATCACGGTCTGCGATTTCAAGGAATTTCTCCAAAGCTTTTACTGGACCAGGTCCAAATGGGTGCTCCGCATCTGCCTTACTGTCATCACGTTCTGAGTTGATTTCTAAAAGGCTAAACAAGTCAGCCAAGAGGGCTTCTTTACGTTTTTCTACTTCTGCTGTAAAATCAATAACTGTCATTTTTACTTCCTATCTTTTTTCGATAATTTCGTCTACTGGCAAGCGGTAGCTTGGTTCCAACTTCTCGTCTGTGTATCCTACTGTGATCAAAAGTTCTGGACGGAAGCGTTCTTCAACTTCCAAGACTTCATTGGCTTTTGATTTATCAAAACCAAGGATAATGTTTGATCCGATTCCCTGGTCAGTCAATGCAAGGACTAAGTTCATCGCAACCAACCCTGCATTAAGGGCTAGGTAGTCACTGATTTGTTGTTCATTGTAACGCGCAAACTCTGCTGGAAGATTTTTCATAAAGTACTGAAGTTGTTCTTCTGAGAAGTTCTTTGCTCCACCAACACGGGCAATCTTGCGAGCTCGTTTAGCTAGGTCAGTATCTGTAAACAAGGCAATGGTTACAGGGGCAGATGCTACTTGCTCAAAGTTTGAACCGTAAGCCAATTTTGCTAGTTCAGCATTTCTCTCGCGAACCACAACAAACTTCCAAGGCTGACTGTTGTGAGCACTCGGTGCCAAGGTTGCGATTTCAATAGCTGTTCGAACATCCTTGGGATCAACTGGTTTATCAATAAAATGCTTAGTCGCATGACGTTTTTTATTTAACTCAAGAAATTTCATAATTGATTTCCTTTTCTATTTCTACTGCTTCCATTTTACCACATTCTGAAAGAGCTTGCAGAGATTTTTCATTTGTGGCCTAAATTATCTTTTTCTTATCTGATTTACATTTTAGATTACAAACTCAAACTGAAAATTATAATATTTTTCTATCACTTCCATAAAAAATATATATTGGCTATTTGATTGATTGTCTGGTAAGCTAGGTATCATGAAGTAAAGGAGATTCTTATGAAAAAATTATTCTTATTCTTAGCTATCAGTCCCTTGTTGGTCGCCTGTGGACAATCTAAACAGGAAAGTGCTTCAACTTCTACTACTAGCCCTAAAACCATTGTCGTAGCCACTGCCGGAGACATCCCACCTTTTGACTTTGAAAAAGATGGTAATTTAACTGGATATGATGTTGAAGTTTTAAAAGCGGTTGATGAAAAACTGGACCAATACAAGATGGAATTTCAAAAAACAGCTTGGGAGAGTATCTTCCCTGGAGTTGATGCTGGCCGTTACCAAGCTGCTGCCAACAACTTGAGCTACACCAAAGAGAGAGCCGACAAATACCTCTACTCGCTACCTATCGCAAAAAATCCTTTGGTTCTTGTGAGCAGAAAAGACAAGGCTCTTACCTCTCTTCAAGACATCGCTGGTAAAACTACTCAGGATGACACTGGAACCTCTACTGCCAAGGTTGTTACAGACTGGAATCAAAGCCACTCCGACAATCCTGCTACCATCCAATATTCTGGCGAAGATGTGGCTAAGCGTCTGACTGACCTCGCCAACGGTGAATTTGATTTCCTAATCTTTGATAAAATCTCTGTTCAAAAAATTATCCAAGACCGAGGTTTAGACTTGAACGTAGTCGACTTGGAGAGCAATGATAATCCAAACAACTACATCATCTTCTCAAGCGACGAAAAAGAATTTAAAGAACAATTTGACAAGGTCCTTAAAGAACTCTACCAAGATGGAACCCTTGAAAAACTCAGCAAAACCTATCTCGGTGGTTCCTACCTACCAGATCAATCTCAATTACAATAAGATATACTAAAAACGATTGGCTCGTCCAATCGTTTATTTAGTATCTGTTAATTAAAGCAACTCTTACAAAAAATCAAAATAGTTCTTCACATCCTCCACATAGCCATGCTTTTCAATTAAACTAGCTAACAAATCTCTGTTATGGCCTTGATAGTTGTCCTCACGTCGCAACTCTTCATACATTTCGATAAAAGGAAGGCCTTTCTCCTTGGCTGATTCTAACTCTGCTTCATAATCATAGGCAACCTTACGAAATTGGATATTGACCAATTCACCATTTTCAACTTCGAGTAAGGCATACTGGGCACGGTGATTTTTTAACCCTTCCCAATCAAAATAAGGCATACCAATCGAACCTGGATTGATGATTTGTTGACCTTGGCTACCATAACGAAGCAACTGCTTGTGAACATGACCATAGACGGCTACATCAGTAGTTTCATCAAGTAACTGGTCAAATTTTTTGGTATCATTTTCAACCAGCAAATCACCACCATAATTTTTCTCAGGTAAATTATGTGAAAGAGAAAAGCGCAAACCTTCTGCTTCTTTCTTGGCTACCATAGGTAGATTTCTCAACCAATCAATATGCTCTGGGTTTAGACGCTCCATCAGATACTGGGTCAATCGCATAAGCTGGATTTCTTGGGGATCCTCTAAACCATATTGCCCATCTAAAGCCTCTAACACGCAATCATCCCAGTTGCCTCGAACAGATGCTGTAATGGGAAGGTCTTTTAAAAGAGCCACCAAGTCATTTGCTCCCGGCCCAGGAAGAAAAATATCTCCCAGAAGCCAATATTCAGTCGCTCCCAAATTTTTAGCGTCCTCAAGCACTCCAGCTAAGGCTGTTGTATTGCCATGAATGTCTGATAAAATTGCAATCTTATGGTTCATTTTACACACTCTCTTTATTAATATTTATTTATTCTAGCTATCCCTTACACCGTTATAGGTCTGCACCTTTTTTCATTTCACTTCTCCGTGCTAGGGGTTCTTTTAGTTCCTTAAATATCGTATATACTCTACTAATACGTAGATGAGGATTGTTAAACAAATGATAATCTCTAACCAAACGAGAAGGTTGAGGACCGGAAACTGAAGAATGCCTTGGGACATTTTCAATGAAGTTGCTGTGATGATGGTTGGAAAGGTTAGGGCTGAGAAGGCTGGTTGGAAACCTTGTTTTAAAATCCTTGGCAAGCGACTAAGGACAAAGAAAAAGAAGGTCTGTGATGCAAGGATCATAACTAGTAAAATCCAACTAGGAAGACTGTATCCTCCTACTCTCACTAATGCTGCCAAAAGGAGAGAAAATGGAGCACAATAAATTCCTTCTTGTCCCAGCAAAGCGAGCGGTAATGGATTTTTCCTCAAATCTTGATAAATTAGAGGGTAAAGGATAAGTGTTAAGATAAAACCAAAAATCCAAGCTCCATAGGCAATCCCAACAATGCCTACCACGGGGTAGGTCAAACTTGCTACTGCTATTCCTACATAAAGAACCGTCCAAGTTGGTGTTGCACTGGCCCTTTGTTTAACCAAGACATAGTTCTTTGTAAAGTATAAAATGAGGTAAACGTCTAGAAGAAAAGCAAACCACCAGAGAATCTGTGCAACAATGCTCATGTTCGGGGGTAAGATTCGTAATAAATACGTTGATAAAATCATCCCTGCCATGGGAAAGGTTGCCATTCCTGACAAAACAGGGGCTTTCTTTAATTCTTGCTTACTTTCATGCCAGTTATTGAGGTGGCTTGCCAAAAAATAAAACCATAAAATCAAGCCTGACAAACTAAAGATGTGTGATAAAAGCGGAAAAATATCCAAGATGAGATTTCCTGCTCCAGCCAATCCCAATAAGCAACCTGAAAAGGCTAAGGGGAGTTTTTTCATACCAACCTCCGAAAATGACGTTACTATCAGTATAGCATAAATAAAGCTCAGCTAGACAAGCCTTCATCAATTTTTTTGCTATAAAACGATTGTCCCCTTTTAAAATACTCACTAACAATAATGATTAAAATAAATTCATCAAAAAAGTACCTATCATTTGATGGGTACTTTTTTGACATTTCATTCTATAGTTTGGTTAGCCTTTAAAGGTAACGATAGTCGCTCCAGAACCACCTGCATTTTGAGGTGCATAGCCAAAGCTCTTGACTTGCTTGTTTCTTTGGAGATATTTGGTTACTCCTTCGCGGATGACTCCTGTACCGATACCATGGATGATGTCCACTTGGGCCATGTTGTTGAGTAGGGCTTGGTCGATAAAGACATCCAAGGCTTCCATAGCTTCCTCATAACGTTTGCCACGAAGGTCTAGTCGAGCCTGTGGTGCTTTACCAGCAGCACGCTTGACCACGTTAACTTGTTTTTTCTTGACTGGCGCTTCTTGCTGAGCCTGAACCAAGTCAAACTCTTTTTCTTCAAGCGTCATCTTAATCAAGCCAACTTGAGCTTCCCAGCGACCATCCTTGAGTTGATTAGTCAAGGTACCTCGTTGACCATAGCTTAAAACGATGATATCATCTCCAATTTTTGGAGCTCGTTTTTTCTTAGCCTTTTGGAGGACTTTATTTTTAGAAAGATCTACTTTTTCAGGTGCTAACTTCTTGAGTTTGGCCTTGGCTTCGATAATTTCATGTGGTTTCAGTTGAGATTTACTATGAAGATTTTTAAGAATATCATCACTTTCTGCCAGAGCTAAGTCAACAATCTCCGAAGCTTGCTCACGCGCCTTATTGAGTTCTGTTTCCTTCTCACGATTGAGCTCGTTGTAGAGTTTTTTAAGCGCACGGTTCATCTTGAGGTTTTCTTGCTCGACTTGGCGAATATTCTCAAGACGTTTACGGCTTTCAAGCGTCTGCTCTTCCAATTGTTCAATAATGCGATTGACATCATTGTCTTGATTAATCTGCTTGCTGGCATCGCCTACAATGACATCTGACAAGCCGAGACGTTTAGCAATCTCAAAGGCGTTGCTTCGACCAGGTACGCCTTGCATAAAGCGATAGGTCGGGCGCAAGCTAGCTGTATCAAACTCCATGCTGGCATTCTGAACATAAGCCGTTTCAATCCCATAGGCCTTAAGTTCAGGATAGTGAGTGGTTGCCATAGTCTTGACCTGACGCAAGCGCAAGTCCTCTAGGATAGACATGGCAAGGGCAGCACCTTCTTGAGGATCTGTACCAGCTCCAAGCTCATCTAGTAACAAGAGCGAGTTTTGATTGACCTTACCAAGAATATCTACAATATTAGTCATGTGACTAGAGAAAGTTGAAAGACTTTGTTCGATGGATTGTTCGTCTCCGATATCCGCAAAGACCTCCTCAAAAATCCCTACACGACTTCCCTTATCGGCTAAAATCGGCAAACCAGACTGAGCCATCAATTGCGTCAAACCTAAGGTTTTGAGCATAATGGTCTTACCACCCGTATTGGGACCAGTTATGACGATGGCTGTTAAATCCTTACCAAAGTGTACATCATTAGCAACAGCATTTTGCACCAAGGGATGGCGAACATGAAGAAGTTGAATCTCCTGTCCTTCAGAAACTTGAGGAACCACTGCTCCTGTCTCTTGGATAAAGCGGACCTTAGCCCGAATCAAGTCCAAATGTCCAATAATCCAGGCATCATTTGCGATTTCAGCTGCATGCGGTCTTACTCGTTCAGAGAGTTCCTGAAGAATACGCATCATCTCATAGCGTTCATCCGCACGCAGACTGGCGATTTCTTCGCTCAGCTTGACTACTTCACGCGGTTCGATATAGACAGTGTTCCCGCTGGCAGAAATATCATGAACCACACCGGCAATCTTATTACGATAGGTGTTTTTGACAGGAAGAACCTGGCGACCATTTCTACTAGCGATGATACCTTCAGTCAACATCTGAGCCTTTTGTTTAAGAAGGTCTTGCAAGACGTCACGAACTTGGCTCTCACTATCATGGATTTTACGACGGATTCGTGCTAGTTCTTCACTAGCAAAATTCTCAATAAATCCAGCTTCATTGATGGCTTGGAGATTGCCCTGTAGATGTGGGAAATCATGAAGTTTCTCAAACCAATTTGCCAAGTGGTCCAAGCGGACATTTTCAAGATTATCATAGAAATTTTTCAGTTCACGGCTGGCAAATATGACACGTTTGAGAAGGAGAAATTCCTCTATGTTGAGATCAGCACCCATCTCCAAACGTTTGCAGGTAGCCGCAATATCTTTTGTTGCAGAAATACTGAAATGAGGATGCTCAACAAAGAGTTCTTGCATTTCCTTCATCTCTGCAAAGGCCTGTCTAATTTTATCAGCTTTATCTGTTGGGACTAGCTCTTTTAACTGTTCTAGTCCTTGTTCCGTCAAAAGATGAGGTTCAAATAAAGCCTTGACCTTGTTAAATTCTAACGTTTCTAGTATTTTTGTATTCATCTTATTTCCTTAGTATAAAAGTTATGGCTTTTCTTATTTTTAACTCTTTAAATCAATCTCTTACTTTTCGAAATTGTAAACAAAAGGCTAGGAATAGTTCCCGCCCTTTTTAACCGATTAATTTAGTAACCCAAAGCTGTTTAATAAAATTAGTTGTGAATGGAATGCTTTGGATGATATGTCTAGCTACAAAGCTATTTTCAAGTGAATTTTGAACAATTTGTAATGGCACAGTCGCGAGAATCGTTAGCATCATCTGGAGGACAAACAAGGTCACACCGATTGATAGCACACCCGCACCGATACGATAGTATTTCCCATCAAGTATCTTACTTGGTACTAGGTTTAGAAAAAGACCAAGCAAACGGCCGATGCAGTAAAAAATCGTAAAGGCTAAGAGGAAGCCAACGCCTGCATAAAAAACCTTATCTAGATGGAAAAGTTGATTGGATGGGAAAAAGAAAGTTCCCTGTCCTTCCTGCGGATTAGCATAAGGGATTAATAAATTGAACTTCTGCCCTAAAGCTAGGTAATATTTGCTTGCAAAATAAGCAGAGACAATCGTTGCTACAAGATAATATGCTTGCAAAATAATTCCTCTGCGGTAGCCAATATAAAAGCTCCAAGCAAGGATTAATAAGAGTAGAATGGAAATCATAGGGAATCCTCAATCTTACTCTGCTCTTGTTTAGCCGCAACCACTTTATAACGGAGCGATTCTAACTCTTGCTCCTTATCATCAAATTCAATCTCACGGCTGAGCTGTGTTGACAAGCAGTTAACTGCTAAGAGAATAGCTACTGTCTCATCATCAGCTCCAGGCATTTGTTCTTTGATTGCTTCATACTTTTCCGTCGCAACTTTAGCAATCTCCTCCATGAAAAGATTGTCATGTTCAGTTGTCAGCGTTAATGTTTTTTTCCCAAATGTAAACTTGAATCGATTTAAATTTGCCATAAAATTCACCTCAAGATATTATACCAAATTTCACTTAATTTGTCAGTTTTTACCAATTCTAGCGCTTTTATGGTACAATAGAGACTATGGCAAGTATCACATTAACTCCGAGTGAAAAGGAAATTCAGGCTTTTGTTCAAAAGCATGAACATGCACTCACTCCTAGTAAAAATCCCTATATTCGCTACTTTTTAAAACTTCCTCAAGCCAGTGTTTCCGTCTATACATCTGGGAAAGTCCTCTTGCAAGGAGAAGCCGCTGAAAGATACGCTAGCTTTTTTGGTTATCAAGTAGCACAAATAGTTAGCGGGCAAAATTTCCCCTTGGTTGGAACAGATGAAGTTGGAAATGGTTCCTACTTCGGTGGTCTGGCTGTAGTGGCGTCATTTGTAACTCCTGATCAGCATGACTTTTTACGAAGACTCGGGGTTGGAGATTCTAAAACACTAACTGACCAAAAGATTCGTCAGATTGCTCCCCTTCTTAAGGAGAAGATTCAACATCAAGCACTCCTTCTTTCGCCAAGTAAGTATAACGAAGTCATTGGAGAACGCTATAATGCTGTTTCTGTCAAGGTAGCTCTTCACAATCAAGCAATCTTTCTCCTCCTTCAAAAGGGAGTTGAGCCTGAAAAAATTGTTATTGACGCCTTTACCAGCTCACAAAATTATGAAAAATATCTAAAAAATGAAGCCAATCATTTTCCTAATCCAGTCACGCTAGAGGAAAAAGCTGAGGGCAAGTACTTGGCTGTTGCAGTTAGCTCCATCATTGCGCGTGATCTCTTCCTAGAAAATCTTGAAAACTTAGGACGAGAGTTAGGCTATCAACTTCCAAGTGGTGCTGGAGCTGCTTCTGACAAGGTAGCTAGCCAAATACTTCAAGCATATGGAATGAAAGGGCTCGGCTTCTGTGCAAAGCTGCATTTTAAAAACACAGAAAAAGCCAAGCAACTTCTAGAAAGGTAAAAGTATGAATTATTTTAAAATATTTTTAAAAGAGTGGGGAATTTTCTTCCTGATTATTGCATTAGTAGGTCTCAGCCGTCTCTTTCTCTGGAGCAATGTTCGTGTAGAAGGACACTCTATGGACCCTACTCTAGCTGATGGAGAAATTCTCTTCGTTGTCAAACATCTCCCTATCGATCGCTTTGATATAGTTGTCGCTCATGAGGATGAAGGGAATAAAGATATCGTGAAGCGAGTCATCGGATTGCCAGGTGATACCATCCGTTACGAAAATGATAAGCTCTACATCAACAATCAAGAAACCGATGAGCCTTACCTAGCAGATTATCTCAAACGCTTTAAAGAGGATAAACTCCAATCAACCTATACCGGAGATAGCTGGGATGGGAAAAAAGGCGAGTACTTCAGAAGTCTTGCTGAAAAAGCTGATGCCTTTACCTTAGATGTTAACTTCAATACTAGCTTTACCTTCACTGTTCCAGAGGGACAATACCTCCTACTTGGTGATGACCGTCTGGTATCTAGTGACAGTCGACATGTTGGTACTTTTAAAGCAAAAGATATCATTGGAGAGGCTAAATTCCGTTTCTGGCCACTCAAACGTATCGGAACATTTTAAGAACACTAAGAGGCCGAGAAATATAAATCTCAGCCTCTTCTCATTCTATTCTGAATGATAGATTTCATTCAGGAATGTAAAGGAATTATATGGAAGTCTATTTTACAGGTACGATTGAACGTATTATTTTTGAAAATGTCAGCAACTTTTACCGTATTCTCCTTTTAGATATAGATGATACCAATGCTGAGGACTTTGATGATTTCGAGATCATTGTTACAGGGACCATGGCTGATGTTATCGAGGGAGAAGAATACACTTTCTGGGGGCAGATTGTCCAACACTCCAAATACGGAGAACAACTGCAGATTTCCCGTTACGAAAGAGCAAAACCAACTAGTAAGGGATTGGTCAAATATTTCTCTAGCAGCCATTTCAAGGGGATTGGTCTCAAAACTGCCCAAAAGATTGTGGAACTCTATGGGGAAAATACTATCGATGAAATCCTAGAACATCCTGAAAAACTTGAGACTATCTCAGGGCTGTCTTCTAAAAGTCGTGAGGCCTTTGTATCCACACTCCGTCTCAACTACGGTACAGAAATGGTCTTGGCCAAGCTTGCCAACTATGGCATTCCTAATAAATTAGCTATTCAAATTCAGGATACCTACAAAGAGGAAACCATCGATATCGTTGAGAACTATCCTTACCAGTTGGTAGAAGATATCAAGGGTTTGGGTTTTACCATAGCTGACCAATTGGCACAAGAATTGGGCATTGAAAGCCAGGCACCTGAACGTTTCCGAGCAGGACTCATTCATAGCCTTTTAAACGCTTGTATGGAAAGTGGGGATACTTATGTTGAAGCTAGAGACTTATTAGAAAAGACTCTAAATCTACTGGAATCCTCACGTCCTGTAGAACTAGAACCAAGTCAACTTGCTCAAGAATTGTCCAATCTCATTGAAGAAGAAAAAGTTCAACAAGTTGACACCAAAATCTTTGACAACAGTCTCTTTTTCGCTGAAGAAGGGATTCATAATCACCTCATTCGTATCCTTGAAAAAGAAGAAACCGATAAACAAGAAACAGAAATCATCCAGGAGCAGATCGCAATTGTTGAGGAAGAATTAGGCATCCAATACGATGCCATTCAAAAACAGGCAATCTGCGATGCTATCCAAAACAAGGTCTTTATCCTGACCGGCGGACCTGGTACTGGAAAAACCACTGTTATCAATGGGATTATTGCCGTCTATGCTCTATTAGAAGGTCTGGACCTTCGAAAGAAAAGTAATCTACCGATTCTCCTTGCTGCTCCAACTGGTCGTGCGGCTCGTCGCATGAATGAACTAACAGGCTTGCCGAGTGCAACCATTCACCGCCACTTGGGTATGACTGGTGACGACGACACAAGCCATTTAGAAGATTATCTAGATGCTGACTTTATCATCGTAGACGAGTTTTCTATGGTAGATACTTGGCTAGCCAATCAACTCTTCTCAAATATCTCCTCTACTAGTAAAATTCTCATCGTTGGAGATAGTGATCAGTTGCCATCGGTTAGCCCAGGCCAAGTTCTGGCTGACTTGCTCCAGATTCCAAGTATTCCTCAAACACGCTTGGAACGAATTTATCGTCAGAGCGAAGAATCAACCATTGTCACACTTGCGAGTCGGATTCGTCAGGGAATTTTACCTGCAGATTTCACTCAGAAAAAAGCAGACCGTTCCTACTTTGAAATCGCTAGTAACCAGATCCCAGCGACCATTGAAAAAATCCTAGACGCTGCCATCAGAAGTGGCATCCCTGCACGAGACATCCAAGTTCTAGCTCCTATGTATCGTGGTACAGCAGGAATCGATGCCATCAATCAACTCATGCAAGAACTGCTCAATCCTCTTCAAAAAGGACAGATTAGTTTTGAAGCAAGTCAGTTTCAGTATCGTAGTGGAGATAAGGTCATTCATTTGGTTAACGATGCAGAAGTCAACGTTTTTAACGGAGACCTAGGCTACATCACGGACCTCATTCCTGGAAAATACACTGAATCTAAACAAGATGAAATAATGATTGATTTTGATGGGAACGAAGTCGTCTATCCACGCAACGAATGGTATAAAATTCGTCTTGCCTACGCCATGAGTATCCATAAATCTCAAGGAAGTGAATTCCCAGTTGTGTTTCTTCCCATCACCAGCGCTAGCAAGCGCATGCTGGAGCGTAACCTCATCTACACTGCTATTACTCGGGCTAAAAGCAAACTCATTCTACTCGGTGAACTTCAAGCCTTTGATTATGCGACTAAACATATTGGAACTGCTCGAAAAACCTATCTGATTGAACGTTTCAGCGACTTAACTGAAAGCTCTGAAGAAATAAATGAGCCAATTCTTGAAACAGAAAACCAGATTGATCCTCATCAACCTTACATCCTGACTGAAGAAAACTGGACTAGTATCCCAGCCATGATTGGGATTAGCCAAGATGACCTTGATGAGTTTTTCGGAAAATAAAGCACAAAAAAACCACCGGATTCGGTGGTTTTTTATCTTTTCAGATTATTTTACTGTTGCAGTGCTTGTGATCAATTCAACAGCTTTTTTGATTGTGATATCGTGTTTCAACATGTCGGCTGAAAGCAAGCTTTGTACTTGGGCAACTTCCATGTTGTAATCTGCAGCCAATTGCTCGATTTCTTTTTGGATTTCTTCTTCAGTAGCGTCAAATCCTTCAGCTTTCGCAACTGCTTCGATAACAAGGTTAGTCTTAGTGCGTGACTCAGCTTCTGCTTCGTATTGTTTGTGAAGGTCTTCTTGAGTAGTTCCAGTGATTTGGAAGTACATATCAGGGTTGATACCTTGACGTTGCAAGTTTCCAAGGAACTCATTTACTGAGCGGTGAACTTCTTCGTGGATCATTTCTTCTGGAAGTTCTACGATTTCAGCGTTTTCAACTGCTTTATCAATTGCTGCACCTTCAACGGCATCATTGTAAGCTTCTTCTTTAGCAGTAGCTAATTCTTTGCGGTATTTTTCTTTCAATTCGTCAAGAGTTTCAACCTCTTCGTCGATATCTTTTGCAAGTTCATCGTCAAGAGCTGGAACTTCTTTAGCTTTAACTTCGTGGATAGTTGTTACGAATTTAGCTTCTTTACCTGCAAGGTCTTCTGCTTGGTAGTCTTCTGGGAATGTTACGATAACGTCAACAGTTTCACCAGCTGAATGTCCAACTAATTGGTCTTCGAAACCAGGGATGAATTGACCTGAACCAAGTCCAAGTGAGAAGTTTTCACCTTTTCCGCCGTCAAATTCAACACCGTCGATAGAACCAACAAAGTCGATAACAACAGTGTCGCCTTCTTCAGCAGCACCTTCTTTGATCACCAATTCAGCCAAGTTGTTGCGTTCACGTTCGATACGCTCTTCAACATCAGCGTCAGTTACTTCTTTATCTACATCAACTGATACTTCAAGGTTTTTGTATTCACCCAATTTTACTTCAGGTTTTGTAACAACTTCTGCAGTGATAACCCAATCTTGACCTTTTTCCATAGAAGTTACGTCAATTTTTGGTTGAGCAACTACTTCAAGACCAGCTTCTTTAACAGCTGCTTCATAAGCGTCTGGCAAAAGAGCGTTCATTGCATCTTGGTAAAGTGCTTCTTCACCAAATTTTTGGTCGAAGATAGGACGTGGAAGGTGACCTTTACGGAAACCTGGAACGTTAAGAGTTTTCTTTACTGAGTTAAAAACACGGTCCAATTCTGGTTTGATTTGGTCTTGAGAGATAGTGAAAGTCAAGACACCACGGTTTGTTTCTTTGTTTTCAAATGATACAGACATTCTGTCATTTCTCCTTAAAATTTTTAATACAGTCCATTATACCACATAGTAGCGAACTTTTTCAAGTAATGGATGCGCTTTTCGTCCATGCTTCAGTTACATCCTATGTCCCCTAAAATTCATCAGAACCCACTAGATGATGTTGAAAAGCATAAACTGCTGCCTGGGTACGATCACTGACCTCAAGTTTGGCTAGGATATTGGAGACATGGGTCTTGACTGTCTTTAGGGAGATAAAGAGCTCATCTGCAATGCGCTGATTTTCATAACCCTTGGCAATCAGTTGAAGGACATCGCGTTCTCGCGCAGTTAATTCTTCGTGAAGTTCCATATGATTGCGGTAGTATTCTACTTTCTTACTCACCTCTTGTTCGATTGCTAGCTCTCCAGCTGCCACCTTTTGAACAGCATGGAACAATTCATCGGCACTTGATGTCTTGAGCATATAGCCTTTAGCCCCAGCATTTAAGACTGGCATGATTTTTTCATTGTCTAGATAAGAGGTCACAATCAAAATTTTAGCCTCTGGCCATTCTTTGAGAATAGCTAGAGTTGCGTCAATTCCGTTGACTTCAGGCATAACAATATCCATGACGATCACATCTGGACGAAGCTCCAAGGCCATGGAAATCCCTTCGGCTCCATTAGTTGCTTCTCCAACAACCTCTACATCATCTTGTAGTTCAAAATAACTTTTTAAACCAAGTCGCACCATTTGGTGGTCATCTACTAATAATAGTTTCATTTTATTTCCTTTTGTTCGTCAATCAAGCAAGGGGATCCGAATATCCACTGCCAAACCCTGCTTGGGTGCTGTTAATAGTTGTATGCTCCCTGCCATATCTTCCACTCGTTCTTTGATATTGCGTAGTCCATAGCTTAGTTCATCAACATCATCTAACTGAAAACCGAGACCATTGTCTACTACCTTCAACTGCAATTCAGTTTCCGTTTGATAAAGATAAACATCTAGACAAGAAGCTTGGGCATGACGGAGAGTATTACTAATCAATTCTTGGACGATACGAAAGACATGCTCCTCAATCTTTTTAGGCAGTTCGTCTACCTGATATTTAAAACTGACTTTGAGTTCACTTTTTTCTTCCAATTCTTTGAGAAGCAACTGAATCCCCTCAACTAGACTCTTTTGTTCCAATTCTATCGGTCGCAAATGCAAGAGTAGAATACGCAAATCTCTTTGGGCTGTCTCCAAAATAGCTGTTACACTCTGGAGTTGTGTCTGCATCTTCTCTTTGTCTAATCTGGAAGCTTGTTGACTGAGTCCTGATAAAATCATATGGGCAGCAAAAATTTCTTGGCTAACCGTATCATGCAAGTCACGCGCGATTCGCTTGCGCTCCTTTTCAATAATCACTTCTTCCTTGATCAAGGCTTGATTGTCCGCTTTTTGAATGGCTTCTGTCAATAAACCAAGCTTGCCTGATAAGTTTCTAAAACTTGCGTCTAAATCAGCATCTCCAAGGCTTTTAATATCTTTACCAGTTAGCAGACGTTTAAGATTTGCTTGGATTCTTCTTCTTGAAATTTCGTCAACCATTGTCCAAAATAGGACCAATAAAAAAGCTAGGGCAAGACTAAACATCAAAGCTAGAAATAGGACTTTTTCTGTCTTTTCCAAATCTTGGAAGAGAGAAGTCCATTCCAAATCTAAGACCTTAAAAATACTTCGAAATAGAAAAGCAACAAAGAGAAATGAGGTGAGACCAATTAAAATATAGGGTTGCTTTTTCATCCTCTCACCACCTCAACATCTCCAACCATAGTTGTCAAAAGAATCTTAACACTCTTGGGACTCTTGAGATAGTCTCTGGTTTCTTGATGAAATTGCTCATTACGCAAAGCACGTTTAGGCTGGTCAAAAAAGGTTAAATCTCCGTACAGAGAATTAACACTAAGGCTGACTTCAACATCCACTGGTACGATAATTCTAGTCGTACCGACAAGTTTCCTCAAGATGATGACATTATCATGATTGCTCAAAATCACGTGCTCTAGATGAATGGTATCCTTCCCCATGAGACGAAAAAGATTGATATCATCAAAGCGGCAAGTCTGGTAGCTTGAGAAGTGATGAAGATTTCCAAACCAGCGATTCTTCTCCCTCTTTACTGTCACAACATCTTCAAAGACCAGATTGGTATCTTCTCTTTCCTGGTTCATCATAGGGTAAAGCAGGAACAGGCTGTATATCAAGGCCACAAAGATGGCTAAAATGACAAAGGGATTAAGCATGATGATAAAGAAAAATAGGATGCTCACCGCCACTAAAATAAAGTTATTTCCCTGCTTTCCAGTATAATATCGAATCAGCAGTAAAAACAAGAGCAAAATCAGTAGAAAACGGGAAAAATGCTCTGATACCATCATAATCAGAGCTCCTGTCAATAAACAAGCTTCAATAAATAGAAAAATTTGAAATTTTCGCATGTATCCGTCCTCTCCATTTAATTGTATCACAAATCCCAAAAGTCACATCAGTCTGAGGAATGATAAAGAGACCGGGACTAAAATCCCGATCTCCTTACATTTGGTCTTTTGCTTCTTTTAATTTTCCATATAAGAGATAGTCGACCTCTTGCAAATCCTCAATTTTTTTACAATTAAGGGTACACATAATCAAGCGTAGGTCTTCCTTCCAGCTTTCAATAATGGAAATAACGACATCAACAGAGTAATTCTCAACCAGCTCTAACATAGTGCGTGATAGACCAACTGCCTTGGCTCCAAACACTAAGCATTTGATGATATCTAGTGGATTGCGAACTCCTCCACTAACCAAAAGTTCCATCTTGTCTTTCCAGTCTTGGGCATTCAGAAGAGCTTGCATGGTCGATTGACCCCAGTCATTTAGGTAGTCACGCTGTCCACCGCGACGGTTTTCGATATAGGCAAAGCTCGTTCCCCCACGACCAGACAAATCAACGGTTCGTATTCCCATCTCATAAGCCTTAGCAATGGTTTTCACATCCATGCCAAAGCCGACTTCTTTTAAAACAAGAGGCACAGAAATCTGATTAGCATAATCTTTCAGATTATGCTGCCATAATCTAAATTGACGCTCACCTTCTGGCATGAGCAATTCCTGCATGACATTAACATGAACTTGTAAGAGAAGGGGAGTCATCTCTTTGACTGTTTGTAATCCTAGTTCTACAGGTTTGTCTAAGCCAATATTGGTTCCAAGAAGGAGATCAGGGTAACTAGTTTTGACTGAAAAAGAGTCATCTGAAGGATCCTTAAGAGCGGCACTGTAAGAACCTGTTACAAATAAAATCCCACAGGCTTCAGCCACCTGGGCTAATTTTTGATTGATTTCTTTACCCTTTTCACTCCCACCTGTCATGGCATTGATATAAAAAGGAAAGTCCCATTTTCGCCCTGCAAATTCTGTCGAAAGATCAATTTCATCTAAATCATACATGGGTAGTGAAGAATGAATCAATTCAACTTCATCAAAACTATTATATGAACTTTTTTGTTCTAGGGCATAGCGGATGTGTTCATCCTTCCGATTTGTCGTCATGTCCCATCCTTTCTTGATACAAGAGCTCAATTCCTAAATCAGCCCAGCGTTTTTTTAGCAATGTGGTCGAATCTTGGTCAAAGCTAAGTGCTATCCCACAGTCTCCACCACCAGCACCACTACTTTTAGCGACAGCTTTTAAGTCTTGGCTAGCATTTTTTAATTGCCTGAGCAAAGGTGTGTAAATATCTGAATTCAAGCCTTCTAAAAGTTGACTGGCTTGTTCCAGCAAGTCAATAATGGTTTCTTCTTGACCTACATCCAAGGCCTTTACCAAGTTAGCTACTGTTTCTTTTGAAGCCTGTAAAAAGCTAGAATTCATATTATCCTTGATTTGCTTGACCATGTGACTAGACACAGCTACTTCCTTGGTCCAACCAACCAGAAAATCAAATTTCAAAGTTGGTTCTACACTCCTAATATAAAAGCCCCAGTCACGTGCTAATACAGCTTGCAGTTCTTCCTTTTCTAGCCATTGTGCCACTTTCTCGCGGTCAAATGACTGATAGAGGACGAGGTTTTCTGATACGATACAGGCAATGTCCCCCATGGAGCCATTGTCCCCACGTTTAAGAAGTACAGCACTCGCCAATTTAAACAAAAGGTATCTTTCGGCTGGTCTATCATAAAAAGCAAGCATGGCCTTGATAACCAAAACAACCACACTGCCACTAGAACCTAGGCCAAATTTCTTCCCGTCGCGTTCCATTTTCCCACGAATATCTAAAGAAAAAGGCTGCAGTTCAACTCCTTGGGCAGTTAGATACTCCTCCACCAAGGCAACTGTTTCTTGAATCAAGGTATAAGAGGAATCCGGTCGCAAGTCTACACTATAGGAAAACATATCTGAGTAGAGTCGATAATTATTAGACGCTTTAATCTCAGCCGTCATATAGATGGGAATAGCCTTTATTAGCGCCAACTGTCCTGGTTCTAAAATGGCATACTCCCCAGCCCAATAGAGCTTCCCACAAGTTTTAACAATCGTCATCTTGGCTCAAATCCTTTGTTTTTGAAACGATTAAGCGATAGCGTTGACCTAAAAGTTCTGACAAATGTTCCAAGTCCTCTTCCAAGCAAAGAACCTTGACATTAGGGCCCGCATCCATGGTAAAGTAGCAAGATTCTCCTTGTTCTCTAAGCTGACGAACAAAATCCATAGCCTCATAACTAGCATCTGTCAGATAAGAGAATGATGGAGTGGCTGTCTTTGTCGTAGCATGCATAGCCAAGGCGTTCTTCTCTGTCAATTCTCCAACTTTCTTAAAGTCATTTTCCTTGAGGTAGACTAACATATCCTTGTAATCTTGTTCAGATTGACGAATCCACTCATCAAAAGTCGTAGAAGTCTCCACACAGAGCTTCATCCCATCTCGACTGGAAATTGGTTTTTTCTGGTCTTCCAAGATCAACATAATCATAGCTAGTTTCAAGTCAGTTTCGACAGGATAAATCTCTCCACTATCCTTGTCCCAGGCTGCCAAGGGGCCATAAAAACTACGAGATGAAGAACCCGATGCAAACTTAGCTTCCAAGGCCAATTCTCTGCGATTCAGCCCAAGTTGGAAATATGCGTTACAAGCTTTGACCAAGGCAGATAAACCACTGGAACTTGAAGAAAGGCCTGCTGCTGTTGGCATATTGTTCTTCGTATCGATGCGAACAAACCCTGCTCCTTCAGGACGGTAGCGGTCAATGATTTTACTCATCTTGTCATGCTCAGCTTCATTTTGCAATTGACCATTGATGTAAAAGGCATCCGCCTTTGCATCTGCTGGTAAAGGAGAAAGTGTCGTCTCCGTATACATATTTTCTAAAGTCAGAGAGATACTGCTAGTCGCAGGAACCATCTCTTTTTCTGCTTTCTTTCCCCAATATTTAATAATAGCAATATTGGCATAGGAACGTACTGTTACAGGCTTTCGATCCATGTCTGAACAGCTCCTTTCTCTTCTAATCTTTCAGCTAAATCTTGAGCTTGGTGATAGTCGGCTACTAAGGCTATGATACAGCCACCTAAACCACCACCACTCATCTTAGCACCTAAAGCTCCATGTTGAAGAGCAGATTCAACCAAGGCATCAGCCTCAAGGCTACTAACTCCTATTTCTTTTAGATTTCCATGTGCTTTTGTTAAAATGTCTCCCAGCATCACGGCATCTCTTGCCTTTATTGCTTCTTCTGCTTGCTGGGTCAACTCTCCAAGTGCATACAAGAAAGGTAAAGCTTCCTTACCCTTGCTCTCTACAACTTGAATAGCTTCACGAGTGTGTCCATAGACTCCTGTATCTGCAATGACCAGATAAGCCGACAAGTCCATGGCTAGTTCTTCAAAACCAACATTCTTGATAAAACGAATAGGCTGGTCACTAAGGCAAGTCTTGGCATCCAATCCACTAGGATTCATATGCGCAATCATCTCAGCGCGATTGACCAGAATTTCTAACACATCATGTGGAAGTTCTGCTTCAAAATAATCAAATACCGCGCGAATAGCCGCAATGCTAATGGCTGCCGAAGAACCCATTCCACGTTTTTCTGGAATAGCAGAGTCAATTTGGCAACGAATGTAAGCATCTTTGATATTTAGATACTCTAGGGAAGCATAAACTGCCATGGACAAGGTGTCCTCTTCAAAAAGACGCCATGGTGTCCCTGCCGGTACAACCCGACAAGTCACCTCTACCTCTAAAAGAGGCAAAGAGATGGCTGGATAGCCGTAAACGACTGCATGCTCTCCTATTAAAATAATTTTACTATGTGCCTGACCGACACCAACTTCTTTTGTCATTTAATCCTACTATCAGACGAAAATCATCTGTTTCTAGATAAAATTTTAGAACTTTATTCCTTTCTATTTTATTATATTTTCACAAAAAAAGCGATTGTTTCCTTCACAATCGCTTGTTTTCATTACTGGACCCACTCGCCATTATAGTTGACGTAGTAGCCATCTACTGTAGTATTCACAGCTAGGGCACCTGATCTATAGGCATAGTACCATTTACCATTAACTTGGAACCAGCCTGTCTTCATATCGCCATTACTTGCATTGAGATAGTACCAAGTTGAACCATCTTGAAGCCAGCCTGTCACCATAGCTCCTGATGAACGGAGGTAATACCAATAGCCATTGATAGAAGCCCAACCTGTCTTCATATCCCCATTTTCAGCATCAAGATAATACCAAGTGGAACCTTCTTGGTACCAGCCAGTTGCCATAGCTCCTGATGAACGAAGATAGTACCACTTGTTACCAAGGTATTGCCAACCAGTTTGCATTGTAGCAGTTGTTGGATCTAGATAGTACCAAGTTGAATCATCGTTTATCCAGCCACGTGCGAGCTCCCCAACAGTCAATCTGTTGATGCGAGAATCAAAGCCACCATCCTTCTGTAAATAATACCAGTGCCCCTCATCATGAACCCAACCGGTTTTTAAGGTGTGATAACTTCTTTGGTCTTCAAAATAGTAGACTCGTTTCTCAGTAGAGCTATCATATTGTTCACCATGGTGTTTGTTGGTATTTGTAGCAGTTTTTGCTTCTAAAACTTGCTTACCAACAAATTCTTGTAGTACCCCATCTTGACCAAAGTAAAACCAATCTGGTCTAAAAGCAACATCTTGCCTTATAGAAGAACCAATCGTAACCCCTTCGTGTGGAGCAGGTATATATTGCCAGCCGACAACCATCTCTCCAGATAAAGGATCAAAATAATAGTACTTACCATCAATCACTCGCCAGTAGGTTTCTTTGAGTTCCCCCTTCTTGTAGTAGGTTCTACCATTTTCTTGGACAAATTGCCAGCCTTCTGAATCAGCATCGTCCGCAAATACTGTATTTGTTGCTAACAGACCAAAGAAAAATACTGCTAGTCCAACTTGCATCATTTTTTTCAAAAATTTCATTCTTGCTTCCTCCAAAATGATTATAGCAAAGACTGAACTATATGTCAATATATAATAATTTCAAAAAAAGCAGTTACACAAGGTAACTGCTTTTCTATTCTTGCATGGTGTAACCCACACCACGCACGGTTTTAATGTAACTCTTTTGACCTTTTACGTCAAGTTTGCTACGTAGATAACGGATATAAACATCCACGATATTGGTTTCGGTCGCACTTTCATACTTCCAAACACTTTCCAGCAACTGCTCTCGAGTTAAAACTTTCTTGCTTCCCATAAGGGTAGCCAAAAGGTCATATTCACGACGTGTGAGGGCAATCATTTCCTCACCACGATAGACAGTATGATGTTCTACGTCCATACGCAGATTGCGATAAGATGTCGGAACCTTCATTTGACTACAGTGTTGGTCGATAAAATCCCGACCTCGGAAAATTGCTGCAATACGAGCCACCAAATCATCAATAATGACTGGCTTGTAGATATATGAAACAGCGAAACGCTGGATTGTTTCAAGTTGGTCTTGCAATTCTTCTCGATGGTCCAAGACTATAATAACCGAAGCTGGCTTAGTCCGACTCAACTGTTCTGCAAAACCCTGGGCTGTCATATCCCCTAGATGAGCATTCAGTAAAATCAAGTCATAGTCAGTCTGAAGAGCCATGGAGAGGGCTTTTTGGCCCTCTTCTACCTGATCAACTCGGTATTGCTCTTTTTGGAGTTCCAGACTTAAAAAATGAGCTAGATTTCTTTCTTTCTCAAGTAATAAAATCCGTTTCCCCATGGCTGACCTACTTATTTTTCGTCATACCAAGAGTAGTGGAATGTTCCTTCTTTGTCTTTACGTTGGTATGTGTGGGCACCAAAGTAATCACGTTGTGCTTGGATCAAGTTTGCTGGAAGGTCAGCTGAACGGTAGCTATCAAAGTAAGTGATGGCAGCTGAGAAGGTTGGTACTGGTACGCCTGCTTGAACAGCAAGAGCTACGATATCACGAACTGATTGTTGGTACTTAGCTGTTACATCCAAGAAGTACTCATCCAAAAGAAGGTTAGCAAGATCTGCATCACGGTTGTATGCATCTGTAATCTTTTGCAAGAAACGAGAACGGATGATACATCCATCGCGCCAGATAGAAGCGATATCTGCAAATGGCAAGTTCCAGTTGTTTTCTTTAGAAGCTACACGCAATTGCGCAAAACCTTGTGCGTAAGAGATAATTTTTGAGAAGTAAAGGGCTTGACGGATCTTTTCAATCAACTCAGCCTTGTCTCCTTCAAATTTGAAAGCAGCTGGTTTTGGAAGTACCTTGCTAGCGTGTACACGTTCTTCTTTATAAGTTGAAATGTAGCGCGCAAATACTGACTCAGTAATCAGTGACAATGGCACACCAAGGTCAAGAGCTGATTGGCTAGTCCATTTACCTGTTCCCTTGTTTCCTGCAGCATCCAAGATGTAGTCTACGATTGGACCATCTTGACCTTCGTCGTCTTTGCGTCCAAGGATATCCGCAGTGATTTCGATCAAGTAGCTGTCTAATTCCCCCTTGTTCCATTCAGTGAAGATTTCAGCCATGTCTTCTGCAGAAAGTCCAAGCAAGTGTTGCATCAAGTCATAACTTTCTGCAATCAATTGCATATCACCGTACTCGATACCATTGTGGACCATTTTCACATAGTGACCAGCTCCATCAGGACCGATGTAAGTCACACATGGTTTACCATCTTCTGGTGCTTTTGCAGAGATTTCTTCAAGAACATCTGCTACTAATTCATATGCTTCTTTTTGTCCACCAGGCATGATAGAAGGACCTTCAAGGGCACCTTTTTCACCACCAGAGACACCTGTACCAATGAAGTTGATACCAGAGTTCGCCAACTCTTCATTACGACGGATAGTATCTTTGTAGAACGTGTTTCCTCCGTCAATCAAGATATCGCCTTTATCCAAGTGTGGAAGAAGGGCTTGGATGGTTGCGTCTGTACCAGGTCCTGCTTGAACCATGAGCATGATACGACGTGGTTTTTCAATTGAGTTTACGAAGCTTTCGATATCATAGCTTGGCACAAAGTTCTTTTCAGGATGGCAAGCAACAACATCTTCTGTTTTTTCTTTACTACGGTTATAGATAGCAACTGTGTATCCACGAGATTCAATATTAAGGGCAAGGTTACGACCCATTACGGCCATACCAACAACACCAAAGTTTGCTTTTGTCATGTGACACTCCTCTTATTTAATAAGTTTTATTTTATCACGTTTATCTGTGAAAAGAAAGAATTTTATAACAATTTGACTAGTAGTCTAAATCATCCGCATGGCCAGAACCATTCCCAACAAAGTATCCTGTCTTACAGTTTAGAGTGAAGAGATAAGTTCCATCTGGTTTGTAAAGATTGTAATATCCATTGCCATTCACAATATTTACACGTTCCAAGATATATTGGTTTCCAGTGATATATCCACGCGCACGGGATGTCTCAAGGATTTGTTCAAGAACACCATCTGCAAAGGTCCAGGCAGGATTACTACTATCGTTTACAGCAGATTGATTGTACGGTACTCGGCTAGCGCTTCTTTGCAAATTAACACCTTCGCTTGACAAGCCACTATTAGTAGATGCCGCAGTATCACTTGTTGAAGTAGATGGACTGCTTTCTGTTGTTGGGCTTGACGCTTCCTGGCTCGCTGCTGTTGTCGAAGCAGTTGTTGAGGCCGTTGTTGAGGCCGTTGTTGTACTTGTTAATTGACTCTTACCAAGGCTGATTGCTTTATCAAGCAGTTTATCAATTTCTGTATTACCAGTCTTGATTTCCGTGAATTTAGCATCCGCTTTGATTTTTGCATTTGTATCCAAGACACCATCTGTAATAGCTGGAGTTTCAAATTGAGAGTTCACTTCTTGGATAGCCTTTATTTGGGTTTCTAGACTATCATATTTTGATTTGGCTAGAGTATGTTCTCTCGCTCCTTCTAGTTTATCTAGAAGTTCTTTCAATTGATTCAGTTGACTAAACTGGCTATTTTTAAGAGCCGTTTTGTTTTCATCAGTATAAAACGTGTCGTAGAGCGTATTAAATTGTTCATAGACTGACTGATTGCTTACCAAACCTGAATCCGCCGCCTTCGTTTGAAGCTCTTGAGAAGAACGCGTAATCTGACGATAAACGTAATAGCCACCTCCAAAAATCAAGAGGACTAGCAAAATAATGATTGATAAAATTGCCCATTTCTTTTTATTTTGTGGTTCATCATCTGCTTGAGCAGAACGAGACAAGGGTTGAAGTTGATCTTCATTTTCCTCATAAACCACTGCAACTTCGGAGTTATCAACCTCAGCCATTTCCACAGCTTCCAATTCATCCTTAAAAGGTTGCTCGAGAACTCTGGTTTCCTCTTCTTCGACTTCTTGGGCAACGATTTCAGTTGTATCTGTGGCTACTGCAAGAGCAATTGCTTCCTCTTCCGGACTTAACACATTTTCTTGTTCAGCAGTTTCTCTCACTTCTTGGATCATATCATCCAAGCTTTGAGTAGACTCCTCTTTTTTCGTTTGTAAATTTTCAAATTTGTCTGCTTCGATTTCTTCACGGTGTTGCTTGATATATTTATCTAAGATGGTATCATCTGGAGTCACACCTGCTTCAACCTCTTCGTTCTTACGAATAGCCTGACCAACCGTTAAATCTTTAGCCTCTTCAAATTCAAACTTAGATTCTTGCTCACCCTTGTGATGGCGATTGCGTCTTTTCTTACTCATTTGCATTCCTTTCCACTTTGACATCTTGTCTTTTCACTCGTTGACCAAAATATTGATATAAATCAACTTTCAAAGTACCGTTATAGAGTTTCCGTTTTTTATCTGCCTGACTACCATATTTACTTTCAAAAGCTTCATCACTGGTCAGGATAAATTTACTCCAGGTTTTAAGTGGTGCAAATACCTCTCCCATCTCAGCATAGAGCTTTGTTACTCCTGCGTCATCTAATAAGCGTTCCCCATATGGTGGATTCGAAATAATAACTCCATTAATCTTATCTGTTCGCAAATCCTGCACGCGCATCTGCTTAAAGTGGATATCCTTAGAAACCCCCGCAGCCTGAGCATTTGCCTTAGCAATTTCCACCATGCGGCCATCGATATCACAGCCCATGATGTCTAGCTCAATCTCACGATTAATCTTCTTGCTAGCTTCCGTACGAATCTCCTGAATCAAACGATCACTAACCCAATTCCATTCTTCGAAAGCAAAGGAACGGCGTAAGCCTGGCGCCATATTACGAGCAATCATAGCTGCCTCAATACAGAAGGTTCCTGAACCACAGGTTGGATCAATCAAAGGTTTATCTGGATACCAGTTTGATAATTGCAGAATTGCTGCTGCCATATTCTCTTTAATAGGAGCACCACCTTTTTCAGTACGATAACCTCGTTTGAAAAGACTAGAGCCACTTGTGTCAATCATGATAGTCGCAACATCTTTAAGAATTGAAACCTCTATTTTAAACTCTGGACCATTTTCCATCAAGGGAACGCCTTCTGGTCGAGCATAATGTTTCTGCAATTTCTTGACAACTGCCTTTTTAGAAATAGCTTGAACACTAGGTTCATTATGAAGTTTTGATTTGACACACTTAGCCTTTGAAATTGGAAAACGCGCTCCAAGTGGTAAATAGTTTTCCCAATCTAAGGCAAAAACTCCTTGAAAAAGTTCTTCAAATGTTTTTGCAGGAAAAGTCCCAACAACAATCTTAATCCTATCTGCAGCTCGTAGCCACAAATTAGTTTCAATAATTGTCTTTACATCTCCTTCAAAGCGAACGCGACCATTCTCAACTTGACAGTCATAGCCAAGTGCACGCACTTCCCGACCTACAACAGCCTCTAAGCCTGCTGCAGCAGTCGCGATTAAATTAAATGTTTGTTTCATGTCAGTCTTTAAAGACCTTTCTCTTGTTCACCTTTAAAAAATGAGGTTGAGAAAATTTCTCAGCCCCAACCTATATGCAATTTTCTATAAGCCATGTTTTGTTCCAGAAGTGACTAGGACCACTTCTTTCGATAATCATCTGTCTACCACTAACAGCTAGAAGCTGCTAGCAGTCAGAGTACTACGTTCGTTTCCGCGCACTCCATGCCCCGACCAAAATTTGGGTTGCTAGCTTGAGGGGTTTACCGCGTTCCACTCTCTCTGTTTCCAGAGAGACTTCGTCACTGTGGCACTTTCAGAGCTACTAAAACATATCCGAAAACTTAGTCTATTCACTCGCCGTAACGATTTCTCGTCCCTAGGCTTATGGTTTCGCCTAGCACAAACACTACAGGCATCACAGCCTGTGCTAGCATGGACTTTCCTCATGAAAAGATAAACTCTCCACGCGATTATCCAAAAATTGCACAACTGTATGATTCTTAGAAATCAGAATTTTCTACGATTTGTTTGCCAAATACTTCTTTTTCAAGACGATTCAAGCGTTTCAAGATATCAAAGTTAGTCATAGAAGTCGTACTTCCAAGCTCAGCAGGCTCAGACGTTACAGATACAGGTTCCACTTGAGGTTTGTTCGCCAATTGTTCTTTCAATTCTGCGACTTCCAAACGCAATGATTTAACCAACGCTGCATAAGTTTCATAATCCTTGATAACGTCATCTAAGAATTCATCTACCTCTGCTTTACTGTATCCACGTACTTCTCTTCCGAAATCCTGCTCAAAAATATCCTTTGCTGTAAAAATAATACTTGCCATGTCTCTCTCCATTCTCAGTTACTAGTATTATTATATAAAAAAAGGCAAACAAAAAGCAAGGTCAAAGCCTCAATTTTCGGAAAAATTTTCGGCTATTTCGTTTAAATCCTCAAATGTTAATCTTTTTGTAATATAGTTGTCTTTCTTTTTCATCAGTTCGTAAAAAAATCTCAGTTTTGTTTCGTTTTCTTGATCATAAAAAAGATAGGCTCCATCTGTATTTTCAAGTAAAAAAATCTGGTAATCTCTCAATTGGCTTTTATGCTCATAAGCCGGATAGGCATACTTGATAAAATCGACTTGTTTAAAATCACTCAATTTGATCTGATTTGCTTCATTCCAATTCGAGCCATGTGTTTCAAAATCAAAAATAGTCGCTAGTTGGAATCCATAGTCATCTTTCATTTCCTTGGCGACTTCTAAAACCCAATGTTCAAAACCAAGAGAACCTGTAAACACTAGCCATTGCAACCCTTCCTCAGCCAATCTTTCCAAATCTCTTCGAATGGCTTTTTTGATAATTTTTAAGCGAATGTCCTTTTCATTAAACACTCCTAAATCAAAAGCTGAGTATCCCAAAACCAAGGCTGTATGCATTTTTTCACCCTTTCTGAAAACCTTTGTGGTATAATAGAGTGATGTTATTGTACCAATAAGGAGGACTATGGTCAACTATCCACATAAACTTTCATCTAAACCAAGCAAAACTTCTCTACCTCAAACTAAAAATTTCGCAAATCGAGGTATGAGCTTTGAAAAGATGATTAATGCTACCAATGACTACTATCTATCACATGGAATAGCAGTCATTCACAAAAAGCCAACCCCAGTTCAGATTGTTCGGGTCGACTACCCTCAACGGAGTCGCGCTAAAATTGTTGAAGCCTATTTTAGACAAGCTTCAACTACTGACTACTCGGGTGTTTATGAAGGATTTTACATTGATTTCGAAGCAAAGGAAACCAGACAAAAAAATGCTTTCCCGATGAAGAACTTCCATTCTCATCAGATACAGCATATGGAACAGGTTCTTGAACAAAAAGGAATTTGCTTCGTCCTAATCCATTTTTCTTCTTATCAGGAAACATATTTATTACCGGCGATTGACCTTATCCGTTTTTATCAACAGGATATGGGGAAAAAATCAATGCCGCTTGATTATATTCGAGAGCATGGTTATGTGATTGAACAACAAGCCTTCCCTCAAATACCTTATCTCGATATCGTCAAACAACATTTACTAGGTGGTAAAACAATATGAACAAACAACTTATCTGGCGCATTGCTAAATATCTAGGAATTGGATTTTTAGCAGCCTTTATTGCTGCAATATTGATTGGTGGAAGTGTCTTTTTCTACTATGTATCTAAAGCACCTGAACTTTCTGAAAGCAAACTTGTCGCAACAACTTCAAGTAAAATTTACGACAGTAAAAACGAATTGATTGCTGACTTAGGAGCTGAGCGCCGTGTCAATGCTCAAAGCAATGAAATTCCTATTGAACTGGTTAATGCAATTGTCTCTATCGAGGATCACCGTTTTTTTAACCATAGAGGAATCGATAGCATTCGAATAGCTGGAGCTTTCCTGCGAAACTTAACTAGTAGAGGTGGCCTCCAAGGTGGTTCAACCTTGACGCAACAGTTGATAAAATTAACTTACTTTTCAACTTCTTCATCAGACCAAACAATCTCACGTAAGGCCCAAGAA
The DNA here is from genome assembly GCF_041432435.1 of Streptococcus sp. 20925_1_44. Taxonomy (NCBI): domain Bacteria; kingdom Bacillati; phylum Bacillota; class Bacilli; order Lactobacillales; family Streptococcaceae; genus Streptococcus; species Streptococcus sp. 20925_1_44. The sequence goes on from NZ_JAPVZQ010000002.1 coordinate 109,898, forward strand.
GCTTGGCTAGCTATTCAGTTAGAAAGAACTGCAACTAAACAAGAAATTTTGACATATTACATCAATAAGGTATACATGTCAAATGGTAACTATGGTATGCAAACTGCAGCTCAAAGTTACTATGGTAAAGATTTAAAAGACCTATCAATTCCACAACTCGCTCTTCTAGCCGGAATGCCACAGGCACCTAACCAATACGATCCTTATTCTCATCCAGAAGAAGCAACAGAACGTCGTAATCTAGTCCTATCAGAGATGCAAAAGCAAGGTTATTTAACAGCTGAACAATATGAAACGGCTATAAATACACCTATTACTGATGGTTTACAAAGTCTTAAAGGAAGCAACTCCTATCCTCCATACTTAGACAATTACCTCAAAGAAGTGATTGAACAAGTTGAAACAGAGACAGGCTACAACCTTTTAACTACTGGAATGGATGTCTACACTAACGTAGACCAAGACGTTCAAAAGCGTCTTTGGGATATATACAACACAGATGAGTATGTTTATTATCCGGATGATGAACTTCAGGCAGCTTCTACTATCGTAGACGTTACAAATGGTAAAGTTATTGCTCAGCTTGGTTCAAGACACCAGTCAAGCAATGTATCCTTCGGACTCAATCAGGCCGTTGAAACCAACCGTGACTGGGGTTCTACTATGAAACCAATCACAGATTATGCACCTGCACTTGAATACGGAATTTACGACTCTACCGCATCAATCATAAAAGATGCCCCTTATAACTATCCTGGAACAGATATTCCTGTTTATAACTGGGATAAAGCATACTATGGAAACATCACACTACAATATGCAATCCAACAATCGCGTAACGTACCTGCCGTTGAAACACTTGAAAAGGTTGGTTTAGACAAAGCCAAGACTTTCTTGAATGGTTTAGGCATTGACTATCCGGATATGCACTATGCCAATGCTATTTCAAGTAACACGACTGAGTCAAACAAAAAGTACGGAGCAAGTAGTGAGAAAATGGCTGCTGCTTACGCTGCTTTTGCTAACGGTGGTATCTACCATAAACCAATGTATATCAACAAGATTGTCTTTAGTGACGGTAGCTCAAAAGAATACGCTGATCCTGGTACTCGTGCCATGAAAGAGACAACCGCCTATATGATGACAGAAATGATGAAGACTGTCTTGGCATACGGAACGGGTCGTGGTGCTTATATGTCTTGGTTACCTCAAGCAGGTAAGACGGGTACATCTAACTATACAGATGATGAAATTGAAAATTACATTAAGAGATACGATTATGTCGCACCTGATGAAATGTTTGTAGGATATACCCGCAAATATTCAATGGCTGTCTGGACCGGTTATTCAAACCGCCTCACTCCAATCGAAGGAGATGGATTTAGAGTAGCGGCCAACATCTACCGATCAATGATGGAGTACCTTTCCGAGGATGATCACCCAGGTGATTGGACAATGCCTGAAGGTCTATATCGTAATGGTGAGTATGTTTTTAAAGTTGGCGCTCGTAGTAACTGGATCCCTCAAACAACCCAACAAGCTACTACAGAAGCTCCTACTACAACAACCGAAAATCAAACTACAGTAGCTGAAACTACTAGCCCAAATAATGGACAAAACCAAACTGTTCCAAATACAAATCAAAATCAAAATCCTCAAGGACAACAATAATCTTAAAAGACCTAGGAAACATCTTCCTAGGTCTTTTATTAATGAAAAAGTGGAGTTAATTACTAACTCCACCTTCTTTTATTTTACATGGTTTGCAAGATCTTCTTGCGCTTTTTTATTAGATTCTTCTTTTTCCTTCTTCCATTTATCTTGAGCTTTTTGATATTCATCAGCAGTTACTGGTTTATCTTGAAGTTCAAGGTACTTGTACAAGAGGGCTTCACTCATACCCTTGTTACCTGAGTATGCAAATGGAAGGGTGAATGGCACCATCTTAGACAACATTGGACGTCCAGTTTGAGAAGTTGTTGGAATAATCAAAGCGCTATCTGTCAACCAAGCTTGGGCAGCGGCATATTTATCATAACGTTTTGAAACATCTGTGACTTCATTGTCAGCTTCAACAACCATCTTTTCGTAATCTTCCAAACCAACTTGTTTGGCAGCAGCGTTGTTTGTACCAGCATCAAATCCTAGATAAGTCTTAGTATTTTCACCAACAGATGGTTTGATGATATCAAGGTAAGTAGATGGGTCAATGTAGTCTGGTGACCAACCAACGTTATCTGAGAGATCCCAATCTTCTCCAGCAGCTGTTTCAGCAAAGTAGGTAACATTAAGAACTTCATCTTTTTGAAGCTGTTGAATATCAATAACGACATTGTCAGTTCCTAATGTTGCTTCAAGTGATTGTTTCAATGACTGAACACGTTGAACTTTTGTAGTATTAGTTTGGTCAACTGGCATATCCAAATGAATTGGGAATTGAACGCCTTCTGCTTGGAGAACTGTCTTAGCCTTAGCAAATTCTGCTTTCGCTTTTTCAGGATTGTAAAGACCATCTTGAGCGTCATCTAGATTGACATCTTTCCACTCATCACCATAGGTTACCAATTTTTCTTTAACTAATTCACCAAAGTTTTTACCATCAGCTTGAACAAATGTTGGTGGTACAAACAAATTACGAAGAAGTTTGCTTGCTCCACTTTCTCCATTTACTTGAGAAGCATAAGCAGTTCTATCAAAACCAAAGGCGATGGCTTGACGGAAGTCTTTGTTTAGGAGAGCTTTTTTAGTTGATGTCTTTTGCTCATCTGTAGTCTTAGAAGTGTACTTGTAAGACTGACGGTCAATATTTGTCCCAACTAAGAAAGTAGCAGAATCTTGTGGTGTATAAACGATGTTATCCTTAAACTCTTTTTCAAGTTCAGGATATCCTGCACTTGTTGGGAAGAGACGAGCCATTGAGAAGCCGCCATCCTTAAAGGTGTCTGCAAGTTTTCCTGTATCTTGACCATCCCAGAATGATAGTTTTACTTTATCAATATGAACATTGTCCTTATCCCAGTAGTTTGGATTCTTTTCAAATTCTACTGAAGATTTTGCTACCAATGATTTCAACAAGAAAGGACCGTTGTAAAGAATACTGCTTGGATCAGTTGCTTTGGCAAAGTCACTTCCTTTAGAAGTAAGGAATTCTTCATTGACTGGTGCAAGAATACCCATGGTTGTCTTAGAGTTCCAGAAGCTTTCTGGTTTATTCAAAGTGTATTGAACAGTTTGATCATCAATTGCCTTGATTCCAACTTCTGAGAAATCTTTTACTTCACCTTTGACATAAGCGTCAAGACCTTTAATAGATTCTTGAACAAGATAAAGGGCTTCTGACTTATTATCAGCTGCATATTTAAGACCTGTTACAAAGTCTTGAGCTTTCACAGGTGCATACTCTTCACCTTCAGAAGTGTACCACTTAGCATCTTTACGGATTGTATAAGTGTAAGTCAAACCATCTTGAGATACTGACCAGTCTTCTGCCATAGATGGCACGAAGTTCCCGTAACGGTCATTCTCCATCAAGCCATCAACAACATTACTTGTGATATTAGCAACCGCAGCCTTACCAGTTGTCAGATAGTTGAGGCTGTCTGGATCTGTTTCATAAACGTAAGAAAAAGTTTTCTCACCTTTTGCACTAGAGCCTGAACCTGAACAAGCTGCCAAAACACCTGACGCTAACAGAGTCACTCCTGCTAGGGCCATTACTTTTGAAAATTTCATAATAAACTCCTTTATGACTTTTTATACATTATAGTCCCTTTTCAGCCATGTGTCAATACAATTTTCAGAATTTTTCAAATTGATTTGAAAATATTTTCTTCCTCCATTTCTAATATGAAAATCTTTTTAGGAAAATTTCAATCATTGACATTTATCAACTATATCTTTATGATATAATGAAAGAAGAAAGTTGAAAGGAAATACCATGTCAAAAGAAGTTATTGTTGAAAGTTTTGAACTTGATCATACGATTGTAAAAGCTCCTTATGTCCGATTGATTGGAGAAGAGACTGGACCGAAAGGAGATATCATTTCTAACTTTGATATCCGCTTGGTTCAACCAAATGAGGACTCTATCCCTACTGCTGGACTTCATACTATTGAGCACCTCTTGGCTAAGCTAATTCGTACTCGCATCGACGGTATGATCGATTGTTCACCATTTGGATGTCGTACAGGGTTCCATATGATTATGTGGGGACGTCATTCTAGCGCTGAAATCGCAGGTGTCATCAAGGATTCATTGAAAGAAATCGCTGAAACAACAACTTGGGAAGATGTCCCAGGAACAACTATTGAATCTTGCGGAAACTACAAGGATCACAGCCTATTTTCAGCTAAAGAATGGGCAAAATTGATTCTCCAAGAAGGAATCTCAGACGATGCCTTTGAACGTCATGTCATCTAATAATAAAAAAAGAAACCAGCTTTTGAACTGGTTCCTTTTTTTATTTTCTAAATCTTGATTTAGGCTTTTTCACGAATGACCAAAACACCATCTTCCATGTCAGCTTCTAGGTGTTTAGCATCAAGGTTATCCAAGTGGAAGTCTGTGACTTTGTCACGGATTTGTTGTTCAACCACCCGACGGAGTGGACGAACACCCATCACTTCATCATATCCTTCCTCAGTCATGTATTCTTTAGCAGCTTCGCTCACTGCCAAGTCAATGTCTTTCTTAGAAAGAGTCTTATTGACATCAATCAACATCAAATCAACAATCTTAGAAAGATCTTCCTTGCTCAAATGTGAGAATTCGATGACAGCATTGAAACGGTTGAGGAATTCTGGACGGAAGTAAGGTTTCAAACGATCCATAAGTTCTGGTTTATCAGCATCTTCTGTCAAGTTAGCTTCATAACCAAAGCCTGCATTTGAAGTTGCGATAATCACAGTATTCTTGAAGTTGACAGTGTTACCTTGACCATCTGTCAAACGACCATCATCCAAGACTTGGAGGAGAAGGGTGATGACTTGAGGGTCAGCCTTTTCAATTTCGTCGAGAAGGACGATTGAGTATGGATTGCGACGGACGCGTTCTGTCAAAGTATTGTTATTGTCATCATAACCAACATAACCTGCAGTTGTACCAATCAATTTAGAAACGGCTGTACGATCGCTGTATTCTGACATATCCAAACGGATGATAGCATCCTTAGTTCCGAACATATCAAGAGCCAATTGTTTAGCCAACTCAGTCTTACCAACACCAGTAGGACCTACAAAGAGGAAGCTACCGATTGGACGGTTTCCTTCGTCAAAACCTGCACGGTTACGACGGATAGCTTTTGCTACTGCTTCAACAGCTTTATCTTGACCGATGACTTTGGTTTGCAAACGGTGACCCATATCTTTCAAGCGTTCAATATCAGTTGCACCCATTTGTGATACTGGAATACCAGTCATACGTTCTACCGATTCAGCTACATCATTAACTGTTGCTGTAACCTTGTGATATTCAGTATGGTTAGCGATTTGTTTTTCAAGTTCTTCGATACGAACTTTTGCATTAAGGGCTGCTTCATAATCTTCTTTAGCAGCTGCAGCTTCTTGTTTAGCTTTTTCTTCTTCAATTTCATGTTCCACAGCATGTACATCTGTCACTGGGTGTTGTGCTGCCAAGTGAGCAGCTGTCACATCGACAAGGTCTATAGCCTTATCAGGTAAGCTACGTTGTGGAATGTATTGAACTGAGTAATCAACAGCTGCTTTCAAGACTTCATCTGGCAAAATGACGTTGTGGTGTTGTTGATAAAGATCACGAATACCTTGAAGAATCTTGAAGGTATCTTCAGCAGATGGAGCATTAACCTTCACTTCGTTGAAACGACGAGCAAGGGCTGCATTTTTCAAGATAGTATTACGGTATTCATCTTGAGTAGTTGCGCCAATCACTGTCAATTCTCCACGTGAAAGAGCTGGTTTCAAGATATCAGCAAGACCTTTAGACCCTTGACCATCACCTGTGCTACCAGCACCAAGGATTTGGTGAATTTCGTCGAAGAAAAGGATAATATTTCCAGCTTCTTTGACTTCGTTTACCAAGTTTTGAATGTTTTCTTCAAAGCTACCACGGTATTGAGTACCAGCTTCAAGTCCAGAAATATCAATAGAAATGATCTCTTTGTTCTTGATTGCTGCAGGAACGTCACCATTCACGATAGCTTGGGCCAATCCTTCTACTACTGCAGTTTTACCAACACCAGCATCACCGACGAGAACTGGATTATTCTTTGTGCGACGAGAAAGAATTTCAGAAGTTTCTTGGATTTCTTTATTACGTCCAATAACCGGATCTAACTTACCTTCACGTGCTTCTGCTGTTAAGTTACGTCCAAGTTTTGCAAGAATCCCATCTTGTTTCATACCTTTACCTTGAACGTACTGAGCTTGTTCACTTCCTTCGCTTGGAAGTTGACCAGTTTGACGGTAAATAGCGAATTCTTCAGGCGTTACTTCACGGCCGTTAATCAAGTAACGACGGTTTTCTGAACTGTATCCACGCATACCACCCATCAATTGGTTAAATAAATCATCCATGTTGTTAAAGTTATTAAAGTTGTTATTCATATTTCATACCTCGTTTGTTTTCAAATTTACTTAGTCAAAATAATTTGACTTTCTCTGACCTTTGTTTTAAAAAATTTAGACTAGCTATTTGCTACTCTACGTATAATTTCAGGTTTTTCTTTATCCAATACAGGTTTTTCGATTGGACTTCTAAAAATACTAATGTTAACCATAGGTTGTACCTCTTTTCTAGGTTTTACCCTTACTTTGATCTTAAGATAGTATATACAATCACCTTAAAATCAAGGTTTTCTAAGGACTTTCATGATCCTTATGTTTTTAGTATATCACTTTGGTCAGTTTTAGTCAATAGATTTGACCAAATTTGACTAATTTTTTTTAAAAAATTTTTATAACAAAAAAACCAGTCACTCTGACTGGTTTTTGATTTACTATTTATAAATCTTAGCTCAATGCATCATCCATTGAAAGAACTTCGTGGAAGACACGTTGTGTTAATTCAGTTTTTTGCTCTGGAGTGAGGTATTTAGTGTTTACACAGTATCCAGAGATACGTACGATTACGTCTTCACCTGACATGATCTTTTCGTAAACATCGTTCAAGTCCATAACGTTCAAGTTAACGTGTTGTCCACCGTTTTCGAAGTAACCATCAAGGATTGTTACTAAGTTATCAACTTGTTCGTCACGAGTTTTACCAAGAGCACGTGGTGAAACTTGAGTTGTCAATGAGATACCATCAGCTGCATAACCAAAGTCAAGGCTAGCAAGTGAGTTCAAGTTTTGCAACCATCCACCTTTAGCTTTGTTAGATGGGTTCGCACCTGGTGAGAAGAATTCCAATTTAGACAAGTTCACAGAACCATCTTCGTTGAGGTATACACCTTTGTGGACTGGTGAGTTACCAGTTTGTTTAGAGTAAGCAACGTTAGATGTGATTGTCAAAAGTGATACAGTAGCTTCTGCGTCTTTGTAAAGTTTGTGGCTACGTAGACGAGTTGTGTAAGCTTCGATCAACCATTCTGCCAATTCGTTTGAACGTGGGTCATCTTCACCCCAACGTGGGTATTCACCGATTGTTTCGTAATCGTAGATGTAGCCATTTTCGTCACGGATTGGTTTAACTGTAGCGTACTTGATAGCTGACAATGTATCAACAGTGTTAGCAAATCCACAGATACCGAATCCCATGTTAGCACGTTGTTTAGTTGGCAAGAAGGCCATTTGAACAGCTTCGTAGTTGTACTTATCAGTCATGTAGTGGATGATGTTCAAAGCATCTACGTAAGTGTCAGTCAACCAGTCAAGAGATTTTTCAAAGTTTGCCTTAACTGATTCGAATTCAAGAACTTCGTCACGGATTGGTTCGATGTCAAATACTTTATAGTCTTTATGAACATCGTCGTAACCACCGTTCAAACCAGTAAGAAGAGCTTTAAGAACGTTAACGCGAGCACCGAAGTACTGGATGTTGTGACGTTGTTCTTCGTTTTCTGGGTCAAGTGGAGACACACAACATGAGATACAGCTCATTTCACCGTATCCATCTTTAGCCATTGTTGTAACACCTTCGTATTGGATTGAAGAGTGTTTGTGGCTCATGTGCATACAGTAGCGACGGAAGTTGTATGGCAATTTGTCAGTCCAAAGAACTGTCAAGTTTGGTTCTGGAGAGTTACCGATGTTATCAAGAGTGTTCAAGAAACGGTAATCCATTTTAGTAACACGGTGACGACCGTCGTTACCCATACCAGCCATAGAAGTTGTGATGAAGGTTGGGTCACCTGAGTACAATTGGTCATAAGCTTTTGTACGAGCAAATTTAACTGTACGAAGTTTCATAACGAAATCATCAATAAATTCTTGGATTTCTGATTCAGTAAATGTACCACGAGCAAGGTCACGTTCTGCGTAGATATCCAATACGATTGGCACACGTCCTAGAGATGTAGCTGCACCGTTGATAACACGGCAGACAGCCATGAAGGCAATGTTTACCCATTGGATAGCTTCTTTAACGTTCATCGCTGGTTTGCGAACATCAACTCCGTAAAGATCACCCAAGCGTACAACTTGTTGCAATGCTTGATATTGAAGGTTGATTTCTTCACGAAGACGGATTGTTTCTTCATCAATTTCTTCGATTGAGTTCCAATCGTTCACTTTTTCTTGCATCAAGTAGTCTGCACCGTAAAGAGCAAGACGTGCATAAACACCGATGATACGTCCACGTGAGTATGCATCCGGAAGACCAGTTACAGTGTGAGCGTGGCGAGCACGACGGATGTTTGAAGTGTAAGCACGGAAGATACCGTCGTTAACAGTTGTTACATATTTTGTGAAAATTTCGTGAACAGCTGGATCTGGTTCGTATCCATTTTCTTTCAAAGTAGTTTCAGCCATACGGATACCACCTTTTGGCATGAAGTTCAATTTGAAGAGTTCATCGTTTTGGATACCAAAGATAACTTCGTTTTCTTTGTCGATGAATCCTGCAGGGATGTCAGCGATAGAAGTTGGACGAGTGTCCATTGGGAAACGAGTTTCTTCGTAGTGTGCTTTAGTTTCTTCTACGATTTTTTTGATGTGAAGTGAACGCTCTGTTGGTCCTGCAAGGAAGCTTTCGTCTCCATCATAAGGTGTGTAGTTAGCTTGTACAAAGCGTGATACACTTGCTTTTTCTTTCCAGTCAACACCTTTAAAGCCTTCCCAGGCTTTGTCAAAAATGTCCTGTGCTTCAACAACTGTCTTAACAACCATGTTAATGTCCTCTTTTATCTTTCTAGTAACAGTAATCTGTTACATTCATATATTCAGTATAACACACAGTAAACGATTCCAACAAGTGAAATCACACTTTTTAGGCACTTTCTTTTATAATACAGTTGTTATTTTAGTACAAACTGTAGTATATTTTTGAAAAATAATTAGCTATTTCCTATTTTTTCAGAAAAAAGGTATAATAAGGCTAGAAAAACTACCAAAGAAAGGCCATTTCATGCTGATATTTCCACTGATGAATGATTTATCCCGTAAAATTATCCATATTGACATGGATGCCTTTTTTGCTGCTGTAGAAATTCGTGACAATCCTAAACTTAAAGGGAAACCCGTTATTATTGGTAGCGACCCTAGGAAAACAGGTGGTCGGGGTGTTGTTTCAACCTGTAGTTATGAAGCCAGAGCATTCGGCATTCACTCAGCCATGAGTTCTAAAGAAGCTTATGAACGCTGTCCTCAAGCTATTTTTATTTCTGGGAACTATGACAAATATACTACTGTTGGCCAACAGATTCGAGCTATTTTTAAACGATATACGGATAAAATTGAACCCATGAGTATCGACGAAGCTTATCTAGATGTAACTGAAAACAAGCTTGGTATCAAATCTGCTGTTAAAATTGCTCGTTTAATTCAGCAGGATATCTGGAATGAATTACAATTAACAGCTTCTGCTGGTGTATCATACAATAAATTTTTAGCTAAAATGGCAAGTGACTATCAAAAGCCTCGTGGTTTGACAGTCATTCTTCCTGATGAAGCTGAAGATTTTCTCAAACAAATGGATATCGCTAAGTTCCACGGTGTGGGCAAGAAAACAGTTGAAAAACTCCATCAAATGGGTGTATATACGGGTACTGACCTTTTAGAGGTTTCTGAAATCACTCTCATTGATCGTTTCGGAAGACTCGGTTTTGATCTATATCGTAAAGCTCGAGGTATAGATAACTCTCCTGTCAAATCAAATCGTATCCGTAAGTCTATTGGTAAAGAAAAAACTTACAGTAAGATTCTAAGTCTAGATGAAGATATTAAAAAAGAACTAACTCTCCTTTCGGAAAAAGTTGCTCTTAGTCTTCAAAAATATGAAAAAAGTGGTAAGATCGTCATTTTGAAAATCCGCTATGCTGACTTTTCTACTTTGACAAAACGAAAAACACTGAATCAACAAACACAAGACTCTAAAGAAATTGCTCAAAGTATTATCCAACTCTATGAAACACTGAGTGATAAAGACAAGGGAGTCCGTTTATTAGGAGTTACTGTGACTGGATTTTAAAAACCTTGAAGGAATCTACCCTCAAGGTTTCTTTTCTTATACAAATAGTCGAATGAAGCTATAAAGTAGTAACACACTACCAAGGACAATACGGTATTTACCAAACACTGTAAAGTCGTGTTTTTTGACATAGCTAGTCAAGAAACGAATGGCAACCATGCTGACTGCAAAAGCCACTACCATTGCTACCAAGAGCAAGAAGAATTGACCAAAACTCAAGACTTCTCCAGCCTTGATGAATTTAAAAATCTTCAAAGCGCTGGCTCCAAACATAACTGGAATTCCTAGATAGAAGGTAAATTCTGTTACCACTGAACGACTAGTCCCATTCAACAAACCACCTACGATAGTTGCTCCGGAACGGCTAGTCCCTGGTAGAAGGGCCAAGACTTGGAAAAGACCGATATACAATGCTGTTTTGTAAGGTAATTTGTCTAACTCAGTAACTGTTGGCTCAATCGCTTGCGCTTTGTTACGTTTTTCAAGATAGATAAAGGCAACCCCATAAACAATCAACATGATGGCTACTGAAACCATATTATGGAAGTGAGTATCAAACCAATCATCAAACTTAAAGACTAGGAGAAGAGGTAGGGTCGCAACAAAAACTTTGGACCATAATTGCCAGGTTCTACGAACTTGAACTTTATCCTTACCTGGTTTGAAGGGATTAAGCTTGTTAAAGTAGATAACCATAACGGCTAAGATTGCACCCAGCTGAATGACTACGTTAAACATAGACATGAAGGCTTCATTTTGATCTTTATACTGGATAAACTCTTCTGCTAAAATCAAGTGACCAGTACTTGAAATCGGCAACCATTCCGTAATTCCTTCAACAATACCAAAAAAGATTGATTTTAAAATTTCAAAAAAATACATAGATTACTCCTTTTACTATCCTCCATTATATCATACTTTTAAAGCATGTGTTGAGTTTTCTTTAGAAAGCACCAACACTTCCACCACCGCCACCGCCTGAGAAACCACCACCAGAGCTACCGCTTCCGGATGATACAGAAAAGGTACTTGCTGTATTTGCGACCGATGTGTATAGATTGATTTGAGTAGCAGATGTGTGAAATTGTTTATCCCACCCACAAGATACATAAAGATTCATAGCAGCATTTTCAAGTTGAATCTTGTGAAGCTTCATGATTTTATTTACCTTCTTAGCGTATCCATAGAGAGTTGCATAGACCAAAAGACGATTCCAAACAACAATACTCTCTAGTTCAGCCTTATCAAGATGAGCAATATCCCGAAGCATATTTTCAAAACTTGTCCAGAGATAAACAACTTCTGCCCCTTCTTCATTTAAGACTCCATCACGAGAAGGTCCTCGAGTTACTAAATGAATCAAACCGCTCGCTAGTAAACCAATTAAACCTAAGGAAAGTAAAGGAAGCGAGAAATAGCCATGTGTTCGAAAACTATAGTAGAAAATGATAAGTCCGACAACACCTGTTACAGACGAACAGACTTTCATTTTTTTCACAAGATTATTTTCTTTTTCCGTTAAAGGTCGATAATAACTTGGAATTCGTAAAATTTTCACCTTGTCTCGAACACAACTTTGCATGCGTTCAAGTCGTCTCTCAAAGGAACGCTTGAGGTGCATGCCGAATTCTCGAATATGCTTCTCATCAGCTTCCTTAGCTCCATGGAACAATCCAGAAGAAACTTGATATTCAGGGAAAAGGTCTGAAAGAGCCAATTCTTTATTTGTAGAAAGAGTCATCCGCAGACACTCCTTCTCAAAATTAGACAAACCTTTTTCACTGTTAATTTTTATCCAAGGTTCTTCTTCACCTTGAAAAATGGATAAATGCCCTCGATCGACTAAATCTAACAAGGTTGCTTGGATTAGTTGTTCAAAGGTGAATTTACCAAATTTCTGCTTGTTTAGAGGGCTAACTTCCTCTAAGGATGTTGAATAGATTGCTTCTGCCAAAACCATTGGAGGTAGGTCCATTGGGGGTTCGTAGAGACGATGATTCTTTGGATATACCTTTTTAAGAGTCGTATGCTGACGAAATTCTCTATAATAGTTGATCGTTAGTAGTAAGAGGGCCATAAAGAAGATTGGAAAAATCCATTTTATCATGACCTTGGCGTGCACTTTATCAGCCTTTATTTCTACCTCAACTCTTTTGAAGTTACTTAAATCATCTTCATTCAACCCTTGACTTGGAGCACTCGAGAAAGCTTCTCTCGGCCAATAGGCATGTAGTTCAACTTGACGTTTTTTAGGAAGATCCTTCATCTTCACCCAGTAGATATCATTGACTTTTTCGACACTTCCCTCATTGAGGAGTTCACCAGTATGGAAAAAGAGTTTCTCTGCCGGACTATCTGAAGTTACTCGAAATTCCAGATCTTTGATATCCCCTGAACTATCTGTCAGTGGTTGCCAATTTAGCTCAGCAATATCCTGATATAAGAAAAGAAGGTTTTTAAGTTGCCAAGTAACAGTTACACGAACAGTATCTCCTGCGTTTCCCGGATTAAAAATGGTAACCTTGTAGCCATCCTCTTCTTCCTTAGTATATGAAAGGACGTCTTGAACAATCTGGCCATTTTTGGATACTAAAACAGTTGGATCATCATCAATTTCAAATCCCTTCGGCATTTTCCCTGCGTTTCCGAGTCCAATCAATTGACCATTAAAATCATCTTTAAAGTGGTAGGTGATTGTTTCTTTGAAAACCGCTGTATTATCTGCATGAATATTCAAATCACCCTTATAGGATAGAATATCGAAGTCTACTGCAAAAACTAGACGAGGTACAAATAGCAAACAGGTAAATACCAGAGCAAGAAGCCATCTCTTTTTCATTTTACATTCCCTTTCATGTTTTTTCACTATTATATCATTTTTTAGAAGTTAAGGTTTACTTGTATTGAAAATCTTATCATTTTTAGATACAATAGAGGGAGCCATTTTTAGACTAGAAATAGGAGAAAACATGAAAAAATTATGCTTATCTATCCTTGCTAGCTTAGCCCTTACTCTAGGACTAGTTAGCCAGGTCCAAGCCGATGAATATTTACGCATCGGAATGGAGGCAGCTTACGCACCATTTAACTGGACTCAAGATGACGATAGTAATGGCGCTGTCAAGATTGATGGAACAAACCAATATGCTAACGGTTACGATGTTCAAATTGCAAAAAAAATCGCTAAAGATCTTGGTAAAGAACCACTCATTGTAAAAACAAAATGGGAAGGACTTGTTCCAGCTCTGACCTCTGGTAAGATTGATATGATCATTGCTGGTATGAGTCCAACCGCTGAACGTAAGCAAGAAATTGCCTTCTCAAGCAGTTACTATACCAGTGAACCAGTGCTTTTAGTCAAAAAAGATTCAGCCTATGCAAACGCCAAAACACTAGATGATTTTAAAGATGCAAAAATCACTTCTCAACAAGGGGTTTACCTTTACGACTTGATTTCTCAAATTCCAGGCGCTAAAAAAGAAACTGCTATGGGTGATTTCGCTCAAATGCGTCAAGCTCTTGAAGCTGGTGTCATTGACGCTTATGTTTCTGAACGACCAGAAGCCCTAACTGCTGAGTCAGCAAATGCAAAGTTCAAAATGATTCAGCCTGAACCTGGTTTTAAAACTGGGGAAGAAGATACCTCTATCGCTATCGGTCTTCGTAAGGATGACGAACGTATCAGCCAAATCAATGCTAGCATCGAAACCATCTCTAAAGATGAACAAGTTGCCCTAATGGATCGTATGATTAAAGAGCAGCCTGTAGAAGCTACAACTACTGAAGAAAACAGCAGTAATTTCTTTAGCCAAGTTGCTAAAATTCTAACTGAAAACTGGCAACAACTCTTGCGTGGTGCTGGAATCACACTTTTAATTTCAATTATCGGTACTATCGTAGGTCTTGTTATTGGTCTTGCTATCGGTGTTTTCCGTACTGCACCTCAATCTGAAAATCAATTTATCTACGTCGTTCAAAATATAGTTGGTTGGATTCTCAATATCTATATTGAAATTTTCCGTGGAACTCCTATGATCGTACAATCTATGGTTATCTACTATGGAACTGCCCAGGCTTTCGGAATCAACCTAGACCGTACTCTGGCTGCTATCTTTATCGTTTCTATCAATACCGGTGCCTACATGACCGAAATCGTTCGTGGTGGTATCCTAGCTGTTGACAAGGGACAATTTGAAGCAGCTACTGCTCTTGGTATGACTCATAATCAAACCATGCGTAAGATTGTTTTACCTCAGGTAGTTCGAAATATCCTACCTGCTACTGGTAATGAGTTCGTCATCAACATCAAGGATACTTCTGTATTGAATGTTATCTCTGTTGTAGAACTTTACTTCTCAGGAAATACAGTAGCAACACAGACTTACCAGTACTTCCAAACCTTTACCATCATCGCAGTTATCTACTTTGTCCTCACCTTTACAGTAACACGTATCCTACGCTATATCGAAAAACGGATGGATATGGATACCTACACTACAGGTGCTAACCAAATGCAAACGGAGGATTTGAAATAATGAATCAACCCATTCTTGAAATCAAACACCTCAAAAAATCCTATGGACAAAACGAGGTCCTAAAAGATATTTCCCTTACTATCCATAAAGGAGAAGTTATTTCTATCATTGGAAGTTCCGGTAGTGGTAAATCAACCTTCCTACGTTCGATCAACTTACTTGAAACACCCACTGAAGGTGAAATCCTTTATCACGGTGAAAATGTCCTCGAAAAAGGATATAACCTCACTCACTATCGAGAAAAACTAGGAATGGTCTTCCAGTCCTTCAACCTTTTTGAAAATCTAAACGTGCTTGAAAATACAATCGTTGCCCAAACAACTGTACTCAAACGTGATCGCTCAGAAGCAGAGAAAGTTGTTAAAGAGAACCTTGAAAAAGTTGGCATGGGAGAACGTTACTGGCAAGCCAAACCTAAACAACTTTCTGGTGGGCAAAAGCAACGTGTCGCTATTGCTCGCGCACTTTCCATGAATCCTGATGCCATTCTCTTTGATGAGCCTACATCAGCCCTTGATCCTGAAATGGTTGGTGAGGTTCTCAAAATCATGCAAGATTTAGCTCAAGAAGGCTTGACCATGATCGTCGTAACCCACGAAATGGAATTTGCTCGCGATGTATCACACCGTGTCATCTTTATGGATAAGGGTGTCATTGCAGAAGAAGGAAAACCTGAAGATCTATTTACAAATCCCAAAGAAGAACGTACAAGAGAATTTTTACAACGCTATCTTCGATAAGAAAAAGACTGCCATTGCAGTCTTTTTTTATATTCCAAAAAATTAAAAGGCAGATTCTTTTCGAACCTGCCTATATCCAAAGACTAATCTTCAAATTTTTCATGATTTTTATTGTAGAAATCAATTAAGCCGAGGGCTGTTTCAAAGGAAATGTTTTTAACTTTCGCACGTCCTTGAGCCAAAGCAATGATAGACATCTCACGCGCATTCGTTTCCTTAGAAATACGATACCCTGTGATCTTCTTATCACGAACCCAGCTAACAACTGCTTCTACTTTTTCAAAGTTAGACTTAGCCATGTTATTCTCCTATTTTTTTCTTTACGCAACTTCATTCTATATGTTTTTATAGTATTTGTCAATTGAAACACATATATTAATAAAGTTATTGCGTTAAGATTATAATTATTTAGCTTTCAAAGCTGATAATATATGGGTTCGAATATCTTCAACTCCATTAGGATTTGCTGGCAAGAATATTGTATTATTTCCTTGTTTATCTGCAAAATTATTCAATGTATCCAAATACTGATTGGTTAATAGGATTGACATAATTTGTTCTTCAGTTAATTCGACATTGGCTCCTTTTAACTCTTTAATAGAATCAGCAAGTCCATCAACAATTGCTTTCCGCTGCTCTGCGATCCCCACACCATGGAGGCGATCTTTTTCTGCCTCAGCTTCTGCCGCTGTAACGATCTTAATTTTATCTGCTTCAGCCAATTCTTGAGCTGCCACTCTCTTACGTTGGGCAGCATTAATTTCGTTCATTGATTGTTTGACTTCTGCATCCGGCTCAACTTTGGTAATGAGCGTCTTAACGATAATATACCCATACGTTGACATTTCTTCCGCTACTTGTTTTTGAACTTCTAATGCAATTTCATCTTTTTTCTCAAACAATTCATCCAAAGTTAACTTAGGAACAGATGAGCGCAATGCATCTTCAATATAAGATTTGATTTGAGCTTCAGGTCTCATCAATTTATAGTAAGCGTCTGTAACGTTTAACTCATTGACACGATACTGAGTTGCGACATTCATAGTCACAAAAACGTTATCTTGGGTTTTGGTTTCAACCACGATCTCACTTTGTAAAAGGCGTAGCTGCACACGAGCTGCAATTTTGTCAATGCCAAATGGTGCCCGTAGATGAATACCACTATTACTTAACTTTTGATACTTACCAAATCGTTCGATAATTGCAACAGACTGTTGACGAACGACATAAACAGAGCTCACTAACATAGCTCCTACAATAAGCATTAGAATCACTAGAACAAGTAAAACTTGTAAAACCATGGGAATCTCCCCCTTTCTTCACTTACATTATAGCACTCGTATATAGGTTAGGCAAATGATATGATAAAAATTTTATAGGATATTAAACAAGCATATTATATAGAGTTTCATTCCCATTCAAGTTAATATAAGACGGATCAAATTTTTCCATTCGGTGAATCAAGCCCGCATAATCATGCTTGTTAGCAAGAGCAATCCCGATTAAGACTGGTCCTGTTCCCTTGCTGGCACGTTTAATATACTCAAAACGTGTGATGTCGTCATTCGGTCCTAAAATATCATTTACAAACTCACGAAGAGCACCTGGACGTTGTGGGAAGTTTACCACAAAGTAATGCTTGATCCCATCATAAATCAAGGCACGCTCTTCCATCTCTGGCATACGGTTGATATCGTTATTTCCTCCAGAGATGATACAACAAATAGTCTTACCCTTTATATAATCTGACAGTACTTCCAAGGCCGCCACACTAGCAGCACCGGCAGGCTCAGCAACAATCCCCTGTTTAGAGTATAGATCTATCAAGGTCTCAGAGATTAAACCTTCATCAACTCCGATAAGCGTTTCAACATTTTTACGGGTTGCTTCATAGGTCAATTGTCCAACCTTCTGCACAGCAATCCCGTCTGCAAACTTATCAATTTCTTTAAGTTTAACCGGACCTCCAGCCTCAAATGCTGCCTTCATGGAACGAGCTCCGTTAGCTTCTACACCCAGAACTTCAATAGCCGGATTCGTTTCCTTTATATAAGTAGAAACTCCTGCAATGAGTCCTCCACCTCCTACAGGCACCAAGACAGTATCAAAATCAATGGATTCTTTTCGCGCTTCTTCTAAAATTTCATAAGCTACTGTTCCTTGACCAGCTTGAACATAGGGATCATCAAAAGGATCAATAAAGGTACGATTTTCAGCAACTGTATAGTCTTGAGCTGCCTTAGCCGAGGCATCAAAGGTATCTCCTACCAATTTGATAGTTACAAAATCTCCACCAAAGAAACGAACCTGACCAATTTTCTGTTGAGGCGTTGTAATTGGCATAAAGATTGTTGCAGGAATCTTCATCTCGTTACAAGTGTAGGCAACACCTTGAGCGTGATTTCCCGCTGATGCACAAACTACTCCACGTTCTCGTTCTTCCTTAGTCAGTTGCGAAATGGCATAATATGCTCCACGAATCTTAAAAGAACGCACTCGTTGAGCATTTTCTTTTTTGAGATAAATTTTTGCGCCGTATTTTTCTGATAAATAATGATCGTAGTCAAGTGGTGTATTGGCTACGACACCACTCAGAACCTTGTGGGCCTTCACCACATCTTTTGCACTAAGCATAATCTTCTCCTTGATTCTTTTTCAAGATAAAAAGCGGGTTAGGTACCCCCCAACTCGCCTTCTATTTTTATTCTCAAAAATTAGTTGTAGATTTTGAATGCGTCATCGTCGTTTTTACCAACAAATGGCATTGCTTTACGCAATTCTGCACCAACCTTTTCAATTTCAAGGTTAGCTGCTTGTTCACGGTAAGCAGTCAATTTTGGACGACCAGCTTTGTAGTCGTTCACAAAGTCGTTAGCAAATGTACCGTTTTGGATGTCAGCAAGAACTGCTTTCATGTTTTCTTTCACTTGTTCAGTGATGACACGTGGACCTGAAACGTAGTCACCGTATTCAGCTGTGTTAGAAATTGATTGACGCATTTTCTTGAATCCACCCTCGTAAATCAAGTCAACGATGAGTTTCATTTCGTGAAGCACTTCAAAGTAAGCCAATTCTGGAGCATATCCAGCTTCAGTCAAGACTTCAAAACCAGCTTCAATAAGGGCAGTCAAACCACCACAAAGAACGGCTTGTTCACCAAACAAATCTTCTTCAGTTTCTTCTTTGTATGTTGTTTCAAGAAGACCTACACGCGCTGCACCAACACCTTTACACCAGTCCATAGCGATGTCTTTAGCATTTCCTGTTGCATCTTGGTAGACGGCGTAAAGCGCTGGAACACCAAATCCTTCTTCGTAAGTACGACGTACCAAGTGTCCTGGTCCTTTAGGAGCACACATGAAGACATCAACATCTGCAGGAACTTTTATGAATTCGAAGTGGATGTTGAAACCATGTGCAAAACCAACTGCATTTCCAGCTTCCAAGTTTGGAGCGATTTCTGCCTCGTACAATTCTTGTTGAATTTCGTCTGGTGCCAAAATCATGATAACATCAGCCAATTTAGTTGCTTCTGCTACTGTATAAGTACCAAAACCATCTTCTTTTGCCTTATCAAAAGATTTACCTGGACGAACACCGATGATCACATCGTGACCTGAATCACGCAAGTTTTGAGCGTGAGCATGACCTTGTGAACCATAACCGATAACAGCGATTTTTTTACCATCAAGTGCTGCTACTTTTACATCTTTTTCGTATTCCATTTGAACTGCCATAGTTTTTCTCTCTTTTCTATTATTTATTGCCTGATAGGCTAGATTAACAAATTTAGGTTGGATTTTTAATCGCGGGTAAATCCAGTTGCTCCCGTCCGAGCGATATTCTTGATACCGTATGGTCGAATAACCCGAATCAAAGCTTCACTCTTTTCCGCATTCCCAGTCATCTGAACAGTAATGGAGCTCGGAGCCACATCAACAACAGTTGCACGGAAAGGCTGGATAATAGCTAAAATTTCTGCTCGCTTCTCCGCAGGCGCTGAGACCTTGATCAGAATCACTTCACGCTCGAGATGCGGTTTATCTGTGATATCACGGACACGAATAACGTCGACCTGACGGTTGAGTTGTTTGATGATTTGCTCCACTTCATCGTGAGATGCAACATCAATGATAATGGTAATTCTAGACACATTAGGATTTTCTGTCGCCCCTACCGAGATACTCTCAATATTGACTTGGCGTCTAGACAAAACACCGGTAAAACGATTGAGAACTCCTGACCGGTTTTGAAGTTTGGCTGTTAACATTCTACGCATTAAACTTCACCCCCAACATCTCATGATTACTCTTACCAGCTGGTACCATTGGTAAAACATGCTCTTTACGAGAAATATCTACCTCGATAAACATTGGTACATCTTCCAAGATGACTTCCAAATCCTTCTCTAAGGTTTCAGGATTATCAAATTTATAATTCTTAATCCCGTATGCTTGAGCCATTAATTGGAAATCAGGAAGGCTATCAAAGACTGACTCAGATGTTCGTCCATCATAGAAAGCTTCTTGCCATTGACGAACCATCCCAAGTGAATGGTTATTAAGCATGATGACCTTGATTGGAATCTTGTAGATGTTCAAGATTGCCAATTCCTGATTGGTCATTTGGAAACCACCATCACCGACAAAGAGCACGACCTCCTTATCTGGATTAGCAATTTTTGCTCCAATGGCTGCAGGAACTCCGAATCCCATGGTTCCTAGTCCACCTGAAGTTACGAGTTGACGCTCGTTTTGGTATGGATAGTATTGAGCAGTCCACATTTGGTGTTGTCCGACGTCAGTTACGACAATGGCATCACCCTTAGTCAATTCGCCTATACGTTCAATAACTGCTTGTGGTTGGACGACACGTTCCTTCTTATCATAAGAACGAACACGATTCTTATCTTTGGTAACTTTTTCAATCCATTTTTCAGTATTGTTACGAACGATTGGCTCCGCTAGCAACTGCTGCAAGGCCTTTTTCGCATCACCAACAACTGGGATATCAACAGCGATAATCTTACCAATCTCTGCTGGATCGATATCAATATGCGCAACTTTGGCATTCTTCGCAAATGTCTTAGGATTACCAGTCAAACGGTCATCAAAACGACAACCAATCGAAATCATAAAATCAGCTTCTGTCATCGCAATATTAGCCGCAAAGGAACCATGCATCCCACCCATTCCCAAAAATAGCGGATGACTGGTTGCGATTGTTCCCTGTCCCAAAAGACTGGTCACAACAGGAATTTGATAACGCTCTGCAAATTCATTTAACTCCGCAGCAGCCTCTGCATAGCTAATCCCACCACCAGCTAACAAAACTGGCTTCTTAGCCTTAGAGAGTTGCTTCAAGATCTTCTTGATTTGCATCTCATTTGGCTCTAAAGTTGGTTGATAACTTGGTAAATCTATCTCTGAAGAATAGACAAAGTCCGTTTCAAGAGCAGAAACATCTTTTGGCAAGTCAATAACAACTGGCCCTGGGCGACCCGTAGTCGCAATATGTACAGCCTCTGTAATCACACGTGGAATATCTGCTGTCTCACGAACCTGATAGTTGTACTTGGTAATTGGCATGGTAATTCCGACAATATCTGCTTCTTGGAAAGCATCCTTACCGATTCCCGCTCTTGCTACCTGACCTGTGAAGACCAAAAGGGGAACACTGTCACTCATAGCATCTGCAATACCAGTAATGGCATTGGTAGCTCCTGGTCCACTTGTGACGACTGCGACACCAAGTTTCCCTGTTGACTTAGCATAACCTTCTGCTTCATGAAGACAACCTTGTTCATGCCGACCTAGAATATGGCGAATGCCTTTAAAATTATAAATAGCATCATATAAAGGCAATACCGCCCCGCCTGGATAACCAAAAATCGTATCGATTCCCAGGTCACGGAGCGTTTCCAAAACGAGTTCTGAACCTGACTTTGGTGAGTCTAAAATGATTTTCTCCATCGTTCCCCTTTCTCTTCTCTTAAAATGACTTGTTTCTATAATACCATTTTTTCAAAAATTTTCAAGACAAAAGAAACAATTTTCTGAATTTTCTATCTAGATACTTTACACTATCAAATAGATTAGAAAGTTTATACGTATTTATATTTTTTGAATAGAAAAAAGGTTGAGACAAAATGTCCCAACCTTTTGATTATTTACTAATTAAAGTGAGTTAACGTCAACCTTGATACCAACACCTTGAGTAGTTGTGATTGTCAAGCTTGTTACGTAAGTTCCTTTTGCTGTAGCTGGTTTAGCTTTTTGGATTGTTTCGTTGAATGCTTTGAAGTTTTCAACTAACTTGTCAGCTTCAAATGAAACTTTACCGATGATAGCTTGTACGATACCTGCACGGTCAGCACGGTAAGTAATTTTACCACCTTTAGACTCTTCAACTGCTTTAGCAACATCCATTGTTACAGTACCAGTTTTAGGGTTTGGCATCAAGTTACGTGGTCCAAGGACACGTCCAAGACGTCCAACAAGAGCCATCATGTCAGGTGTAGCGATAACTACGTCGAAGTCCAACCATCCGTCGTTGATTTTAGCAACAAGGTCGTCTTCACCAACGAAGTCTGCACCAGCAGCTTTAGCTTCTTCAGCTTTTGCACCACGTGCAAATACAAGAACGCGAGCTGTTTTACCAGTACCGTTTGGCAATACCATTGCTCCACGGATTTGTTGGTCAGCTTTTTTCACGTCGATGTTCAAATTGTATGCAACTTCTACAGTTGCGTCAAATTTTGCAAAGTTAGTTTCTTTTGCAAGAGCTACAGCTTCTTCTACGCTGTATGCTTTTGTGCTGTCGATTTTCTCAAGAGCAGCACGAAGTTGTTTGCTTTTTTTAGCCATTTTCTATTCTCCTTGTAAGTGGTTCAATCGATTTTCATCTCCCACGTCACTTCTCGAAATGATGAAGTCTTGCGGGTTATATAGGGAAGTTATTGATTAGTCAACAACAGTGAATCCCATAGAACGAGCAGTACCTTCGATCATACGCATTGCAGACTCAATGTTTGCAGCGTTCAAATCTGGCATCTTAGTTTCTGCAATTTCTTGTACTTGTGCACGAGTAACTGTAGCAACTTTAGTTTTGTTAGGTGTACCTGATCCTTTTTCAACACCTGCAGCTTTTTTCAAAAGAACAGCAGCTGGTGGTGTTTTAGTAACGAAAGTAAATGATTTATCTTCGTATACTGAGATAACAACTGGAATGATCATACCAGCTTGATCAGCTGTACGAGCGTTGAACTCTTTTGTGAATCCCATGATGTTGATACCAGCTTGACCAAGAGCAGGTCCAACCGGTGGAGCTGGTGTAGCTTTACCAGCAGGGATTTGCAATTTTACAAGTTTTTCGACTTTTTTAGCCATTTTTAAATCCTCCTTTGTGGTTTTGGCGGTAATTTAAGATTTTTACCTCCCACAAGTATGTTTTACACATACCCTACTATTATACACTAATCTATCTCAAATGCAAGAGAAAAATTCTATTTTTAGAGAAATTTTATTACTGACTTTGACTATCATTTCTTTCGTGAAAGAGTCCTGAACTACAAACAAAAAACCGCTCTGTTTTGAGCAATTAATAAAAAATAATAAAGTTTAGTAGGAGTCCAGCTTTAAGAGCAGGCTTGTCCCTTTTTCAGTACTTCCGCTCTCCACAAATCCAAGGGACTCAAAACATCGTCTGGAGGCATAATTGAAATCATAGATTTCCTGAACTTTTAATTCTTTCCATCCTCTTTGTCGAGCTAGATCAATCAAAGTCTTCAAAACCTTACATCCAAGTCCTTGATGCTGGTAAGTTGGATTGCCAATCACAATAGGAAGATTCTCCTGAGATAAGGCTACATCACCAATTGGAAGCCACTCTCCCTTTTCTCGAAATTCAATCCAGAACAAATCCCCGTGTTCCTCTAAATAGGAATACATGGCATTTAATTTTTCCAAACTATAGGGAATTCTAATGCCATCTACCAGTTCCACCAAATCCACATCTTGATACCAGGATAAAGCTGCATCACGATGATCTGCTAAAAAATAGGGAACTAGACGTAGGGAATCATCTATCTGAATAATCTTTGGCATCTTTTTTTACTCCTAACAACTGCTTCGCAGCCTGATTAAAACCATCACACCAGTTATACCATTTTGCTTCATACTCATCTTGGGGTAAGATATGATTTTTTAAATCCAGAACAGAGTATATCTTTCTTTCCTCGCAAACTTGCGCATAGAGATGATATAGTTCATCACCACCATCTTTATCCCACTCAGCAGAAATCGTATCCTGACCTAGCAACAATGCCTGATAAGCTCTGTGATGCCCGTCTGTAATTAGCAAGCAATCTCCAAATGCAAGAACACTGATTGGATTTATATTTGGCCTCTCTACCGAGTGATAAAGCATCTGGATATCTTGCAACTTCTTTTCTGATAAGTATAGTTGAGTCGGATGAAGATCTGCAATATTGACTTTCATTTCTTTCTCCTCATGGAAATTTGATGCCTACTTCTGCTTGCCAGTAAATCTCCATCGAAAGCGAAGTTTGTCATAAAATGGAAATTCAATGAATAGAATTCCAAGACCCAGACAGAGACTGGCAAGAACATCTGATGGGTAATGAACTCCCAGATAGACTCTGGAAATGATTACACTTACTAGATAGATTCCCAGTAAAATCTGGAGAATGAGCTTTACTGTCCTATATTTCACTCTCTGTCCCACAATGATAATTAGAGAACCGATTAAGAGGGTTACTGCTAGCGAGTGACCACTAGGGAAAGAAAATCCTTTTTCTTCAACCAAGTGTAAAATTTCAGGTCGCGGACGTTGATAGAGGTGTTTTAAGGACACAATTAAAATTCCAGCCAAACTAAGATTGCCAGCTACTAAAAGGCTTTCTGACTTCCACTTTTTCAGATAAAAAATAACAGTCAATAGAATTGCCCAAGAAATAACGATTGGTAAGTCAATCAGACGAGTAATCCCTCGAAAGATAGTTGTCAATATAGCTGGTAAATCTCCACGAATTGCTGTCTGGATAGACGAATCAAATGGTATCAATTGTTCTGGATAAAACTTAACGACATAACCCAGAATTACAAATAGTAAAAGGGCAAAAGAGCCCTTTGTTAAATATGTTTGTTTATCTTTCATAGTATTTCAAAGTTGGTTTCAAGAGGACAATTAATAACCAGAATGAGATGGCAAAGATGACTCCTTCAATCAAATTAAATGGTAAGACCATTGCCAACAAGTAATTACTAAGTCCTAGAATATTCTCTATATCGAAGTTAGCAAATTTTGCGTACAAAGGTACAGCATAAACGTAGTTTAGAACTAACATGGCTAAAGTAATACCAATCGTCCCTGCTAATGAAGCTAGGACAAAACGCATGGTTGTACGCTCTTTTTTCCAAATCAGACCAAAAGCAAGAACAAAGACTCCTAAGGCTACGATATTCATCGGCAAACCAATGTAGGTACTAACTCCTTGATTGTTCAAAAGGATTTTCAACAAAGACCGAAGGAATAGTACTCCTAAAGCCGCTGGTAAATCCAAGACTACCAAACCTACAAGAACTGGTAAGATACTGAACTCAATCCTTAAAAAGGGTGCCGCCGGTAGAAGCGGAAAGTCAAAGTACATCAACACAAATGAAAGTGCTGATAAAATTGCAATGGTCGAAAGTCGACGTATGTTTGTCATAACAGGTTCCTCCAATTTTCTATAAAATCAGAAGAAGTTGGAAAGTTTCTCTCTATCTACTCTCTTAACTATCTCAAAAACAACCTAAGCTTACAAAGAAACTGGTTTTATTTCTATTATAATGAAGCAGAATAGACAAAGCTATCCTTTCGTCTTCTCCCATCCAGACTATACTGTCGGTTGTGGAATCTCACCACATCAGCTTGCGCTCGCGGACTTCTTTTAGAGTAAGGAAATGGAGATTTTTATTTTAGACTAGGCGACAAGCTGTAGGCATAACTTTTGGTTAGGCAAAGCTTGGCAACAAAGTATAAAAGGAAAAGAACATTTCCGAGTAAAAGTCACCGCCGGTCGGGAATTACACCCAGCCCTGAAGACCCCTTTATGATAACAAAAAAAGCTTGCAAGCGCAAGCATTTTATCTCTTATCAGTGTTTATTTCAACTTATCCGTTTCGTAAGTATGAACCAGTTCGAGACCCGTAAAATTCTGTTGACGAAGGGCCTCATAGACAATCATACATACCGTATTAGATACATTGAGGCTACGAACATGTTCATCATTCATAGGAATTCTGAGAGCTTTTTCAGGATGTTCCCGCATAAATTCCTCAGGCAAACCTTTATCTTCACGCCCAAAAAGAAAATAATGGTTTCCTTCTATCGTGAAGTCAGCATCTGAATAGACCTTTTCTGCAAACTTGGAAATCAAGTAGACTTGACCATCCATTTTTTTCATAAATTCATCTAAACTATCATAAAAATAGATTTCAAGTTTGTCCCAATAGTCTAGCCCGGCTCTCTTCATTTTACGATCATCAATCGGAAAGCCCATCGGTTTGATAATATGAAGGGGCGCATTCGTCGCCGCACAGGTTCGTGCAATATTTCCCGTATTCTGTGGAATTTGTGGTTCAAACAATACAATATGATTGGCCATGCCTTGCTTCCTCTCACTAGTGCAAAAAAATAGCCACACTGCCCGGAGTCAAGCTCAGCAAACAGCGTGGTTAAGGCATCGTTAACTTACCTCACAACAGGTTTGAAGTAAATCAGCGAAACTACTTTTTTAGTATAACACTTTCAGCTTGATTGTCAATAGAAATGACTTGATTTTTTCATTTTTTTTACAAGCATATTTACAAAAGTTAAAATTTCAACTTTCAGCAAGCAATATCATAGAATTTACATAGATTAAGAATTTTCGGAACAAGTTTTTTCATAAACATATGATGTTTAAATCAAAATATTTATTCGAATTCCCCTAATCCCTTTATTAAAGAAGGAAACAGTCGGTTGTTGAGTGCATTTTTTTCTAAAAAAAGGTATGATAGAGACATATTGAAAAAGTAGGTTAACTAACTATGAAGATTATTCTTGTCGGAGGGGGAAAAGTAGGTTCTGCCCTCTGTCGTTCACTGGTTGCTGACAACCATGATGTTGTCTTAATTGAACAGAACGAAACTGTTCTAAAATACTTGACCAGCCGTTTTGATATTATGGGAATCGCAGGTAACGGAGCTGACTTTGCTATGTTAGAAGCAGCCAATGTTCAAGATTGTGATATTTTCATTGCCATGACTCAATACGACGAAGTCAATATGGTTTCGGCTGTTTTAGCCAAAAAAATGGGAGCAAAGGAAACCATTGTTCGTGTACGAAATCCTGAATATTCCAACCCTTACTTTAAAGAAAAAAATATTCTTGGATTTTCACTCATTGTAAACCCAGAACTCCTAGCAGCTCGTGCTATCGCTAATATTATAGACTTCCCCAATGCTCTTTCTGTTGAGCGTTTTGCAGGCGGATTGGTCAGTTTGATGGAATTTAAAGTTCGAAATAATAGCAATATTTGTCAGATGTCTATTGCTGATTTTCGTAAAAAGTTTGGCAATGTTATTGTCTGTGCTATCGAACGCGACCACAAACTCATGATTCCTAGTGGAGATATGATTTTAGAAGATAAAGACCGTATCTTTGTGACAGGACATCGTGTCGATATGATGCTCTTCCACAACTATATTAAGTCCAGAGTTGTTAAGAGTTTACTCATCATAGGAGCTGGGAAAATTGCTTACTATCTCTTAGGTATGTTAAAAGACAGTCGTATCGATACCAAGGTTATTGAGGTCAATCCTGAAAGAGCCGCCTTTTTCAGCGAAAAATTCCCTAAACTCTATATAGTCCAAGGTGATGGAACAACTAAGGACACCCTCTTAGAAGAAAGTGCACAAAACTATGATGCTGTTGCCACTTTGACAGGAGTCGACGAGGAAAATATCATTACCTCTATGTTTTTGGATAACATAGGTGTTCAGAAAAATATTACCAAAGTAAACCGCACTAGCTTATTAGAAATTATCCACGCAACAGATTTCTCAAGTATCATCACCCCTAAAACAATCGCCGTTGATACCATCATGCACTTTATCCATGGTCGTGTAAATGCGCAATATTCTGACCTTCAAGCTATGCACCATCTAGCAAATGGACAGGTAGAAACTCTTCAATTCCTGATCAAGGAAGCCAATAAAATGACTGGCAAGCCTTTATCTCAATTGAAGCTCAAAAAAGATATCTTGATTGCTGCTATTATCCGCAATGGAAAAACGATCTTCCCAACAGGAGAAGATGCCCTCCAGGTTGGTGATAAGCTAGTGGTTATCACTTTGCTTTCAAATATCACCAAGATTTACGATTTGTTAGAGAGGTAAGCTATGAATAGAAGTATGGTACGCTTTCTTCTTGCAAAGCTACTCTTGATTGAAGCTGGGCTACTTTTAGTTCCGGTTGGTATTGCTCTTTACTATCGAGAATCTAATCAAGTTTTTACAGCTCTTTTCTCTACCATTGGAATTCTTGTTGTCCTAGGTCTTCTCGGAATCATCAGTAAACCTAAAAAACAACGTATCTATGCCAAAGAAGGAGTCCTAATTGTTGCCCTATGTTGGATCCTCTGGTCTTTCTTTGGCTCCCTTCCCTTTGTCTTTTCAGGTCAAATCCCCAATTTTATCGATGCCTTCTTCGAAACTAGTTCCGGCTTCACTACTACGGGAGCAACTATCTTAAATGACGTTTCTGTAATAAGCCGTTCTCTTCTGTTTTGGAGAAGTTTCACCCACCTCATCGGAGGTATGGGAGTGCTAGTTTTTGCCCTAGCTATTATGGACAATGCAAAAAATAGTCACTTAGAGGTTATGAAGGCCGAGGTCCCTGGACCAGTATTTGGTAAGGTGGTGTCTAAGCTAAAAAATACAGCACAAATCCTCTACATCCTGTATCTGGCAATGTTCGCCCTCTTTGTAGTGATTTATTATCTTGCTGGTATGCCACTCTACGATAGTTTTGTCATCGCTATGGGAACTGCTGGGACTGGTGGTTTCACTGTTTACAATGATGGAATCGCCCACTATAATAGTTCTCTCATTACCTATCTGACGAGTGTTGGGGTCTTGATGTTTGGTGTCAATTTCAACCTCTACTACTATCTCATGCTTCGTCGAGTCAAGGAATTCTTTTTCGATGAGGAGCTTCGTGCTTATCTCTTGATTGTCGTTGTTTCTACCGGTTTAATTACTCTCAATACACTCCACCTTTATAGTGGCGTTTCACAAAGTTTTGAGATGGCCTTCTTCCAAGTTTCTAATATCATTACGACAACTGGTTTTGGTTACGGAAACATAACCAATTGGCCTTTGTTTTCACAATATATTTTACTGATGCTGATGGCGATTGGTGGTTCTGCTGGATCTACTGCTGGTGGTCTCAAAGTGATGCGTGGAGTTATTCTAGCTAAAATTGCTAAAAATCAATTTTTGTCTACCATATCACCTCACCGTGTTTTAACTCTCCATGTTAACCAAACGGTAATTGATAAGGATACCCAGCACAAGATTCTCAAGTACTTTGTAGTTTACGTCATGATTCTACTCAGCTTAATTTTCATTATCAGTTTAGATGCTGACAATTTAATGATTGTTACGAGTGCCGTTTTCAGTTGCTTTAACAATATCGGCCCAATTCTTGGAACAACTGCAAGTTTCTCCATTTTTAGTCCATTTTCAAAACTCCTCCTATCCTTTGCAATGATTGCAGGACGTCTTGAAATTTATCCAATCATATTACTCTTTATGAAGCGAACCTGGTCTAAGCGTTAGCAATGTTATTATCAAAAAGCACATCCCTCATTTTTTGAGGGATGTGCTTTTTCTGTTGATAAGATTTTTAAAAGACAGTTGAGAGTCAAAAAATAACACTTGGGAAAAAGATGATTTTTCATGAATCATTTTAGTTATAATTTTTAAAAAACGTAGAGGTTTTATATGAAAAAAATGAACAAATCAATCCAACTTCTTTTATTGATTTCCTTGGTATATTTAGGTTGCTGTAGTTGCTTAGTTTGGCCTGGTATTGCTTTAACACTCAAACAATCCTGCTTTTACTTTTTACTTCTCTTACTATTTTTAGCAGGTATCTGTACATTTATCCACTATCTTTCAGGTCATAATCATGTAAAAAGTCAACTACATAATCGTAGTAGATCCTTCTTTTTATTGTATAGCAGCATGGTTATCATTAACGTTGCTGGAGTCTGTTTTATTTTATTTGAAAGTATAAGCACTGACACTCTACTACAAAAAGAAATCGTTGACTTGTTACTCATCTCTTTCTTTTTCCTTTTCGGACTTGATATTGCTACCTTTCTGCCGTTAAACAAATGGAGAAAATTACCAACTCATAAAAAGACAGGCAGGCTAACAACCCTTATCTTTCTTAGTTTATTTTTTCTGCACAATCCTTTAACCATATTTTCTGTCAGTTTTTATATCCTTTTGGGAGTCAGCTTTCTAAACTTTTTATTTCCTAAAACCTTAAGACAAGATTTATCCTTCTATAGTCATTTAATTCGAAATATCTTACTTGTTTTATCTACACTTATGTTCTGGTAGTTAATAGAATTCCTGTCAGAAGTATGCTATAATGAAATAAATTTTTTAGGAGATATATGAATGAATTTTTTTAAAGATTATCGTAAACGATTGATTTGGCTAGGAATCTTTCTTGTCGCTATGTGCCTATCGCAAGTTCCTATCGTGACTTTAATGCTACTTCAAAAAACTCAACTTGGATCTATCTGGTCATCTCTAATAGTGGGACTTGTCTCTACTGCTGTTGTTACACTCTTTTTATATGGTGCTCACAAAAGTAAGTTATTAAATCTAAAATCAAAACTCTTTACTATTAATGACGCCCCTCGAATTGCTCTTAGTTATGTAGCCATTGTCACAGGAAATCTGATTGGTGCGATTTGGTTACAACTTCTGAAGCAAACAACTACTTCGAATCAAGAGGCTATCAATAGCATCATGTCAGAAAGCTCTCTAATTTCCAGCATTTTCGTGGTTGCAATAGTGGCACCTATTTGTGAGGAAGTTATCTGTCGAGGTATCATACCTACTAAACTCTTCGAAGGATACGAGAAAATTGGATATATTTTCGGTTGGTTTCTCTTCACTATAGCCCATATACCAAATAATATTCCTTCTTTCTTGATATATGGCTGGATGTCTGCTGTCCTAACTTGGACTGCTTATCGCACCAAACGACTAGAGATGTCTATCTTACTGCACCTAGTGAATAATGGAGTCAGCATTCTATTGCTTATCCTCCTTACATTCCTTATCAAGGTTGTTGGTATAGATGCTTTTCAATAAATAGAAGTTCCACTACTAATATAATTTAAAATAAAAAGACTAGAAATCTATCTAATTTCTAGTCTTTTTTGTCTATTTAAGAACGAAACACGAATTAGCTGCGAGAAGTTACAATACGGAGATAGTGACAGTAAGCTAGTCCACTCCTAAATGTTACGACACGAAGAGGCGAAAATGACTATTTTTCGTCGATGAGTTAGTAAGGCAACTAGACCGCTTTCTAACTATTACGACGAAAAAATCCACGAATCAATACCATTCGTGGACTTTTCCTAGTGAAGCGTTTAGGTAAACTGCCATAGCGGTTACCGTTTATTAGATTACGACACGGAGTTTGGCAAATCGATTATATTTACCAAACGTAGTTAGTAGGGCAGTTAGCTAGTTCGCCGAATAGCGACTAGCGTCCAACAATTAGGAACTTTAGTTCCAATTGTTGATACTGAGTTACATCTTTTCTTCCAACTCCACATCTGGATACTTGTCAGCAAACCAGCGGAGGGCAAAGTCATTTTCGAAAAGGAAGACAGGTTGGTCAAAGCGGTCCTTGGCCAAGATGTTTCGACTTGAAGACATGCGTTCATCTAAATCTTCAGGTTTAATCCAACGCACTGTCTTTTTACCCATTGGAGTCATGACCACTTCAGCGTTATACTCACCTTCCATACGGTGTTTAAAGACTTCGAACTGGAGTTGTCCAACAGCACCTAGCATATACTCACCTGTTTGGTAATTCTTATAAAGCTGGATAGCTCCTTCTTGTACCAACTGTTCCATTCCCTTGTGGAAGGATTTTTGTTTCATAACGTTCTTAGGCGAAACTTTCATGAAAATCTCTGGAGTAAAGGTTGGTAGTGGTTCAAACTCAAACTTGTTTTTCCCAACAGTCAGAGTATCTCCAACCTGGTAGGTCCCTGTATCATAAACCCCGATGATATCTCCTGCTACGGCATTGGTCACATTTTCACGACTTTCCGCCATAAATTGGGTGACATTAGAAAGTTTAGCTCCCTTACCAGTACGAGGCAAATTGACACTCATACCACGCTCAAATTCACCCGATACAATACGAACAAATGCGATACGGTCACGGTGTCGAGGATCCATGTTGGCTTGAATTTTAAAGACAAAACCTGAGAAATCCTTATCATAAGGGTCGACAAGTTCACCGTCTGTTTTCTTGTGTCCATGAGGTTCTGGAGCAAACTTGAGGAAGGTTTCAAGGAAGGTCTGCACCCCAAAATTAGTCAAGGCCGAACCAAAGAAGACTGGTGTCAAATCACCTGCAAGAATGGCTTCCTCTGAGAATTCATTTCCTGCTTCATTCAAAAGTTCAATATCATCTTTCACTTGTTCGTAGAATGGGTTGCTAGCAAAGAGTTTATCGCCATCTTCTAGGCTGGCAAAACGTTCATCACCTTTGTAGAGTTCCAAACGTTGGTTATAGAGGTCGTAGAGCCCCTCAAAGGCTTTCCCCATCCCGATTGGCCAGTTCATTGGATAACTTGCAATACCCAAGACTTCTTCCAATTCTTGCAAGAGATCTAGTGGTTCACGACCGTCACGGTCTAGCTTGTTCATAAAGGTAAAGACTGGAATCCCGCGGTGTTTGACAACCTCAAACAATTTCTTGGTTTGAGCCTCGATCCCCTTGGCAGAGTCCACTACCATGACCGCAGCATCCACCGCCATCAAGGTACGATAGGTATCTTCTGAAAAGTCCTCGTGTCCTGGAGTGTCTAGGATGTTTACCCGTTTCCCATCGTAGTCAAACTGCATAACAGATGAGGTTACCGAAATCCCACGTTGTTTCTCGATATCCATCCAGTCTGACTTAGCAAAGTTTCCTGTTTTCTTCCCTTTTACAGTACCTGCCTCACGAATCTCTCCCCCAAAATAGAGCAATTGCTCAGTGATGGTTGTTTTCCCCGCGTCCGGGTGAGAGATGATGGCAAAGGTACGGCGTTTCTTAATTTCTTCTTGAATAGTCATAACTTCTCTTTCTTTCTACTTTTTTAATTATTTCAATTTATAATCACTCTTTATTACATCGGACCCTAACATTCCTTTCAACACTCCATTATATCGGATTTTAGAGAGTTTTTCAATTGCTTACACAAGAAAAAGCAGGTCAAGATACTAGACCTGCTCTTCAGATTCTTTTGTTCAATATTTATTTTGTATCGCTAGTTACAATCTCTTCAAAATTTAATTTTTTCTAGAGCAATTTTCTTTTGCCAACGTTTTTTAAACAAGATATCAAAAAGTACTAGGGCTGCAGATAGAATGATTGAAACCAGAAGATACTTTATCCATATAGGGGCATTTGGAATAAACGGCGTCGTATTCAAGAGTCCGTAATTCCCACCTGTTACTTGATTGACCCCAACTAAGAAAAGGTTGAGAATAAAAGTGTAGGCGATAATTCGATACTTTTTAAGTAGGCTTTTATCGTAGTGATTCATGAGATAAACCAGGGAATTGACCAAGAGGGCATAATGGCCAATCAGGAAAGAAAAGCTGGTAATATGCGGGAAATCATAGGGGTCAAAAACAGGATAGCCTAAAGCAAACACTGCCCCGCTGGCTCCCATAAGGGCAAAATACTGCTTGGTTTTCCATTTATCTGGTAAGAATACAACCGCGAACATGGCCAAACGACAATGGTAAAGAGGCAGGCTGTTCGAAAACGGAATCCCAAATCCAATATACCAAGTATAGAGCGCTAGCAGTTGCGCTATTTGAATCCACTTAAACAATCGAACAAATTTGGGATTTTTGTAGTAAGTAAGAGAAGCATAAATAGACAAGGCAAGAAGGCCTATCATGACACCGTACCAAAAAATCGGGATAGGCGGTGGCGTCGTTTGGGTTCTTGTAATAAAATGATGCATAAAGTCTCCTTAAGGTAACGAATTCAGTTGTATATTAACTATTCTTATGTTTATATTTAACAAGTTGATTGATAAGGATGAGAATACCTGTCATCAAACTGGTTACTATCAAATAGTTAAGCAAACTACCATGATCTCCAATCACAGGTGGCTTGCTCATAAAGCCATAATTTCCTCCTGTCAAGAGGTTGGCAAGAAAGATAATGGCATTAACCCCAAAAGTCATCTGGCATATTTTCCAAGTATCCCCTTTTTCAACTTTATAATATCTAACAAGATAAATCAAGCAGTTAGCCAAGAGGGCCCAGTGTCCGAAAACATTGTTCACAGACGAAACATGAGGGAAAGGAAAAGGATAAAAGACTGGATAAACCAAAGCCATGATAGAACCAAAAACTCCCACTAAGGCAAAATATTGCTTGAAAAAGGTCTTATTAGGGGCAAAAAGAATCATCCACATAGCCATGCGACTATGGTAAAAAGGGAGAGCCTCAGATAGGGGCAGACGTGCAGCAATATACCAAGCGTTGATAATGAGCAACTGAATCAATTGTCCCCAATACCAAAAGTTTCTGTAACCTTTAGATGATGCGAAACGAATCGATAAAACAGCTATAATTACCAAAGAAGTAGGTAATAAAAAGTACCAGGCTCCCAAATGAGGAGGAACTGTCTTTTTACTGGTAAAAAGCAACTCCCAAATTGTCATATGTCATCCTTAAAGTGTTCTAGTTGAGTCAATTCTACATCCTTTTTAGCAACTAGAAACGACTGTTATTCTTTTTTCTAATTTCAACCATTATATCGAAATAAAAAGTATTTTTCAATTTCTGTTTCTTTTTAGCTTGGCTTGCCTTATTTATAGGAAAATATGGTAAAATAGAACAGATAAAGAATCATCATTTCACGAAAGGATATCCGATGAAAATTACGCAAGAAGAGGTAACTCACGTTGCCAATCTTTCAAAATTAAAATTCTCAGAAGAAGACACTGCTGCATTTGCGACAACACTCTCAAAAATTGTTGATATGGTCGAATTGCTCAGTGAAGTCGACACTACTGGTGTTGCACCTACTACAACGATGGCTGACCGTAAAACTGTTCTCCGACCTGATGTGGCCGAAGAAGGAACAGACCGTGACCGCTTGTTTAAAAATGTACCTGAAAAAGATAACTACTATATCAAGGTGCCAGCTATCCTAGATGATGGAGGAGACGCCTAATGACTTTTAACAATAAAACGATTGAAGAGTTGCACAATCTCCTTGTTTCTAAGGAAATTTCAGCAACTGAACTAACACAAGCAACTCTTGAAGATATCAAGGCGCGTGAAGAGGTTATCAATGCCTTCGTTACGATTGCTGAAGACCAAGCTCTTGCTCAAGCTAAAGCTATCGACGAGGCTGGAATCGACGCTGACAATGTCCTTTCAGGAATTCCACTAGCCGTTAAGGATAATATCTCTACAGACGGCATTCTGACAACTGCAGCGTCAAAAATGCTTTATAACTACGAGCCAATCTTTGATGCAACAGCAGTTGCCAATGCAAAATCTAAGGGTATGATTGTTGTCGGAAAAACTAATATGGACGAGTTTGCCATGGGTGGTTCTGGTGAAACATCATACTACGGTGCAACTAAAAACGCTTGGGACCACAGTAAGGTTCCCGGTGGTTCATCTAGCGGTTCTGCTACTTCTGTAGCTTCAGGACAAGTCCGTTTGTCACTTGGGTCTGATACTGGTGGTTCTATCCGCCAACCAGCTGCCTTCAACGGAATCGTTGGTCTCAAACCAACCTACGGAACAGTTTCACGTTTTGGTCTGATTGCCTTTGGTAGCTCGCTAGACCAGATTGGTCCTTTTGCTCCAACCGTTAAGGAAAACGCCCTATTGCTCAATGCTATAGCTAGCGAAGATGCCAAAGACTCTACTTCTGCACCTGTTCGTGTAGCAGACTTTACTTCTAAGATTGGTCAAGACATCAAAGGTATGAAGATCGCCCTTCCTAAGGAATACCTTGGTGAAGGTATTGATCCAGAAGTTAAAGAAACCATCCTTAATGCAGCTAAACACTTTGAAAAACTTGGTGCTATCGTGGAAGAAGTTAGCCTTCCACACTCAAAATACGGGGTGGCAGTTTACTACATCATCGCTTCATCAGAAGCATCATCAAACTTGCAACGTTTTGATGGTATCCGCTATGGTTTCCGTGCTGAAGATGCTAAGAACTTGGATGAGATTTACGTTAACACTCGTAGCCAAGGATTTGGTGATGAGGTCAAACGTCGTATCATGCTTGGTACTTTCAGTCTTTCATCAGGTTACTACGATGCCTACTACAAGAAAGCTGGTCAAGTTCGTACCCTTATTATCCAAGATTTCGAAAAAGTATTTGCAGATTACGACCTCATCCTTGGTCCAACAGCTCCAAGCGTGGCCTTTGACTTGGATTCGCTCAACCACGATCCAGTTGCTATGTACTTGGCAGACTTGTTGACCATCCCAGTCAACTTGGCTGGTCTACCAGGAATTTCGATTCCCGCAGGATTTGCTCAAGGTCTACCAGTAGGTTTGCAATTGATTGGTCCTAAATACTCAGAAGAGACTATTTATCAAGTTGCTGCTGCTTTTGAAGCAACAACAGACTACCACAAACAACAACCCGTGATTTTTGGAGGTGATAACTAATGAACTTTGAAACAGTCATTGGACTTGAAGTCCACGTAGAGCTCAACACCAATTCAAAAATCTTCTCACCTACTTCTGCCCACTTTGGAAATGACCAAAATGCCAACACCAACGTGATTGACTGGTCTTTCCCAGGTGTTCTCCCAGTTCTCAATAAAGGTGTTGTTGATGCCGGTATCAAGGCCGCTCTTGCCCTCAATATGGACATCCACAAGAAAATGCACTTTGACCGTAAGAACTACTTCTATCCAGATAATCCTAAAGCCTATCAAATTTCTCAATTTGATGAGCCAATCGGTTACAATGGTTGGATTGAAGTAGAACTTGAGGATGGTACAACTAAGAAAATCGGTATCGAACGTGCCCACTTGGAAGAAGATGCCGGTAAGAACACCCACGGAACAGATGGTTTCTCTTATGTTGACCTCAACCGTCAAGGGGTGCCATTGATTGAGATTGTATCTGAAGCCGACATGCGCTCACCAGAAGAAGCCTACGCTTATCTAACAGCCCTGAAGGAAGTTATCCAATATGCTGGTATTTCCGACGTTAAGATGGAAGAAGGTTCCATGCGTGTAGATGCTAACATTTCCCTTCGTCCTTATGGTCAAGAGAAATTTGGTACCAAGACTGAGTTGAAAAACTTGAACTCCTTCTCAAATGTCCGCAAGGGTCTTGAGTACGAAGTGCAACGTCAGGCTGAAATTCTTCGCTCAGGTGGTCAAATTCGCCAAGAAACACGTCGTTACGATGAAGCGAACAAGGCAACTATCCTCATGCGTGTTAAAGAAGGTGCTGCAGACTATCGCTACTTCCCAGAACCAGACCTACCACTCTTTGAAATCTCAGATGAGTGGATCGAGGAAATGCGCACTGAATTGCCAGAGTTTCCAAAAGAGCGCCGTGCTCGCTATGTCTCTCAACTCGGATTATCAGACTACGATGCTAGTCAGTTGACTGCCAATAAAGTCACTTCTGACTTCTTTGAAAAAGCTGTCGCCCTCGGTGGTGATGCCAAACAAGTTTCTAACTGGCTCCAAGGTGAAGTGGCACAATTCTTGAATGCTGAAGGCAAGACACTAGAACAAATCGCATTGACACCTGAAAACTTGGTGGAAATGATTGCCATCATCGAAGACGGCACTATTTCATCTAAGATTGCCAAGAAAGTATTCGTTCACCTTGCTAAAAACGGTGGCGGTGCTCGTGAATACGTGGAAAAAGCTGGTTTGGTTCAAATCTCAGATCCTGAAGTCTTGATTCCAATTATCCACCAAGTCTTTGCGGATAATGAAGCAGCTGTTGCCGACTTCAAGTCAGGAAAACGTAACGCTGATAAAGCCTTCACCGGCTTCCTCATGAAGGCAACCAAAGGACAAGCCAACCCACAAGTTGCCCTTAAACTGCTTGCCCAAGAATTGGCTAAGTTGAAAAATGATTAATCAATAAATCTAAATATAACTGTCACAAGCTGATATAAAATTCTAGCTTGCTGCCTTGCACTCTGTACTCACATAGTTAGGAGACATATGAAAAAGTTATATACTCTTATCGCTACCTTCTTGCTTCTTCTATTTGTGACACCTCTACAATCAATCGATGCGGGTGTTGGACATTCTCGAAGTGGTAGCTCTAGCCGTAGCAGTTCACGAAGTAGTAGTTCTAGTCGCAGTAGTTCACGAAGTAGTAGTTCTAGTCGTTCAAGTGGTAGTTCTTCTTCTAGAAGCAGCTATCGTTCTGGCGGTAGTTACTCAAGTTCAGGTGGATCTTTAGGTACCGGGATGACTATTCTTATCATGTTTGGTGTCGGGGCTTTCCTACTCTTCATGCTCATCAAGTACCTTAACGATCAGAACACTCCATCTGAAACACCGTATAGAAGACATACTACTAACTACGAACCAGAGCCAATTAGCCATCGTAGAGTTGAAAATAATAACCAAGCTATCGACCGACTCAGATACTACGATCCAAACTTTGATGCGGATGCTTTCACTACATGGGTTAGAGAAGTCTACATCCAGTTACAATCAGCTTGGACTAAAAAAGATTGGAATTTGGTGCGCTCACTTGAAAGTGCTAGCCTCTATACTCAACACAGTGCTCAACTGGAAGAACATATTCAGGCACAAACAACAAATGTCTTGGAACGAGTTTATGTTGATAATGTACGAATCAAAGATTTCAAGAGTAATCCAGATGGAAATGATACTTTAGTGGTTATCCTTTCATCTACTTTGAGAGACTATGTCATCGACGACAAGACTCGTAAGGTTATCGAAGGAGATCCTAAACAAGATCTATTTACAGTTTATCAAATGAACTTCATCCGCAAACATGGTAGCCAAACTGAAAACAATGTTCAAGATGAAGCTGTTAGCGACCACTGTCCAAACTGTGGTGCTCCACTTAAAATCTCAGCTATTAGCCAATGTGAATACTGCGGAGCTGAGCTCACACGTAGTCCAAATCAATGGGTTCTTGATACCTATGAAGTTGTGGATGAAGACGAACTTTATAATTAGGAGGAAATTATGGGATTTATCCGTGCTGCCCTTTCAGCTGGGCTAAATAGTTTTAATGATAGCAAATTCAAGGAAGCCGTTGTACTTCCAGACCAAGTCTCTGCAGACGTCATGGCCATCAAGGGACAATTGCTTACAAAAGATCCTGACGGTGGTTCAAGACAAAGCAATCAAAATACAGGACTATTAACAGACGGTTCTGTTGTCATTGTCCCTCAAGGATATGTTGCTGTTCTTGTCAATAATGGTACCTTCCTAGGGGATGTACTTGAAGCTGGAAGCCATGAATGGCGTGCAGGTGATAACGCTTGGCTCCTTGAAAAAGGTGGAATCAAGGGTACTTGGGAAAACTTCAAAAACCGCTTCTCTTTTGGTGGACAAGTTATTACTCGACAAGAAATCATCTTTATCCGTATGCAACCAATCGCAGGGAATAAATTTGGTACCCAAAATGCTGTAGAGTATTTCAGTGAACGTTACCAACAAATGCTCAATATCCGTTTTTACGGTTTGTTTGACATCAAAGTTGCGGATCCAGTTCTTTTCTATGTTAGCTCTATCAGTCAACAAATTGAGGAACATAAACCATTTACACTCCAAGATATTGCTCAAGGAACACTTCGACAAAATATCTCTCCTAAAATCGCAATTGCTATCGCTAAGTATACCAATGAAAACAGAGTTGATATCTATAGCCTCAATGCCAACCAAGATACTTTCAATGAACTTGCTAAACAAGAAGTCAACAAGGTATGGACAGGACTTTACGGTATTGAAGCAACCAATATCCTTCTTGAGGATTTGAGCTACGACCAAGAAAGCATGGAGATTGTACGTAAACTTGACAGCGAACTCGTTGCTATGAAATACAATACCATCGAGATTGAAGAACGTCGTGCTCGTAACGAAGCTCTTATTGCTGCAGCTAATAACGAAGGTAATGGCAATGGTATGAATATGATTATGGGAATGAACCTAGGGCAAACACTTGGTGGTCAATTAAACCAACAAGCTCAACCTGTTAGCCCAAATCAAACTGTTCCCCCAGTACAACCTGCTGATCCAAACCAAGTTGTTAATCCGGTACAAACTTCAAGTCCTGAGCAAGTTGCTACTCCTGAACAACCAACTAATAAAAACTTCTACATCGAAGTCGATGGCAAGTACGTATTAGTAACCAAAGATGAAGAAGGAAACA
The DNA here is from genome assembly GCF_041432435.1 of Streptococcus sp. 20925_1_44. Taxonomy (NCBI): domain Bacteria; kingdom Bacillati; phylum Bacillota; class Bacilli; order Lactobacillales; family Streptococcaceae; genus Streptococcus; species Streptococcus sp. 20925_1_44. The sequence goes on from NZ_JAPVZQ010000002.1 coordinate 150,526, forward strand.
TCGTTCCTGTCAATTAATCTCACTTCCCTGATATTTGAGAAATCTTACGACTTATGATACAATAAAGAGTAAATTATTTTATTAAAGAGGTAAAAACATGATTGAAGCAAGTAAATTAAAGGCTGGTATGACCTTTGAAACAGCTGACGGAAAATTAATCCGCGTTTTGGAAGCTAGCCACCACAAACCAGGTAAAGGAAACACTATCATGCGTATGAAATTGCGTGATGTCCGTACTGGTTCAACATTTGAAACTAGCTACCGCCCAGAGGAAAAATTTGAACAAGCGATTATCGAAACTGTGCCAGCACAATACTTGTACAAAATGGATGATACAGCTTATTTCATGAACACTGAAACTTACGACCAATACGAAATTCCTGTTGTAAATGTTGAAAACGAATTGCTTTACATCCTTGAAAATTCTGAAGTTAAAATTCAATTTTACGGAACTGAAGTAATCGGTGTAACAGTACCTACAACTGTTGAATTGACAGTTGCTGAAACTCAACCATCTATTAAAGGTGCTACTGTTACTGGTTCTGGTAAACCAGCTACAATGGAAACTGGACTTGTCGTTAACGTTCCAGACTTCATCGAAGCAGGACAAAAACTCGTTATTAACACTGCAGAAGGAACTTACGTTTCTCGTGCCTAATCTCTAGAAAGAGGTCATTCTATGGGAATTGAAGAACAATTAGGCGAAATCGTTATCGCCCCACGTGTACTTGAAAAAATCATTGCTATCGCTACAGCTAAAGTTGATGGTGTCCACTCTTTTTCAAACAAATCAGTATCTGACACCCTTTCAAAACTTTCACTTGGTCGTGGCGTCTATCTAAAAGAATCTGAAGAAGAGTTGACAGCTGATATCTATCTCTATCTAGAGTACGGTGTCAAAGTACCTAAGGTTGCAATGGCTATTCAAAAAGCTGTAAAAGATGCTGTTCGTAATATGGCTGACATCGAACTCTCAGCTGTAAACATTCACGTTGCTGGTATTGCACCAGATAAAACACCAAAACCACCATTGACAGATTTGTTTGATGAGGACTTCCTCAATGACTAATCCATTATTAGAATCCAGACGCGAACTAAGAAAATGTGCCTTCCAAGCACTGATGAGTCTTGAATATGGTTCTGATATTGAAACTGCTTGTCGCTTCGCTTATACTCATGATCGAGAAGACGACGAGGTAAAACTCCCTAGTTTCCTAATCGATCTTGTATCTGGTGTTCAAGCTCAAAAAGAGGAACTAGATAAACAAATCACTCAGCATTTAAAGGCTGGTTGGACGATTGACCGTCTAACCTTAGTAGAAAAGAATCTATTGCGTTTAGGAGTCTTCGAAATTACTTCTTTTGATACTCCTCAACTCGTAGCTGTGAATGAAGCTATTGAGCTTGCAAAAAGCTTTTCGGATCAAAAATCAGCTCGTTTCATTAACGGACTGCTCAGTCAATTCGTAACTGAAGAAAATTAAATAAAAAAAGTGTTTGATAGATATCAAACACTTTTTTATTTGTCTCCTCAAATTCTATCTAAAAAAACGATTATAGATTAAATTAGAAAGCAACAACCAGATGAAATCTGCATGAATAAGAAAGTTAATAAAACTATGGCACAGGATGGTGATTTTTAAATTCTTTGTCCAACGGTAGACTAAAGCAAAGAAAAGACCGAAAAAACTATAAACCAACAAACTGATGGGGTCGCGATGGGACAATACCAAATGACTGAGTCCAAATATAAGAGCTGATAAGATGACATCCAAGTAGTATTTGGACTTAGGGAAAAAGGTATTCATAAAATATCCTCTATGAACTATCTCCTCCAATATAGGCCCCAAAATGACAACGGAAATAAAAGAGAAGCAAGTCGTTAAAATAGTAGATTGCTCACTGAAGGATAGGACCGAAAGAAGGTCTTCAAAGATATAGTGATTATTAATGAAGCGACTAAACTGTAAGTAAAAAGCACTTAACAACTGACGGACAAAATAAGCAGCCACTAAACTAACTAAAAGGTAAAAGAATCTGGATTTCTTCGAGCCCTTTTTTTCAAAAATATAGAGCATTCTTTTCTTTTTTAGCCAATAGATAAATAGTCCTAAAAGAGCTAGTTGCTCTACTGCTACAATAATAGAATAGCCATCCATACCCCAGACAAACATCTTAGCCAGATAAAGACTACTGAAATCTAGTAGATAAATTGATAGGAATACCAGTAATGTATAGATTCCCAAATGACCTATTTTTTTCATACTCACTCCCAAAAAGCTTTGTTGACTTATTTTTATAGCACACGCATCCCTTGTTATATTAACAGATATTTTTACAAGAGTCAATTTTTCATTCTGAAATGTATTTTATAGAATCCAAAAAGCTAGAACTATATCTTAGTCCTAGCTTACTTTTTAGTATTTTCTAAAGCGTTGGTAACGTTCCTCAATGAGCTGCTCTAGTGGCAGTTTACCAAGTTCATCAAGTTCTGCTCGGAGTTGTTCTTTGACTTGCTTGATTAGATCTTTACTTGATAGACCTACCTCAGAGATAACCTTATCAACAATTTTCATATCTAGCAATTCAAAAGAAGTAATTTTCATCAACTCTGCAGCTTCCATGGCACGACTGCCATCCTTCCATAGAATAGACGCAAAGCCTTCAGGACTGAGAACTGCATAGATCGAGTTTTCTAACATCCAAACACGGTCAGCTACTGCAAGAGCTAAAGCCCCTCCTGAGCCACCTTCACCGATAATAATGGCAATAATTGGCACCTTAAGATCACTCATCTCCATGAGGTTACGGGCAATAGCTTCACCTTGGCCACGCTCTTCTGCTCCGACACCAGGATAGGCTCCAGCCGTGTTGATAAAAGTTACAACAGGACGGCCAAATTTTTCAGCCTGCTTCATCAAGCGAAGGGCTTTTCGATAACCTTCAGGATGAGGTTGTCCAAAGTTACGGTTAAGATTATCCTGTAAGCTTTTACCTTTTTGAATTCCAACAACAGTTACTGCTTGGTCTCCCAACCAACCGATACCACCAATAACAGCACCATCATCTCGGAAAGAGCGATCACCATGTAGCTCTACAAAGTCATCAAATATTCCTGTTGCGAAGTCCAAGGCAGTTAAGCGGGTTTGTTCACGTGCTTCTCTGACGATTTTTGCAATATTCATCAACAATCCCCCTTATGTAACCTTACTAATCGAGCAATCATATCTGGCAATTCTCTCCGTTTAACAATCGCATCCACAAATCCATGTTCTAACAAAAACTCTGCCTTCTGGAAATCCTCTGGCAAATCTTCCCTTACGGTATTTTCAATGACACGACGTCCAGCAAATCCTACCAAACTTTGAGGCTCTGCCAAGATAATATCCCCTTCCATAGCAAAGGAAGCTGTAACACCACCAGTTGTTGGATCAGTAAGGATTGTTAGGTAAAAGAGACCTGCATTGGAATGACGTTTGACTGCTACAGAGATTTTAGCCATCTGCATCAAACTCATGATTCCTTCTTGCATACGTGCTCCACCAGATGCTGTAAACAAGACGACTGGTAATTTTTCAGCTGTCGCGTATTCAAACAAACGAGTGATTTTTTCACCAACTACTGTTCCCATAGACGCCATGATAAAGTTAGAATCCATGATTCCAAGAGCAACTTTTTCGCCCTTAATCAAAGCAGTTCCTGTAACAACAGCCTCATCAAGACCTGTTTTTTCACGCATTGAGGCTAATTTTTTCTGGTAGCCTGGAAATTCCAATGGATCTTGCGTCTCAATTCCTGTGAACATCTCTAGGAAGCTTCCCATATCAATGGTTAAAGCAAGACGCTCTTGAGCTGAAATACGGAAGGTATAGCCACAGTGAGGACAAATACGGTCACTTCCCAAATCCTTTTGGTAAATGGTATGTTTACAACCTGGACATTTTGAGAAGAGTTCGTCTGGAACCTCAGGCTTGGCTTGGGGCTTTTCTCTAAGTGAACGATTGGGATTAATTCGTATATATTTATCTTTTTTACTAAATAGAGCCATACATCCCCCTTTTCAGTCTCATACTTTTTATATTATTCTTTTTCTTGATAGTGTGGTAAGAAAGTTTCCATCAAGAATGAAGTATCGTAGTCCCCTGCTATCACACGACGATCTGAAATCAAATCGAGTTGAAAATCAGCATTGGTGACGACCCCTTCAATTTCGAGTTCATAAAGAGCTCTTTGCATTTTCATGAGTGCATCAAAACGATTTTCACCATGAACAATAATTTTAGCAATCATACTATCATAGTATGGTGGAATGGTATACCCTGGATAAACTGCAGAGTCAACACGCAAGCCAACACCACCGCTTGGTAGATAAAGATTAGTAATCTTACCTGGGCTTGGTGCAAAATTAAAGGCTGGGTTTTCTGCGTTGATACGGCACTCAATAGCATGTCCTTTTAGAACAATGTCTTCTTGTTTCAGAGTCAAAGGTTGACCTGACGCAATACGGATTTGTTCCTTGACAATATCCACACCAGAAACAAATTCGGTTACTGGATGTTCTACTTGGACACGAGTATTCATTTCCATAAAGTAGAATTTACCAGTCGCTTCATCTAGCAGGAATTCAATGGTACCAGCATTCTCGTAACCAACAGACTCCGCTGCACGGACTGCTGCAGCACCTATTTCATTACGGAGTGTTTTCCCAATAGCAATCGAAGGACTTTCTTCTAAAACCTTTTGGTTATTCCGTTGAAGCGAACAGTCACGTTCACCAAGGTGAATCACATGTCCCATCTGGTCAGCAAGAATCTGTACCTCAATATGGCGAGCAGGATAAATCACACGCTCAAGGTACATAGCTCCATTACCAAAGTTGGCTTTGGCTTCACTAGAGGCTGTTTCAAAGGCTGACACAAGATCCTCTGCTTTTTCAACCTTACGAATTCCTTTACCACCACCTCCAGCTGAAGCTTTCAGCATAACTGGATAACCAATTTTTTCAGCAATAGCAAGAGCCTCTTCTGCTGTATGGACCTCTCCATCTGATCCTGGAATGACAGGCACCTTTGCCTTAATCATTTGAGCACGGGCGTTAATTTTATCTCCCATGACATCCATGACACGAGCTGATGGTCCGATAAATTTGATCCCAACTTCTTCACACATGGTTGCAAATTTGGAATTTTCACTTAAGAAACCAAATCCAGGGTGAATAGCTTCAGCTTCAGTCAAGACCGCAGCTGATAGGATGGCATTGATGTTCAGATAAGATTCTGTAGCCTTCCCAGGGCCGATACAGATAGCCTCATCAGCCAAAAGCGTGTGGAGAGCTTCCTTGTCAGCAGTCGAATAGACAGCGACTGTTGCAATTCCTAATTCTCGTGCCGCACGAATAATACGAACAGCAATTTCACCACGATTGGCAATTAAAATCTTACGAAACATGGAAAACCTCCCTAGTTTCCAATAGCAAAGGTCAGAGTACCGCTTGCTGCAAGCTTACCATCTACTTCTGCCTTCGCTTCTACTACGGCGATTGTGCCACGACGTTTGACAAAAGTTGCTGTCATGACAAGCTGATCACCAGGAACAACTTGTTTTTTAAATTTCACTTTGTCCATACCAGCATAGAAAACGAGCTTCCCTTTGTTCTCAGATTTTGATAATTCCAAAACACCCGCTGTTTGTGCCAAAGCTTCCATAATGAGGACCCCAGGCATAACTGGGTATTGAGGAAAATGACCATTGAAGAAAGGTTCGTTAATCGTTACATTTTTAATAGCAACAATGGTATCTTCACTTACTTCCAAAACACGATCCACTAAGAGCATAGGATAACGGTGTGGCAAAGCTTCTTTAATTCCTTGAATATCAATCATTTGATACGTACCAAGCCTTTCCCAAACTCAACCATTTCTTCATTTTCAACAAGAATTTCTGTTACAACACCGTCTTTAGGTGCTGGAATTTCATTCATAACTTTCATAGCTTCAATGATGACCAAGGTTTGGCCTTTTTTAACAGTATCACCGACTGAAACAAAATTAGGTTTGTCTGGTCCGGCAGCCAAGTAAGCAACTCCGACAAGTGGACTTTCTACAAGGTCCCCCTCAGCTACAGATTCACTAGCACTTGATTCTGAAACTGCTTCTACAACTTGTGTTGTAGTTGGAGCTTGTGGTGCAACTGTAGGTACAGCTGCTGGAACTACAGGTTGAGGTGCTGGACTTGTTTCTGCCACAAGTTTCGCTTCATTCTTACTGAAGACCAACTCGTCCGTTCCATTTTTATAAGAAAATTCTTTCAAGCTCGACTGGTCAAATTGTGCCATCAAGTCTTTGATTTCATTTAAATTCATTTTTACTTATTCTCCCAACGTTTGAAAGCAAGAACTGCGTTATGCCCACCAAATCCAAAAGTATTTGAAATAGCATAAGGAATTTCATGTTCCAAGCCTTGTCCATAAATAACGTTTGCTTCAATGTAGTCTGACAATTCTGTTGTTCCAGCTGTCATTGGAACATAGTTGTTACGGATTGCTTCAATTGTTGCAATAGCCTCAACTGCACCTGCTGCACCGAGCAAGTGGCCTGTAAATGACTTGGTTGAAGATACAGGTACTTCCTTACCAAGAACCGCTACGATAGCACCACTTTCTCCCTTTTCATTAGCAGGAGTTGATGTACCGTGAGCATTGACATAAGCTACTTGGTCTGGTGTGATTTCAGCTTCCTCCAAGGCAAGTTTGATAGCTTTAATAGCACCTTGGCCTTCTGGATGTGGTGAAGTCATATGGTAGGCATCACAAGTATTCCCGTAACCGACAACTTCAGCTAGGATAGTTGCACCGCGTTTTTCAGCATGTTCTAAGCTCTCAAGAACCAACATCCCTGAACCTTCACCCATGACAAATCCATTACGGTCTTTATCAAATGGAATAGAAGCACGAGTTGGATCCTCTGTTGTTGAAAGAGCTGTTAGGGCTTGGAAACCAGCGATTGCAAATGGAGTAATTGAAGATTCTGATCCACCAACTAACATGATATCTTGGAAACCAAATTTGATAGAACGGAAGGCGTCTCCGATCGCATCATTTGATGAAGCGCAAGCTGTGTTGATAGATTTACAGATACCATTAGCACCAAAGCGCATAGCTACATTTCCTGCAGCCATATTTGGCAAGGCTTTTGGAAGTGTTAATGGTTTAACACGTTTTGGCCCTTTTTCGTGAAGTCGAAGGACTTGGTCTTCGATTTCTCTGATTCCACCGATACCTGATGCAACGATGACACCAAAGCGGTCTTTATCAAGCGCTTCTACGTCAAGATTTGCATTGTTCACTGCTTCTTGAGCAGCATACAAGGCATACAAAGAATAATCATCGAAACGATTGGTATCTTTTTTTACAAAATATTTGTCAAAAGGAAAATCATTAATCTCTGCTGCATTATGAACGTCAAAAGCACTGTGATCAAACTTGGTGATTTCACCAATCCCAATCTTTCCATTCTTTAAACTGTTCCAAAATTCTTCTGGCGTATTCCCAATTGGAGATGTTAATCCATAACCTGTTACTACTACACGATTTAGTTTCATTTTCATACCTCTATTTTAACTCTTATTGCATGGTAAGTCCACCATCAATTGCAATGACTTGTCCCGTTAGATAATCTTGGCTTGCAAGAAAGGCTGTGACCTCTGCCACTTGCTCAGCTTGACCAAATTGTTTCATCGGAATTTGTGCCAACATGGCATCTTTTACCTTATCAGATAGGACTGCAGTCATATCTGATTCAATCATTCCTGGAGCAATGGCATTGACACGTACATTACGGTTGGCTACCTCACGTGCTACTGATTTGGTAAATCCAATTAGACCAGCCTTAGAAGCAGCGTAGTTTGCTTGACCGATATTTCCCATCAAACCAACGACACTGGACATATTGATAATGGCCCCTTCACGAGCTTTTATCATCTGCTTCAAGACTGCTTGCGTCATGTTGAAGGCTCCCGTTAGATTGACTTTCAAGACCTTCTCAAAATCATCTTCTGTCATCTTCAGCATGAGAGTGTCTTGAGTAATCCCAGCATTATTAACAAGGACGTCAACTGAACCTAGCCCTTCAATGGCTTGATCTACCATTCGTTTTGCATCCGTAAAGTCAGAAACATCACCAGAAATAGCAAGGACCTTCACCCCGTAAGGTTTAAATTCGTCTAGAAGCTCCTCGGAGATTTCACCACGACTATTCAAGACAACGTTGGCTCCCAAGCTGGCAAATTTATGAGCAATGGCAAGACCAATTCCTCGACTTGAGCCTGTAATAAAGACATTTTTCTGTTCTAGTTTCATTTTTCTCCTTTCAGAACTTCTACCATTTTGGTCTAATTTTCTAAGAGTGCTTGTAAACATGCTTGATCTTCCACATTTGTAAGTTGAGCAGTTTTATCAATCTTTTTGACGAATCCAGACAAGACTTTCCCAGGACCAATTTCGATAAAACGCGTCACACCAGCTTCTTGCATGACTGCAATGCTTTCATAGAAACGCACAGGTTCCTTAACTTGACGAGTCAAGAGTTCTGCAATTCGTTCTTTTCCCATGACTTTTGCTTCTGTATTACCAACAAGTGGACAAGCAAAGTCATTAAACTCAACATCTTCTAGGGCCTGAGCTAATTTTTGACTAGCAGATTCCAATAAAGCTGTATGGAAAGGTCCAGAAACATTTAGCGGAATTAAGCGTTTTGCTCCTGCTTCTTGCAAGAGTTCAACTGCTCTATCCACTGCAACCACCTCACCACCAATAACAATTTGACTTGGGGTATTGTAGTTAGCTGGAGTTACAACGCCAAGTTGAGAAGCTTCTTGACAAGCTTGTTCAATAACTTCAACTGAAGTATTGAGTACGGCTACCATTTTACCAGACCCTGCAGGTGCTGCTTCTTCCATATAAGCCCCACGTTTAGCAACTAGAGCCACCGCATCTTCAAAATCCAAGGCGCCACTAGCTACAAGGGCAGAATATTCACCAAGAGACAGGCCTGCCACTATATCTGGTTGGTAACCTTTCTCCTTTAGTAATCGGTAAATGGCAACGGATGTAGCCAAAATAGCTGGTTGTGTGTAACGAGTCTGATTTAGCTTCGTTTCATCGTTATCAATCAAGTCACGAAGATCATAACCTAAGACTTGGCTAGCTTGGTCGATTGTTTCCTTGACGATAGCATATTGGTCGTATAGTTCACGTCCCATTCCAAGGTACTGGGCTCCTTGACCTGCAAATAGAAAGGCTGTTTTAGTCATTTCTTGTAACTCCTGCCCAACGAGCGGCTTCTGTTTGAATTTTCTCAGCTGCACCATAGTAGATATCTTTTAAGATTTCTTCAACTGTTTCTTCTTTAGATACCAAACCTGCAATCTGGCCGGCCATTACTGAACCGCCATCTACATCACCATGGACAACAGCTTTAGCTAAGGCTCCAGCGCCCATTTGTTCAAAGATTTCTAAGTCTGGATTTTCTTGTTTAAAGGCATCTTTTTCAGCTTGCTCGAAATCACGAGTCAATTGATTTTTGATGGCACGAACTGCGTGACCAAAATGTTGTGCTGAAATAGTTGTATCAATATCACGAGCTTTTAAAATCTTAGCTTTGTAGTTTGGATGAGCATTTGATTCTTTAGCAACTACAAAACGAGTTCCTACTTGCACAGCTTCCGCACCAAGCATAAATCCAGCAGCAGCTCCCTCACCATCTGCAATACCACCTGCAGCGATAACAGGAATTGAAACAGCCGCTGCAACTTGACGAACCAAGGTCATGGTTGTTAATTTACCAATGTGTCCACCGGCTTCCATACCTTCACAAATGACAGCATCTGCACCGATTTTTTCCATACGTTTAGCCAAAGCTACGCTAGGAACTACAGGAATAACGGTGATTCCTGCTTCATGAAATCGCTCCATATATTTACTTGGGTTTCCTGCACCAGTTGTAACTACCTTAACCCCTTCTTCAATCACAAGGTCCACAATATCATCAACAAATGGAGACAAGAGCATGATATTGACACCAAAAGGCTTGTCTGTTAAAGATTTAATCTTATCGATGTTGGCTTTAACCACTTCTTTAGGTGCGTTTCCTCCACCAATGATACCGAGACCACCAGCTTTTGAAACAGCTCCAGCCAAATCGCCATCTGCTACCCAGGCCATTCCACCTTGGAAGATAGGATATTTAATATTTAATAGTTCAGTGATACGTGTTTTCATATTGCCTCCATAAGTCTTGCTTACGTAATAGTTCGACTTTATTATAATTTGACGGTCAAACTATTACCTAAACAAGAGGGAGCGGGTCTCCCCTACTCCTTCTTTATTTATTCTAATTATTTAGTTTGCTCTTCAACGTAAGCAACCAAGTCGCCAACTGTTTTCAAGTTGTCTTCAGCTTCGATTTGGATATCAAAAGCGTCTTCGATTTCTGAGATTACTTGGAACAAGTCCAATGAATCTGCATCCAAATCATCAAAAGTAGATTCAAGTGTTACTTCTGATGCATCTTTTCCAAGTTCTTCAACGATAATTTCTTGTACTTTTTCAAATACTGCCATGATAGACTCCTTTAAAATAAATAGTTTTTTATAACAATGTGATCACCACATGATTACCTAAATTGTAACAATAAGTGTGCCCCATGTCAAACCTCCACCGAAACCTGACAAGAGAATTTTTTGGCTACCATCCAAATGGATGAGCCCTTCTTCTACACACTCAGAAAGTAAAATCGGGATACTTGCCGCACTAGTATTTCCATACTTCATCATATTAGCAGGAAGCTTGTCACGATCGACACCGATTTTTTTAGCCATCTTATCTAAAATTCGAATATTCGCTTGATGAAGCAAGAGATAATCGAGTTCATCTGCTGATATTGGACTTTTTTCGATGGTCTGTTTAATAGATTTAGCCACGTCTCGAATTGCAAAGTCAAAAACTGCTCTCCCATCCATTTTCAAGAAAACATCTGGTTCTTCTTGAATCGAAAATGGTGAAATCAATCCTGTCTGTCCATAAGTGAGACACTCACCACGAGAACCATCGCTATTGAGACTTTCAGCTAAGAAATGTTTTTGGTCACTTGCCTCAAGTAGTACACCACCAGCTCCATCTCCGAACAAGACAGCTGTTGAGCGGTCAGACCAATCCAAAGATTTTGACATGGTCTCACTACCGATAACCAACCCCTTACGATATGTTCCTGAAGAAATGAACTTTTCTGCAGTCGATAGGGCAAAAACAAACCCACTACAAGCAGCTGTTAAATCATAGGCAAAAGCCTTATGAGCGCCAATCTTTGCCTGAACACGAGCTGCGGTTGAAGGCATCATCGAGTCAGGTGTCATAGTCGCTATAATGATGAAATCTAGCTCTTCAGCAGAAATCCCTGCCTTCTCTAGAAGTTGTCTTGCAACCTCTGTAGCCAAATCTCCTGTTGATTCTGTCTTGGAAATATGGCGTTCTTTAATCCCTGTCCGACTTGAGATCCATTCATCACTCGTATCCATGACCTGAGCCAAGTCTTCGTTAGTGATAATCTGCTCTGGAGCATAATGAGCGACCTGGCTTATTTTTGCAAAAGCCATTACTTCAAATCCTCCAAAAAGTGATAAAGATTCGTTAGCCCTTTACCCATAACACTCATTTCTTCAGGACTCATGCCCTCGATAATTCTTTCGACCATGGCCTTATGGAAACGTTTATGGAGACGATGTACGAGGCGACCTTTCTTTGTCAAATGCAGATGCACTACACGACGATCTTTATCTGAACGGATACGTTCGATGTATCCTTTTCGTTCCAAATTGTTTAAACTCGTTGTCACAGTCCCTAGAGTTACCATCAACTCTTTGGACACTTGACTTGGAGTCACTTCTGGATACTTACCGATAACATCAATCGTGTGCATTTCTTTGATAGAGATATCTTTGAAACGACTACCTCGCAAACTTACTTCCTCGATCACTAGGACGTTGTTAAAAATTGATGTTAAATAGTCATTGACTTGTTGGTAGTCCATTTCTCTTCCCTCCTTTATCAAAAAAAGTTTAATAATCAAAACATTTGACAAAAAAAGTATATCAAACTTCAAAGAATAGTGCAAGTATTTTTTATTTCCCGATAAATTTTGGACGTCTTCTTTCAGAATGTGCACGAACACCTTCTTTAAAATCTTCCGTATAGGATAGTGATTTTTGTAGTTCCAATTCAAGTTGAGCATATTCATGCCACTGCTTGAACTCACTTTCCCAAACAAGTTTCTTAATCGCAGCATAGGAATTTGAAGAACCACGTCTCAATTTTTTCAACAATTGTTCTCTAGTTTTCTCTAATTGTTCACCAGTACATAGACGATATAGAGCTCCTGCCTCCATTGCCTTTTCAGCGGTGAAAGCTTCTCCAGTCATAGCTAATTGAGTTGCTCTAGTTGCACCGAGCGATCTTGTCAGCAAGAATAAGCCACCCGCGTCAGGAGCCAATCCTACACCTACAAAAGCCTGGATAAATTTAGACTTGTCAGATGCGATACAGAAATCAACTGCCAAGGCCATATTGGCTGCAGCTCCAGCAACTGCTCCATCCACCTCCATGATAACAGGCTTAGGAATCTGTTTAATCTTATAAGAAATAGTATTGACCAATTCAGCAATTCGAGTTAAGGAATCAATATCATCCTCATCGACAGCACGTTTCATTTCAACTAAATCACCACCGACAGAAAACACCTTACCAGCAGCATTGATGAGAATAAATGAAACAGAATCGTCTTTTTCAGCTAATTCCAGTGCTTCTAAAATTTCTTCACACATAGGAATATGGAAACCATTTGCCACCTCGGGACGATTTAAAGTAATCACCGCTAAATCGTCTTGAACTTGAAAGATAATATGATTCATAGCCACTCCTTTAATTTAAAAAGCTGATTAAATTATTTTATCTTCAAAGTATATCTTTTTCTTTTTATTTATACAAGCAAAAATAGATTAAAAGTGTATCAGCCGATTTTTAAAGGGTATTTTCTATACTAAAAATAACGACGTTAAGCTAATCATGTCCAGACCTCTAATAAGATGTAGCCTTTCCTATTGCAGATTGAAAAAAGCCCTTCTTTCTGCTATAATCGTATAAAATACAAACTGAGGAGTTTTTATGAAGGTTGTAAAATTTGGAGGAAGTTCACTCGCCTCTGCAAGCCAATTGAAAAAGGTTTTAAACATTGTAAAAAGTGACCCTGAACGTCGTTTTGTAGTTGTGTCTGCACCAGGAAAGCGCGATGCTAAAGATACCAAGGTTACGGATGCTTTGATTAAATATTATCGTGATTATGTAGCAGGAAACGATATCAGTGCTAGTCAAAATTGGATTATCGATCGTTACGCTGCAATGGTTAGCGAACTAGGGCTTAAACCAGCTGTTTTAGAACGAATCTCTAAAAGCATCCGAACTCTCGCTACCCTTCCAATTGAAAACAATGAATTTCTTTACGATACCTTCCTTGCTGCAGGGGAAAATAACAACGCTAAACTCATTGCAGCTTACTTTAACCAAAATGGATTAGAAGCTCGCTATGTTCATCCGCGAGAGGCTGGTATTGTTGTTACAAGCGAACCTGGAAATGCTCGCATCATTCCTTCAAGTTATGATAAAATCGAAGAGCTCAATAATGGTACAGAAGTTCTAGTTATCCCAGGATTCTTTGGCGTGACCAAGGAAAATCAAATCTGTACCTTCTCTCGTGGTGGATCAGATATCACTGGTTCAATTATCGCAGCTGGAGTTAAAGCTGACCTTTATGAAAACTTTACTGATGTTGACGGAATTTTTGCTGCCCACCCTGGTATCATTCATAAGCCACATTCAATCCCTGAATTGACTTACCGTGAAATGCGGGAATTGGCCTATGCAGGTTTCTCTGTACTACATGACGAAGCACTCCTTCCAGCCTACCGTGGTAAAATTCCTCTCGTTATCAAAAATACCAATAATCCTGACCATCCAGGTACTCGCATTGTTTTGAAACACAGTAGTGATGAATTCCCAGTAGTGGGGATTGCTGGTGATTCTGGTTTTGTCAGCATCAATATGTCCAAGTACCTCATGAACCGCGAAGTTGGTTTTGGTCGTAAAGTACTTCAGATTCTAGAAGACCTGAATATTGGTTGGGAACACATGCCTACAGGTATCGATGACCTGTCTATCATCCTTCGTGAGCGCGAGCTTACACCAATCAAAGAGGAAGAAATCCTCCGTCAACTTGTTCAAAAAGCTGAAGTTGACCATGCTGAAATCGAACATGACCTGTCTATCATCATGATTGTTGGCGAAAAAATGAAGCGCCATATCGGGGTAACTGCTACAGCCACTCGTGCCTTATCTGAAAACAATATCAACATTCAAATGATGTCACAAGGTTCTAGTGAAGTTTCAATCATGTTCGTTGTCCACAAAGACCAAGAAAAAGCGGCTCTTAAGGCTCTCTACCAAGCATTTTTCGGTGAAAGTAAGGAAGACTAAACATGGCACAATCTCTCAACAAAGTCGTTGACTTACAAACTACTGGAACTTCTTACCTCTCTATACAAGGAAAAGTTGGAAAATTTCTGGTAGGAGACCAGGCCTTGGAGTTTTACTCGGATCGCAATATTGAAGATTATATTCAAATCCCATGGTCTAGCGTTAATCAAATTGGAGCCAATGTTTCAGGCCGTAAGGTTAGTCGTCATTTTGAAGTTTTTACAGACCAAGGAAAATTCCTCTTTGCCTCAAAAGACTCCGGAAAAATTCTTAAAATTGCTCGGGAAAAAATCGGAAATGAAAAGGTTGTGAAGCTTCCAACCTTACTCCAAATCATCGGTCGTAAAATCAAAAATTTATTTGCAAAAAAATAGAAAGTTTAGTATAATCATAGCAACGGATAAGTAGGTTATCCTCTTCTTCCAGAAAGTCTGCGGATGCTGCGAGCAGATAGGAGAGATAGGTGAAATTCTACCGTTGTTTTAAATCAAATACAGAATCAAGTGCACACCTGTGAAGTTGGATGGAACCGTGGCTCTGCCACTCCAACGCTTTGTCAGGTGTGCTTTTTTCATAAAGGAGTTTATATGCTAGATATCAAACGTATTCGTACAGACTTTGATGCTGTCGCAGAAAAATTGGCTACACGTGGTGTAGATGCTGCTATCTTGAACGAGATGAAAGAAATCGATGCTAAACGTCGTGACATCTTGGTTAAGGTTGAAACCCTCAAGGCAGAGCGTAACACGGTTTCTGCTGAAATTGCTCAAGCTAAGCGCAACAAAGAAAATGCCGATGATAAGATTGCTGCCATGCAAACCCTATCTGCCGAAGTCAAAGCACTCGATGCAGAATTAGCTGAAATCGATGCTAAATTGACAGAATTTACCACTACTCTTCCAAACATCCCAGCTGACAGTGTTCCTATTGGGGCAGACGAAGATGATAACGTAGAAGTTCGCCGTTGGGGAACTCCTCGTGAGTTTGACTTTGAACCAAAAGCCCACTGGGATCTCGGAGAAGACCTTGGTATTCTTGACTGGGAACGTGGTGGAAAAGTCACTGGAGCTCGTTTCCTCTTCTATAAAGGCCTCGGAGCTCGCTTGGAACGTGCCATCTACAACTTTATGCTAGATGAGCATGGTAAGGAAGGTTATACTGAAGTCATCACCCCTTACATGGTTAACCATGATTCTATGTTTGGTACTGGCCAATATCCAAAATTCAAGGAAGATACTTTTGAGATCAGCGATACCAACTATGTCCTCATTCCTACAGCTGAAGTACCTTTGACTAACTACTACCGTGATGAAATTCTTGACGGAAAAGACTTGCCAATCTACTTTACTGCTATGAGTCCATCATTCCGTTCTGAAGCTGGTTCTGCTGGTCGCGATACTCGCGGTTTGATTCGTTTGCACCAATTCCACAAGGTAGAAATGGTGAAATTTGCTAAACCTGAAGAATCATACGAAGAACTAGAAAAGATGACAGCTAATGCTGAAAACATCCTTCAAAAACTCAACTTGCCATACCGTGTCGTTGCTCTTTCTACAGGAGATATGGGCTTCTCAGCTGCCAAGACTTACGACTTGGAAGTTTGGATCCCAGCACAAAATACCTACCGCGAAATCTCAAGCTGTTCAAATACAGAAGATTTCCAAGCACGTCGTGCCCAAATCCGTTATCGTGATGAAGCCGATGGTAAGGTTAAACTTCTCCACACCTTGAATGGTTCTGGACTTGCTGTTGGACGTACCGTTGCTGCTATTCTTGAAAACTATCAAAACGAAGATGGTTCTGTTACTATTCCTGAAGTCCTTCGTCCATACATGGGTGGAGCTGAAGTCATCAAACCATAACAATTTCAGATAAAAAAGAGGCTGGGACAAAAGTCCTGGCCTTTCAATTGTCTTTAGATTGTCGTGCAAGACGCAGTGGTTGAGTGGGCTCTACTTCGCTGATTTCATCAGCTTTTACAGCCCTACTCAACTGTGCGGAGGTGAGACGACGAAATCGAATTCTAACGAATTACCGATTTCTGTCCCACTCTCTTTTTAAGTGATTCAAAAGAAACAGGTAGAAATCATGATTTCTACCTGTTTTTATTTATTAGTAACCACCCATCATTGAAGGATCCATAGTTGGTGCTGGTGCTACAGGTTCTGGTTTGTTGGCCACAACGGCTTCTGTTGTCAAGATAAGACTTGCAACTGAAGCTGCGTTTTGAAGGGCTGAACGGCTAACCTTAACAGGATCGATAATACCTGCTTCAATCATGTTGACCCATTCACCTGTTGCAGCGTTGAAGCCTGTACCAGCTTCTGCATTTTTCAAACGATCGATAACGATTGAACCTTCATAGCCTGCATTGTAGGCAATTTGGCGAACTGGTTCTTCCAAGGCACGAAGCACAATGCTACGTCCTGTTGCTTCATCACCTGTCAATTCTAAAGCTTCAACAGCTGGAATGACATTCACTAAGGCAGTACCACCACCTGCAACAATACCTTCTTCCACTGCTGCACGAGTAGCGTTAAGGGCATCTTCGATGCGGAGTTTCATTTCTTTCAATTCAGTTTCAGTTGCAGCACCGACCTTGATAACTGCTACTCCACCTGATAATTTAGCCAAGCGTTCTTGGAGTTTTTCACGGTCGAATTCTGAAGTTGTTGTTTCGATTTGAGACTTGATGACAGCTACACGGTTAGCAATCGCTTCAGGATTTCCTGCACCTTCAACAATGACTGTGCTATCTTTATCTACAGACACTTTAGCTGCTTGCCCTAAAGCTTCGATGGTAGCATCTTTCAACTCAAGTCCAAGATCTTCTGTGATAACAGTTCCACCTGTCAAGATTGCGATATCTTCAAGCATAGCTTTACGTCGGTCACCAAATCCTGGTGCCTTAACAGCAACTACGTTGAAAGTCCCACGAATCTTGTTCAAAACAAGGGTTGGCAGAGCTTCACCATCAACATCATCTGCAATAATCAAGAGCGGACGGCTACTTTGAAGAATACTTTCTAGAAGTGGCAAGATTTCTTGGATATTTGAAATTTTCTTGTCAGTGATTAAAATGTATGGATTTTCAAGGTCTGCAACCATTTTTTCATTGTCAGTGACCATGTACTGTGATAGATAACCACGGTCAAATTGCATTCCTTCTACGACTTCAAGTTCTGTTTCCATACCACGTGATTCTTCAATAGTGATAACTCCGTCTTTACCAACTTTTTCCATGGCTTCAGAGATGTATTCACCAACTTTTTCAGAACGAGATGATACTGCAGCGACCTGAGCGATAGCTTCTTTATTGGCTACTGGAATAGCATTGTTCTTCAAGGCTTCAACAGCTGCAGCGACCGCAGTTTCAATCCCACGGCGAATACCAATTGGATTTGCGCCAGCAGTAACGTTTTTGATTCCTTCACGAACGATAGCCTGAGTCAATACTGTTGCAGTAGTAGTCCCGTCACCAGCAATATCATTCGTCTTAGAAGCTACTTCTGATACCAATTTGGCACCCATATTTTCAAAGTGGTCTTCTAGTTCGATTTCTTTAGCGATTGTTACACCATCATTGGTAATCAATGGTGAACCGAATGATTTTTCAAGAACAACGTTACGACCTTTAGGTCCCAAGGTTACTTTAACAGTGTCAGCTAGGATATCAACACCGCGAACCATAGCTGAACGTGCATCAGATGAAAATTTAATGTCTTTTGCCATACTTACTTTCTCCTCCTATTCTTCGATAATTGCCAAGATGTTAGCTTCACCTACGATGATATATTTTTCATCCCCATCTTTGACATCAATACCTGCATGAGCTTCCACTAAAACCTGATCTCCAACCTTTACACTTGGAACAACCAAATCACCGTTCAAGGTGCGAACACCTTCCCCAGTAGCTACAACTTTAGCTGTTTTTGTTTTTTCTTGGGCTGATCCTGCCAGAACAAAGCCTCCGACAGTTTGTTCTTTTTCTTCAATTTTCAAGACCACGCGGTCTCCTAATGGTTTCAACATCTGCTTTCCTCCATAAGACAATCATATTATTAGCACTCTTTATCTACGAGTGCTAAACCATAGTTCTATTGTATCACTTAGTCAGAAATAGTCAAGAAAAAAACACCTCAAAAAATGAAAGAGATGTTCCTTTAATATTAATTGAGAATTGTCAATTTTCGATTAAAATCATCGACTACTTTTTGTAGATTGATCCGCCCTCGATAGATACCATATCCAATAACCACCATTCCCAATATTCCAATCAAGGCAAGTAAAATTCCGAAAATTAAGAGTGGGAGGAAGGTTTTATGAAAAAGATAAATCAATACCACACCAATACTAGCAGTGATAAAGAGCAAACTGAACCAACGACCCAGATTTTCAAGCATGTGACGTTGATACTTAATTTCTGTTTCATATCCATTAACAAGTTCTTGTTTTGTAACCATGAAAATCCTCCTGATAAAATTTGAGAATGAAGTGTAAGAGAAGGAGGTTAGTCTACTTCATTCTCAAAATTTTTACTAGTAAATATTGGGGTCTCTTGACCTTAGTAATTAAGATGTGGGTCAAAGATACCTAGAGCAACACCAATTAAGGCAACAACAACTAGAATTAACATGACTTTGTTTGGTGAAACTTTTTTCTTAGACATCAACCACCAGCAAATAGTGATGAAGGTTGCTGTCAAGAGACCTGGATAAACACCATCAATCTTTTCTTGAATTTTAAGGAAGGCTTCTCCGTTAGCATTTTGGAATTCGAGTGCTGTTGTAACAGAGACCCAAGTCGCTGCAACGGCACCGATAACCATACCACCGACAACGCTAATTGCTTTACGAAGAGCTTGTCCCTTTGGTCCTACTAGGAATTCAACGGCCTTATCCCCTAATTGATACCCTTTGAAGAAGGCAAAGCGCATACCAAAGTATACTAAGAAATTCCATACGACGATGTAGAAGATAGCACCAGCGATGTTCCCACCTTTAGAAAGACCAAGGGCGATTCCCAAAAGAACTGGAATCAAGGTACCAACGACCAAAGAGTCACCAATACCAGCGATTGGTCCCATCAAACCGGCACGCATCCCATTGATGGTTTCACCATCTACTGCATCTCCATTTGCACGTGCTTCTTCCAAACCAGCTGTAATCCCTACAACAAGAGATCCAAGTTGTGGTTCAGTATTGAAGAAGGCAGTATAGGTTTGCATAGCATCTTTTTGTTCTTCTTTTGTATCATACATTTCTTCTACGATTGGAAGCATAGAAGTCAAGTACCCGAAGGTTTGCATGTGTTCTTGAGAGAAACAAGTCAAATGACCATAATACCAATGATGAAATGCTTTTGCTAATGTTTTCTTTGAAATTTTCTTTCTATCAGCCATTTTAAATATCCTCCTCATCATCGTCTACGTAAACAACCCCAGCCGGAGCAGCTTTCATAGATTTAATCACTTCAAGTTCATAGTAGATTACTGCAAAGATCAATGAAACAACTGCACTAGCTACCAAGTTCAAGCCGAGAGATTTAGCCAAGGTAAATCCAACAAAGAATGGAATGAAGTCAGTTGCTTTTGTAACAATTTGTTTCAACAAGATAGCAATACCGACACATGGGAGAAGGGCTCCAACTGTAAAGAGGGCTTTCATCCAGAAACCATCCATAGGAAGGTAAAGTTTCATCAAATCAACCATGTTTTCACCATATTTAGTGATAATCATAGTTGGAAGGAAAGAGAAGAGGAAGTGAGAGATCCATGGGTAAACCCAGTCAACTGCGTAGAGTTTTTTGAAGTTTCCTTCTTCAACGGCTTTCCAACCAATGTGTTGCCAAAGCAAGTTCATGGTAGCTGTTCCGTAGAAAAGAACTGTACCGATTGTTCCAACGGCCGCACCGATTGGGGCTGCAGCTGCTGCAATTCCAGCTTCATCTGTGATGTGATTTGCATGCACAAACAAGATAGCAAGAGGAACACCGATATAAGAGATGGCACGAACATCGGCAGATACGGTTCCACCAGGTGTTACCAAGGCGATATAAACGACTTGAAGGGCAACCCCGACCATAATACCGGTTGTCACATCTCCAAGAATTAAACCTGAAATCAACCCACCGATCAAGGGACGACCGAGTGTATAGTTCCCGATACTGGAACCTCCCATACCAGGCATTGAAGACAAGCTGGCGAAAACAGCAAGCAAGATTGCTTGAATCCATGAAATTGTCATAACAAACGCTCCTTTTTGTTTGTAAATTTATTTAACAGTTGAACTGTTAGTTTTAAAAACCAAATTTTGATTTGAAATCATCCCAATAACCGATCGAAACATCAGGCAACAACTGGAATTTCACCTTATATCCTGCTGCTTGAATGGCTTGGAAGGCTTCTGCTTCTTCCTGTGTGATGGATTGGTTATTACCCAATTTCACTGCACCAGGTCGATCATTTGCAGGGCCAACAATGATTTCTTTAACATCTCCTGGGACAAAACCTTGATCCACCAAAATTTCCTTCATATCAATTGGGTTTTTGGTAATCAAGAAGTACCGACTGTCAGATTCCGTTACTTTTGCTGATTTTTCTTTAAAGGCTTCCTTTGTCCATACAAAGGTTTTCTTGTCTGACGCACCCTTGTATGCTTGAATTAAAACCTTGTTTGATGCTGCTGCATCGTTTACGGCAATCAAACCATCACATGGTTTTTCCTTTGCCCAACGTGTGACTGTTTGACCGTGAATCATGCGGTCATCAATCCGTACAAATGTTACTACCATAAGGTACCTCCCTATTAAATATCGTCATCATCTTCTTCAGCACTAGTGGCTGAAACTTCAAAAGGCTGTAGTGCAGATTGTGCTTCTGATAAGATAGTTGCTGACAAATCGTCTCCATCCAACACATCCTTCATCACAACTGCTGTCAAGGCCATGGTGAGGTTCATCCCACCAAGGATCAAAGTTCCATCTAGCTTTCCAGCTTCTTCTAGGACAGTGGCTGCCGTGGTTAATGGACTACCACCTACAATATCTGCCAAGACCAGCACAGAATCATCTGCTGTCAATTCTGAAATGCTCTCTCTAAAGTCAACTGCAAAGTCATCGATCGATTTTCCTTCTTTAAGTCCAACTGCAATGACCTGATTCATCTTGTCACCAGCAAACATAGCTAGCGATGTTTTTAGCCCTTCTGCCAATCCACCATGACTGACTAAAATGAGGTATTTCATTTTGCTACGCCTCCTTTATTTGACTCTATTGTAGATTATTTGGAAGCGCTTTTACATTGTCAAATGTCACATTATAAACATGACATTTAGCAATAAAAAAATGACATCTGTCACTTGACACGATGTCATCTTATTTTCTTTAAACTCCTACCTGAAGACTACTTTCAATCTCCCTTTGAATTTGCGGCAGGCGGTTCTCAACATCCTGATCGCGTAAAGCATTGCTAATTAAATAGTCAAGCTTTTCTAAAACTTCTTTGGATACATTCTTGGGACTACTTTCAACAGCTTGTTCCATGATACGATTTAAGGTCTGATTGGTCAAGGAATCCGTGCCAAAATCATCTACCTGTAGAAGATCTTTACTAGACTGACTTTGGACCACCTGTGGCATAACGGAAATCCCTTGAGATTGTGCAAAAAGAGTTTGTTGGATTTCTGGATCCTCTGTCAACACTTGCATCAATTCCCAAGCTAACTTTGAATGAGGAGTCCGAGCTGACATAGCAAAAGAAGTAGTCGTAACCAAGGTCGCCTTGGTGGTTTTTGACTTAGCAGGCATAGGAATACAGGTCCAGGTGAAGTTTGAATATTTGGAAACATGGTAGGGATAAGGTTTATAAGTCCTATATTGAGCCAAAGTCATGGGGTAAAACGCTACTTTCCCTTGGTCAAAATCTTTGGAACTCACCTTATAGTTCTTATTCAGCTCTTCCAATTTTTGTAAAAAAGTCAAAGATTCTTTGACTTCTGGAGCCGTAAGTTTGAGCATCCCACCCTGAAAGAGACTGCCTCCATTTGCTGCCAAAGCTTCTTTCCAGGTGTATTCTGTACTCCCAAACTGATCCAATTGACCATCTCCATTGGTATCTTTGGTTAGTTTTTTACAAATTGTATAGAACTCTTCCAAGCTCCAACCTTCTTTGGGAACCTCAATGCCTTCTTTATCCAGCAAATCTTTATTGACACACATCAAAATAGGATTACTTTCATATGGCAAGGCATAGGTTTGCCCCTGATAGACACCTGATTCAAATGCAACAGGATAAAAAGCAACTTGGTCTTCTTTATTCATATAGCCGTTTAACTTTTCTAAAACGCCACGTGCCGCCAATAAGGACAAATCTTTCTCAGAAACCATAAACACATCAGGGGTCTTTCCTGATACAATTTTTTCTGAGAGCCAGTTTGAATATTCCGACTGCGGAATTCCATTTTCATATTCCACACGAACATTAGGATGGGACTTTTCAAATTTTTGGATCGCAAGATCCAATGCATGGGAACGTTGACTGGTCGGTACATCCCAACTAGAACCTGCATAAACTCCTATATGAAGGACGGTCGGTTGCTGTTTCCACCAATAAAAACCAGCACTCAAAGAGAGCATAAAAAGGAGACAAATCCCTAAACAAAGTTGCTTTCGCTTCAATTTCATTCCGTATTTCCTTTTGAAAAATCACGTCGGGTCACTCCTGTTTGGACTGACCAAATCGCTAATTGCGTTCGATCTCTTAGGTTTAATTTCGACAAAATCGTTGATAAGTAATTACGAACAGTTCCTTCTGATAAGAAGAGTTTAGCCGCAATCTCTTTATTTGACTCACCATAGCCAATCTCTTGGATAATGCGCCATTCCGTCGTACTCAAATCCTTAACGTTATCCTCATCCACAGCAATAGAGAAATTTGATTTGGCCATTTGTGAGAAAATTTGAAAGACCTTGCTTGCGATATCAGGGTTGATCATTGCTCCTCCCTGATGTACCACCTTAATAGCTTCATAAAGCTCCTCTGTCGAGGCTCCTTTTAAGAGATACCCTGAAGCACCATACTTGAGCGCACTATAGATAAATTCATCATCGTCAAAGGTTGTTAAAATAATAATTTTGATATCCGGATAGTGCTCTTTTACTTCTTTTGTAGCCAAAACCCCATCCATGCCTGGCATCCGAATATCCATTAAGATTAAATCCGGATGCGAGTGTGGAATGCTAGACAAGACATGATTCCCATCTTCCACTGTGGCTACCACTTCAATATCTGAGTAGGCCGACAAAATAATTTTCAGAGATTCTCGAATCAAGGACTGGTCATCCGCCACCATTACTTTTATCATCATCTCTTATCTCCCTTCTTTATATTTTGGTAAACTAACACGTGTGAAAAATCCATCGCGACTTTCAAATTGAAGCTGGCCTCCTAGAATTGAAATACGCTCCATCATCTGTTTGAGTCCGTAGCCATAGGTCAAGGTTTCAAACCCAACTCCATTATCCTGCAACTCAATCATGTAATCTTCTTCGTCCTCAAAAAAATGGAGGTTCATGTGGCTGGCATGACCGTGGCGAACCGCATTAGTCATAGACTCTTGTATCACACGAAAGATTGTATCTTCAATCATGACGTCCATATCGACATCAACCCATTCATAGTTGAAATCAACTTGCAAGTTTGAAAGAATTTGGTACTCGCGGATTGTCTTTTCTAAAGCATCTTTGAGGGTTCGCTCCTCAAGGGCTCCTGGACGAAGGCGATTGAGAGAGCCTCTCACATCCTGGATTCCTTCACGGACGACTTCTGATACGTTTTTTACCTGCTCTTTGGCACGACTTGGATTGATATCAATCAAGACCCCGACAGCATCTAAACCTGCTGAAATCCCTGTTAACGCGTGTCCCAAGGTATCGTGAATCTCCCGCGCAATCCGCTTGCGCTCCCGATCCTCCGCAATCTTCTCAGATAAGGCCATATAGTTGTTCAACTCGGTATTAACCTTGGACACCATGGCCAGCTCTTGTTCAACTTCATGATTTTCCGCAAGGACATTCATGATATAAAATAAAAGTGAAATAATGAAGAGTACCATATTCAAGGCGTAGAGGGAATTCTTTAAGAAAAAGGCCAAAATACGGATAGATTCAGGATAAAAATGAATATAGGTATCAAGAGAAGGAATTGGGAAGAAAAGCGAAAAGACGTCTGAATTGGTTACAAGGAGCATCAAGAAGCTCACTAGGATAAAGGCAAACCAATACTTCCGATCTCTCTTGGTATTCAACTCTTTGGAGCCATAGAAGATATCCGCAAAAACCAAGAGAATGAGCCCGTTATAAGCTATGTTCTGAACCCACATCAATAGTAGCATCAGGAGAATCTCCAGAAGATTCCTCTTATCAAAAATGGACCATCGACTTGTTTGAGGTCTATAACGACTCATTGATATTAAGGCAATTCCAGCAAATAAGATTGCTGACAACCAAAAAGTCGTAGATGGAGCAAAAGGAATACGCTCTAGGCGCTCCAATAATAGAGAGGCTTGGCGTTGAGCGATGATATAGTTGGTTGCTTGAAGATAGATAATACTGTTGAGCATAACAGCAATAAAATTCACGACCATAAGAATGGCCAAACTGTATCGAACACCTCTAAACTTTCTCATTACTGCCACCCATTCACATCAAACTGATCAATGTTTTCCTTTGTCATCATTTCAACTGGAATAATCACCTCTTTGGTATAGCTCTTCCCTTCAGAAATATCTTGGATAACTTCCATAACACGGTCTCCCATCTTCAAGGGAGATTGAGCAACGGTTCCCACTACATCATCCGTCGAGTGCAACAAGGATTTCATATCTGGTGAGCCATCAATTCCATAAATTGCAATGGACTGGCTATTTCCTTGCTCCTTAATTGCAGCTAAAGCTCCTATAGCCGAGCGGTCATTTAAGGCAACCAAGGTATCAATTTCAACCCCTGATTGTAAAAAATTCTGGACAGCCGGCATGGCGATCTCCGTTTGCCCCTTGGTTTCTAGTTCCGATACAATCTGATAAGAACTGTGCCCCTCTATAGTGTCTTTAAACCCCTGAATCCGCGTATCTGCTGAGACAGTCCCTTTATGCTCCAAAAGGAGGACTCGAGCGCTAGAAGAACGTTTCATGAGCTCTTTAGCAATCATTACTCCCGCTTGGTAGTTATCAGATACAATACTTGCATCGGGCTTAAAATTTTTCAGTTGGGTATCGACTGCAATGATTTTAATTCCTTGTTTTCTAGCTTTTTCAAGAGCAGTTAAAATGGACTGGCTATCCCCCTTGACCGGATTGATCACAATCACATCAACTTTTTGAGCACAAAAATCATCAATCTGCTGGCTCTGCCTTTCTTCATCCAATTCTGGATCTCGGACGCAAACAAGAGCTCCTCTTTCATCGGAAATTCGACTAATTTCCGAATGAATACTTTTATAGAACTCATTGTTCATGGTCATATAGGTTACACCAATTTTAGTCTGATCCTTGATGCCACTTGTTTGACAACGGCCAAAAATCCAAAAGAGAATACAGACAACTGGAATCAGCAGTAATATACGCTTTATCATCCATTTCAACAATTCTTTTTTCTCTTTATTTTCCTTCAAATTTCATTCCTTTTCTGAAAATTTTGAATATATATTACTTTATTCTACTACTTTTTCAAAAAAAATGCTTGATTTTATTGTACAAGGACATTTATTTGACCTATTTTAAGAAGTAATTTCCGAACAATAAAACTAGAAACAATAGAAAAAGCCAGTCTATAAACGAACCAGCTTTTTTCTATAATTGATTCTAGAAAGGAAGCTCCTCCTCTTCCAAAACAAGATCTGCTAAGTCTTGACCAGCATTATTTTCACGCATAGCACGTTGAGCACGACTTTCCAAAAGTTGGAAGCCTGTAGCGAGAACTTCGGTCACATAGTTGGTCTGACCATTCTTCTCAAACTTACGGGTACGGAGCTCCCCATCGACAGAAATGAGACTGCCTTTAGTCGCGTAGCTAGCCAAGGTTTCAGCCAGTTTGCCCCAGACAACAATATTGATGAAGTCAGCTTCGCGTTCCCCATTCTGGTCCTTGAAACGACGGTTAATAGCAATCGTCGCACGAGCCACAGACTTGTCGCTGTTGGTTTTGTGCAATTCTGGTGTTGCAACTGTTCTTCCAATAAGAATAACTTTATTATACATTTTTTCATCCTCCTACTTATTTATTCGAAGGAAATCAAAAAAAGTTACAAAATTTGTAACTTTTTTTATAATGTTAATCTCTGTGAATCATAAATCCAGTTGCTTGTTGATTGGCCATGATAGTCATGTCTGTGATTTGTACTCGTCGTGGTTGACTGGTCACATAAACGACAGTATCAGCGATATCTTGCGCCTGCAAAGCTTCGAGTCCCTGATAGACCGTCGCCGCCCGTGCCTCATCTCCATGGAAACGGACTTTTGAAAAATCAGTTTCTACAATTCCTGGCTGAATAGTGGTCACCTTGATATCTGTCGCAATGGTGTCAATCCGAAGGCCATCTGAAAAAGTTTTAACTGCAGCCTTGGTTGCTGAATAGACCGCTGCACCAGCATATGCGTAAATCCCTGCAGTAGAACCCATATTGATAATATGCCCTTGATCAGCTGCTACCATGGAAGGCAAGAGGCAACGCGTAACCGCCATTAATCCCTTGACATTGGTATCCAGCATAGTCAACATATCCAACTCTTCATAATTTTGATAAGGAGCTAGACCCAAAGCAAGTCCAGCGTTATTGACCAAGATATCAACCTGACCTACTGTCTCTAAAATTTCTGAACAAACAGTCTTTACCATGCTCATATCTGTAACATCTAACGGAAAGGTCCAGATTTTTTGATTTGGAAAGGCTTCTGCGAACTCAGTTTTTAGAGTTTTGAGCCTTTCTGTTCGACGCCCTGTGAGTACAACATTCTCACCTTTTTCTAGATATGCACGCGCAATGGCTTCACCGATACCTGATGTTGCACCTGTAATGACTACATTTTTTGCCATCTTATTTCCCTCAAGCAAAGATTATAAATCACTTTTAGTGATTAAGCAGTCCAGTGCTTAGCCGGGTCAAAGGGTGCTCCAACTACCTGGTCGTCTGATAATTCAATGACACCACGTTTTTGGGGAGCATTTGGCAAGGCAAGCTCACGAGGACTACACATCATACCAAAACTCTTTTCCCCACGAAGTTCCCCCGGGAAAATGAGATTGCCTTTTGGCATCATGGCTCCAGGAAGAGCAACAATGGTTTTCAAACCAACACGTGCATTGGGAGCACCAGCAACGATTTGTACTGTTTTGTCATTCCCAACAGCAACTTGGCAGATATTGAGGTGATCACTATCTGGATGCGCAACCATTTCTACAATTTCTCCAACCACAAATTTGGGTTCCTTGTCGTTGATGATTTCTTCAGCAAATCCTTGAACCCGCAATTCTTGGTTCAAACGTGCTACTTGGTCGTCAGTTAAAAAGACTTGCCCGCGCTCAGAGATTTCAAACATGCTAGAAACTTCAAAAATATTCCAAGCGACAGTCTCACCAGTTTCTTTTAGGAAAACACGCGCTACATTACCTTTACGCTCAACATCTAGCTTGGCATCTCCACTGTTTTTCACGATGACCATAAGGACATCGCCGACATGTTCTTTATTATATGTAAAAATCATTCTTTTCTCCTATTTCAAACTTGCTAAAAAGTCATTGATTTGCCCCTTGGTTTTACGGTCACGATTGACAAAACGTCCAATCTCCTTGTCCTTGTCTAAAACAACAAGACTTGGAATCCCGTATACATCCCAAAGTTTAGCAAGTTCCATGTACTCATCTCGGTCTATCCGTATAAAAGTGAACTCTGGATTTGCCTCTTCAATCTCTGGCAAGGCAGGATAGATATAACGGCAATCGCCACACCAATCCGCAACAAAAAGGAAGACCTTCTTGCCATCCTGCTCTACTAGATTTGCTAATTCTTCAATATTTTTAGGAGAAATCATAAGACTTCCTCCTCGTAGATGAGATCTTCATCTTCATAGACAAAGGTATAGTGACGACCATCTTCAAAAATGACACCACCAACAAGACGTTCAAGGCTACTTTCGTACACTTGGACATAGAGAGTCCCAATCTCACCCATTTCTGAGAAAGAGTCACGCACAATAGCAGTTAACTCTTCCTGTGTCTTCATGAGTTTGTGATCATCAGCTACTTTCTTAGCACCAAAGGCAAGTGCTCCAAGCCCTGCCACGACTAAACCTGTTTTAATAATATTTTTCGTTTTCATGCTAACATTGTAACACAAAAAGGCTCAAGGAACAATGAAAAAGAGAGTGGGACAGAAATCGGTAATTCGTTAGAATTCGATTTCGTCGTCCCACCTCCGCACAGTTGAGTAGGGCTGTAAAAGCTGATGAAATCAGCGTAGTAGAGCCCACTCAACCACTGCGTCTTGCTCGACAATCCAAAGACAATTGAGAGGCTAGGACTTTTGTCCCAGCCTCCTTTCTAATTTCTAAACATTAATAATTTCTCTCACCAAACAAACCTTCTGGTAAATCATGGAATCCCTTGCCTGCCTTGAAGTTTTCAAATTTACCTAGTAAGAACTGGTAGGCATCCAAGCGACTCTCGTAGCGAATCATGGCATCTTTAGCGCGCTCATCTTGATCTTCTTCATAGACCTTTTGACTTTCCTTAAGAGCCATATCGTTGATCATAATCTGGGTATTAACCCAGGCTTCAAATTCCTTCATAAATTCTTGCTCGTAACTCATTTTTTCTCCTTATTCTAATCCACGGAAAAAGTCTGTATCAATCTCACGGTAGGGCTGGATATCCTGAACGTACTCCAAGACTCCTTGAAATTCTCCATTTTCATCGTGTACAGCAGCATAAGTGATATGAACAAACTTGCCTCGTGACTCGGACTTGAACCACATCTCGTACTTGTCTTTTTTCCCTTCACGAAGACCTTGCATAATCGCTTTGACTTTCTCCAAATATTTTGGTGGATGGCATAGTTCGACATTTCGTCCAACCTGAGACGGTGTCCTCTTGAAAATCATTTCATCTGCTGGAGTATTGTCATTATAATACTGGAAGATATCATCCTTATTAACAAAGGTAATCTCCATCGGCAAATGATTAAGGATAAGATTCGCCTGTTCAACTGAGAGATAGCCATTGCCAAAAGCAAGCTGGCTATTGCGATCTAGCACCGTTTCCTTTTCCTTTGGTGTAAAGGTGATAGTAAACTGACCTTCTGGTGTATCGATCACTTGCTGAACTTGTCCATCTACAGTTTCTGGCTGAGTTGGTTCTTCTACACTTTTCTCCTCAACAAAACGTTTACGTTCAGGAACCCATTTCTCAGACGGGCGGATAATAGCATATCCATAGGCATCACTTTCCTCAGCAATCTGAATCCAGTCATCCTGGGTAAAGGATTCAAGCAGAATCATGAGAAGGATTGATTCTTCCTTAAAAATCATACTTTCAAACTCTGTCGCAAAAGCTTCAAAAGCTTCCTTTACGGTGGAAATCGGTACTTCTGGGAGCGACTTAGCTGCCACTAAAGCTGTTTGAAAGAGATCCCTAATCTGATCATCGACTCCCCACATGACTTTTGGTGGCGAATCATGTCCATAACGCTCCATGATTGGAAAGAAGAGCTCTTCCTTGCGCTGGTAGTGAATATCAAATTGACCAACAAGCCCCATCTGACGCACCAAACCCTTACGCATCTCCGCCAGCATTTCCTCGTCGTCCACAGATTCATAAGTCGAGAGCAATCTACGGACCCGAATCAAGGCAGCACGGAGAGCTAGATTTTCATCCTTAAAGACACGCACGGGATGACCTGGATGCTCTGTATCTTCAACTTCGACACCCTTAACAGCATTTTTAAAAAGATTGGCATGAACATCACAGAGCTCCATGACATCTTCAAAGGTCACACCTGAGTCCGAGTTCATCAGCTCATGCTCCATGAGGGAAATCTCAATAGCAGATACACCTGTAAAAGTAGCATCAAATCGTTCCTGAACGGACTCTGGAGAGGCTCCATTATGCAATTCTAATAAAATATCCCTCAGGATATGAATACGTTCATCTGTCATTAGTCTAACCCGATAACTTCGTAACCATTTGCTTCAAGCGTACGCACAATCTTATCCATAGGAGTCCCTTCAAGCTTTGAGCCTTGTTTGAGCGACACTTTTCGCCCTACAGTATTACGCATCAAGGGATTTGCAAGAGGTTTAAAACCAAGCTCAACCAAAATATCTAAAACTTCTGGATGTTTATCCACCACTTCCGCAACGGGAATAGATACGTCAATAATATTATCCATCACAACCTCCATTCTGTTTTCACAAAGGATTTTCTTTTTTCATTATACCACAAGGGCTAGGATAAAAAAACTAGCAGTACAAGCCTACTAGTTTCTTCCTATTACTCTGCTTCGATGATTTCTGCTTCTTTTCGAATCGTTTCTACATCTCTTTGATACTGAGCTTCACTATAATTGACTAGTTTGGATAATTCTCTTTGCAAACTTTTACCCATAGGTTTCATGGTCGTATAGGTTAAACCACCTGAAACGACACCTCCTAGGATTGGGATAAATTTGCCCACTCCTTTAGCAAAGCCTCCCTTTGTCAGATTCACCCCAAAAATTTTCAAAACTTTTTCTAAAATAGGATACCACAAAGTCTTAGCCAAAGCCTTCTGAGGAACTGTCTTCATGACATGTTTAGCAACTGATACTCCCCCAGCTCGAAGGAGAGCTCCTGCACTATTGACTCCAAGCATGACCCCGAGATAGAGCAAGAGTGTATTTTTGGCTTCTTCACTCAATTCATTTCGTGAAGCCCAAAGATCATCATAGCCATAAATATATCCCAATTCTTGAGCCAATTTTAACGAAAAAGCATAAAACTGAGCGACATCTGTTGGAATGGTGATTGCAAGAGCTAGACCACCAGGAATACCTGCAAGAACAGAAGTTCCACTCGCCAATAGAACATTATCCTTAATAGAAGAATCGGCAACTTTATCTAAAATATCCTGAGATAACAAGGCTGTTGGCCCCTCCTCTAGTAATCGAGGAATATCTTTTGGGTCTAATTGTTTGGAAAATTTATCTACTAAAAATTTTGACCTATCAACTTTGACGACAGGGAGTTTCACGACTTGTTGCAATACTTGCATAGCTAAATCTTGTTTAGACATCTAGTTTCTTCTCTTTTTCTTTCAATTTGAACTATATCATATCACATTTGCTCCATAAAAGAAATTTTAAGAACTTATTTTTTCTTTCTAATTATCCTTTAAGTCTAGAATACCCTCATTCTTCTAAACAAAAAGAGGGTTGCCCCTCTTTCTTATTTCTTATCCAGATTGCGTAACATTTCGTCAATCTTGTTTCCATACTCGATGGATTCGTCTTTGACGAAGGTCAAGTCTGGAATTTTATACAATTTCAAATTGTGACCAAGCTCACGTTTGATAGTTCCGGTTGCTTTTTCAAGGCCAATTTGGGCCTTTTGATTATCTGAAGCAAGATTACTCAAAATGGTGTAGTAAACCTTAGCTACAGATAAGTCACCTAGCATCTGAACATCTGTGATGGTCACACCTTGGACACGGGGATCACGGACTTTCTTTTGTAAAATCTCATTGACTTCGCGTTTGATTTCCATGCCCACACGATCCGTACGGAAATGATTTCCCATGCTATTCCTTCCTCTCTATTGAATCAAAAGCTAGGCCAGCAGACCTAGCTATTTCTAGAAGATAGAGGAACTAGAGCCATTTGAATCTAGGAAACAAGCCTTAGATAGAACTAAGGGTTCATCAAGGCGCTGTTGACAACGAGTCAAATGAGCTATCGTTTCTCTATTATCGTTTAATTTCTTCCATGATATAAGCCTCAATCACATCATCAGTCTTGATATCATTGTAGCCATCAATCATGAGACCACCTTCACGGCCGTTTGTAACTTCTTTGACGTCATCTTTATAATGTTTCAAGCTTGCAAGTTCACCATCGTAAATAACGACGCCGTCACGAATAACACGGACTTTAGAGTCACGGGTAACTTTACCGCTAGTAACCATAAATCCACCGATTGTTCCAACTTTAGACACTTTGAAGGTTTCACGGATAATTGCTTCACCGATAACTTTTTCTTCAAATTCTGGATCAAGCATACCTTTCATGGCTTCTTCCATCTCTTCGATAACCTTGTAGATAATGCTGTGGAGACGGATTTCTACATCGTCTGCTTCTGCTTGTTGGCGGGCTTGTGGTGTAGGACGTACGTTGAAACCTACGATAAAGGCATTTGAAGCTTCGGCAAGAGTCACGTCAGATTCGTTGATAGCACCAACTGCTGAGTGGACGATGGTAACTTTTACACCTTCCACATCAATCTTTTGTAGGGAGGCAGAAAGGGCTTCAACTGAACCTTGTACGTCGGCTTTGATGATGACGTTAACAGACTTAAGTTCACCAGCTTTAAGAGTATCAAAGAGGTTTTCAAGACTTACACGCTGTGTAGCTTGACGTTGTTTCATAAGAGCACGTTTGGCACGTTCTTCACCAGCTGCACGAGCAGATTTTTCATCTTCGTATACAGCAAAGTGATCACCCGCCATCGGTGCTTCGTTCAAACCTGTAATGGATACTGGTGTTGATGGTCCTGCAACCTTAACACGACGTCCAAGGTCATTGGTCATGGCACGGACACGTCCGAAAGTATTACCAACAACGATTGGGTCTTGGACATTCAAGGTACCTTGTTGAACAAGGAGGGTTGCAACCGCACCTTTTCCTTTATCCAAACGGGCTTCGATAACAGTACCGATGGCGCGTACGGTTGGGTCTGCTTTGAGCTCTTGAATTTCAGCTACAAGAAGAACAGTTTCCAAGAGTTCATCGATATTTTGGTTGAACTTAGCTGAGATTTCTACAAACTCAGAATCTCCACCCCAAGCTGTTGACATAACACCGTGTTCAGCCAATTCGCCGATAACGCGTTCTGGGTTAGCACCTGGTTTATCAATCTTGTTAATAGCAACGATGATTGGAACATTAGCTGCTTTTGAGTGGTTGATGGCTTCGATAGTTTGAGGCATAACCCCGTCATCTGCCGCTACGACCAAAATCGTAATATCGGTAACAGAGGCACCACGTGCACGCATAGAAGTAAAGGCCGCGTGTCCTGGTGTATCAAGGAAGGTAATCTTCTTACCATTTTCCTCAATCTGGTAGGCACCAATATGCTGAGTGATACCACCTGCTTCTCCTGTAGCGACACGAGAATTACGTAGGGTATCCAAAAGGGTTGTTTTACCATGGTCAACGTGTCCCATGATAGTTACAACTGGTGGACGTTCAACCAACTTGTCTTCATTTAGATATCCATCTTCTACGAAGAAACGTTCGATATCCGCATTGTCCACTTCTACCTTTTGTTTAGCTTCAATTCCATAATCAACCATGAGGAGTTCGATTGTTTCTCCATCCAAAGATTGGTTTTGAGTGGCCATAACACCCATCATAAATAGTTTCTTAACAATCTCAGCTGGTTCTCGTTTGATACGTTTTGCGATTTCCGCAACGGTCATACCATCTGTATATTCAAATTCTGTTGGCAATTCATGGAATTTACGCTCTGTAATAGGTTTTGGAGCCTGATTACGGTTATTTTGTTTATTGCCTTTTTTATTTTTCTTATTGTTATTCCAGTTACTATTTCTTTGATTTCTCACTTGATTCTGACTACTTCGATTCTTTTGTTGTTTTCTAGGACCATCTTCCTCATGATCGTAATCATCACGATCTTTGTCTGGTCGAGCTTGCTTTTTACGACGTGTATCCACTACAGCCTCTTTGGCTACAGGAGCTACTTCAACTACAGGCTGAGTTTGTTCAGCTAGTTTAGCAGCTTCCTCAAAGATTTCCTCTGGCTCCTTGCGTTTATTAGCTTGAGCCAAGGCTTTTTTGGCAACTTGAGACTGTTTGAAGCGTTCCTCGCTTGAGCGTGCGTATTCTGCATTTTGCTCAGCCTTCAGAGCTGCTGCTCGGGCTTTAAAGTCAATACGAGGGCCAGCTTGGTTGGGACGATTATCAGCTTGTTGGCGATTATCATTGCCACGATTTCCTTGGCCTTGTGGTTTCTTCCCTTGGTCGTTAAAACGACGATTGTCACGGTTCCCTTGACCAGGTTTCCCACCATTACGGTTATCGTTCTTTTGACGGTTACCGTTTTGTTGTTGATCGCGGTTGTTACCCTTGTTTTGCTTGCGTCGTTCCGCTTGCTCTTTGGCACGCGCTTCACGTTCCGCCTTAAAGTTTCGACTCTGCGGTCTTGCAGCTACAACCTTTTCTTCCTTAGGAGTTGCTGGCGTAGCTGGTTTACTTTCCACCTTCGCTTCACTTGCTTTTGGCGCTACAGGTTTTGCTTCTGATTTAGGAGCAGCAGACTTAAAGCTAGCTACGATTTTTTCAGCAGCAGCAGCCTCTACGCTTGAAGCATGGCTTTTCACTTCCAAGCCCAGCTCTTTTGCACGCGCTACAACTTCCTTACTTTCTTTTCCAAGTTCTTTTGCGATTTCGTACAATCTTTTCTTAGACAAATCATGTCCTCCTCTTCTATTCCATAAGAGACCTCATTTTCTTTGTAAATCCAGCATCTGTCACAGCCAATACTTTTCTTGATTTCCCGACTGCTATGCTTAATTCCAGTGTTGAAAACACGGTAATAACTTCTACTTGATAATAGTGGCTTTTATCCTGAATCTTCTTGGTTAGATTGGGGCCAGCATCATGAGCTAGAAATACCAATTTAACTTTCCGGTCTTGAATGGCTTTGACAACCATTTCTTCACCCGAGATGATTTTCCCTGCTCGCTGAGCCAATCCCAAGAGATTACTTACTTTTTGCTTATTCAAGTCCTAACTCTCTTCTTTTTACTTTGTGATCAACATAGGCGATCAACTCGTCATAAAAGCTTTCTTCAACTTCCATATTAAAGCTACGGTTAAAGACTTTTTTCTTTTTAGCCTCTAGGGCTTCTGCATTGTCTAGCTTGATATAAGCGCCCCGGCCATTGGCCTTGCCTGTCGGGTCGATAAAGACCTCACCTTCTTTGTTCTTGACAATACGAAGTAAATCTCGCTTGTCAATCACATCGTTGGAAACAACAGACTTGCGCAAAGGGATTTTTCTTGTTTTCATCTTTCCCTCCTCTTGCAGATCTTATTCTTCAGTCAATTCGTCTGTTTCAGCGTAATCCACTTGACCTGCTTCTTCCATAGCTTCAAATTCACTTGCAGACTTGATATCGATACGGTAACCAGTCAAATGTGCTGCTAAGCGAACATTTTGTCCACGACGACCGATAGCAAGAGATAGTTTGTTATCTGGCACAACCACCAAGGCACGTTTGCTGTCATTTTCATCAAAGATAACTTGGTCAACTTCGGCAGGAGCAATGGCATTGTAGATAAACTCAGCTGGATCTGCTACCCATTCGATAACGTCGATGTTTTCTTCTACCGGTACCATGCGGTCACTCTTAGCATCGTAGCGAGCTGGATGGAATTTGCTAGTGATTTTCTTGATGTTAGCACCACCACGTCCAACGATTGTTCCGATAGCATCCACGTTAGGATTGTGGCTACGAACAGCAACCTTTGTACGGTCACCTGCTTCACGAGCTACGCTCATGATTTCAACGGTTCCATCGTAAACTTCTGGAATCTCTTGTTCCATCAAACGTTTGATCATCTCTGGGTGGCTACGGCTAACAAAGACGTTTACTCCACGAGGATTGTCTTCCACTTTGTAGACATAAACTTCGATACGGTCATGGGAAGCAAACACTTCTCCAGGAATTTGGTCTTGTTTTGACAATTGGGCTTCGATGCTACCAAGGTTAACATAAATGAAACGGTTGTCAAAACGTTCTACTGTACCTGACATGATTTCTTGTTCATGCTCTTTGTATGTATTGTAGGTAATTGCACGTGTTTGCTTACGCATTTTTTCCATGATAGTTTGTTTAGCAGATTGGGCTGCTACACGACCAAACTCTCCTGGTGCTTCTTCAAATTTGATTTTGTCACCAAGCTCATAGGCTGAATTAATAGCAAGGGCATCTTTTAAACTGATTTCCAAACGGCTATCAAATACTTCATCAACAACTTCACGGACAGTATAGACAGTAAAGTCACCTGTCTTTTCGTTGAAATCAATAGCTACACTATCAGATTGACCATAGCGTCTACGGTAAGCAGAACGAAGTGATTCTACTACTGCGTCGATGATATCTTCTTTCTTGATTCCCTTGTCTTCTTCCAAAATGCGGAAGGCCTCTAGCATTTCTTTACTCATGTTCTTTTTACTTTTGAATTCTCAAAAGCTATCCTTTCTTTCTATAATTTTACTGCTAAACGTGCTTTTGATACCAAGTTATATGGAATTTGGACTGTTTTCTTGCGAGTTTTATCCATATATTCCATAGTCAACTCATCCTCTTCAAAGGACAACAAGGTTCCTTCAAAAACCTTTTGCTTATCGATGGCTTGATAGAGCCCGACATGGATGTATTTCCCAACCGCTCCAGCGACTGCTTCCTTGGTTTTCAAAGGACGCTCCAATCCTGGACTTGTAATTTCTAGGAAATATTGTTCTGGGAAGGGATCCGGCTTGATAGTATCTAGGACAGGACTGATAATTTCAGTCAAGTCTGCCGTATCATTCAAGGTGATTCCTTCAGGCTTGTCTACAAAAATACTAAGAATCATGTCACTGCCAATCTTTCCGTACTCGATATCTACGAGTTCAAAAGGAGCTTCAATAACAGGTTCTACGACTTCTCTGACTAATTCAACGATAGTTGCGATTGCGTCCACCTCCTCATAAGCAAGAGGCGAAGATATCTCCCCGCCTCTCTTTCTTATATTCTTGTTATTAGTATAACACAAATCAATCCAATCTGCAAGGATTTGACCTTTTCACAACCAATAGAAGGCTTTCCTTCTAAGGTTTCTGCACGATTTTATAAATGATGTTTCCTTTTACTGAGACATATCGAATAATCCCAAGTCATATTTCCATGCTAAAATACGTCGTACAGACTCATCAATACGCTCTTCTGTCAAGTCCCCAGAAGAAATTTTCTTTAATAGATAAGGAATCTGAGTTTGGTAGGAAGAACCTAGGATTAGATCATTTCCAGCTAATATTACCTGGAGAGCAGCTTCATCCTGACTGACAAAATCGGCTAACCCTGCCATATCTAGATCATCCGTCATTATGACCCCTTTAAAATTCAGCTCCTTGCGAAGAATTTCGTTGATTTTTGGCGAGATAGATGACGGCACTGTATCAATTTTAGTCAGGATGTTGTGAGAAACTAAAATACTATCCGCACCTGCATCTATGCCAGCTTGAAAGGGTAGAAAATCTGCTTGTCTTAAATCATCCAAAGAGCGGTTGTCTCGGATAATGTCGGTATGACTGTCTCCATTATCACCATATCCTGGGAAATGCTTCAAGGTTGAACCGACCTTATTCTTTTGAAGTTCTTCTACAACTTGCTTAACATAACTTGCAGTTATTTGGGCATCTTGTCCGATGGTCCGATCGTAAATAAAGGCTGATGAATCACCTGCAAGATCCGCAACTGGAAAGAGTCCAGCATTGATACCAACAGATTTCAGCACCTCTGCCTTTTTCCTAGTATCAGAAAGAACAGCCTCCATCCCTCCTTGATGATAAAGGGTCATAGGAGATTGGAAAGGAGTATCCAAAATCGAACTGATACGAGTTACTGTTCCCCCTTCTTCATCTGAACCAATCAATAAAGGAGTCTTGGAAGCAGCTTGGTAGCGACTTGTCAAAACTTTCATATCCTCTAAGGTTTGTCCTTCAAAATCTCGTCCAAATAAGATATAACCAGACAAATGATAGGATTTGAGATCTTCTATTTGATGATCGGCAGGAACTCTGGCCCAGAATAATTGCCCGACTTTCTCCTCCAAGGTCATTGTGGCTAATCTATCTTCAACAACCTTTTGCTTATCTGTTTCACTGGTTTGAGTAGTTTTCTCAGTTTTTTCTACTTGCACATCTGCCTGTCGATGATGTTGATGATCCAAAAAAATCAAACCACCTATCACAAGGAGAAAGAAAAAATAGACTACAACAGGTTTTATGCTTCTTCTCATAACCCCTTCATTATACCACTTATCAGGGCACAAGTACACACTTATCAAAATCCCAAATCTATTAAAAAACTCAAGGATTTAGTCCTGTTCAAGACAGAACTAAATCCTTGAGTTACATGTTTACATTCCATTTGAGTGAACAACAGTTTTTCACTAACAAGTCTTCACATTAAAACTGAGCTTCAACTCTATAAATGACTTGACCCTTGCTTGAAAACTTTTGCTCATACTCAGTCATGACATTTCCTTCAAAGTCGCTGGCATGTAAATCTAACCAAACACCCTTGAGTTTCATGCCATATTGTGAAAAGCTCACTAAGCTATATTCAAACAAACCACGATTATCTGTCTTGAAATGAATTTCACCATGTTCAGGTAAGATTCGTTTGAAAGTATCCAAGAAGCTCTTATAAGTCAAACGACGCTTCTCATGGCGTTTTTTAGGCCATGGATCCGAGAAATTCAAATACAAGCGGTCGATTTCACCATCTTCAAAATAATTTGTCAATTCTGAACCATCAACCCATAAAAGTTTGATGTTGGGAACTCCAACTTCTAAGACCTTGTCTAATGCATAGCTTAATACAGACTTCTGAATATCAATCCCGATATAGTTGATGCCAGGATTTTGTTTGGCCATTCCTGTTACGAAAGCACCTTTGCCGCTACCAACCTCTACATGGATTGGATTGTCATTGCCAAACAAATCTCGCCACTTTCCTTTAGCTTCTGCAGGGTTTAAGACAACATACTGCGGATTAGCCTCTAACAGTTCTGTTGCCCCTTTACGATTTCTAACTCTCATTTTTTCTTTCCATACTTTTCTCGGAAGCTACGCAAAGCATAGATTTCCCGATTTACATTATCCAAATCTTGATTTTCATAGTATTTGGTAATGAGGCTCAAAAATGACAGTTGAGCATACCAATATAACTTATTCAAGACAGTTTGATTATACTTATAGCCATAATTAGCTAGCCATTCTTGCCACTGATACTCTGGAATATAGTGACAGAGCAGATAGGCCACATCAAACATACGATCAGTCAAGCGAACGGAATCCCAATCTACTAAATAAATCAAGCCACTCTCTGTCTCAAACCAGTTGCTATGACGAACATCCCCATGGACTATGGTTGCATAGTCTTCCCTAAAGCCAGGAAGATTCTCACGCAAATCACCTAAAACCATACGTAGATACTGGTTGTTTTTTAAAGCATCCGGAGCCTTGTTTACCCATGACTGAAGTAAATCCGAAGGTGTTTCCATTGCATATCCCAATCGTGTCAACTGGGTCATTAAGGGACGTGAACAGTGTAAACGTGTCAAAATATCGATAATTTGTTTACGGTTCATATCACTTGGCGTCAAAATTTTTCCTGTCAACCATTCCTGAGCGGACATATCACGGCCGTCTGGTAAACGACGGCTCCAGAGCAATTGTGGTGCAATTTGCTCTCTAGCTAAACCAGGCAGGATTGGAGAAGTATTCATTTTTATAAAAACACGTTTTCCATCAGGATAACTTCCCATATAAGCTTTTCCGCTCTTCCCAGATATCGGGGTTAGCGTTAGCTCAATATCACCCAAGTCCATTTCTTTCCTCCGAATAAAGTTTCCTTATTATTCTACTAATTTTTATGCTATTCGTCAACCAATCTTCTCAGTTGATATGGCAAATAAAGAAATTGCAAGACAAGACTTGCTCCCACAAGTGCTAGAACAAGAATTTTGTCCTTAAAAATAAGCAATCCTATGAGACTTTCCAAGATTAAGACAAATATTCCAATCGCTCTCAAAATTTCCTTCAAACCTTTCTCTTTTTGCCCCTTACCTACTGGGAATAATTGCGTCAAATATTGATAGCCAAAGGCATGATAGAGGGATAGAAGCTGGAATAACAAAAGATAATTGAATAAAATTACAATTGCGACTGCAATCCAAGATTGCTCAATGAAGATAAGAGCAGTCAAAGATAGGATTATGAGTCGCAGACTAAGGGCGAATAAATCTCCATTTCTCAGATAGGAGCGGAGATAAAGGTTCTGCCAGATTTTCCCTGGTACTTTCTGAACTCCCTTGAGGATAAAGTCCAGATAAGCTCGGCGCTTAACACTATTTGAAATCCCCTTGACCTGTGTAAAGAGGGCAAAGAATCGAAGCAAGAACTGCTTACGTTTACTTTCTTGTGCAATGACATAATCCCAGTCAAGTCCATTTCCAAGGAAAAAGTTGCTAGACTTTTGGCGAAAAATTACGTATTTTGCTATCCCCAAGACAAGGAGATAGACTCCAAAAATCGGCAAACCAAGACCCATGGCTAAGAATAAAGGCGCAAAAAGGAGCAAAAAGAGAGTCTGTACACTGACCCAAAAGATGAAAGAAATCAGACTTTGCTTCTGGATGTGTTCTCTCACTTCTTCTTCAGCAACTAAAAGAAATAGTTTGTCAGGCGCTTCAAGATAGGTCGCAATACCACCCCAAAGCAAAAGTAAAATAGATATCATCCCAATCAAAATTAGGATTGGGAAATGATTCTCAGGAAAGTGTTGGAGCAACTGGTTGTACTGGTAGGACAAAAACCCTAACAACACCAACAAAAATAAGACAAAATGATCATTGAGCACATAACGGAGATAGCCCAAGCATTCCTTGCGAAATTCCTGCTTTCGTTTTAAAAACAAGTCCTTCATAGCCCCTCCTCTTTGGTCAGAGCCAAATAGATATCATTGAGGCTTGCTTCTGGCATATCAAAGGCTTCTCGGAGTTGTTGGAGATTTCCTTTTGCTCTTACTTGACCTTTGTGAAGAATGACAAAAGAGTCACACATCTTTTCAGCAGAATCAAGAACGTGGGTACTCATAAGGATAGACTTTCCTTTTTTCTTTTCCGCTTCTAGAAGTTGAATCAAATCTGAAATCGCCAAAGGATCAAGACCAAGGAAAGGTTCGTCTACGATAAAGAGACTAGGATCCACGACAAAGGCACAGATTATCATAACCTTTTGCTTCATCCCTTTGGAAAAATGCACTGGAAACCAATCCAATTTTTGATCCAAACGGAACATTTTTAAAAGCGGCTCTACACGTTCAAAAGCTAGATTTTGCTCGATGCCATAGGCCATAGCAACTGTCTCAATATGTTCTCTGAGAGTCAATTCTTCATACAAGCTAGGAGTTTCAGGGATATAACCAATTTTCTTGCGATAGCTCGAAGCATCCTCTCCTAGAGTCAATCCGTCAATCTTAATCTCCCCACTATATGGCGTCAAAAGACCAATAATCTCATTGATAGTCGTAGATTTCCCCGCACCATTCAAACCTATCAAACCGACCAACTGTCCACTCTCAACTGCAAAGGACACATCTTTCAAGACAGGGACATGAACATAGCCTCCTGTCAGGTTTTTAATTTCTAACATATTTTCTCCGAATCTGGTATAATGTAGCTATATTATATCAAAATTCAATACACTAGAGGTGGTTTTTATGTCAGATTGTATTTTTTGTAAGATTATCGCAGGAGAAATCCCTGCAGCCAAGGTTTATGAGGATGAGCAAGTCCTTGCCTTTCTTGATATTTCTCAAGTAACACCTGGTCATACCTTGGTCGTACCCAAAGAACACCATCGTAATCTTTTAGAAATGGATGCTGCGAGCGCTAGCCAACTCTTTGCTAAGGTTCCAGTCATTTCTCAAAAGGTTATGAAAGCTACCCAAGCTGAAGGCATGAATATCATCGCCAACTGCGAAGAGGTAGCTGGACAAACCGTTTTCCATACCCATGTCCACCTCGTTCCTCGTTATGGTGCCGAGGATGACCTAAAAATTGACTTTGTTGCCCATGAACCTGACTTTGACAAACTTGCCCAAGTCGCTGAAACGATCAAAAACGCTTAAGGAGTTCCTATGAAACTATCAAATTTACTACTTTTTGCTGGATCAGCAGTCGGATCTTACCTCCTCGTTAAAAATCGTGAAGTTATCACTGAAGAAGTTTTAGATACAACTGATCGCGTTGAAGCAATCAAAGGTGATTTAGATGTTATCCAAAATAGCTTACAAATTATCAATCAACAAAAAGAAGTCATCAAGGAGTATCAAGAAGACCTCACTTACAAATTTAAAGTCTTAGAGAAAGACCTCCAAGCAAGACTTGCTGTCATAAAAGAACTACAAGAAACTGAAGAAAACTAAAAAGAAAGCATCCAACTTTCCTTATATCCCCTTAAATCCATCTTGGGTTACTAGATTCGAACAGAAAAGGGAGGGAATGAAAATGAAACAATTTTTAAAAGTTCTGATGCGAGTGGTTCTGATTATTTCTGGTGGCCTCTGTCTTCTTGTCGCCCTAGCATTTCTACTTGTGGCCAATCTTTTCAAGGCCTCATCAAGTGACATTCGAGAAGGAAATAAAACCTTAAAACAAATCTTTATTTCCCTTGACCTACCTCCAGAAAAAGTAGAATCAAATGGACACTATCAATACGAGGGGGGAGGATTAGATTTTTATGTGACTTTCTCAGACGAGGTCATCAATAGCCACCCTGTCCTTAAAGAAAGCCCTAATCTCACTAAAAACCGACTCAAAGTCTATGTCTTAAACACAGGAGATATTTCCTACTATTCAGTAGAAGACAACTTATTCAATCATGGTTTATCCCAATTTTTAGAGGAGGAAGGCGAGAAGTATTTCCGAGAAAACGGAAAGAAATCACATTCTTCTTACACAATTC
The DNA here is from genome assembly GCF_041432435.1 of Streptococcus sp. 20925_1_44. Classification (NCBI taxonomy): domain Bacteria; kingdom Bacillati; phylum Bacillota; class Bacilli; order Lactobacillales; family Streptococcaceae; genus Streptococcus; species Streptococcus sp. 20925_1_44. The sequence continues at coordinate 194,167 of NZ_JAPVZQ010000002.1, forward strand.
TAACTTTGAATGATTCGGAAAGCATGAAAAAGGGGATCGCATTTTATGAAAAAGCTTTGACCTTGGTGGATATCCAGGACAATTCGGCGATTAAGCGCATTGATACCGTCACCGTTAAACCTGGTAAGGAAGCAGAACTCAAGCAACTCATCCAGGACATGGATAAAGCCGGCTTGCTCATTCAAAAATATCAATAGCAGATCAGTCAGAGAATCTTTTCTCCGATACTAACTACAAACAAAAAAAGAGCCTTATGGCTCTTTTTTGTTTTATTCACCCTCAAAGGCATCTTTTATGTGGTCAAAGAAGCCTTTTTTCTTTGGATTGACTTTCAAGTCACCTGCAGCTGCGAATTCTTTCAAGGCTGCTTTTTGGCGATCGTTCAAGCCTGTAGGCGTAACGACATTAACAGTGACGTATTGGTCACCAACAGCACCACCACGAAGGCTCGGTGCTCCCTTACCACGTAGACGGAATCGTTTACCGGTTTGAGTTCCCTCTGGAATCACCAATTCAACATCACCGTGAACGGTTGGGATATCGACAGTATCACCAAGAGTTGCTTGGACGATATTGAGGTTTAACTTGTAGAAAATAGTTGTTCCTTCACGTTCAAATTTGTTGCTCGGCTCAACATTAACAACGACATACAAGTCACCATAAGGGCCTCCGTTAAAGCCTGCCTCCCCTTGACCAGCTAGACGAATTTGTTGACCAGTTTCGACACCTGCTGGAATTTTCACATGGACACTGTGGGCTTGTTTTTCATGACCTGTTCCATGACATGTTGTACATGGATCTTTGATTTCTTTTCCGCGACCATGACAGACATCACAGGTTACTTGGCGACGCATCATACCAAGCGGTGTTTGAGTATCGACGTTGATAACACCAGAACCGTGACAGCGTCCACAAGTAACCGGACTAGTGCCCGGCTTAGCACCTGAACCATTACAAGTACGACAGCTTGATTCACGATTGTATTTGACTTCTTTTTCAGTACCAAAGATGGCTTCTTCAAAAGTCAAATTGACGCGATACTGGAGGTCATCACCTTGACGAGGAGCGTTTGGATTGCGAGAAGAACCGCCTCCGCCGAAAAAACTTGAGAAGATATCTTCAAATCCACCAAAACCGCCTGCACCATCGAAGCCACCGAAACCGCCTGCACCACCAAAGCCGCCGTTGGCTCCAGCCGCACCATATTGGTCATAAGCAGCACGTTTCTGTTCATCACTTAAGGTCTCATAAGCTTCTTGAACTTCCTTGTACTTTTCTTCGGCACCAGGTTCTTTATTGATATCTGGGTGATATTTTTTAGATAATTTCCGATAGGCTTTCTTGATCTCATCTTGAGATGCATTCTTTGAAACGCCCAAACGGTCATAAAATTCAGTATTGTTCATTTTAGATACCAAGACCGTAAAATTCGACTGAAAAATAGGAAATCTGACGCAGGAGCGATGCTCCTAGACAGATTTATCTTTTTTCCGAGAATTTAGGTCGGGTTCAGTTCCTTTCTTTCATATTGAGTAAGAAACTTAAGAGCTCGAGTTCAATTCCCCGAACGCTCTTTGTTCCTTTCTATAATTTTCATGTAAAACTTTAGAGGCTGTTTTCTATACTCTTCTTCACTTGATCAAACTCTTCATCTGATAGAGTAAATATCAAATCCTCTTCTGCATACTCGTTTTGTTCTTTAAAATAGTTGTCCGTATCAGCTGCCAAGCCTAACCTTAGAATCACTTTTCTTGCAAACTCTTGATGGGCAAAACCGATAGCCGTAATGATTTGTTTATCTTGCACAACCAGTTTAGGTTGGAAATTTTCACGTGGCAGAAATTCAAAATAGTCAAAGAAATTTTGCCAAATTCCACCTGTAAATTTCGTGTCCTTCAACAGACCTGCTTTCGCCAATAAAAGTGGAGCTGAAGAAATGGCTACAATTAGGATATCTTGCTCACCAAGGTCCCTCAAAAACGAAATCAATTTCTCATCCTGTAGAGCAGGCCCTATATTTACCATTCCTGGCAAAATCACACAAGAATACTCTTCTATACTGATTTTATCCAATGTTTTCGTCGGTTGACAGAGCAAACCATCCTCAGAGACCACCATCGAATGCTCAGAAGCTACATAATCAATCGTGATGTCAAAAGACAGAGCTAAAGTACTCGTTAAAGCAGTTATCTCATAAAGAGAAAAATTAGGATAAATCAAGCAAAGTACTTTTTTCATACGCAACATCCTCTATTTTACCGAAAAACAGAGGCTGGGTTGCAACCTCTGGATTTCTTCTTATCATTACGACATTCTAAAACAAAGTCGATTATACTTTGTTTTTGAACTAGTAAGGCTGAATTGAGTTTCGGCTAAAAACTTCGGAAAAAAGATAAGCCATCTTTTGTGCATCGCACAAGGCGATGGCTTCCTATTTTTCTTTCGTTTTCTTAACGCCTCAACATCTTACTTTTCAGTAAACTCTCCGTCTACGACGTCATCGCCTGCGTTTCCTGTTGCTTGTGCGCCTTCTGCTCCTGCTTGAGCTTGTTGCGCTGCTGCGGCTTGTTCGTAGAGTTTAACAGCAAGTCCTTGAGCTTTTTCGTTCAATGCTTCAAGTTTTGCTTTCATTTCGTCCAAGTTGTTGTCTTCTTGAGCTTTCTTAAGATCATCAAGGGCAGCTTGTGCAGCATCACGTTCTGCATCGAATCCTTTGCCTTCAGTTTCTTTGATTGTCTTTTCAGTCGCAAAGATAGCTTGGTCTACTTCGTTACGAAGGTCAACTTCTTCTTTACGTTTCTTATCTGCTTCAGCGTTTGCTTCTGCATCTTTCATCATGCGATCGATTTCTTCGTCTGTCAAACCTGAGTTTGATTGGATAACAATTGTTTGTTCTTTTTGAGTTCCAAGATCTTTGGCTTTAACAGATACGATACCGTTCTTGTCGATGTCGAATGTTACTTCGATTTGAGGGATACCACGAGGTGCAGCTGGGATATCAGTCAATTGGAAGCGTCCAAGAGTCTTGTTGTCTGCTGCCATTGGGCGTTCCCCTTGAAGAACGTGGATATCAACGGCTGGTTGGTTGTCTGCTGCAGTTGAGAAGACTTGTGATTTAGATGTTGGAATAGTAGTGTTGCGGTCGATGAGTTTTGTGAAGACACCACCCATTGTTTCGATACCAAGTGACAATGGTGTTACGTCAAGAAGGACAACGTCTTTGACATCACCAGTGATGACACCACCTTGGATTGCAGCACCCATAGCAACTACTTCATCAGGGTTAACTGATTTGTTTGGTTCTTTACCAGTTTCAGCTTTAACAGCTTCAACAACGGCAGGGATACGAGTTGAACCACCAACAAGGATGACTTCGTCGATTTCTGACAAGCTCAAACCTGCATCTGAAAGGGCTTGGCGAACTGGAGTTTTAGTACGTTCTACAAGATCACGAGTCAAATCGTCGAATTTAGCACGAGTCAAGGTCATTTCCAAGTGAAGAGGTCCAGCCTCACCAGCAGTGATAAATGGCAAGCTGATTTGAGTTGAAGTCACTCCAGAAAGATCTTTCTTAGCTTTTTCTGCTGCATCTTTCAAACGTTGAAGAGCCATCTTGTCGTTTGACAAGTCGATACCATTTTCTTTCTTGAATTCTGCTACCAAGTGGTCGATAATTTTTTGGTCAAAGTCGTCACCACCGAGTTTGTTATCCCCTGCAGTTGCCAATACGTCAAAGACACCATCACCCAATTCAAGGATAGATACGTCGAATGTACCACCACCAAGGTCGAATACCAAGATTTTTTCTTCTTTGTCAGTCTTATCCAAACCGTAAGCAAGAGCTGCTGCAGTTGGTTCGTTGACGATACGTTCTACTTCAAGGCCAGCGATTTTACCAGCGTCTTTAGTTGCTTGACGTTGTGCATCGTTGAAGTAAGCAGGAACTGTAATAACAGCTTTGGTTACTTTTTCACCAAGGTATTCTTCAGCGTAACCTTTCAAGTATTGAAGGATCATAGCTGAAATTTCTTGTGGAGTGTATTCTTTCCCGTTAGCAGAAACTTTTTCAGAAGTTCCCATCTTAGATTTGATAGAGATAACTGTATCTGGGTTTGTGACTGCTTGGCGTTTTGCAGCGTCACCAACGATGATTTCACCGTTTTTGAAAGAAACTACAGATGGAGTTGTACGATTTCCTTCTGGGTTTGCGATGATTTTTGATTCAGTTCCTTCAAGAACTGCAACTGCTGAGTTTGTTGTACCTAAGTCAATACCGATAATTTTAGACATGTGTTTTTCTCCTTAAATTTTATATTCTATTTTCTATTTTTCTTTTTGATACTTCCCTTAAGTGGTGGGGACGTGAGCAACTCCCTTCGGGATTTCATCACTTATTTTTGAGCCTATTGTCTCAAAAATCCCCTGTTTCACCACGGCGGGAAATATCTTCCTTGCAAGCCTCCGGCTTGCTTCTTATCTTTCTTTCATAGTTTTCTGTCGTTTCGGACAAGGTTTTTAAGTTCTCTAGCCTAGTTATATACGACCACCATAGCCGGTCTTAGGATGCGGTCATGGAGTTTGTAGCCTTTTTGGAAGACTTGTGCAATGGTGTCTGCTGGATGCTCATCATCAGCTGGAACTGTTTGAATAGCCATATGGTAGTTATGGTCAAATTCACCGTCCGCTGGAATTTCTTCAATTCCTTCTTCTTTCAGAGCGTGAATCAAGCTTTCTTGGACCATTTCTAGTCCTTTTTTGACATCATCTGTCAAACCTTCAACAGCAAGAGCTCGTTCAAGGTTATCAAGCGATGGCAAGATTGCTTTTGCTAAATCTTGGCTACGATAACGTTGCAAGAGTTGGCGCTCTTCATTGGCACGACGCTGAATGTTTTGCATTTCTGCGTGGGCACGAAGATATTTGTTTTCAAACTCCTCGGCACGTTCATTAGCCAAGTCCAATTCCGACTTCTCAGGAGTTGTTTCTTCTACTGGTTCAACAACTTCCTCTTCTTTTACTTCTTCATTTTTTATATCTTGGGCCATTTTCGCCTCCTTTAATGATTTCAATCTTAATTCACTTCATAGTGATTACTGCTAAGATAGCGGTAAAAATCAGTCAACTTCATGGTTAGAACTCGATTGACAACATTGAGTTGATTGACCAATTGTTGATAATCCAGATTTACCGGACCTATAATCGCCAGAATTCCAAACCCACGATAGGGAATCAGAAACTTACTGCTAATTACTGCTAAGTCAGCAAGACAAGATTCTTGGCTATCCGCAACTCGGACACTTTGCATCTGGTCGCCAATCAGATTCTCTCGAATTTCCAAAGCTACCTTTTGTGGCTGATCAAAAAATTGATAGGCCCCTAAATTAGCGAAATTCAAAAGATTGACTTTGCCAGAAACCACGATATTTTCATTGAACATTTTTTTGAAGATATGCTCAACAAGATCCATAACGTTATCCGTTGTTGTGAAGTAACGTTGGATAATTTGCGGAATCTCTGTCCGAATCTTGTAGTGAATATCCAAAACAGTCTGATCCAGGAAACGTTCTTGAATCATGGTCTTGAGGCGATTTAAATCCTCCTGCAAGAAATTTCTCGGAATCAAAAACTGACTGGTAACTGTTCTAGACTCATCAAGCGTAAAAACTGCCAGAGCTGTATGTTGCCCGAGGACAACAATATCAAAAGCTGTTAGCTTCTGCCTACTTGGTTCCACATCCAGTGCTACAACCGTACAACCACTCAAGTCTGACAAGATTTTCGTTGCCTCTTGAAGAATATCCTCAAGTTTGAAGAATTCTTGATCAAAGGCTTTTACAATCTCATAAACTTGATTTTCAGCTAAACGGTCAAAGGATAGGGAGTGTTTGACATAGTATTGAAAACCAGCCACACTCGGCATCCGACCACTGGAAGTATGAGCCTTTTCAAGCAAACCTTGCTTTTCTAGAGCTGCCATATCATTTCGAATGGTAGCACTACTAGAGTTGATAGACTCTTGCAAGGCTTTGGATCCAACAGGTTCGTGCGTTTTGGTAAAGATGTCAATAATCAGATTTAAAATATTCTGCTGACGCTCCGTAACCATCTCGTCACTCCTCTCTGATAGATCTTTTTTTAGCACTCGACGTATCCAAGTGCTAACTTATGATTCTATTATACACCCTTAGAAAAGAATGTCAAGACAAAAACTCAAAAAATTAGCACTCTTTTGTCAAGAGTGCTAAAAATCGGTCTGAGGACCTAGAAAATCATCTTACATTCTCAAGATATTTCTTTTTAAGTCTATAAAAACTATAGATTAGGTAAGAAATCATGAGGGCATAAAGGGCAAAAATAAGGAAGAAAGATTGAGAGAGACTTTCGCGAAACAAGCTCATACAAATAACTAGACCGCCAGAGATAGAAACTATAGATGTACGAAGTCTAGATTTCACATCAGCCCATCGAAGACGATCGTCCATGAAAGATTGATCATTTGAATCTACATCACAAGTTGCTTTTCTAAAAACAGTATAAAAACAATTTTCCACAAATTCCCATCCTCTATTCTTAATACTTTGTAAATCTACCTCATTTTTTCTAAGGTAGCTAGTATTCCACACACGGTAAACTATATCATCTGGTCGGCATTGTTCAAAATAGAAAAAGCCAAAACGATTCGATTTAAATTTCCAACCTTTCAAATGCATCTCATGCAAATAATCTTCTACCTTATCCAAATCAAAAATGGTAAACATTCGAAATTGTACTTTGCTATTCATTATCTAACCTCCAAAATGGTTTTATTTATCAGATAATTCTCTCCACTTTTGAAACAATCTCCAAAAAATATAAGAAATCTGAATCGCGCAAACTATCAATAAAGTACAGTCTATGATAACAATCAAAAACATTCCCCAACTGAAATAACCTCTTCCACTGAGCAACTTTGAGAAAACCGGTAGTAACGCTGAAAAGAGAATCAAAATAGGAAGCATCCGCATTGTTAAAATCTTCTTGACCATTGCTAATTTCCCAGCCGCGTCATTATAAATTTCAAACTCGGCATCCGACTCAACTCCAGAATAAAGCTTTCTAAAATAGGAAAACCCATTAAAGTTTGTAATATGCTCCCAGCCAAAATCTTTAAACAGTTGTAAATAGGAAGCTCTCTCTGACTTTTTCATAGGATAAAAGTCCAACTGATAAACCACCTGCTCCGGTTGGCACTTTTCAAAAGTATACTTAACTGCAACTACTAAGTTAGAATAACTTACTTCCTTAAGTTTCCAGCCCTGAGCATGCATTTCTCCGAGATAGAGAGCCTCTCTATCATAATCCGCAATGGTAGCAATTCTATAAACAACTTTCTTTTCCATCAAAGTTCCTCCCGACTGTTTCTATAGAGTCGCTCAATACGTTTCAACTCAATCTCTAAAACTTTTCGACCCAAGTCTGTTATCTGATAGATTTTACGTTTTTCCTCTTCTCGGACAAAGGAAACCAAACCATCCTTTTCCATCTTCGATAGGGTTCCATACATAGTTCCAGGACTAATCGAAACTTGCGAATCTGTCATCTCTTTAACCTTTTGCGTAATACCATAGCCATGGTTCTCCTTTTGCAAACAGAATAGAATATAAAAACCCGTTTCAGTCATGGGAAGGTAGACACGCCTAATCTTATCTGTTAATTCCATTTAATCAGACCTCCTATTTAGTTCGATATATCGCACCTCGTTATATAAAATATATCACACCTCGATATAAAATGCAAGAAAAAAAAGATCGTCCTCACGGACAATCTTTCTGATTTATCATTAGTATAGATCTAGGTAGTTATCAATTTCCCATTGTGAAACGAAGGTTGCATAACTTGCCCATTCAATTCGTTTGGCTTCAAGGAAGCTAGTGTAGATGTGTTCACCTAGAGCTGCTTTTACCACTTCGTCTTCTGTCATGGCCTTCAAAGCGTTGTGAAGAGTTGATGGAAGGTCTGTGATGCCAGCCTCTTTACGCTCTTCTGCAGTCATGATATAGATATTTTCTTCGATTGGCGCTGGTGCTTCGATTTTGTTTTCAATACCGTGCAAACCAACTTCCAAAAGAACAGCCATTGCGATATATGGATTTGCCATTGGGTCTACTGAGCGCAATTCAAGTCGAGTTCCCATACCACGTGTAGCTGGAACGCGGACAAGCGGTGAACGGTTACGACCAGCCCAAGCGATGTAAACCGGCGCTTCGTAGCCTGGAACCAAACGTTTGTATGAGTTAACTGTCGGGTTCATGATAGCTGTGTAATTGTAAGCGTGCTTGATCAAACCACCAAGGAAATGATAGGCTGTTTCTGACAATTGCATTCCTTTTGGATCATTTGGATCAAAGAAGGCGTTGTTCCCTTCATCATCAAACAAGGACATATTGCAGTGCATTCCTGAACCAGCGATACCAAATTTAGGTTTAGCCATAAAGGTTGCATACAAACCATGTTTACGCGCAATTGTCTTTACAACAAGTTTAAAGATTTGAATCTTATCACAAGCACGAAGAACTTCATCATACTTAAAGTCAATCTCATGTTGACCTACGGCAACTTCGTGGTGACTAGCCTCGACTTCAAATCCCATTTTAGTCAAGACATTTACAATCTCACGACGGGTATTATCCGCAAGGTCTGTAGGCGCCAAATCAAAGTAACCACCCTTGTCATTCACCTCAAGAGTTGGGTCTCCATTTTCATCAAGCTTAAATAGGAAGAATTCTGGTTCCGGACCAAGGTTGAAAGATTTGAATCCAACTTTCTCCATGTGATGAAGAGCTCGTTTAAGATTGCTTCGAGGATCTCCAGCAAATGGCTCTCCTTCTGTTGTATAGACATCACAGATCAATCCTGCGACACTACCGTTCTCATCTCCCCAAGGGAAGACAGTCCATGTGTCCAGGTCAGGGTACAAGTACATATCTGATTCATTGATACGAACAAACCCTTCAATAGAAGATCCATCAAACATAGCCTTGTTTGACAAGACCTTGTCTAGTTGTTCATCTGTAGCAGGAATTTCGACGTTTTTCATTGTTCCCAAAATGTCTGAAAACATGAGACGGATAAAGGTTACATTTTTTTCCTTAACTTCACGACGAATATCTGCAGCTGTGATTGGCATGGTTTTTCTCCTTATATATGACGACTAGCGGTTGCCTAACCGCGACCAAAAGGCGATTGTTGAGAAGCAAAGCGACTTTGTTGAAGAACTTCATTCCGAAGGGCCCGACGCACCTCAGTTTGACTAACTGGTTTCTTGGCTCTCGCCTCACGTTCGGCATATTTTTTCTTGATAGCAGCAATGTTCAGACCTTCAGAGATATAATCCTTAATCTCAAGCAACCGATCCATGTCATTTAAAGAATACATCCGGCGATTACCTTCGTTTCGATCAGGTTTTATCAACTCCTGATCTTCATAATAACGAATTTGACGCGCCGAAAGATCGGTCAGCTTCATAACACTACCAATAGGGAAAACTGCCATATTGCGACGAAATTCTTTTTCCTTCATGTGCACTTCCTCTTCTTTCTGTCTATTATAGTCTAAAAAAAATCAATCGTCAATTGTTAATGTCATATCTTATGACATTATTTTATTTTTTCTGTATGAGACTCCGCAAGCGATCAATATCATAATTGACTAGAATTGCTACAAAAACTCCCATAAAAGTCTCAAAAACTCGAGCAAACACGTACAAAACAGTCTCTCCGCTCGGAATTGATAGGGTAATAATCAGCATAGCTGCAACTCCCCCAATAACTCCTGACTTATTGTTCATAGCAACATTTGTCATGATGGTTAACATGGTACATATCGGAACCACAAGGAGAGTTACCCAAAAGGCTCCATGAAAAAAGTTGTTCAAGAGAAAGAACATCAGCGCATAAAAACCACCGATACTATTCCCTAAAATACGTGATGTCCCAAAGTGGACACTCTTATCAAAGTCTTCTCTCAAGCTAAAAACGGCTGTAAGAGCTCCAATCTGAAGTCCCTTCCATCCAAAAAAACCAAAAATCATGAGGACCAAAAAAACAGCGATCCCTGTTTTAAAGGTGCGCATCCCTAATTTAAACTTGCTTTTATCAAATCTATACTTTTTAAAATAACTCATCATTTCATCTTTCTTTTTTTCCATTTTATCATAATTTTACTTTTTTGAGAAAAGGATTCCTCAATTGAAGAAAATAGGAACTAAAAAGAGAAGGGTATAAATCCTTCTCTTTTATAGTCCAATATTCTATTTTAGAATAAATACATGAAAGCCAAGGTGACGAGACTAGCAAGCAAGCCCACTCCCCAGAAGAAGAAATCGACCTTCCACTCACTCCAGGCTTGACCTTTACCAGAAAATCCACCCAACTCAAAATGGTGATGAACTGGTGTCATCCGGAAGATACGTTTTCCGCCAGTCAACTTAAAGTAGGTAACTTGCATCATAACAGATGTTGTTTCAAAAACATACACTATACCAATCAGGAGTAGCGTCCATTCTTGGTGCAGTGCCATAGAAATAGCGGCCAACATCCCTCCAAGAGCAAGACTTCCGACATCTCCCATAAAAACTTTAGCAGGCTTATGGTTAAAGACAAAGAAACCAAGAAGACCACCAATCATGGCAAGAATCACTAGGAGAATATCCAATTGGTTTTGTACATAAGCAATGACTCCATAGGCAGATAGGCTAATCACTACTGAGATACTTGCCAAGCCATCAATTCCGTCAGTCAAGTTAACAGCATTTGAAAAACCAACCAACCAGAAGAGAGCAAAGAAAATGTAAAGAACACCTAAGTGCAATGGATAACCAAATACATTTAAGACATCCCCTCCTCTTTCATAAAAGAGATAGAAGATAACTCCTCCTACTAATTGAAGCAAGAGCTTTTGTTTAGGATTGAGCCCTTCATTGATTTTACGAAAAACCTTGAGGAAATCATCTAAGAAGCCAACCAAACCATACAAAACGAGAATAAAGAGGATCATTCCAACATTGTTGGTTAGTTGATTAGTCAAAAGTGCAAGAACTAAACTAACTAAAACGCTTGTTACGAGGAAGACAATTCCTCCCATTGTCGGCGTCCCAGCTTTTGCCTGGTGTTGTTTAACATCCTCATGCATCTGTTGACCAGTAATCTGTGCTTTACGGTAAAAACGGATAAAAGCTGGAATTCCTACCACTGTAAGAACAAAAGTAAAGATTCCAGGAAAGATAGAAACTAGCATTCTAATCTCCTAAAGTTATTTTTATTTTCTGTATATTTTTTAAAGCTGTATTGGTACGAACACTTTGTTTTTTTACAGTTTCTCCTGTACCTTCAAATTCTACTTCGATATCCAGCCATTTTGCAAAAGTTTCGACATTCTTCTTAGACCAACCATACAAATCAGGCATCTCTTCTACCTTATCAGAAAGGAGTAAAATCTGCTCATTTGCGTCTAGATTGGTTCCTTCTGCCGCTGAACTTTCTTTGATTTTCGTTCCTGAACCGATAACGATTGGTTGAACAAGGTTACGTCGTAGTTCTTCTGCCAAATCTCCAGGGCTATAGTCTTTTGTTGAAGGCATAGCATAGTTAGTCGTAGTTGTAACCTGATCCAGACTTTTAGCAGTTGATTGAAGATTGAGAGATTCTTTCATCGCAGAAGCACGCTCCAAGATAGGGTTAGCGAACTCACCCAACTGAATCCCAGAATAATGCTGAGGTTGTTGAACTGTTACATAGAGGATGAAATCGGGATTTTCTGCTGGGTGCATAGAGACTACAGAGAAAATATAGTTTGTTTCCCCTCGGAGGTATCCTCCATTTTTCTCATCTGCAATCTGAGCGGTCCCTGATTTCAAGGCTACATTATAGCCAGGAACATTGACTGTTCCCTTACCTGTACTGTGGTTGTACATCGTACCATAGGTAGGATCCGTACCAACCATGACCATGTGATCTCGAGTCAAGCTAGCTGCTTCTTTAGAGACTGGATTTCCCACGACTTCTTTTTGTGATTTACGAACCGTTTGATCATTTGGATCATAGAGCGCACTGATAAACTTAGGCTCCAACATAATCCCATCATTAGCTATCGCAGTAAAGGCACGAAGCATCTGAGTTTGTGTAACGGAAATACCTTGACCAAAGGAACTCATGGCAATATTAACGATATTGTCCTCAGGTAATTGCCCAGCATACTCATCACTCATACCAAAACGAGTCGGCACTCCAAATTTGAAACGATTGAGGTAATCTAGCCAAGTAGTGTCCCCCATCTTTTGCTCAAGGAGAGTCATACCGATGTTACTAGAGTGAGCAAAACCTTGCGAGAAGGTCATCATTCCACCGCTTGTCAAACCTTCGTTAACGTCCCAGTCCTTGATAGTGGCATCAGCTACCTTCAATTCGCTACTGTTGAAATATTCTCCTCCAGGGAAGGTATTATTGTCAATTGCTGAAGCTAAAGTAATCACCTTCATGGTTGAACCTGGTTCATAGTTACTTTGGTAAAGGATATCACGCCAGACAAAGTCCTCTGTAATCCCTTCTTTGGTATCAGCATCAAAGGTTGGTCTTTGAGTTGTAGCGAGAATCTCTCCTGTCTTGGCACTAACCAAGGTCGCAGTCATATATTTACCCTTGACTTTTTCTTGGAAGGCATCCATTTGACTTTCCATGAAAGATTGTAAAGGACTAGATAGGGTCGTATAGACGTCTTTCCCGTTTACAGTCTGTCGGGTAACTTGCTCCGTACCTGGAACAATATTTCCTAAGCGGTCTTTTTCATAGGTAATGATACCATCTGTTCCCGCTAACAAGCTATTCAAGGAACTCTCGACACCAGATGTCCCAATGAGACTCTTTGAACCATCTTCATTTTCATGCAACTGCGCTAGTCCGATGAAAGATGAAGCAAATTTACCATTAGGATAGCTTCGATTTGGGCTAGTTGTAAAATCAACTCCCTCAACCTTAGCTGTTTCCAAATCCTTTTTTATGGACATCATATTGGCATAGGTAATACCATTCCCCTTTACACCAAAGGAAACTTGCTTAAGATTAGGTTGAGAAAGTTGTTCCTTGACGTAGGACTCATCCATATCTAGATATTTATGGAAGACTTCTGCAACCTTGCTATACTGAGACTCCTCTACATAGAGAATTTTCCCATTTGCAGATTTATATTCCTTATCGATAATCGCATAAATGTTGTAGGATGTTGCATCCTCAGCGATTGGTGTACCATTACGGTCATAGATAGTTCCTCGTTTTGCAGGAACTGTCCGAGTTGTTTGGTGGACCCTGCTTGCTTCCTTAACTAGGTCAACACCAAATTTTGAGCCTGTACCAATAATTACCGCAAAGTTAACCAAAAAAACAGCAAAGAGAAAGACGGCCAGAAGGCTCAAATTCTTTCCCACTAGTCTGCGGTTTTCTGTTGGAGATTTGCGATTTTTAATGGCAAAGCGTATGATTCGTTCTTTCCAGTTTTTCATTTACTACTCCGCCGATCGGATATTTTCATTATTTAATTGCAAGTCTTGTGAGTCTGCAATTCCGGTCAAACGTTCTGATCGGATCAATTCATTAACTTCTTGTTTCGCATCATCCAGCTCTGTCTTTTTTTCCTCAATTTGTGAATTGACTGTTGTCAAATCACTCTGAACCTGCAAAAGTTGAGTCTGCATATAGACTACACTGATTGCTAAGACAAGTGCTGTGATGGCAATTGAAAAGTAAAAGGCCTTTTCAACACGTGAAAATTTTTTTATACGAGCTTGTAGCAATTGGCTCGTTGTTCCTCTGTTTTCTGCCATTATTTCCTCTTACTTGTGAATTTTTCTTGCCACTCGAAGCTTGGCCGAGTGGGAACGATTATTGGCTTCCAATTCTTCCTTGCTTGGTAAAATCGGTTTTCGAGATACCAATTCCATTTTGGGCTTGAGATCGTCTGGGATGAAAGGCAAACCTTTAGGGACTTCAACTGTGGAAGCTTCCTTAAATAACTGTTTGGTCAAGCGGTCCTCCAGCGAATGGAAGGTAATCACTGATATTCTGCCATCTAGAGCCAGCATATCCATAGCTTGCTGGATTGATTCATCTGCAGCACCCAGTTCATCATTGACCTCTATACGGATAGCTTGGAAAATTTGTTTGGCTGGGTGGCCTTTTTTCTTGAGCTCCTTTGCCGGTTTGGCAGATTTAATAATCTCTGCCAATTCCGTCGTGGTCTCAATCGGTTTCTGTTCACGCGCCTGTTCAATTTTTCGAGCAATCTGTTTGGAAAACTTGTCCTCACCATATTTGAAAAAGATTCTTACCAAATCATGGTAGTCGTAGTGATTAACGACTTCATAAGCGGTCAAACTAGCTTCCTGATTCATGCGCATATCCAGCGGTGCATCCTTCTTATAGGAAAAACCACGTTCACGCTGATCCAACTGCGGGCTTGACACACCTAAATCATAACAAATTCCATCAATTTCAGTCACACCTAAGTCATGTAAGCGATTCTTCAAATGACGGAAATTATCCTTGATGAAGGTGACCATTCCCTTTTCGATATAGGGTGCCAAACGTTTTTGCGCATTATCAATGGCATTCTGGTCTTGGTCAAAGGCATAGAGATGCCCTTTCTCGCTTAACTTACTTAATAAATATTCGCTGTGTCCTGCTCCTCCCAAGGTCGCATCAACGTAAATACCATCAGGTTTTACATCTAGCATATCAATGGTCTCATGGAGCATGACCGTTACATGATGAAATTCTTTTGTCATATCTTATCTATTTTACCACAAATCCGACTAGCTTGCACCCACTAAAGCCAAAACATTCCATTGCTACTTTATTCCTTGTATTCAAGAGGTTTCTCAGCTACTTGAGCTAGCGCTGAGTCTACTTCTAGATTTAAGTGTTGATGAACTGCCTCTGCCACTGCTCTTGGTATACCAACTGCAACAATCTCGTCCACACTGGCTTCCTTGATTTTTGTCAGAGATTTGAAATATTTCATCAAATTCTGCTTGCGTTTGGGGCCTAAGCCGTCAATTCCATCCAATTGAGAAGAGAAGGAATTTTTCGAACGGAGTTGACGGTGGAATGTAATGGCAAAGCGGTGTACCTCATCCTGAATGCGTTGCAAGAGGAAAAATTCCTGAGAATTGCGAGACAACTCTACCACCTCAAGCGGATCTCCAAAAAGCAATTCATGGGTTTGGTGCTTGTCATTCTTTTGAAGTCCTGCGATGGGAATGTCTAAGCCCAGCTCCTCTTGGATAACTTGCTTAGCAATGTTAACCTGTCCCTGACCACCATCGATGACAATTAGATCTGGCGGTGTCAAACCGTCACGCTGGACCCGTCCATAACGTCTACGAATAACCTCTCGCATACTTGCGTAGTCATCTGGCCCGACCACCGTCTTGATTTTATACTTACGGTAATCCTTCTTGCTCGGTTTTCCGTTAACAAAAACAACCATAGCAGAGACTGGACTAGTCCCCATAATATTAGAGTTGTCAAAAGACTCGATACGGACTGGGGTTGGAATTTGTAGAAGTCGCCCAAGATTTTCAATAGCTCCTTGAGTCTTTTCGACTGACTTTTCCAGAAGATTAAACTTCTGTTCTAGACTAACACGCGCATTTTTGATAGCCAGATTAACAAGTTGTTTCTTCTCGCCACGTTGGGGCTTGAGAACCTTTGTATCTACCAAAGCCTTGATAGCTTCTTCGTCAATATCTTGAGGGATCAGGATTTCATTGGGGATCAGGTGAGATTTCTCCTGGTAAAACTGCCCCACATAGGTCAGGAAATCCTCGTCTGGATCATTGTAGTAAGGGAAGAGATTTACATCGCGTTCAATCAGTTTACCTTGACGGACAAAGAAAACCTGAACACACATCCAACCCTTATCCACGTAGTAACCAAATACATCACGGTTTTGAAGATCTTTTGCCATGACTCGTTGCTTAGTACGAAGGGTGCCAATGGCCTGAATCAAATCACGGTATTCCGCTGCACGTTCAAACTCCATACTTTGGGCAGCCAAAGCCATCTTACTCTTGAGTTCATCAATGATTTTATCGTCTTGTCCCTTGAGAAAATCAGAGACTTCTTGGGACATAGCTTTAAAATAGGCTTCATCTTTTCGACAAACCGTATGAGCCATACACTGGCCGATATGGTAATAAAAACAAACCTTAGATGGTGGATTGGTACACTTGCGAAAAGGGAAAATCCGATCCAATAGCCGTTTGATTTCATTGGCTGCCCCCACATCCGGATAGGGACCAAAATAGAGACCTCCGTCTTTTTTGACCTGACGGGTGATAATCAAGCGAGGATAGCGATCATTGGTGATTTTGATGAAAGGATAGGACTTATCATCCTTGAGCATAATATTGTACTTGGGCTTGTTTTCCTTGATGAGATTAATCTCTAAAAGAAGGGCCTCAATATTAGACTCCGTAACAATAAACTCAAAATCCACAATCTCAGACACCAGGGCTTCTGTCTTGGTATCATGGCTCCCACGGAAGTAGGACCGCACCCGATTGCGCAGATTTTTAGCCTTTCCTACATAAATGATAGTGCCGTTTTTATCTTTGTGAATGTAACAACCAGGGCTAGTCGGCAAGAGCTCCAGTTTTGATTTAATCAAGTTATTCATAATTCCATTATAGCAAAAAGCCCCCTGTATTGCTTAAATCAGAGAGCTCCAGTTCCCTTAGAAAATCACTTATTCCCCAGAATCATACAGTTCTTGAACTTCTTTTACATCTTGAGCTTGGATTCCATAATAGGAGCCTGCTGGTTGCATAACCGAAACTTCATTGGTGTGCTCCAAACCAATCGCATGACCTAGTTCATGCTCTGCTGTATGCAAAATGCGAGCATAGCTATAACCATAGTTTGGATTGGATAAATAATAATGATTCAAGCGAACGGTCACTGAAATGAATTGTTTGGTTAGGAGATTTGTCTGACTCTCCGCCTCACCTGCTACAGCTGTCGAACCATCATTCATTTCGGTAGCGAAAATATTGGCCTGATCCGGTTCGGTTACAAGCTCAAAGTTAAAAGCCCCTGTCTGGTTCCAGTTAGCAATAGCTTCAAGGTAGGCCTTTTGGAAAGTGGCATCCATTTGAGGATCAATATAGATAGTTGCTTGCGCCTTTAACCATTTCGCTCCTGAAGCCTGATGATGATCTGTCTGAGACAGACCTTGTAATTTACCAGTTTCTTGCCATTGTTGCCAACCTGCTTGGCCGACTTGAACCACTTTGCTAACTTGATTTAAAGTAGCAGGTAAATCACCTGTCACATACCAGAGAATCCCAAAAGTGATGAGAATTAAGAAGATAAGCGTCCATACAAGGCGCCAAAACATACGTAAAATCCCTAGTAAAAACCGACATAACACACGAATAATCCAGCCCATAATTGCCAACCTTTCTAAAAAAATAAGAACCCATCTTTAAGCCATGGATTCCCATTCTAAAGATAGATTCTTAATTCTACTAAAACAAACTGAAAGAAAGCTAAAATTAAGACAAGCGTTCTTCCAAAACAAAATCGATTGGCAAGGTAGTTAAAAAACGTTCCAATTGCTTTTCCCAATAATACCACTCATGGGTTCCTGCACTATGGCTATAGGTCACATCGAAACCAAGTTTCTTAAGATTTTTAACTGCTAGATTATTGGCAGAATAGAGATAATCTTGTTCGCCACACCAAACCCAGAGTTTGGTCTCCTTGTCTGACTTTTTGGCAAGGGTCTCAAGCGAGTAAGGGCTATTCACCCAGTCGTCAATTTTCCCAAAAACACCTCGCCAGTAGGCACGCGTTCCTAAATCTTGACTCTCAGGAGAAAACTCCTCGAAGCTAAGCGCTCCAGAAAAGCTAGCTGCATGGGAAAAACGGTCAGTTGACAATGCTAACTTAAAGGAACCGTAGCCACCCATTGATAAACCAGCAATGAAGGTTTTATCTCGCTCGTTGGTCATATTGGGGAAGAAGCGTTTGAGCACCTTAGGCAATTCTTCTGCTAGAGCTGTGTAATAGTTATAGCCATACTGAGTATCTGTATACCAACCATTGTTTGTATTGGGCATGACAACAATCAGATTTGTCCCTCGTAGCAAGCGTTCTACATTGGTCCGCTTGAGCCAGCTGTTGTGGTTCCCTGACATTCCGTGAAGTAGGTAGAGAACTGGAATATCTTTACTGTTTGGCTCTGTCACCCGAGATGCATCCGGATAGAGTACATTTACTCCCCACTCCATACCTAAAACTTCTGAGTAATACTCAATCTTCATTACTGCCATAACTTGCTCCTTATTCGTTTCAGATAAGAAAAAGCCGAAACTCGACTTTCTCTCTTGCTATTTAATCTTTATTTTGCTTCCATGACTACTGGTAAAATGGCTGGACGACGTTTCGTTTGTTCAAAAAGGAATTTAGCCAAATTGTCACGAACCTTACCTTTAAGATCAGCCCAGTCAAAGTCCTCCCCTTGGAGATAGTCTTCAACTGTTTGGTTCACCAACTCTGAACTTTCACGCAGAATATCTCGACTCTTCTTGAGATAGACAAATCCACGTGTATGCACTCGTGCTTTGGCAATGATTTTCTTCTCGCGACGGTTAACAGTAATAGCCACAATGAAAATACCATCTTCTGACAAGACCTTACGATCACGAAGAACGACATTGCCAACATCCCCAATAGCATTTCCGTCAATCAAGACATCACCTGCAGCAACAGCACCTGATGGAACAAAGTCTCCATGCTCATAAGACATGGTTGTGCCTTTTTTCGGGATAAAAATGCGTTCTGGCAACAACCCAACTGCCATAGCAGCCTTGGCATGAGCGTCCAACTCACGGTATTCACCTTGGATTGGGAAAAGATACTGAGGTTGTAAAAGATTAATCATCAATTGAAGATCACGCGCATTCCCATGTCCTGATACACGTAAACTTTGAGTAATCGGTTTAACGACACCACCAGCTTGGTAGACCATATTTTCTACACGTGCCATAACAGCTTCTTTAGCGATTGATGGCGTTGTAACGATATAAACCAAGTCTCCATCCTTGATTTCAACATAGCGGTGACGACCGATTGACATTTTTCGGAGTCCATTAATCGGTTCACCCATACGACCGGTTTCCAGGATAATTAACTCGTGGTCTTCAAAACGAGACATATCTTTGGGTTTAATCAAGAGACTTTCGTTAGCCAATGACAATTTTTTCAAGCGAATAGCTGTACGAACGATATTTTCAATATCAAATCCAGTCAAAACAACGCGACGTCCTGTCTCTGCAGCAGCATCAAAGACTTGCTGAATGCGAGAAAGGTTACTTGCAACGGCAGCTACAATGATACGTCCATCCCAGTCAGAAATGGTTTGCGTAATTTCATCACCAACTTCACTTTCGCTGGCTACTTGAATATTACTGTCTGCGTTTGCTGAGTCGCTTAGAAGAGCTAAAACTCCTTCGCGACCAATTTCTGCTAAACGACCAAAGTCAGTCGCATATGATTCGCTAGCCGTTTGGTCAAATTTGAAGTCCCCTGTATAAACGATACTTCCTTCAGATGTTTTCAAAACGACACCCAGACTCTCTGGGATAGAGTGAGTTGTGCGGAAGAAGGAAACCTCCGTACCGCCAAAGTCGATTTCTGTATTTTCATCAATAACATGGAAGTCATCGAATTTTTTAGCACTATCATTTCCTTTAACAAAAAGCTTAGCAAGCTCAATTGTCAACTCTGAACCAAAAACAGGAACTTTCACTTCTGACAAAAGATAAGGAAGAGCTCCAATCGCATCCGCATGTCCGTGCGTTAAAAAGACACCTGCAATACGGTCGCTATTTTCAAACAGATATTCCATATTTGGAATAACGACATCGACACCCAACTGCTCATTTTCAGGATATTTTAAACCTGCATCTAAAACAAAGATTGAATCGTTAATTTCTGCGATGTACATGTTTTTCCCGTTTTCACGAACACCGCCTAAAGTTGTTAATTTAATATTGGTCATTTTCCCTCCGAAGTATTACTATAACGTGTTTGTAGAGTCTTCACAACTCTCTTTTTGTAAAAGTCCAATTTACTTTTATCCGAATCTTTTCCTCTCATTATACCATTTTTTTACTAATTTTCAAAATGAAGATAGGATTTCAACTAGAGAACATTCACCACTGATAACCGAATCGCTTTGCTTTGTTTTCTCTTTGCGAAATCGCTATCCGCCAAAGGACCTAGGGACTTACTTCACAAGCAGCTAATCGGCAAAAAATCGTAATAAAGAGCTTACTCACAAATAAAAAAAGATTTAGAAGCTCTAAATCTTTTTAATCATCTTTAGTTTGGATAAATGTAAGTAACTTTACCTAAAAATTCATGTGGATTAAAGAAACCACGATAGTTAGCAATTTGTTTTTGACGTCTGTAGTTTGCTTCCAATACCTGAATAGAATTTTCACTTTGTACATCTGTCACATAAGCAACGTGTCCATATTCACCACCGTCCCAAACGGCGATTGCACCTACTACTGGAACATCTCCTACACGATAACCTTGAGCACTAGCATAAATCGCCCAAGTATTAGCATTTCCCCACCAGTTGCTAGCCCAAGGAGCCAATTCTTTTACGCCCCATGTACACTGACCAACAGGATATGAGTTCCCATAGTCTGTCGGAGTATTCACGACAACATCATCATCTGAAGCAGGATTCAAAGTACTAGTTGCATCAGAAGCCGGAGCACCGTATGAATAAGTAGCCTGAGCTGGACCGCTTACTTCTAGCACATCCCCTGGGTGGATCATATCAAAAATGCTTTTCCCGTTATTTGCTGCCAACTCATAAGGATCCATGCTATTTGCAGTAGCAATACCAAAAAATGAATCTCCGTCTTGGACAACGTAAGAAGATGCACTAACAGTTTGAGCTCCAACTGTCGCCAAAATAGCTGTAGATGTTAAACCAAGAGTCAGTTTAGCAACTGTTTTTTTCATAATAATTTTCTCCTAAAATTTTATTGATTATTTTTAATTTTTTTGTTGACAAGAGAATCATACCTGATTTACATGTCAGTTGTTTTAGAATTATGTTGTAGTCATGTTACAAATATGTATACTTTTACTACATAACATTCTAAAGAACAAATAATTTAAAAATTATAAGAGACAACAAAAAACTGAGATAGATTATCTCAGCTTCTTTTCTTCTATTTTTCCATTAAAAAGTCATAGATTTCCTGTACTGTTCCAAGTGCCATCATTTCTTGATTTTTAACAGTTTGTTTGAGATTTTGATAAATCTGACTTTCAGCGATGTCCCGCTTGGCAGCATCTTTATTTACTTTCATTACACCATTTTCAATCGTAACAAAACCAAGTTCTTCAAAAATCTGAATCATTTTGACTAGCAAGATCTGTTCTATCTTCAAAAAAGCTGATAAGTCCTTGAGCTTATAACGAATATCAAATTCTGGGAACTGGTAGATTGTCTTATAAAGCTTAGCGAATTGCTCTCTTGTACCATAACCTGTCAAATAGTATGCTTTAGCGATATCATTTTTAAAGTAAATAGCAGAGAAATCCTGTTCTTGCAACACTTGTTTGAGTAGACTGAGATCCTCGGGAATATTTTTTACAACGATTGCTGGGCTAGAAAGTATTTCTGGCAAATCACTGGTGAAATCTAGGATAGGCACTCCCGCTGGTAGCTCTACACTCTTACTACGGATGTTAAAAAGTTGAACACCGTCCACACGGGCATCTACCATCATCAACTGGAGGGTTGTTTGCCCATTCCATTGGTTAACAGAAAGGGTAACTGCCAATTCCAGTTGTTTTACCTGAGAAAACTCTGTAGCCTTTGATCCTTGGCCAAAAGCTACTACTTCAAAGCTCGCGGTCCCTTTGGAAATCTTCAATTTTAGATGACTATCTCCCGCTCCCATAGAACGAGCATTTTCAACTTGAAAATCTCGAATATAAAAAACAGGTTTTTGGTTATCCATTCCAAAAGGAGCTAATCGTTCAAAACTTTTAACCGTCTCTAAACTTAGGCTTTCCAAATCTAATTCTTCATCTAGATATAATGTATTCTTGCCCTTGGCATCTATCCCTTTGTCTTTTACATAGTTTTCTAAAATTTCCGATAAGGCGTCTAGCTGTTCCGCTTCAAGTGTCATACCTGCAGCGCCTGCATGCCCACCAAAGGCGATAAAAAGTTCCCGATGCGGATTCAAGGCTTCAAAGATATCGACTGCTTCAATACTTCGAGCACTCCCCTTGGCACGGCCATCTTCAATATTCAGAACAATAACTGTCTGCCCTAATTCTTCCAACAAGCGACCAGCCACAATCCCAAGAACTCCTGGGTTCCAACCTTCTTTGGCTAAAACTTGAACACTTTTGTTAGGGTCTACCAAACTTTTAGCTTCTTCATAAATGGCTTGAACGATTTCCTTGCGTTCTTCATTTTTTTCTTGAATCATGAGGGCAATCTCACGCACCTCTTCATCATCAAAGCCAGTTAGTAACTCCATAGCAGGATTAGGATCATCCAAGCGCCCTAGGGCATTTAATCGTGGTGCTAACTGAAAACCAACAGTTTCTTCTGTAAGGTCACTACTAGAAATCCCTGCAATTTCAAATAGTTCTTGGAGGCCTAGTCTTTGGGTATTGCGCAAAACTTCTAGACCATATTGAACCATGATACGATTTTCATCTGTCAAGCTGACCATATCGGCAATGGTCCCAATGGCAACCAAGTCTAGTAATTCAACCTGTACCTCTTCCAAGAGGGCGCAAGCTAGTTTAAAAGCCACTCCACAACCTGCCAAATGTTTAAAAGGATAGTCTGATTCAGGATGCTCCGGATGAACGATTGCATGAGCATCTGGTAAGACCTCTGGTAGAGAATGGTGATCCGTTACAATAACATCTACTCCCATAGATTGAGCCAAGTCAATAGCCTCATGGCCTGCAACTCCATTATCTACGGTTACAATCAAGGATATTCCTTGTTGCTCAATAAAGTACTTGTAGACACTGGCATTAGGACCATAACCATCTGTAAAACGATTAGGAAGATAGACTAAACACTCGGCTCCTAATTGTTCTAATGTTTCTTTAAGGATAGAAGCTGACGTCATCCCATCTGCATCGTAGTCTCCATAAACGAGAATAAATTCCCCCTGCTCTATAGCACGACGAATACGATTCACTGCCTTGTCCATATCGTGGAGAAGATAGGGATCGTGTAAATCATCTAGACTTGGTGCCAAAAAACGTGTCAAACTATCTTCATCCTTAATACCACGGCTAAATAATAGACGAGCAGCTTCAGGCCCTAGCCCAGCTTTCTTGGCGATTTTTGTAAAATCCGCGTCCTCAACTTGAGGTGCAAATTGCCAATTATAAGTCGGAATAATCAAAATTCATCCACTCTTTCTTACGATTCTATCGTTTTATTATAACATGATTTCAAGTTTTTCTCCTCTTTATTTCCTTAACTCTTTCAATCAAAATCCCAAAAAACTCCTGTCCTTATCAAAGTTAAAAAGCTATATACCAGTTGATAACTCTATCCCTTTCCAACAAGACCTAGCCAACATTTTAAAACATCCTCTCTTTATGCTACACTATTGACATGGAACATCATTTTAATCATCGAGCAGAATCTTTCGATTCTCCCAAAAACCAATTTCTAGCAGACCTTGTAAATGCAGAGATCAAGCAACAAGTCTCTGAGCTATCCACCAAATCAATCCTAGATTTTGGAGGAGGAACTGGACTTATCGCTCTTCCTCTAGCCAAACAAGCCAAGTCAGTGACCTTGGTTGACATCGCAGAAAAAATGCTGGAGCAAGCTCGTATCAAGGTTGAAAACCAAAAACTTGAAAATCTACACTTGATTCAACAAGACTTAGTGCTTAAGCCATTAGAGCAAAGATTCGATCTCATTATCGTTAGTCGTGTTCTTCATCGCATGCCTCATCTTGATTCCAGTCTAGCTATGTTCAAAGAACATTTGACTCTCGGAGGACAACTATTTATCGCTGATTATACCGTACCAGATGCAGAAAACCATGGTTTTATTATTTCGGAACTTGAGGAGACTCTTAAAAATCATGGCTTCTCAGACATTCAGACCCAAATACTTTATAGTTCCGACGATCTTTTCCTTGATAAACCTTCTCAACTATTTCTCACATCGGCGATAAGATAATCACTTCTTAGAACAAGCGCTGAAATAATTCTACTTCATTTTTTCTTCAGTCATCAAGCTTTTCTGTCTACTTCTTTCCAACTATTTCTATCATAAAAACTCTCCTTAAAAAAAAATAAGGAGAGTTTCTTGTTGCCATAAAACAAGCATCCAAGAAAACGCTTGCATAATTTTTTACCCCGTGTTATACTAATTTTAAAATAAATTTATAGGAGACTATTGATGAAGAACATATTCCCCCAACGCGAGAAAAAAATGGTTTATAGTATCCGTTCTTTGAAAAACGGAACAGGATCAGTCCTTATCGGAGCGAGCTTTATCCTACTAGCTCTTGCAACTCCTCATGTTGCTGCAGATGAGAATTTATCAAGCACTAGAGAAAATGTAAGCGCTGTTACTGTTGACCCTGTAGGTACAGATTCTATGCCAACTCCAAGTCCTGTTTCTGGTCAAAACAATGAAAACGATTCCCTTAAAACTGAAGAAAAGGCCAAAGAATCTGAAGTAGCTTTAACTACTGAAAGTGCTAAAGCTGAGGATGCTACAACCAATCCTTCTAGCGATCAAGTAGAAAAGAAAGACGAGCCAGCCACAACTTCAGAGGATAAAAAAACTGAAGTAGCTGCAAGTCCAGTTTCAGATGAAAAAACAAAAGTAGAAACTAATTCTGAAACTCCAATCGCAGACAACTACTTCCGTATCCATGTAAAAAAACTCCCAGAAGAAACTAAGGATTCTCAAGGTCTTTGGACCTGGGACGATGTCGAAAAACCATCTGAAAATTGGCCAAATGGAGCCCATTCCTTCAAAGATGCCAAGAAAGACGACTACGGCTATTACCTGGATGTCAAACTCAAAAACGAACAAGCCAAGAAAGTCAGCTTCCTCATCAATAATAGCAAAGGTGATAACCTTACTGGAGACCGTTCGGTAGAGCTTCTTTCTCCAAAGATGAATGAAGCCTGGCTAGATGAAAGCTACAAAGTATACAACTATCAACCTCAACCAGCTGGAACTGTTCGCGTCAACTATTTCCGCACCGATGGAAATTACGATAAAAAATCACTCTGGTATTGGGGAGATGTTAAAACGCCAAGTAATGGAGAATGGCCTGACGGTACAGACTTTACCACAACTGGAAAATATGGTCGTTACATTGATATCCCACTCAATGAAGCTGCTAGAGAATTTGGATTTTTATTACTAGACGAAAGCAAGAAAGGCGATGATGTGAAAATCAGAAAAGAAGATTATAAATTCACTGATCTAAAAAATCACAGTCAGATTTTCCTCAAAGATGATGACGAAACCATCTACACCAACCCCTACTATGTGCACGATATCCGCATGACTGGTGCCCAACACGTGGCTAAATCTCGTATCGAAAGTAGTTTCTCTACACTAGTTGGAGCTAAGAAAGACGATATCCTCAAACACTCCGGCATCACTGATTATCAAGGAAATAAAGTAGCTATCACAGACGTGGAAGTGGATGAAGCTGGAAAGAAAGTAACCTACATCGGTGACTTCTCTGACACTCAAAACCCTTACACTGTCAGCTACAATTCAGACCGATTTACCACACGTTCTAGCTGGCGTCTCAAAGACGAGACTTATAGTTACGATGGCCCACTCGGTGCAACTCTTAAAGAAGATGGCAAACGTGTTGATTTGACTCTCTGGTCTCCAAGTGCTGATAAGGTTTCCGTTGTCGTCTATGACAAGAAGGACCCTGAAAAAGTTGTTGGAACCGTCGATCTTAAAAAGGGAGAAAAAGGAACTTGGAACCAAACCTTGGATGAGAATTCAGGACTTGGCATCAGCAACTACACTGGCTACTACTACCACTACCAAATCGAACGCCAAGGTAAAACTGTCCTCGTTCTTGACCCTTATGCCAAATCATTAGCGGCTTGGAATAGTGATCTAGCAAAAACAGACCCTGCCCATAAAGTAGCTAAAGCTGCCTTTGTGGACCCATCAAAACTAGGTCCGCAAAACTTGACTTATGGTAAGATTCGCAACTTCAAATCGCGTGAAGATGCCGTCATCTATGAAGCTCATGTTCGCGACTTCACTTCAGATCCTGCCATCGCAAAAGATTTGACTAAACCATTTGGTACCTTTGAAGCCTTTATCGAGAAGCTCGATTATCTCAAAGATCTAGGGGTTACTCATATCCAACTCCTCCCAGTCTTGTCTTACTATTATGTTAATGAATTGAAAAACCAAGAACGTTTGTCTGCCTATGCTTCAAGCAACAGTAACTACAACTGGGGTTATGACCCTCAAAACTACTTCTCCTTGACTGGTATGTACTCAAGTAATCCTAAGGACCCAGAAAAACGTATCGCAGAATTTAAAAACCTCGTCAACGAGATTCATAAACGTGGCATGGGTGCTATCTTAGACGTAGTTTACAACCATACTGCCAATGTTGACATTTTTGAGGATATTGAGCCAAACTACTATCACTTCATGGATTCTGATGGTTCGCCACGTACTAGCTTTGGTGGTGGTCGTTTAGGAACAACCCACTACATGTCTAAACGTGTCTTGGTAGACTCTATCAAGTATCTGGTTGACACCTACAAAGTGGATGGTTTCCGTTTCGATATGATGGGAGATCATGATGCGGCTTCAATCGAAGAAGCTTACAAGGCTGCACGCGCCCTCAATCCAAACCTTATCATGTTAGGTGAAGGCTGGAGAACCTACACTGGTGATGAAAATACGCCTGTACAACCTGCTGACCAAGATTGGATGAAGAAAACAGATACTGTCGCTGTCTTTTCAGACGACATCCGCAACAACCTCAAGTCTGGCTATCCAAACGAAGGGCAGCCTGCCTTTATCACAGGTGGCAAACGTGATGTCAATACCATCTTTAAAAATCTCATTGCTCAACCAACCAACTTTGAAGCGGATAACCCAGGAGATGTTATTCAGTATATCGCAGCCCACGATAACTTGACTCTATTTGACATCATCGCCCAATCTATCAAAAAAGACCCAAGTAAGGCCAAAAACTATGCTGAAATCCATCGTCGCTTGCGACTTGGAAACCTCATGGTTTTGACGGCTCAAGGAACTCCGTTTATCCACTCTGGTCAGGAATACGGGCGTACCAAACAATTCCTTGACCCAGCCTACAAGACTCCAGTTCCAGACGATAAGGTTCCAAACAAATCTCACTTGTTGCGTGATAAAGACGGCAATCCATTTGTCTATCCATACTTCATCCATGACTCTTATGACTCTAGCGATGCTGTCAACAAGTTTGACTGGACCAAGGCAACAGATAAAAAAGCCTATCCTGAAAATGTCAAGAGTCGCGACTACATGAAAGGACTGATTGCTCTTCGTCAATCTACAGATGCCTTCCGACTCAAGAGTCTACAAGATATCAAGGATCGTGTCCGCCTCATTACTGTCCCAGGACAAAATGGTGTTGAAAAAGAAGACGTGGTCATCGGCTACCAAATTACAGCTCCAAACGGTGATATCTACGCTGTCTTTGTCAATGCAGATGATAAAGAACGTGAATTCACTCTAGAAAAAGACTTTGCCCACTTGAGAAAGGCCGAAGTCTTGGCTGATGAAAACCAAGCAGGACCAGTAGGAATTGCCAACCCTCAAGGTCTTGAATGGACTGAAAAAGGCTTGAGATTAAACGCTCTTACAGCTGTCGTCCTCCGCCTATCTCAAGGTGGTGCCATTGTAGAGCCAGCTGTTGAAGAAAAGCCAGAATTTGATC
Source organism: Streptococcus sp. 20925_1_44 (assembly GCF_041432435.1). NCBI lineage: Bacteria > Bacillati > Bacillota > Bacilli > Lactobacillales > Streptococcaceae > Streptococcus > Streptococcus sp. 20925_1_44. The sequence goes on from NZ_JAPVZQ010000002.1 coordinate 222,224, forward strand.
TTTCTAGCTTGAAAGTAGAACAAAATCAGGCCCAAAACCTAGCTGTCCAGCCTGAAACTCAAGAAACTGTTGTAGAGGCTCTTTCTCAAAAAGTCCTTCCAAACACAGGAACTGAAAACAAATCACCTCTTGCTCTTGCTGGATTCAGCATTCTGTCTCTTCTTGGACTTGGAAGCTTCCTAAAGAAAAAAGAGGAAAAATAGAGCTATAAACTTCAATAAGACAGCACGTCACAAATAATCAATAAAAAAGCAAGAACTAAAAATTCTTGCTTTTTTACATGAGCGAGTTAAAATAGAGACTTTTATGACCAAAGAATTCCCTTATAGGATAAAAGAAGAGCTAGGAATCATAATCCGTAGAAGAACATAAAGAGCCACTTTAATGTCACACATAGAGCTACAAATTCACGGATAAAGGCTGATATAATTCCTACAACGAGATACATTTCTTCCTCTTTTAATGGTTCTATTTTATCATCATTAGCCACATAGAAAAAGAGGAACTAAGGTTCTCTTATCCTTCTATCCTACTCTCTGCATCTGCCACCACTTGAGCAAGACTGGTTTGGCTTAATTCTTCTTCCATAGCTTCTTGAATTTTATCTAACTTTTCATCTAAAACCCCATGGATATTAGCTCCTACTGGACAGTTAGGATTAGGATTATCATGGAAACTAAAGAGTTGTCCAGTCTTTCCAAGGCATTCCACCGCTTGATAAATATCCAAAAGACTAATATCCTCAAGATTTTTGATAATCTCTGCCCCTCCAGTTCCACGCGCGACGGAAATCAAGTCTGCTTTTTTCAGTTGGGACAAAGTTTTTCGGATAATAACAGGATTGACTCCAACACTACTAGCTAGAAAATCACTAGTCACCTTGCTTTCCTTCCCTTTTAAGGCAATGATTACCAACATATGTGTCGCAATGGTAAATCGGCTTGAAATTTGCATGCAGTCCTCCTTTATTATCAACAAAGCTCATTCTTCTCTTATATTTATTATATCTCCTAGAGTTGTAATGTCAAGAGTTACGACTAAGCCAGTCGTCCAATTCAACATCATGTCCTTGACTCTGAGCGATTTCGTGCAACAAGTCCTGATTATGGGTATGGTGAATTCCATTGACTAAGCTTTCATAGTATACCTCATAGTAGGGCAATTTCAAATCTCTAGCCAATTGTAATTCTGACTCAACATCGTAATCAACACGACGAAAATCTATATCCTTCAAACCTTTGTCATCAAAATCCAAAATCATATATTGCGCTCGCAAATCCTCACGTAGACTTGCTGATAAAAAGAACGGTTGCCCAATTGAGCCTGGATTTAAAATGAGTTGTCCCTCGCTCCCATAGCGAAGAAATTGCTGGTGAATATGCCCATAAATCGCAATATCACAGTCAGGATTGGTTACTAAACGGTCAAAATCCTCCTGCTTGCCAAGATGGATCAGTTCTCTTCCCCAATTTTTATCCGGCAAATGATGGCTTATCCCTACCTTCAGATTTCCAAACTGGCGGTGTGTGTGCATGGGAAATGCCTGTAGAGCTTCAATATCATCTAGACTAATTTCTTCCATAATATACTGGCATTGGCGTAAGAGGTAGCGATGGCTAGGTCTACTTGTATCTAATTTTCGATGAGCAGCTCGCCATAAACTCTCTTCCCAATTTCCCAGAACTCGAATCGTAATCGGCAAGTCCTCTAATCGTCTGAGAATATTTTTTCGTCCTGTCCCAGGCATGAGAATATCTCCCAAAAGCCAATATTCCTCAGCGCCTGCCTTCTCTGCATCTGCTAAAACAGCTTCCAGTGCTCTTGTATTTCCATGGATATCTGAAAGTACCGCAATATTTGTCATATGATCCCCTCTTGCATTCTCTCCTTTAATTATAACACTCTCAAAATCAAAGTCAAAAGCATCTTGTTTGCTATCATGTTTTACTTTACTTTTTTAGTGAAAAGGATTACAATGAAGGTGATAAGAAATGAGGAGGTTTTTGCTATGACACAACGTTACGAAAACATCATGGTAGCAGTCGACGGTTCTAAAGAAGCTGATTTGGCTTTTATCAAAGGAGTTCAGTCAGCATTACGTAACCAGGCTAAATTAACCATTGCGCATGTAATCGATACTCGTGCTCTTCAAAGCATTTCAACATTCGATGCAGAAGTTTACGAAGAGTTACAAGTCGAGGCACAAGAGTTGATGGCAGAATATGAAAAGCGTGCAAGAGACGCCGGTCTTAAAGATATTCAAGTTGTCATCGAAATGGGAAATCCTAAAACTCTTTTGGCTAAAACAATCCCTGATCAAGAACATGTTGATTTGATTTTGGTTGGAGCAACAGGACTTAACGCCTTCGAACGTTTGCTTGTCGGCTCTTCATCTGAATATATCCTTCGCCACACAAGCGTTGACCTTCTCGTCGTCCGAGACAAGGATAAAACTTTATAATGAGAAAAAAAGAGGTCGGGAAAATCCCGACCTTGCTTTTTATTAGTGATAGCCTTTTATACAGCAAGGACTATATTCGTCAAAAAATCCTAAACTAATCTGTAAAGTAAAGGAGAGGATGTCCGAAAAATTGACAGCGGTTTCAAAGAGTGGTATACTAAAAGCAACTGAGAATGTAATCATAGTTTAGAAAAGGAGACTCATTATTTTGCCACTTGTTATAGACGACTTGGCATTCTTACGTCTAAGGGTATCATACATTTTGTTTTGAAACTACTTACTCTATTTTCCTAGTTCTCTATTAACAATCCCTCGGGAATATGAGCCCTTCGTTAACTAAATTAGCTAACCTCATCTATCATAGTAGCACTTTTCAAAGTTACTAATTCCGTATTCTTCTATCTTGAAGATGATAGATTGTTGTACACCTCCCTAAACTGTTACAATAATCTATGAGTTTAATTCGAAAGGATTGTATATGTCAAAAACAAAGAAAATACTTTTACTTATTTTCTGCATTCTTATCTTGACAGTCTTCCTCCCCATCTTGGTTGATTACCAAAAAGCAAGTGACCTAGGCATTCAATTGTTTAGCTGGAGAGAATGGAGTTTTGCTGCATTCATTTCTAAATACATCTTTTGGGGGACATTAATCCTATCAGTATTAGTTTTATCATCAATCCTAGTTATACTATTTTATCCTAAGCAATATCTGGATATTCAATTAGGTACTAAAGATGATAAGCTTAAACTAAAAAATTCAGCTATTGAAGGGTTCGTTAGATGTGTTGTTGATGATTATGAGTTGATTAAAAATCCAACTATCCGTGTAAATGTCAGAAGAAATAAATGTTTTGTTTACGTGGAAGGTAGAATAATTACATCAGACAACGTCTCTACTAAGTGCCAGTCAATTCAAAATGAAATAACTCAAGGATTAAGGCAGTTTTTTGGTCTTGACCGTGAGGTAAAACTTGAAGTTTTGGTTAAAAACTATCAACCTCCAACTCAACACAAAAAAACTGCAAGTCGTGTAGATTAAGGAAGTGAAAAGATGGAATTACTTAAAAAGTATCAGTATCCAATTTTATCAGGCTTAATAGGTATTATTCTAGCTTGTTTAATTATTTCCTTTGGTTTCTTCAAAACACTATTTGTTTTGATTTTCGGAGCTTTAGGAATTATAATTGGATTATATATCCAAAAAAACTATATAAATAAATAATAAGGAGTCGCATATGTCAAACTTGGAAAAAAACGTTTCTACAGAAAAAAATGAATCTACTGCTACTACTCATGAAGTAAAAGGAAGCCTTACTTATGAAAATAAGGTTATCCAAAAAATTATTGGTCTAGCATTAGAAAAAGTACCTGGTCTTTTGGACGTTGATGGAGGATTTTTCTCTAATTTAACTGAAAAAATTATTAACACAGATAATGTTACTCGCGGAGTTAATGTTGAAGTCGGTAAGACACAAGTTGCTGTCGATTTGAATGTTGTTGTAGAATACAAAATTAACGTTCCTGAACTATACAACAAAATTAAAGAAGTTGTCACTTCTGAAGTTTCACAAATGACAAATCTTGAAGTTGTTGAAGTAAACGTGAACGTTGTTGATATCAAAACAAAAGAACAATTTGAAGCAGACTCAGTGAGTCTTCAAGATAGAGTAACTGACGCAGCAGAGTCAACAGGTGAATTTGCATCCGAACAATTTGAAAAAGTTAAAACTGGTTTCAGTAGTGGTGTATCAACTGCTAAAGAAAAAGCAAGTGAAGGTGTCGAAGCTGTAAAAGATGTAACATCTAAAGAAAAAAGTCGTGTAAACTAGCTCCAAAATCTAATATGAACAAAACTACCTATTGAATAAATCCAATAGGTAGTTTAATTTTTCATCTTGGAGCTTCTAACTCATTCTATTTTCTCTTTCCTTATGACGTTCATAAGCCTTGATTTGGCGCTCTATTTCCTTTTTGATTGCAGGCTCTGGAGCGTACTTTTCTTTCCAGTTATCTGGTTTCAAGATTTTGTGGGTTACTGGATCAAAATGAGCCTTACCATCTGGGAAGATTTTACCCATGTTTGCTTGATGGACAATCTCAAAAATTCTCTCTGGGTCTACCCCCATTAAAACGAAACTTCCATAAGTAAAGTAGAGCGTGTCAATCAAAGCATCCACTTGACCAACGAGGGTTTTCTCAGCTGGTGTTGACTGAGATACTTTTTCGGCAGCTATATCAAGTACCTGATGCAAATCTTGTACAGCTTGTTGAAATTCCTCTTCAGAATTGCTTGCAGCACGGACAAATTCAACTAACTCTTCAATCTTAAAGCCGGCGCGATGAGTTGCCCCTTGCAAATCCCAAGCTATTGGTTCTTCTTGAGTTCGCTCGTCCATCATATGATGGAAGGTTTTAACCTTGTTAAAATGATAGTCACGACTGACAAAGACTTTTTCAGAAGACAAAACTCCAAAATATTCCAAAGCCTTATGAATCCCATCGTTTTGGTTGCTGGCAGTAATATGCTTGGCAACTTCTTTTACGCTGCTGCTACCATTTCCCATGGCAACAGACATCCCAACACCAGCCAACATTTCCAAGTCATTATCTGAGTCCCCAAAGGCCATGACTTGATTGAGATCAAAACCATACTCTTTCCCGACACGACGGATACCCTCTAACTTAGAATTTCCTTGATTGATAATATCGGCCGCGAATGGATTACTTCTGGTGAATTTCAAATGATTTAATACTTCAGCAGCATGGTTTGTCTCCTCAGGCGTCATCAACATAAGCACCTGATAGATTGGCTGATTGATTAAGTCCAACAAATCATCTTCCTTCTGAGGAAGGGCCTTACTGACCATACGATTAAAGGAATGACTAACAGTACGAGTCAAAAATTTAGGTACAAATCGACTAACTAGCTGTGAAAGAGGGCTGAGTCCAAAGGACATAATCCGAGAACCGACAACGTCTTGTCGCGTTCCCATGGCAATCTCTTTTCGATTTTCCTTGGCATACGAGATGATTTGTCTGAGACTTCTCTTATCAATAGGGCTAGCAAAAAGAACACGATCTTTGTTAAAGATATATTGGCCATTGTAGGTTACTGCAAAATCCAGGTCCAAATCGTCCATCAAATCCTTAACAAAAAAAGGTCCTCGCCCTGTTGCCACCCCAACAAGCACCCCTTGTTCTTTCACAATCTTGATAGCTTCCTTAGTGGACTTCAAAACACTCTTACTGTCATTTACAAGCGTTCCATCAATATCAAAAAACACAGCTTTGACTTCCATTCTATCTCATTCCTTTCTTTTATGATACAATGATTATACCACATTTCAGAAAAAGTGAGTGAATCATGACTAAGAAAATCCTTGTTTTACATACTGGTGGCACTATCTCCATGCAGGCAGATGAATCTGGAGCTGTAAGGACTAGTGCTGATAACCCTATGAATCATATCTCTAATCCTCTCGAAGGTATCGAAGTCCATTCCTTGGATTTTTTAAATTTGCCTAGTCCACACATCAAGCCTAAGCATATGTTAGCCCTCTACCATAAAATTAAACAAGAGGCATCGTCCTATGATGGTGTTGTCATTACACATGGGACAGATACACTAGAAGAAACGGCTTATTTCCTCGACACCATGGAGGTACCTCATATGCCTATCGTCCTGACAGGTGCCATGAGATCTTCCAATGAACTGGGAAGTGATGGTGTCTACAACTATCTTAGCGCCTTACGTGTGGCCAGTGATGACAAGGCTGCAGATAAGGGTGTGTTGGTCGTTATGAACGATGAAATTCACGCCGCCAAATATGTCACAAAAACGCATACTACTAACGTTAGTACCTTTCAAACACCAACTCATGGACCACTCGGGCTCATTATGAAGCAGGAAATTCTCTACTTCAAAACGGCAGAACCTCGTGTTCGTTTTGACCTTGAGAGCATTCAAGGGTTGGTCCCTATTATCCCTGTTTATGCGGGCATGACCGATGAACTTCTCGATTTACTTCCTGTTGACCAACTAGATGGATTAATTATTCAGGCTTTTGGCGCTGGAAATGTACCAAAGGAAACAGCTGAAAAATTAAAGTCTCTCAGTCAAGCAGGACTTCCTATTGCACTAGTCTCACGTTGTTTCAATGGGATTGCAGAACCTGTTTACGCCTACGAAGGCGGTGGTGTTTGTCTTCAGAATGATGGTGTATATTTTGTTAAAGAACTAAACGCTCAAAAAGCACGACTGAAGCTTCTTATCGCAATCAATGCTGGACTTAAGGGCGAACAACTCCAAACATATATGGAAGGATAATAAAAAACCAGGAAATCAGCTAGATTCCTGGTTTTTTTATTACTTTTTGCGAGTTGATTTGCGCTCTGTCAAACCATGAGGTAGGAGGACTTCACGTTCTTCTAATTCCTCTTTATGCATAATTTTAGTCAACATACGCATACTAATCGCACCTAAGTCATACAAGGGTTGTGCGATAGTTGTAAGGCTTGGTCGAGTAAAGCGAGCGATTTGAGAATCATCACTCGTAATGATTTCAAAGTCTTCTGGTACTGAAACTCCATGATCAGCCAAGCCGTTCAAGAGACCAGCCGCCAATTCATCACCAGTCACAATCGCTGCAGTTGCTTTTGAAGAAACTAAGCGCTCTGCCAGAGCATAACCATCATCATAGCGATATTTAGATTCAAATACAAGTCCTTCACTATAGTTGACTCCTGCTGCTTTCAAAGCTTCTTTGTAGCCAACCAAGCGAATTTTACCGTTAATATCATCTACCAACGGGCCACTCACAAAGGCAATTTTTTTGTTACGCTTCAACAAATGGCGAACAGCATCCGCAGTAGCATTCTTATAGTCAATATTAACACTTGGAAGCTGGTGTTCTACATCCACTGTTCCTGCAAGAACTACAGGGGTACGTGAACGTGAAAACTCTGAGCGAATTTTCTCTGTCAAGTGATAGCCCATAAAGATAATACCATCAACTTGTTTTGAAAAGAGTGTATTCACTACTGCCACTTCTTTTTCATCATCCTCATCACTATTCGCAAGGACAATGTTATACTTGTACATCTCTGCAATATCATCAATCCCTTTTGCTAGCGCAGCAAAATACGTGTTAGTGATATCTGGGATGACAACCCCAACAGTTGTTGTTCGTTTGCTTGCCAAGCCACGAGCTACTGCATTTGGACGATAGTCTAGGCGATCAATCACCTCTAGAACTTTCTTACGAGTGTTTTCTTTGACATTCTTGTTACCATTGACTACACGACTGACAGTTGCCATTGAAACTCCTGCTTCTCGGGCAACGTCATAAATTGTTACTGTATCATCTGTGTTCATACCGTTTCCTTTCTAATGTTGAAAATTTTGTTTTCATGTTTACACCACTACTAGTTTACCACTAATTGTAAGCATTTTCAAGGATTAATTGAACTTTCTTTGAAAAAATTTCACCGATAATCATATTTTTGTAAATCAGTTTACTTTTCTTGATTTTTAGGCCAGTTTGCAGTATGATAATAAAAAATTAAGTAGGAGGCATGGATGGCTTTTACGGATTCACATCGACGTTGTGCCAGTTTTGGTGTAGTGACTAATCTTCCAGACGATGTTATCGACTCAATCTGGTATATTATCGATCATTTTTTAAAGCACGTTTTTGAACTAGAAGATGAGTTGGAATTTCAGCTCTTAAACAGTAACGGTTCCATCACCTTCCGTTTTTCAAGTGAGCATCTACCTACAACGATTGACTTCGATTTTAATCATCCCTTTGACCCATTGTACCCACCGAAAGTACTTGTTATGGATATGGACGGTAAGGAAACCATCCTCCTACCTGAAGAAAATGACCTATTTTAAAAACTCTAGCCTTCTGACTAGAGTTTTCTTTTTTTAATAAATAGAACGACTGACCACTATACCACTCGGTTTTTTAAATTCTAAATCAAGATAGTCCTGATAAGTCCCAGGGACGATAAAACCTTGGGGACTCAGGATATCAGTTCCAGCCTCTCCAACAATAGAGTCGGCCAATAGAACACAGTTTGTACTGAGAACAAAGTAGGTTTTAAATTTAGAGGATGTGAACTTATAGAGGGTTGCATCAGCCTCGTGTTTCAGCTGATAAGAGTAGGTATGTTTGACCTCTCCTTCCCTTCTTTTCAGTAGTTGTGAACTTGGCTCCCAAGGTATCAAGAGGCTTTCTATCTCTCTCAATCGTTCTTCGATGGCTTTTTTCTGTTGTTGAGACAGGCTTAAACCATAGGTGAATAGCGTTTTCTGGCTTTCTCTCTTACAAAGTTCAATATATTTTTCACGATTGGCCTTAAATAAAACCCCGTCGCCAATTGTACCAAATAAGCGCTCTGAATGTGGGTCATAAGAGCCGTAGGAAATAACCTGACCTTGATAGCAGATATCTACATGACCCATGGCCAAGAAGAAAGATGATTCTGAAGTATGGATGAAAATTTCTAAATCAACAGATTTTTCATTTTTTCTCTCCAAATGCACTTCGCTTTCTTCTACCTGATGACTAGATAACCTTTCATTCCATCGTCGTAAGGTGCTGATGGGAATCAAGGCTGTCATGAATATAGGCAGGGTCATTCTCATTCTACGCTTGAGCTTAGGATTGCTTCTCCCTTTTTCAAAAAAGAATCCATCTCTGAGGCTGCTTGCCCCCAACATAATCAAGTAAAAACCAAGTAAGAGTAATTCAAAATTTGTCGCATCATGAAAAGGGGAATTACTATAGAGGCCAAATCCCATCATCCATAAAGCATCAAATAAGTAATTAATCCTCGGATGGATATGATTATTCCGGTATAGTAACCAGGTAATCAGACTGATTAGGCCTGTAAAAAGCTGATAACTTCCAATGAGAATAACCAAGAGATAGAGAGCGATGTCCTGCAAGATGACTGAATCAAATAGGATGACTGCAAGAAAAAGCTTGGCTAGAGTTACAAATATATTTTCTCTACGGGACTTTTCTTGAAACCATCGCGTCAATAGTTGCCAAACTGCCGACAAGAAAAAGTAGGCCATCAGGAGTTGGTAACCCAGTATCGGAACTACCTGCCCAAAACAAATCAAGAGGAGGCCTAAGACAATAGCTACAAGACCTTCCCCTATACTTTTCCATTTACTATAAGTTTCAGAAACCTTGCCCATTTTCTTTCTCCAATTGACGATATAAGTGACGAATCGGTTGTCCTAGGACTGGATGGATGAAATGAGGCGCAATTTCCTGCAGAGACTCTAAGACAAAGAGTCGCTCAGCAACATAAGGATGCGGCAAGATGAGATTATCGTTATAAATGACCTGATCCTCCATAAAAAGCAAGTCCAAGTCAATCAAACGAGGTCCCCAATGCACTTCTCTAACCCGACCCATTTCTGCCTCAATGTCCAACAAGGTTTCTAACAAGATTGGAGCCGGCAACCAAGTTTCTACTTCAATGACCTGATTGGCAAAACTATCTTGTTCTACACCGCCCCAAGGCTCAGTTGTAATCACACTAGACTCTTTGAGAATACGAATCCCACGAGTACTTATTTTTTCAAGAGCTTGCTTGAGATTAGCCGTCTTATCCCCCATATTGCTACCTAGAGCAATAAAGGCTCTTTGTTTGCGGCGATGGATGGTTACTGAACAGGTGTCTAGTGGTAGATGAATAGGCGCCCATGGTTTTTTGAGTTCCAGTTTAATTTCTTGAACTATTGGATAGGTTTCAAAAGTGCGCTCTACTAGTTTGTAGGCAACTGTTTCAACCAAGTCTTCAGTGGTTTCCTGAAACCAAGTCGTCCATTGCTGACAGAGCTCGCCATAATGGACAGATGCTTCCAAATCTAAATCCGTAGAAGCCTTGGTCATATCATAGGATAAGCTTGCATCAATGATAAATTTTTGGCCCAGTTCCTTCTCACTCGGGAAAAGACCATGATAGGCAAAAATTTCCAAATCCTTAATGCGCAATTGATCCATAATTAGTCCTTTCTAGAAAAAATCGTTTGAATCGATTTTTATAACCCCATAAGACGGTATGCTTGATCTCGAAGATCTTTGTCTGTCTCAAATACTCCACGAGCTACTGTTGTCAAGGTTGCAGTTCCTGGTTTTCGAACACCACGCATGCTCATACACATATGCTCTGCTTCAATAACAACGAAAGCACCTTTGACACCAAGATAGTCCATCAAAGCATCAGCCACTTCGATATTCAAGCGTTCTTGAATCTGTGGCTTTTTAGCATAAACTTCCACAGTACGAGCTAGCTTTGACAAACCTGCCACACGTCCGTCTGGAATGTAGGCGATATGAGCTTTCCCATAAAATGGCAAGAAGTGATGTTCACACATGGTATGGAAAAAGATATCCTTTTCTACTACCATATTGTCATCAATAATTTCAAAGGATTTTGACAAATGCTCCTCCGCAGTTTGACCAAGTCCTGAAAAAATCTCCTGGTACATGCGAGCTACACGTGCAGGAGTTTCCTGCAAGCCTTCGCGGTTAACATCTTCACCGACCGCTTCGATAATCATTTTTACAGCCGTCTCAATTTTTTGTGTATCCATTCTCTAGTTTTTCCTCTCCATCAGATAGGCTCTTACCTGGCTCAAGAAATACAAGGAGCCCGTAACTATCCTAACTGTTTTTTTCTCTTCATTTTCTGTCATTTTTTGATCTAGAAATTCCTTCCAACTTTGATAGTTGAGATTTCTAGAACGGGCTTCTTCTTTTAGCACCTCTTCGTCGGTCGCCCGACCATCCTCAAAGTGAGTGAGTGTCAGCTCAGTATCTGGCAAAGTTCCTAACAAGTCTAACATATCCTCCAAGGCCTTGGTTTTGATACATGTAAAAAGTATTTCCTTATGATAATCAGCAAATCGTTCTTTCAAGGTATCTAACAAAGCCTTGACAGCATGGGGATTGTGAGCCCCGTCTAAAATCATCAAAGGGCTTCTAGAAACAACTTCAAAGCGTCCAGGCCAACTTGTTTCTTCTAAGGCTTGAGCAAGCAAGTCATTGCTTGCTAGTTCTCGACCATCTTCTTTACAAAAAGTATCAAGTAAAGCTAGTGCCATCCCAGCATTCTCTATCTGGTGCAAACCCAGCAATCCTGTCTGAAAGCGACCTTGTCTAAGCGGGCTTGTATAGTCAAAAACTTCTCCCGTCCCCACACTTCCTTGATGACTGACTTGATAATCTTCCCCATAAACAAGTCTAGGAGCCGCTTTCGCTTCCGCGATTTGGTTGATAACTGCTAAGGCTTCTGGGACAATATTCCCCGTTACCAGGGGAACTCCTTGTTTGATAATTCCAGCTTTCTGCTCCGCGATAGCTTCCAAGCTATCCCCTAGTAAAGCTACGTGATCCAGGCCAATGGTCGTAATACCTGTTAAGATAGGCTGACAAACATTGGTACTATCCAAAAGTCCACCCATACCTACTTCCATAATGGCCACATCGACTTTCTCAGAAGCAAAATAATCATAGGCTATGGCAGTGATAATCTCAAATTCTGTCGTTCCTTGCAAATCATGAGCATGCTCCCCCTCAAGTAGTGAGCGATAGTCTACCATCAAGGTCTCTAATCTTGCTTCTGGGATAGATTCCTCATTAATGGCAATCTGATCGGTATAATGAATCAGATAGGGTGAGCTAAAGACTCCAACTCTTAGCCCCATCTTTTCCAACATATTCTTCAAAAAGGCTATAGTAGACCCCTTACCATTGGTTCCTCCGATATGGATAACCTTGAGTTTCAGATGGGGATTGCCACGTAGGGCTAATAGCTTCACCATCCTCTCCAAACCAAAATGCGGTTGGTCTGTCCGATAGTTAGCTATCCACTGATTCGTTTCGTTTTTATTCATCTTATTTATACTGTTTCAAGTTTAAATTTTCCGCATCATCTGCCAGACGGATGGCTGATGCAATTTCGACTGCCATCTTGTGGCTGGCTACATCGTGTACACGCACCACTTCCACACCTTGTCTAGCAGCGATACTAGTCACATGAGCTGAAGCCGTATCACGATTGCGGAAACCAGCTTCAGTTTCTGGGTTTACTTCAAAACCATTTTCTTCCAGAATATTGATGACAAAGCGCTTGCGAGAGACTCCTAAAAAGATAGGATAGCCCATCTCGTGTAATTTATTAAGGTCACGTAGAAGTATGAGGTTTTCCTTTTTGGTCAAGCCAAAGCCAATCCCAGGATCTAGCATGATGTTTTCTTTCGAAATTCCTGCTTTTTCCGCTCTTACTAGAGCACAGTCAAAGAAAGCTGTCATCAATTCTTCTACTGGTAGTTTTTCAAACTCATCTAAGTCTTCCTTTGTAAAAGGCGCACCAAAGCCAAAATGAGGGAAGATAAGTGAACTAGGGTGCTGAGGGCGTGCCATTACTGGATTAAACATGATGACTACCTGAGCTCCAGCTTTGGCAACCACTTCCGCCATCTTCTCATCCCCCATAAGACCTGTAATGTCATTGACTATATGGGCCCCAGCCTTTAGAGCTGCTTCTGCAACTTGACTTTTCCAAGTGTCTACCGAAATCAAAACATCACTTTCTTGACGAATAGCCTTAATGACTGGAACCACACGTTGGATTTCCTCTTCAATCTCAACATAGCTACTTCCAGGTCGAGTAGACTCTCCACCAATATCTAAAATAGTGGCACCTTCAGCAATCAATTTTCGAGCTTGTTTTAAGGCTTCTTCAATAGCAAAAAATTGGCCCCCATCAGAGAAAGAATCTGGGGTGACATTGATAATACCGCAAATAGCTGTTTTTGTATGATTGTCTCTTTTTTCCACGATTATCACTCAAATTTCATTTAGATTGGTATTCCTCTATTTTACTGTTTTTTTTGGATTCTGTCCAATTATCCCTCGCTACTCTCAAACTTTAAAAGAGCGCAAAAAAAAAGTGTGGGACAGAAATCGGTAATTCGTTAGAATTCGATTTCGTCGTCCCACCTCCGCACAGTTGAGTAGGGTTGTAAAAACTAATGAAATCAGCGTAGTAGAGCCCACTCAACCACTGCGTCCTGCTCGAAAATCCAAAGACAATTGAGAGGCTAGGACTTTTGTCCCAGCCTCCTTTTTTATATTCTTATTTTTCAGTCAAAGCTGCAAGTCCTGGAAGAACTTTACCTTCAAGAAGTTCCATTGAAGCTCCACCACCAGTAGAGATCCATGAGAACTTGTCTGCACGACCAAGGTTGATAGCTGCGGCAGCTGAGTCACCACCACCGATGATTGATTTAACGCCTGGTTGTTTCACGATAGCGTCCATTACACCGATTGTACCAGCTTGGAAGTCAGGGTTTTCAAATACGCCCATAGGTCCGTTCCATACAACTGTTTTAGCACCAGTCAAAGCTTCGTCAAATTTAGCGATAGATTTAGGACCGATATCCAAACCAAGGAATCCTGGATCTACTGCTTCACCTTCAGTGTCTTTCACTTCAGTGTAGTCTGCAAATGCATTAGCTTCTTTTGAGTCAACTGGCAAGATCAATTTACCGTTTGCTTTTTCAAGAAGAGCTTTAGCAACATCCAATTTGTCTTCTTCTACAAGTGAGTTACCGATTTCGATACCTTGTGCTTTGTAGAATGTGTAAGTCATCCCACCACCGATAAGAACTTTATCAGCTTTTTCAAGCAAGTTTTCGATAACACCGATCTTGTCTGAAACTTTTGAACCACCAAGGATAGCCACGAATGGACGTTCTGGAGCTTCAACAGCTTCTTGGATGTAAGCAATTTCGTTTTCAAGAAGGAATCCAGCAACTGCTTTTTCAACGTTTGCTGAGATACCAACGTTAGATGCGTGTGCACGGTGAGCTGTACCGAACGCATCGTTTACGAAGATACCATCTCCAAGTGATGCCCAGTATTTACCAAGTTCAGGATCGTTTTTAGATTCTTTCTTGCCGTCAACATCTTCAAAACGAGTGTTTTCAACCAAGAGAACTTGTCCATCTTCAAGAGCGTTAATCGCTGCTTCCAATTCAGCACCACGAGTAACACCTGGAAGGAATGTAACTTCTTGACCCAATTTAGCAGCCAAGTCAGCAGCTACAGGAGCAAGTGATTTACCTTCTTTGTCTGCTTCTTCTTTAACACGTCCAAGGTGAGAGAAGAGGATTGCACGTCCACCTTGTTCAAGGATGTACTTGATAGTTGGAAGAGCTGCAGTGATACGGTTATCGTTAGTGATCACACCATCTTTTACAGGTACGTTGAAGTCAACACGAACGAGAACTTTTTTCCCTTTCAAGTCAACGTCTTTAACAGTCAATTTTGCCATTAGATATGACTCCTTCTTTTTTTTTACGTGTTAATTATATCACAAAATCAATAAAAGAGATAGCAAAACCTTAAACTTTTCCTCCAATCATTTCACAAGATTAAATAAGGATAACCTTTGAAGCTATGACAGTATACACCACAATTTTTTCCTCATCTACTATGCAAAAAAGATTTGACTCTTAAAAGTCAAATCTTTTTTATTGTATGAAGTCAATTTTAGATCAAAATTCTAGCTTAATCTTCTTTTTTCTTTTGCGCTAGAAGTCCAAAGCCACCTAGGACTCCAACCAATCCAAGAGCCAGAAGATTTGCATCTGTTCCTTCACCTGTACTTGGGAGTTGTTTTCCTTCAGGTTTTTCAGCTTGTGCTTCTACTTTTGCTGGTTCCTGCTTAGCTGCTTGTGCTACTGGAGCAGGTGCAAGAGGTTTGTCATCTTGGACATCCACTTTTGGCCCAATCTCAACAATCTCAGTTACAGTTTCTTTGATAAGTTCTGTTCCCTTAAGACTGCGGTTGCCTTCAGTGTCAACTTCTACAAGATTTCGACGAAGTCCTTCAACTCCTGCTTGAACCAAGCGACGTTCTCCT
The DNA here is from genome assembly GCF_041432435.1 of Streptococcus sp. 20925_1_44. NCBI lineage: Bacteria > Bacillati > Bacillota > Bacilli > Lactobacillales > Streptococcaceae > Streptococcus > Streptococcus sp. 20925_1_44. Next base: position 237,645 of record NZ_JAPVZQ010000002.1, read on the forward strand.
GCTTTAAGACTAGGATTTACTCGTTCTTCATGGCCGTATGCAAGCTTTTCTTCTTCAACCACTAATGCTGGATTGCTGATAGTCAAATCTTTGACGCCGTCTAGCGGTTGAACACGACTTTCCACCTTGGTACCAACTTCAGTAATCTCAGCCACTGCTTCCTTGACTACTTCTGTCTCAAGAAGAGTGCGGTTGCCTTTGGTATCAACTTCAATCAGACGACGAGTTTGGCCTTCTACACCTGCCTGAACGATACGACGCTCTCCTGCATGAAGGCTAAGATTTACTCGTTCTTCATGGTCGTATGCAACTTTTTCTTCTTCAATCACCAATGTTGGATTGCTGATAGTCAAATCTTTGACGCCGTCTAGCGGTTGAACACGGCTTTCTACCTTGGTACCAACTTCAGTAATCTCAGCCACTGCTTCCTTGACTACTTCTGTCTCAAGAAGAGTGCGGTTGCCTTTAGCATCCACTTCAATCAGACGACGAGTTTGACCTTCTACACCTGCCTGAACGATTCTACGTTCACCCGCCAATAGGTCTCCTGACGGACGTTCTTGGCGTTCGAAGGCTTGAGTTTCTGTTTCAACCACTAGCTCAGGTAGAGTTTCAACTGTTGGAGCAGATTCCCCTTCTTCTAAGCTACCTACATGGTGGCTTTCTTCTGCAGGAGCTAGTTTCTTATTCAGCTTTTCTTTCATGTCCGCAAATGCTGCTGGAGTTGGCGTTTGTGAAGATAATAAAGCCTCAGCTTGCGCAATCAACTCAGATTGAGGATCTTTTTCAAGAACGGATTCAAGCAAGCTTTCCAATTCTTCTCTAGCAGTTTGATAACGTTGATTTCCATCCAAGTCTGCACCTGCTTGTTTTAAATCGTTCAGGGCTTGGTTGACCGCTTCTTGACTAGCATCGTGGTTTTCTAAGATGGCTTTTGCTGCATCAAGCTTCTCAACAAGAGCTGCTTGTTTTGCTGCATCCGCAAATGTATAAGCTAATGTTTCTTTGCGTCCTTGAGCAGATGTGATTTCTTGTTTCAGATATTCGTCGTTAATGGCTGCCTTAGGTGATACTAGAACATCAAATTCGACAGTTTGTCCTTGATAGTGCAACTCAAGTTTTTGACGGCCTGTCTTTTGAGAATCATAGCCTGTAATTTCGACTCCTTGGTCCGTAAAGCTATGTTCTGTCTCAGTTTCATCATCATACAAGACCTTGAAGCGTCCCTCTGATAAGTCAAGAGCATCGCCTACAAAGTAATCAATTTTCGGTTGCTTGCTAATATACAAGGCTGCGACTTCTTTTGGACCAGCTTCTTCACCAGTCACTTGAACCTTGAAGCTTCCTACAACTGGAAGACCAAGATAGGTTACTGTTAACTCTTGTTCACCATGATGGTGAGCATCATAGCCGTTAACAACTACACCTGCATGACTGAGGTTGATGACTTCATCTGCTTCTTCTCCCTCATATTTGACACGGAGAAGACCACCTTTGAGATTCAATTCCTCGCCATCTTGGTAAGTCGTCTTTTTAGGTGTTGCTTCTAGACTGATAGCCTTAATCTTTCTATCATCCTGAGGAATAGTTACAGCAAGAGTATTACTGATTTCTTTACCTGGCAATTGTGTACGATAGTAAAGAAGGCTTGGACGTTTTTCAAAGCTCAATGGTTCTGTTGCCAAATCTCCTCCAACTACCGTATTTAAGGTAGCGATTGGAGTTTGTGAATCTGCCTTGTCATAGACTGTAATGGTTGCTCCAGCAGGAACTTCTGAGAATCCAAGTTGAATCTTATTGTCTGTCAGAACACGCGCTGCAACTTTAGCCATTGGAATGTTTTGGCTCTCCGTATCAAGAGTTTCATACATCTTCCAGTTGTAGATACGGATGGCTTTCCATGGTGTTCCATTGTCAGACGTGATGACGTGCAAACGCCAGTCTTGCGCTGTAATTGGGCTATCAAGGGTAATATCTGAAACATGGGCTCTATTGCCACGAACAGCCTTAGCTAGTTTCCACTCCCCAGCTTCATCCTTGTAGTAGAGGTCGAAATCTTTAGTGTTCATCAAACCATCGTTAACAGATTCTCCACCAGCACCAGCATGATCCATGACCCATCTAACGACACGGCGTGGTTGGGTCAAACGAATATCAACGCTACCACTCAACTGAGCAGAAGACCATTTGTCAGATAGACTAGTGATAGTTCCATTCAACATACCTTCGATACCTTCGCCACCTTCTGTGTCTGGGAAGGTACTTCCGATAACAGTCGCTCCTGGAACGATATTTTCTGCTAATGGTCTTGGAAGACTTGTGTCTTGGACAGTCATTCCCCACTCAAAGTTTGTAGTTGCTGCTTCAGAACGAAGGCCATTCTTACCAACTGCGACAACCTTCAACTCCTGACTAGTACCAGTTGCACTAGCTGAACGGCTAACTTTTGGTAGGTAGATCGTAGTTGCAGATGAACCTGTCAATAGGCGCCAAGCATCGCCATCCTTCTCATAAACTTCATAGAAGTCAGCATCTTTATTTCCAGTAAATTGGACAATAGCTTCTGCTTCTTGGGCATTTTTAAGGGATTGTTTAGCTACTTTAAGAGCCGTTGGTGCTTGAGGTGCCTCTTGATTATCTGTTACTGTCAACTCACCCAAGTTAAATTGATAGCCCTTAAGAGCAGCAGTATTTTCAAAAGTGAGCTTGATACCGTAAATGGTCTGACCTGCCAAGGCACTCAAATCAAATTCATCTTTTGTCCAATCGTCAGATAGAGTCAGTTCTTTACGAGCATTCTCTCCACCATAAGTATAGTTTTTCTGAGTCGCAAACTCTACATAGACCTTGCTTCCCTTACCACCTTTATGAGCAACACGAAGTTTTGTTTTATCTGTTACTTCCAGTTTTGTAGAGTAAAGGCGAATATCTTGATTTGTATTTTCAGCTAAATCACCCGCAAATTTGAGTGAGTTACCACCATTGTAGGCATCTTCAAAGTCATAGTCAGCTTGAAGTTTAGCACCTGATGACGTTTGCCACCAGCGCCATGTAGGCAAGATACCTGATACAGAACGATAGTTCCATTCAGAATCCTTAGAAACTTTGCCGTCTACAAACCATTTTTTACCATGTCCTGTGTTAAAAGATGTTGTAAAGGTACGGCCTACTGCTGGTGTGCGGTCAGCTACAAGGTTGGCAATTCCGTACCAGTCCTTGTCATCTGGTTTTTGACCAGTTGGATCTCCTTGGTAACCTGTAAAGAAGATATTTTCATTCTTGTGATAGTCTTCGCCTGTCTTACCAAGACTAGTAATTGTATCTGGAGCAAAGAGTCCAAGTGATAAGCGGAGCTTGCCATTTTCATCTAGAAGGGCATCCCATTTCACTTTTGTCTTGTAAGAACCACCTTGTTGCAATTCCAAACCTGCAAAGACATCGTACTGACTACGTCCAAGCCATTTGGCCATAGTTACAGAGTAGTCATTTTTCTCTTTGGTCCAGTTAAAGTTGGCAAAGAAGTGATCCGCAGGAACCTTGTCTCCCTCTTTTTCCATGAATTGGTAATTGTATTCACCCAAACCATCTTCATGATAACGACCATATTCATAGGTCATGGCATCATACCAAGAATATTTCACTGGATGATTGACTTGAGCCGAATATTCCTTGGTATAGAGCATGAAGTCACGCATTTTCTTACCAAGAGGCGTTACGATATCTCCTGTTGTTTCTTGGTTGATAAAATATCCATCAAATCCATAGTATTTAGCCAAATCAACCAACTTACGAGCGATAGGGAAAGTTCCGTCTTCATCTTGTTTAAGGGCTTCGGCAAATTTTTCTTGGTCTGCAATACTATTAGACCAGTTGAAGAAGAGTGTACCCAATACAGGGACACCATTACGGTGACCAGCATCAATCACGTCCGGAGTTGGAACGAGCCCTTCCCAGAAGACCATTGAATTCAAGTATTGCCAGTAGTCAAAAGCATAGGCTTTAAACTCTTCACCACCTACAGAAGCGTGGTCTTTAGCCTTAGAGTTGGTATTGGCAAGAGCTTCAACCTTGGCATCCTTATTGGCTTTTTCGTTGACTACATGCCCACGGTAACGTTTAGCCAATTCAACTGAAGAACGATTAATAGCGTCGTCTTCACGGGCACCCGGTTCCCATTTCAACAAATCTTCCCAAGTGTCAAATTTAATTTCTTTTGGTCGAAGACTTTTTTCTTCTTTCTTAGGAACATCTGAGACAGTTGCTTTCTCTTCAGCCTTATTTTCTGTAGCCACAGGTGCTTCTTCAGCCTTTTTTTCTGTAGCTACAGGTGTTTCTTCAGCCTTAGGCGCTTCAGCAACCGGACTAGCTACTTCCTTATCAGCTGCAGTCAATTGGTCCAAGGTTGGTTTTTCTTCTGAAATAGGTTGTTCACTAACCTTGTTTTCTGTCTCTTCCAACTGCTTTAATACCTCCGGTGAAGCTGTAGTTGGTTGCTCTGATGGGGCAGGCGATGCTTGCTCTGTAGCCACAGCAGTAGTCCTTGTTTCATTCGCTGGGATTGCAACTTCTTCTGCTAGAGCTTGGTTGGCAAACAAAACCGAACCAATCATCAAAGAGCAGGCACCCACTGATAATTTTCGAATACTATAGCGGCAACGTTTCTCAAAAAATGGATTCTTCATTTTTTCTCCTTTCACTTCCAAAAAGTAAGCGCTTTATTTTTATTTTAAAAAAGTAACTGCCCTTAAAATAGCAGAACTGTTCATCTTTATTTTACGATATTTATAAGTAGAGTCAACAGTCATCCTAAAATATCTATAAAGGGGTGAATAAATGATATAAATTAGACAATCAATTACCTTTTTTTACATTTTCATGATATTTTTCTAAAAAAATACGTTTACTACTTGTTAGATTGCTTAGAATCCTTTAAAATAGAATGGGAGAAATTCCGCGATTAGTTTTCGGAGGGAAAATAAAATGTCCATTAATTGGCAGGAAATTGCATTTCACTTTTTAGGTGGCCTGGGACTATTCTTATATAGTATCAAAACCATGGGGGACGGTTTGCAACAAGCAGCTGGAGATCGTCTTCGATATTACATTGACAAATATACTAGCAATCCTTTCTTTGGAATTTTAGTTGGAATTGGGATGACTGCCCTGATTCAATCGAGTTCAGGTGTTACGGTTATTACAGTTGGTCTGGTTAGTGCTGGACTATTGACTTTACGTCAGGCTATTGGGATTGTTATGGGAGCCAATATTGGAACAACTGTCACATCCTTTATCATTGGTTTTAAATTGGGAGACTACGCATTACCTATGCTCTTTCTCGGAGCAGTCTGTCTCTTCTTCACAAAAAATAGAACCATCAATAACATCGGACGAATTGTCTTTGGTGTCGGTGGTATCTTCTTTGCCCTCAATCTTATGAGTGGCGCTATGGAACCCCTTAAGGATTTACAAGTCTTTAAAGACTACATGGTAGAACTTAGTAAAAACCCAATCTTGGGTGTTCTTGTCGGAACAGGTTTAACCCTTCTGATTCAAGCCTCCTCAGCGACCATCGGGATTCTACAAAATCTATACGCTAGCAATCTGATTGACCTTCAAGGAGCCCTACCAGTGCTCTTTGGAGATAACATTGGAACAACCATCACTGCTATTATCGCTTCCTTGGGTGCTAATATTGCAGCCAAACGTGTGGCGGCAGCCCATGTGGCCTTTAACGTTATCGGGACTGTTATCTGTATTATCTTCCTCGTTCCATTTACAGGCTTAATCCAATGGTTTGAGAGCTTCTTAAATCTAGCTCCAGAAATGACCATTGCCTTCGCCCACGGAACCTTCAACATTACCAATACAATCATTCAGTTTCCATTCATCGGAGCTCTTGCCTTCTTGGTAACCAAACTTATCCCTGGAGAAGACGAAGTTGTCAAATACGAGCCACTTTACCTTGATGAGCAACTGATCAAACAAGCTCCATCTATCGCTCTTGGAAATGCTAAAAAAGAACTTCTACACTTGGGTAATTATGCTGCGAAAGCCTTTGACCTCTCTTACGACTATATCATCAATTCTAATGAAAAAGTTGCAGAAAAGGGACATAAGACTGAAGAAGCTATCAATACCATTGATGAAAAATTGACTCGTTACCTCATTAGTTTATCTGGTGAAGCTTTGAGCCAAAAAGAGAGTGAAGTCTTAACAAATATCCTTGACTCTTCACGAGACTTGGAACGTATCGGAGACCACGCAGAAGCCCTGCTCAATCTTAACGATTATTTGCAACGCAAGAATGTTCAATTCTCTGAGGCTGCCTTAGAAGAACTAGCAGAGATTTATCTTAAAACTAGTGATTTCGTCAAAGATGCTCTTGAGAGTGTGGAAAACAACGACCTCGAGAAAGCTCAGGCTCTTATCGAGCGACACGAAGACATCAACAACATGGAACGTGTCCTTCGTAAGACTCACATCAAACGTCTAAATAACGGAGAATGTTCTACCCAAGCAGGTGTCAACTTTATCGATATTATTTCACACTACACTCGTGTATCAGACCACGCTATGAACCTTGCTGAAAAGGTTTTGGCAGAACAAATTTAAAACGAAAAAAATGCTTTGATTCTTTCGAATCAAAGCATTTTAAATAGCTCTCCAATCATAAAGGAAGATGCGGCTGCACCCCTGTATCTCGCTTCTTCCTTTTTGATAAAGCGGGCCAGATTGACTAACTCTGGCGCTGGAGTCTTAGGATTCTTGAGTAGTTCAAGTGTGACTAGCCCTGAAAGTCGGACTGCAAGCAAGCGCTCATTGGTGCTAGGCAATTGCTTAGCAGTCTCTACAAGTGCAAGCACTAAATCTTCACTCAGGTTTTGACGGGCATTATTATAAAGATCCCGAATCAAGGTTTCTAGGTTTGGCTCTTCCATCCCTATTACCTCCATCTTTTCTGTTTAATAATTTTTGATTAAATCTACTGTAGAACGATCCAATTTTTTAACCAAGGCTTGTAAGAAAGCTTGAGCTTCAAGGAAATCGTCCATTGCATAAAGGGTTTGGTGAGAGTGGATATAACGGGCACAAACACCGATTGTTGTTGATGGGACACCACCATTTTTCAGATGAGCTGCACCTGCGTCAGTTCCACCTTTTCCACAGTAGTATTGGTACTTGATTCCAGCTTCTTCAGCTGTCGTTAAAAGGAAATCCTTCATACCTGGGAGAAGCAAGTGACCTGGATCGTAGAAACGAATTAAGGTTCCATCACCAATCTTACCTTGACCACCATAAACATCACCAGCTGGCGAGCAATCCACAGCAAGGAATACTTCTGGATCAAATTTAGTTGTTGATGCATGGGCACCACGAAGTCCGACTTCTTCTTGGACATTAGCCCCAAGATAAAGTTCATTGCCTAGTTTTTGGCCTGACAAGTTTTCTGCCAACTCACTAACCATGAGAACTCCGTAGCGGTTGTCCCATGCTTTTGAGATGATATTTTTTGAGTTAGCTGTTAGGATTGCACTACTATCTGGAACAATGGTATCTCCTGGGCGGATACCATAACTTTCAGCCTCAGCCTTATCCGCAAAACCACCATCAAAGACGATATCTGAAATAGCTGGCATGGTTGGTCCGCCTGTTCCACGAGTCAAATGTGGAGGTACTGAACCTGAGATAACTGGAATTTCACGTCCTTGGCGCGTAAAGAGTTTAAATCGTTGGCTGCTGACAACCATCGGGTTCCAACCACCGATTTCAACTACTCGGAAGGTTCCATCTGGTTTGATTTCACTTACCATAAAACCAACTTCATCCATGTGAGATGCTACCAAAACACGAGGTGCATCGACTGCTTCTGAGTGTTTGATACCAAAAATACCACCTAGGCCATCAGTCACTACTTCATCCACGTGAGGAGTTATTTTCTCACGAAGATAAGCGCGTACAGGTGCTTCATGACCTGAGATAGCAGAAAGTTCTGTTACTTCTTTGATTTTAGAAAATAATGTTGTCATTTCTATCCCTTCTTTCTTTCAACCATTTTACCACTTTTTATAGGAGAAGGGTAGTGAAAATCATCAATCTATAGATCTATCTGCACCAAAAAAGAATCACGACTGTGATTCTTTTTATTTTGAATTTCTCTTTAAAGAAAAGTGATCTGGTACGGGATCTTTACCTATTTCAGACCAAGGATGACATCGTAAAATCCGTGCCAATCCCATCAGAATCCCCTTAAATCCATGTTTTTCAATAGCCTGAATCATGTAGTTTGAACAAGTAGGCTCAAATCTACAAGAAGGGGGGAATGCAGGGGATATAAAGCGTTGGTAAAAGCGCACAGGCGCAATTAAAATTCGTTTCATTATTTATTAGTTGTTACAGCCATGGTGTGTAGTTGGCTGATTTCTTTTTTGTTAAGACGACGGGATTCTCCTGGACGGAGACCTATCAAGTCTAAGTGTCCAAAACGTGTCCGAGACAACTTATCCACTTGAAGCCCAACTGCTTCAAACATCTTTTTAACCTGGTGGTTACGTCCTTCATGGATGGTCAATTGTACAACAGAACGGTTTTTAACAGGATCTACTTTGAGAATTTCGTAGACGGCCGGCTTAGTCTTCTTACCATCAATCTCAAGACCACGAGTTAAGGGGCGGAGGTTTTCCTTGTTAGCAATCCCTTTTACACGCGCCACATAGACCTTGTCAATCTCATTTCGAGGGTGAATCATCTCGTCTGTAAAGTCACCATCATTGGTCAAAATCAAGACACCTGATGTATCCCAGTCCAAACGTCCTACAGGATAGATACGCTCTTTCACATTAGGCAAAAGATCGACAACCGTCTTACGTCCCTTATCATCTGTCACACTAGAAATCACTCCGCGTGGTTTATTGAGCAAATAGTAAACCTTTTCTTCGTTGTAGATTGGTTGACCTTCAACTTCTACCTTATCGCCAGACTTAATGGTTGTCGCTAATTCACGTACTACCTGACCGTTAACAGTCACCAAGCCTTGCTTGATCAACTCCTCTGCTTTTCTCCTACTGGCCACTCCTGCGTGGGCAATATACTTATTGATTCTCATCTTCTTCTATCCTTTCACCAAATAATTGGCTTTCTTGTGCTTGAATTTCAAGCTCATCAATCACAGGCAATTCTTCCAAATGGTTAATACCCATGTAATCTAGAAAATAATCCGTAGTTACATAGAGATTAGGGCGACCAAGAACTTCTTTTTTCCCATCTTCTCGTATCAAATCGAAGGCCTGTAACTTAGCTAGAGCTCCGCTTGAATTAACCCCACGAATAGCGTCGATTTCTATACGTGTGATAGGTTGCTTATAAGCAATAATGGACAAGGTTTCAAGCGCAGCCCTAGATAGACTCTGGTTGATTGGCGCCTTAGAATATTCCTTCAAAATAGCTGCAAATTGAGGCTTGGTCACCAATCTGTAGGCCCCTCCTGTCTCAATCAGGGCCAAACTAGAATCCTGGTCTTTTTCATACTTTTTGGCTAATTTTTCTAAGCTTTGCTGAATTCCTGTTGGTGGTAACGATAAGAGTTCTGCCAACTGACGAGCCCTAATCCCATCTTCACCTGACACAAACAGGAGCGCTTCTATTTTTGCTAAAGTACTCATACGTCCTCTCTATCAAGCCTGACTTTGCTCTACTTGATTTTCCTCATTCTTTTTTATGAGATAAATATCTCCAAAACTCTCTTTTTGAATCAAGAGAATTTCTTGGGTTTTAATCAACTCTAAGGTTGCTAAAAAAAGTGTAATGACCTCTTGTAAATCCTTGGTTTCTTTAAACAAATCCTGCAGGCATAGTTGTTGCCCTTCTACCAAGGATTCCCGAACGATGACCATCATATCCTCAATCTTATACTCATCCCGTAAAATAGTTGTATGGTTTTTCGAGAATTCTTCCTTTTTCTTGGTCAGTAAGGTTGAAAAGGCTAAGAAAAGATCAATCGTGGTCTTATCATGCACGAGTTCTGCATCTTCGTAAATCAACTCTGTCGGTGCTTTAGAATAATACTGGGCTCGTTCTTGGTGCTTGACTTCCAACTGCTCTCCCAAGAGTTTAAACTTACGATATTCTTCAATCTGAGAAAGGAGATCCTGCTCTAGGTCATCCTCTAAATCAGACACTTCCGCAACCTTTGGCAAGAGCTTACGACTTTTAATCAGCATCAGTTGGCTAGCCATCAGCATATATTCACCTGCCACTTCTAAACGCATGGCTTGTAAGGTTGATATGTAGGCTAGATACTGCTCAATAACTTCTGTAATCGGTACATCATAGATATCCATCTGATACTTTGAAACCAAGTGTAAGAGCAAATCCAAAGGCCCTTCAAAATCTTTTAATTTAATATCCATTATCTATATTTTTCTAAGGTCATGACTGTTTTTAATCCCAATTTTTTGGCGATTTCATACAAGTCAACCTTCTCTTCAATTTGTCTCAGTATAAACTGTTCTCTCAATCCTTGAGCCGATAAATCTGCAAAGCCTTTTTCCTTTAGAAAGGCTTCTAACTGACGAAAAGCCCATTGACGAGAGTATGGCTTACCAGTTTTTTCAAAGAGGTAGGTCTGTCCCATCAAGGGTTCTAACTCTGCAAGTAAATTTGTAGGAAGGCTCAAGATTCTTTGTTGAGAAGCTTTATTGACTCTCAAAACTTGAAAATCCAGGTTCACATCACCTGTTTTTAAGGCTAGAATTTCACTCGGCAAGAGCCCCAGTTCTACTATTAACAAGGCTAGCAAGCGTCCTTCTGGATAAACACTTTCTTGCCAGAAAGAACTCAAGTCTAAAAGCTCTGACTTGACTTGTTTTTTCTCAGCCTGTTTGGGTAATTCCAAACGGTAAAAGGTGCCAATCTTTCCTTTCTGATATAAGAAGTAAAGAAATTGATTGCAAGCAGAAACTTTCCGCTTTTGGGCACTCATTTTAAAATTTGATAATTGAGCTTGGTAGATTTTTAAACTTGTCTCTGAAATTTGTTTTCCAACAAAATCCAAAAACTGCTCCAAATCATACTTATAAGACTGCTTAGAATTACTAGATAGATTTTGCTTTTCTTCTAAAAATACTGAAATCCATTCTCTCATTTGCTTCGAATCTCATATTCCTTACTAAAATCATGCAGGAGGGCATTGACAGCCTTGAGGATTGACTTTCGCGTGATAATTCCTTGGAAAAGGCCATCCTTACCAACGACTGGCAGGAAAGACTCATCCACTAGCTTATGTAAAACATCCGTCAATGTATAGTCTGGATTAACTACCGCGACATCCTTCTTTGTCATGTGAACAATATCCATATCCGCCATGACTTCCTGACTTAAATCCTGCTCCATTTGATATGCAAAAATATCTCTAAGCCCTATGGTCCCAACAAATTTTTTCTCAGCAGTCACTACTGGAACTCGTGTATAAGTCATCTGGCTAAGGAGGAGAATTGCATGATCTGCATTGTGAGTATCAATGAGTACAGCCAAATTTTCAGCAGGAGTCAAAAAGGTTTCCTCTTGCTCCAGCAAAAAGAGTTCAAATTCTTTGGCAATCATCGAGCAAACTCCTTGGATAAGCCAGGATAAACCTCATGAGCACGTGTCAAAAAGTCCACTTTGAAATAGCTGTCATCTATCTCTACACGAGCATAAAGACATTCTCTGATGGTTCCACGTGGTTGGCTGATAGAACCTGGATTTAGAAAGAAGGTCTTCCCTTCCATCCAAGCATTTGGTACATGCAAGTGACCATAGAGACAGATATCAGCATCTTCCTCTTGAGCCCAAAAATCTAGTTTTTGGAAATTGAAGTTAATGTCAAATAAGTGTCCGTGAGTCTGGATAATCTTGGTAGGACCCAGTTGAGTCACTAAGCGTTCTGGATAATCTGAATAGAAATCCATGTTTCCTCTAACTACCTGAATCCCTTCCCAGAGTGGTGAATCTGGGCGAAGCTCCGAGTCACCATCGTGAAAAATGGCATCAACTTTCCCAAGATAGCGATCACGTATTTCTTCGACAATCAAGCTATCTCCATGGGAGTCGCTCATTACAATGATGGTTTGCTTTGCCATGATGGAAATACCTCCAAAAGTTTCTTAACGGCTAAGGCACGGTGGGATTGACTATTTTTTTCTTCAAGAGTTAATTCAGCTGATGACTTGCCTGTTTCTCCTACTAGGAAAAGAGGGTCATAGCCAAAACCATTTTCACCCTTAGGTTCAAAATTAATGTAGCCTGGCCAATCAGCTTCGACCACCAAGCTTTCCTTACCTGGGCTAGCCACAACCAAAGTGGTGTGGAATTGTGCCGAACGGTCCTTGAGTTCAAAGACCATGGCTAATTCGTGCAAGAGTTTAGCATTGTTTTCCTGGTCAGTGGCTCCCACTCCTGCAAATCGAGCTGACCAAACGCCTGGTAATCCACCAAGGACATCGACTTTAAGACCAGAATCATCTGCTAGAACCATCTTGCCTGTCAATTTGGAGATGGTTTCAGCCTTAAGGCGAGCATTTTCTTCAAAGGTCATACCAGTTTCGGCAACTTCAGGCAGATCTGGGTAATCATTGAGATTCTCCACATCATATCCAAGTTTGTCAAAGATAGCACGAAATTCCTTGGTCTTCCCTTCATTACGAGTCGCTATCAACAAGGTTTCTCTGACTTTGCTAGTTTCAAAGAAGGTTTCAACATCTACTCCTTCTTTAGGTAATTCCACATGCAAGAGTTGTCCATTTTCAACTAATAGCAAGGCACCTTGGCGTTGAATGACTTCCAAGTTTCGACCGGCTTCTGCATTTAATATCTCAACGATAAAAGATAGCAAGCGAAAGTTGGAAGACCAGCGCATTACCGTAATCGTGATTGGAAAACCATTTTCCTCATCACGGAAAATGCGAGCCAAATCCATAAAATCGAGATCAAGAGGATCTTTTATGAGGCTATAGATTCCACCGTAGACGTCCCAGACACCTACATACCAGTCCTGGTCATCCTTGTATTCATAAATTTTGTTTGTCATAATGTTACATGCTCCACATGAATCTCTTTTTCTAGCCATTCCGCTCCAATCTGAGCAAAACTATGGCTATTTGCAGTCGTATAAAAACGGTGTTGTAGAGGCCCCGCATCGCGGCCACGATTAATCTCAAAATAATTGAGTAAGACAGAGATATCCCGTACACACTCTGCTCCACTATCAATCAGTTTTACCTCTGGTCCCATCACATTTTGGATAATGGGTCTGAGGAGCGGGTAGTGGGTACAACCCAAAATCAAGCTGTCTACCTTGCCCACTAATGGACGCAAGGTTTCATAAACTACTTTCTTGGTCACACTGGTTGAAAGGGCACCAGACTCAACCAAGGGAGCAAACTTAGGGCAAGCCAAACTTTCAACTTGCAAATTTGGATCTAGGTCATGAATTTTTTGACGATAGATATCTGATTGTACTGTCATCGGTGTTCCAATCACACCGATTCTCCCACCCTGACTTGCTTTGATAGCAGCTGAAGCACCCGGTAAAATCACTCCAAGAACAGGAATATCGAGTTTGGATTTAATTTCTTCCCAAACAACTGCTGTTGCAGTATTACAAGCGATGACAATCATCTTGACATCCTTAGTCAAAAGAAAGTTGACCAACTGCCAAGTATACTCACGAATTTGCTCAGCAGGACGAGGCCCGTAAGGTGCCCGTGCCGAATCTCCAATATAGACGATTTCTTCATGAGGAAGCTGGCGCATGAGCTCACGTACAACGGTCAAGCCTCCAACGCCCGAATCCAAAAAACCAATTGGTCGATTATCCATACAGTCTTCTTTCTAGTCTTATTTTTCTGATTGATAGTTCATTATCATTACATTTCTCGTTAAAATTTCTGACAGACTGGTAAACTCCAGACTATCTCCCTCTTAATCATAATCAAATATCAATAGAATGCAAGGAAAAAGTCTTATCCTTAAATATCAGTTGAACATAGTGAGAAGTCTGGAATTTTCATCCCAGACTTTTCCTATTTATTTCTTTTTATTGTTAGCAAGGGCTGCTTTTTGTTGGCGAATGATTTGGTGGTACACTTGTTGTACCTTAGCTTCGCTTGGCTTTTGACCATTTGCACTCAACAGAGTACGAACTGCTTCTGCATTCAAACGTGGGTTATCAGCAAATTCTTTTTCAATTTGCTTGCGCACCAAGTACATTCCTCCAAGAGCTCCACCTAGAAAAGCTAAAACAATCAAGACAATTGCTAAAATAAGGTCCATAATATTTCTCCTGTTTCTTTTTGAATCTTCTATATTATACCATAAAGTCCCACGCCTGACTAGTTTGATTTACGCTTTCAAAAGGGTAGGGCATTACTCAGATTCTTTTTCAGCTCTAATCTTTTTTAATTCAATAAAATTAAAAAAGAACTAAAATTTGGTAAAATAATTCAGTTTTTCCTAAAAAACCTTGCATTGAATCTATTTATTTGCTATATTAAGATTATACAAAACAAAGGAAACATCTTTCTGCAAGGCTTATTTTTTTACAAGAAAATGTATGCGCTTACAGATTTGAGAAAGGAGTTTTTATGGAGAAGAGCTATTGGGAAAAATCCTGTAAGTATAGCATCCGAAAATTGACCGTTGGAACTGCTTCTGTTTTACTGGGAGCTGTTTTTCTAGCAACACAGAATGTAGCTGCCGATGGCATCGAAGTGAAAGAAAATCAAGCAAGTGTCAGTGAGACTACGGTTCAAGTGAATACAAAAGTAGAGGAACCCACTCAAGAGAATAAGGAAAATCAACCAAGCACAAAAAATCAAACTTCTACTGAATTAGCTGACAAAGAGGTAAAACCTGAAAAGGAAACACCTCAAACACATCATCAATCAGAGACTAACGCTGTAGTTGAACCTTCTGAAAATAAGGAGAGTGAAAAACCAGAACTTCCTATGACTAAGCAAGAAAACTATCAACTTCATTACGACCAACCAACTGCTCCTTCTTATGACGGCTGGGAAAAACAAGCCCTGCCAGTCGGAAATGGAGAAATGGGGGCAAAAGTTTTTGGGCTCATCGGTGAAGAAAGAATCCAATACAATGAAAAAACTCTCTGGTCTGGTGGGCCACAACCGGATAGCACCGACTACAATGGAGGGAACTATCAAGACCGCTATAAGGTCTTAGCAGAAATTCGTAAGGCATTAGAAGAAGGAAACCGCCAAAAAGCAAAACAATTAGCGGAGCGCAACCTAGTCGGACCAAACAATGCTCAGTATGGTCGTTACTTATCTTTTGGTGATATCTTTATGGTCTTTAACAACCAAAAGAAAGGCTTGGAGAATGTTACCGACTATCATCGTGGCTTAGATATTTCTGAGGCCATCTCGACTACTTCTTATACCCAAGATGGTACAAACTTTAAACGCGAAACCTTCTCTAGCTATCCTGACGATGTTACTGTGACCCACTTGAGTAAAAAAGGTGATAAAACCCTTGATTTTACACTCTGGAATAGTTTGACTGAAGATTTGATTGCGAATGGCGACTACTCCTGGGAATATTCGAATTATAAACAAGGGGCAGTTACGACTGATCCTAATGGTATTTTGCTCAAAGGAACTGTCAAAGACAATGGTCTGAAATTTGCTTCCTATCTCGGAATCAAGACAGACGGACAAGTCACTGCACAAGATGGCTATTTGACTGTCACCGGAGCCAGCTATGCGACCCTTTTACTCAGTGCCAAGACCAACTTTGCTCAAAATCCAAAAACCAATTATCGCAAGGATATTGACCTAGAAAATACTGTTAAGTCTATCGTAGAAGCTGCCAAGGCAAAAGATTATGAAACCCTAAAAAATAATCACATTAAGGATTACCAAAGTCTCTTCAATCGTGTTCAACTAAATCTTGGCGATAGCAAGTCTAGCCAAACTACAAAAGAAGCTCTGCATACCTACAACCCAGAAAAAGGGCAAAAACTAGAAGAGCTCTTCTTCCAATACGGACGTTATCTACTCATTAGTTCTTCTCGTGACCGGACAGATGCCCTTCCTGCCAACTTGCAAGGAGTCTGGAATGCAGTAGACAATCCACCTTGGAACTCAGACTACCACCTCAATGTCAACCTTCAGATGAACTATTGGCCTGCCTACATGAACAATCTTGCAGAAACTGCTAAGCCAATGGTCAATTATATTGATGACATGCGCTACTATGGTCGTATCGCTGCTAAAGAATATGCAGGTATCGAATCCAAAGAAGGCCAAGAAAACGGTTGGTTGGTTCATACTCAAGCAACACCATTTGGCTGGACAACTCCAGGTTGGAATTATTACTGGGGTTGGTCTCCTGCTGCCAATGCTTGGATGATGCAGAACGTCTATGACTACTACAAATTCACCAAGGATGAAACCTATCTCAAAGAAAAGATTTATCCAATGCTCAAGGAAACAGCCAAGTTCTGGAATTCCTTCTTGCACTACGACAAATCTAGTGACCGTTGGGTTTCTTCTCCATCATACTCACCAGAGCATGGAACTATCACAATTGGGAATACCTTTGACCAATCTCTAGTTTGGCAGTTATTCCACGACTATATGGAAGCGGCCAATCACCTGAAGGTCGACCAAGACTTGGTGACAGAAGTGAAGGCTAAATTTGACAAGCTCAAACCACTTCATATCAACCAAGATGGCCGAATCAAGGAATGGTACGAAGAAGACAGTCCTCAATTCACTAATGAAGGAATTGAAAATCATCACCGCCACGTTTCTCATCTGGTTGGGCTCTTCCCAGGAACCTTATTTGGCAAAGATCAGCCTGAATATCTGGAAGCAGCACGCGCAACCCTAAACCATCGTGGAGATGGTGGTACCGGTTGGTCTAAGGCTAATAAAATCAACCTCTGGGCTCGTCTCCTAGATGGAAATCGTGCCCATCGTTTGTTGGCAGAACAACTCAGATCCTCAACTCTAGAAAACCTCTGGGATACGCACGCGCCTTTCCAAATCGATGGAAACTTTGGTGCAACCAGTGGGATGGCAGAAATGCTTCTCCAATCCCACACCGGCTACATTGCTCCATTACCGGCCCTTCCAGATGCATGGAAAGATGGTCAAGTCTCAGGTCTAGTAGCTCGTGGTAACTTTGAAGTCAGCATGAAATGGAAAGAAAAGAATCTTGAAACGCTATCCTTCCTTTCTAATGTGGGTGGAGACTTAGTCGTAGACTATCCAAATATCGAAGCTAGCCTTGTCAAGGTAAACGGTAAGGAAGTACAAGCTACCCGCATCAAAGACAACCGTATTCAACTTACGACACAAAAGGGCGATGTCATTACCTTTGAAAACTTCCCTGGTCGTATTACTCGTCTGACTACCCAACGAAAAGATTCAACGACTGCAGAACTTAATTTCAATGCTGTTGAAGGGGCAACTCATTATGTCATCCATCGGGAAAGTAGAGATGAAACTGGTCAAACTTCTACTGTCCGTGAGTTTACAACCAACCAAACTCGCTTTATCGACCGTTCTATTGATTCAAGTCATGCCTATACTTATACCGTTAAGGCTATGCTAGGAGACCGTTCAACACCTGTTTCTGATGTTGCTTCAATTTCCGCCTTTAGTGAGCTCATGGACGATCGTGACTCTCGCATTCAGTATGGCGCTGCCTTTGGAGACTGGTCTGACTCCGAACTCTTTGGCGGAACAGAAAAATACGCCGATATCTCAAATGGGAATTATTCCGATAAAGATGCAACAGCAACCATTCCTTTCAATGGACCTGGTATTGAAATCTACGGACTCAAGTCTTCTCAATTAGGACTTGCTGAGGTTACAATTGATGGTAAATCTGTTGGAGAGCTTGATTTCTATACAGATGGAGCTACTGAAAAGGGTGTCCTAATTGGTCGTTATACAAATCTTTCTTCAGGCCCTCACCTCATGACTATCACTGTTAAGCGGGAACATAAGGGACGTGGAAGTGAACGCTCAAAAATTTCCTTAGACTACTTCAAGGTCTTCCCAGGTCAAGGAGAAACAGTTGAGAAGATAGATGATCGTGATTCTCGTATCCAGTACGGCTCAGCATTTAAAGACTGGACTGATGCGGAACTCTATGCTTCTACAGAGAAATATGCAGATATTAATGCAGACGATAGTCTCGCCCCTGAAGCAACTGCAAGAATTCCATTCTCTGGTACAGGTATCCGTATCTATGGACTGAAAACATCTGCCCTTGGTAAGGCACTTGTGACTCTCGATGGAAAAGAAATGCCAAGCCTTGACTTTTACACTGCTGGAGCTACCGAAAAAGGAGCATTGATTGGAGAGTTTACTAATCTAGCAGATGGTGATCATGTCCTAACTTTGAAAGTGGACCCGGATTCTCCAGACGGTCGAAAGAAAATCTCCCTTGATTCATTCGATATTCTAAAAGCTCCATCAGTATCATTAGATACACCAAGCCTCGAACCTATAAAGGTAGAAGATAAGACAGTTACCCTAACTTTACCAACTGGTAACTGGGATGCTGTTGCTGTGACATTCCCTGGTGTTACAGATCCCCTAGTCCTAAGAAAAGTCGATGAAGATCATCTTGTCACTTCTGGCGAGCAAACTGTATTAAGCATAAAGGATAACAAGGTAGAAATCGGCATTCCTGAAACTACGGAACGTAAAACTGGCAATCCAATAGAAGCTTATGCTATCCTAGGAGAAACACGAAGCAGTACTATTGTAACAGTCTTTCCAAAAGGGGAAACTGCACCTGTAGAAGATCCAGTTGTTACAAGCAAAGGTGACGAGCCTGCTCCAGTAGTAACCATTCCTGAATATACTGACCCAATTGGTACTGCGGGAGAACAGGAAGCACCTATTGTGGATATCCCTGAGTACACTGAGCCTATCGGTACTGCAGGGGAACAAGCAGCGCCTACCGTAGATATTCCTGAGTATACTGAGCCTATCGGTACTGCGGGCGACCAAGCGGCGCCTATTGTGGATATCCCTGAGTACACTGATCCTATCGGTACTGCGGGAGAACAGGAAGCGCCTGTCGTAGATATTCCTGAATACACTGAGCCTATCGGTACTGCAGGGGAACAAGCAGCGCCTGTCGTGGATATTCCTGAATATACTAAGCCTATCGGTACTGCGATCGACCAGGCAGCGCCTACCGTAGATATTCCTGAATATACTAAGCCTATCGGTACTGCGAGCGACCAAGCAGCTCCTATCGTGGATATTCCTGAATACACTGGCCCTATCGGTACTGCGAGCGACCAAGCAGCGCCTATCATCTCTCTTCCTGAGTTTAAACTCAAAGCCTTAAAAGACCAGGCTACCGGAGTTCAAGTCATCAGTGGAGCAAATGAGCTAGGTGAAGCAAGTTATCTTGAAATCCAGAAAGTAGACAAGCAAGAACTCTTGGGCAAGAAATATGATGCCTACGACATTCAACTCAAGAATGAAAATGGTCAACTAATCCAAGCAAAAGGTGCTGTACTGGTTCGGTTACCAATTTCTGGCACAGTCCAAGAATTCTATCGCTTCAGTCCAGAAAAAGACTTGAAAGCACAAGATTTCACAATTCGTAATGGCATGCTTGAGTTTCTCACCATTGATTTGACTACTTATGCTATCGTCTACAAGACTGAAACAGAAGTCCAACAACCAAGCTCAAGTCAAATCGAAGAAGCTAGTCCATTAGCAAATAAAAACCAGCTCAATGGTGAAAATTCTACAAATGACAAACAACTTCCTGCCACTGGAGAAGAGGCCAGCCCACTCCTCTTCATGGCAAGTCTCAGCTTAGCTTTAGCTGCAGCCTTCTTGCTTAAAGGTAAAAAATAGTGATCCCAATAAATCTATAAAGATTTAGATAAATAGAAAAAGGATGAGTAAATTACTCATCCTTTTGATTTCTTTCAGAGTCTTTTAAAATAAACTAAAAAGCCAGTTATAAATCCAGTTAAAAATCGAATATAACAAATTCAAAAGGAGTTCATAAAAAAATAAACAAATGTGATACCAAATGAATTCTACAATCATAATCAGTGGCTTGACTAGGATATAAAATAAAATATCCCAAATAAATTTCATTTTTTATCTTCCTTTCTAGGAAGTCCCGCAATCCAAGGCAGAGCAGATATCATTTTATAAGCCGCAAGAAATTTAACAACCTCTAAGGCTTTTGGCTCAGATTCCTTCTTCTCAGTCAGTACTTCCATTCCTTTTACCCAGAGGCATGTCCCAATAATTCTAGCCATTCCTGTAAAAAAATTTGGTTGGTTGTCCATGTGATTCTCCCCTAGTTCATGTCATTTCTAACAGATTAGTTCTTATTGTATTCAGTATATCAAATTTATATAGATTATCAAGTTTTTATCTGCAAAATAAAAAAGTTTCATAATCTTTCTAGAAGCCTTCTAGCTAGATTATGAAACTTTAGTGATTATTTCATTTCTTTTTTATAGCGTTCCAATTCTTCTTGGTTAGCCCAAACGTAATGACCTGGACGAATTTCAACCATAGAAGGTTTGTCTGTTTCATAGTCATGTTGGTCTGGATCATAGACTTTCAAAACTTTCTTACGTTCCAAGATTGGATCTGGAATCGGCACAGCTGATAAAAGTGCTTGTGTGTATGGATGAACTGGATTGTTAAACAATTCTTCAGTTTCAGCCACTTCAACAATGACACCCTTATAAATTACCGCGATACGATCAGAGATAAAACGAACTACTGACAAATCGTGGGCGATAAAGAGATAGGTCAAGCCCAATTCCTTCTGGAATTTCTTGAGCAAGTTCAAAACTTGGGCACGAACTGAAACGTCCAAGGCTGAAATTGGCTCATCTGCGATTACAAAGTCAGGTTGCATAACCAAGGCACGAGCGATACCAATACGTTGACGTTGTCCACCTGAAAACTCATGAGGATAACGTGTCAAATGTTCAGCCAAAAGTCCAACTTCACTAATGATTTTTTTAACTTTTTCTTGTCTTTCTTCCTCATCCTTAAATAGATGGAAATTATAAAGACCTTCAGAAATGATATAGTCAACCGTGGCACGCTCATTCAAACTAGCAGCAGGGTCTTGGAAAATCATTTGAATACGACGGATTACTTCAGCTTCTTGAGCTCGTGATTTTTTACCGTTGATCTTTTTACCTTCGAAGAGGATATCCCCTTTACTGGTATTATTCAAACCGATAATTGCACGACCAATCGTTGTTTTACCACTACCTGACTCACCAACTAGAGAGAAAGTTTCACCTTTGTTGATAAAGAAGTTAGCATTTTTAACGGCTACAAACTTTTTGCTTCCTTCACCGAAGGAAATCTCTAAGTCTTTAATTTCTACTAATTTTTCAGACATTTCCTTCCTCCTAGTTTTCTAGATGAACAAGACCCATTCTCTCACGAATCTTGTCATGTAAATTTGAAATTACTGCTGGTTTTTCAACTTTTGGAGCTCGTTCATCAAGCAACCAAGTTTTAGCCCAATGAGTATCTGACACAGCAAATTGAGGTGCTTTTTCTTCAAAATCGATCTTCATTGCGTAATCTGAACGAAGAGCAAATGCATCACCTTTTAATTCTGTATATAGTGACGGAGGAGTACCTGGAATTGAATATAGTTCTCCTTTATCATCAGCTAACTGTGGCAAACTTGATAAGAGGCTCCATGTGTATGGGTGACGTGGATCGTAGAAGATTTCTTCAACTGTACCATACTCAACGATTTCACCAGCATACATAACCGCAACTTTGTCAGCAATACTTGCTACCACACCAAGGTCGTGTGTGATAAAGATTGTTGTAAAGTGGTATTCATTTTGTAGAGACTTCAACAAGTCAATAATCTGAGCTTGAATGGTAACATCAAGGGCCGTAGTTGGCTCATCACAGATAAGAACATCTGGACGACATGCAAGAGCGATAGCGATAACGATACGTTGACGCATCCCTCCAGAATATTGGAATGGATACTCCTCAAAACGCTTTTCAGCATCAGGAATACCAACCTTATTCATGTAGTCGATAGCCATTTCTTTTGCTTCTTTAGCTGTTTTACTTTGGTGTTTAATAATAACCTCAGTAATTTGGCTTCCGATTGTTTTGATTGGATCCAAACTAGTCATAGGATCTTGGAAGATAGTTGCAATCTTAGCCCCACGAATTTGTTCCCAATCTTTGTGAGACGAAAGTGCTGTTAGGTCTTGTCCACGGTAATCGATGCTCCCCTGAGCGATACGACCGTTTTCTTCTAACATTCCTGTAAAAGTTTTTGTCAAAACTGATTTACCCGAACCAGATTCTCCAACCAAGGCAAGAACTTCTCCTTCAATCAACTCAAGAGAAACTCCGCGAATAGCGGTCAAAACTTTGTCACGAACATCAAATTCCACGACAATATCTTGAGCAGATAAAATTACATTTTTATTATTCGTCATTTCTACTCCTATCTATGTGTACGTGGATCACTAGCATCGGCTAGGTTTTGTCCAACAATGAATAGTGATAAGGACACCAAGACCAAAGTGGTCAATGGAATCCAGAAGAGGTAGGCATTTGTCGTTACGTTCTGAGAATAATCTGAGATCAAACGTCCCAAACTAGGAACCGTAATCGGTAGACCAAGCCCAAAGAATGAAAGGAAAGCTTCATACGAGATAAAGGCTGGCAGCATTTGTGTCAAAGTCGTCACGATAACAGATACCAACTGAGGCATAATATTTTTTACTATAATTTTATAAGTTGGTGTCCCCAGCGTCTGAGAAGCAAGGTTATATTCCAAATCACGATAACGCATGATTTGAATACGGATTGAATAAGCAATACCAATCCATGTAGTTACACTCATGGCAAAAATCAAGTTCCAGAAACCTGCACCGATAGAGTAAGTCAAAACGATAACGATCAATAGCGATGGAATATTGTTGATAACGTTGTAGACTTCCATCATGATACGGTCTACTGATTTTGAAATACCCCAGATTCCACCTACAATCACACCGATAACAAGGTTGATAAAGGTCGCAATTACAGAAATCAAGATAGAGTTACGAGCTCCAAACCAGACACCATCAAAGAGAGATTTCCCGTTACTATCTGTACCGAACCAATATTCACCATTCGGTTTGATATAGCGAGCACTAAAATCATTTACCTTACTTACATCGTTAAAGTCAAAATCTGAGAACATTGGGTAGATAAAACTCATCAAAACGATGGCAATCAAGATACCAAGCATGATGACTGTTGATTTTTTCTTCAAAAACTGTCTAAAGACAGAACCCCAGTATGAATAAGCAGGAGTATCAATTGCTTCAGAGGCAAAATCATCACGTTTTACAAATTGAAATTTATCATTACTAATTGTAGACATTATTTGCCTCCTTTCTCTGTCAGTTTAATACGTGGGTCAATCATAGTCATCCAAATATCCCCTACAAATAATGAGAAGATAGAAATACATGTAAAGATAAAGACAAGACCAACAACCATATTGTTGTTTGATGCTTTTACAGAGTCAATCAGCATTTTACCCATACCAGGGAAAGCGAAGACTGTTTCTGTAAGAGTTGCTCCACTGATAACACCAATAATAGAACCTGGAATACCTGAAACGAGTGGTACCATAGCGTTCTTAAAGATGTGTTTATTTGAAATTTCTTTCTCAGATAGACCTTTTGCACGTGCAAAACGAACGAAGTCTTGAGATTGTAAGTCAATCATGTAACGACGAATCCAAATTGCCATACCAGGTGCACCCAACAAGCCCAAAATCACTGCAGGTAAAACATACGAACGCCAGTCTCCAGCACCCAAGATAGGGAATGAATCTGGGAATCCAATTGAAGAACCAATCAAACGAATGATGTATACAAGGGCAATGGTTGGAAGAGCAAGTAAGAAGGTCAAAGCTCCTGTAGAGAAACTATCAATCCAAGTATTCTTGAACCGAGCCATTGCAGAACCAAGTGGAATTGCAATCGCGTATGAAATAGCAAGACCAATCAAACCTGTGATAGCAGAGCTTGTAATCATTGAAGGATATTGATAATTACTTTCAGTAGCTGTATAAGGATCATCCTTACCATAGTTTGCTACTTCACGTGCATCTGCTTGACTTGGAGATTTGTAGGTTCTTGAGTAAATGTTAACTGATGATGTTTTCTTACCAGTTGGGAATTGAACTTCTGAAGTCTTGGTTTGTCCTTGACCTTGTGTGATAACTTGAAGAACAGGAGTATTGGCATAAGTTGGGTAAGAATCTCCTAAGTTCAAGTTGACAAAGTTTTGGTGAACAAATGGGAATTGACTGTTGAAGTACAAGAGGTATTTATGTTTAGTCCCTGAACCTACTAGAGACCATCCAATAGCCGGATCGTTTTCAAATCGCAAATAACGCTCTAAATTAGGATTTTCCGGGTCTTGAATCTTATTTGTATGGTCAATTTCAAGCAAGTTTGCATAGAATTTGAACACACGCTCGAAAATAGGGATTTCACGAGTAGCATAGAATTGTCCGCTCTCTGTGAATTCACCCAAAGTCCAACCGTTACCAAGTTGTTGGATATATTTTTCGTAGATAGCTTTATTTGTATCGTTTGCATCAACGGTTACAGAAGGGTCAATGCTACTAGCTTTTTCCTGCAACTCTTTCGTATCGTAATATTCGATATAACCCATACGCTCAAAAACAGTATTTTCATAGTTATCACGTTTATCAGCTGTGGTTGCAATTTTATTGTAGTTAGTATCTTGTTTGAAGATCAACTTCCGTGGAACCATCGTATAGATGATTGTGTAAATCAAGGTCGTTACTAAAAAGATAGAAACTAACGACCGCAAGATACGCATAAAAACATATTTTTTCATATTATTTCCTTTAAAATCCCAAAAGAACCTTCTCCTTTTGGAGAGAAAGTTCTGATGAGCATTATTTATTTCACGTGGCTCGCTAATTCTTTTTGAGCTTTTTCGTTTGATTCAGCTTTTTCTTTGAGCCATTTTTCACGAGCTTCTTTGTACTCTTTAGCAGTTACAGTGTTAGCTTGCAATTTAAGATATTTGAAGTAAACATCTGAACCTTTATCACCAGATTGAGTATAAGATGCTGAGAATGGAACAACACGAGAGATAATAGGAGCTGCTCCTGAAGATGCCATTGCAGGAAGGAAGAGTGAGCTATCTGTCAACCAAGCTTGAGCTGCTGCATATTTTTCATAACGAGTCGCAAGATCGCTTGTTTCATTTCCAGCTTCATCAACTAATTTATCATATTCTTTCAAACCAACTTGAGCAACTGCTGGGTTAGATGGATTGTCATATCCCATGTAAGTCTTAGTTGTTTCGCTATTAGTTGTTTTCAAGATATCAAGGTATGTTGATGGGTCTTCATAGTCAGGGTTCCATCCAACTGCACCTGAAAGATCCCAATCCTCTGCAGCTGCGCTAGCTGCGTAGTATGTGATATTGTGTAGTTCGTCTGTAGTGATTTGTTGGATATCAATCACTACATTTTCAGTTCCAAGTGTAGTTTCAACTGATTGCTTGAATGACTGGATACGAGCAATGTAACCTTTAGATGTTTGGTCTACTGGAATATCCAAGTGGATAGGGAATTTCACACCTTCAGCTTCTAGAGCAGTTTTCGCTTTAGCTAATTCAGCTTTAGCCTTATCCGCATTGAAGAGTCCATCTTGACCATCAGCAAGGTTTACATTTTTCCACTCATCACCATAAGTAGCAACTTTTTCAGTTACCATGTCCCCAAATGTTTTACCGTTAGCAGACACAAACTCTGGTTTTACAAAGAGGTTACGAACAGCAAGAGGAGCTCCCTTTTCACCATTAAGTTGAGCAGAGTATGCAGTACGGTCAAATGCAAAGTTCAAAGCTTGACGGAAATCTTTATTAAGAAGGGCTTTCTTAGTAGCAGTCTTTTCTTCGTCAGTAGTTTTTGAAGTGTATTTGTATGATTGACGATCAATATTGATACCCAAACCAGCGATACCTGGACCTTGTGGATTGTAGTAGATATTGTCTTTGTATGTTTCTTCAACTTTTGAGAAGTTTGAGCTGGTTGGGAAAAGACGAGCATAGCTGTAAGCTCCACTTGTAAAGTTACGTTCAAGTGATTCTTGGTCTGAACCATCGTAGTAAGCAAGGGTTACAGTATCCAAATGAACATTATCTTTATCCCAATAGTTTTCATTCTTCACAAATTCGATAGATGACTTAGCAGTCAAACCTCTAAGCAAGAATGGACCATTGTAAAGCAAAGAAGTTGGATCAGTCGCTTTACCGAAGTCTGAACCTTTTGATTTTTCAAATTCTTCGTTCAAAGGCCAAAAGATTGAGTAAGCCATTTTAGTATTCCAATACGGCTCAGGCTTGTTCAAAGTGTATTGGAGAGTATAGTCATCAACTGCTTTAACACCAACTGAAGCAAAATCTTTATTGTTTCCGGCTACATAATCAGCTAGACCTTTAACTGAATTTTCTGCTAGATACATTGCTGCTGATTTGTTATCAGCCGCGTGTTTCAAACCATTTACGAAGTCTTTAGCAGTTACTTCTGCGTACTCTTCACCATCAGAAGTGAACCATTTTACTCCCTTACGAATCTTGTAAGTATAAGTTAAACCATCTTGTGATACAGACCAGTCTTCTGCAACTGCTGGTGTAATGTTCCCATATTTATCATTTGTAAATAGGCCATCAATACCATTTGAAGTAGCCACTTTTGTACTTTGTTTACCAGAGATAAGATAATCCAAAGTTTCTGGATCAGCGGTATATGTATAACCGTAAGCTTTTGGAGCCTCTGCATCATTAGATGATTTTGAAGAACCGCAAGCTGCAAGAACACCTGTAGCAAGTAATGCAACACCGGCTACTGCAAGAATCCGACTTTTTTTCATATTTATAAACTCCTCGTTTTAAATTGTGGATATTGAAAATTATACCACAGTTTTTTTAAAAAGTAAACGAATTTTCAGAATATTTTGTCGCATGTTTTTTTAAACATTTGAATCTTATGTTTTCAGAAAAGAAAACTATTGACGAGAAACAATTTTCAAGGTATAATAATAAAAGTTAAGGCGGTATAGCCAAGTGGTAAGGCACGGCTCTGCAAAAGCTTGATCGTCGGTTCAAATCCGTCTACCGCCTCTATATAAACGAAGACTCCTAACGGAGTCTTTTCTTTTTTACACTTAAAAAGCTTTATCAGTTTTCTCTGATAAAGCTTTTGTTTTATTCAGTTTCTTCTTCTGATTCAAGTTCTTGGATTTGAACCTTAAGCTTGGTGACACGACCATTTTTGACCTTGTCATTTGTCAAGGTGATATGCTTATTTCCACTATCTAACTCATAGCTGAGTTTCTCAGATGTTGGAATAGTTCCCACACCTGTCAAATAATAACCAGCAATGGTATCTACATTGTCACTTTCAAGCTCGACATCAAAATAATCATTGAAATCGTTCAAATTCATTGTCCCTTGGACAATATGAGTGTCCTCGCCGATAGTATGAACATAGACTTCAGCACGGTCAGTTTCATCATCAATCTCACCAACAATCTCTTCAAGGAGATCCTCAAGTGTTACCAAACCAGCCATTCCTCCGTATTCATCAAGAAGAATAGCCATCTGTCTTTGTGAATTTCTCAGTTCTTTTAACAAATCGTCCACAAAAATGGTTTCAGGTACAAATAAAGGTTCCTGTAATATCTTTCTCAATACAATATTATCAAAACCATCGGTAAACCCTGCTTTTAGCAGATTCTTTGTATGAATCAAACCAATGACATTGTCCTTATCGCCGTCATAAACAGGAATTCGAGAAAAATTTTGTTTTAAGATACTTTCGATAATGGTCTGAGTGTCATCTTGGATATCTACCATAAAGGCATCTGTTCGAGGAACCATGACTTCACGCGCCATAAGCTCATCCAGTGAGAAAATCCCCTGCAACATCTCGATTTCATCAGCATCCAAAGTTTCTTCGCTTTTAGTCAGCATGTACTCAATCTCATCACGAGTCATTTTTTCGTCTGCATCGTCAAATGTCATCGGCGTCAAACGGCTCAAAAGATTGGTTGATGCAGATAGCAACCAAACAAAGGGACTCACAATCTTACCGATAGCAATAATAAATGGTACCGTTCGGATTGCCAAGGCATCCTTAAGATTTAGAGCAATGCGTTTAGGATAAAGTTCGCCAAAAACGATTGAAATATATGTCAAAAAAGCAAGTGATAAGAAAGAAGCTACTGCATACGCAGTTTCGCTATTTCCCATCCATGAGGCTATCAATTGTCCTAGAGAGTCTGCTAGTTTAGCCCCTGACAAGATTGTAATTAAAGTAATACCAACTTGAATGGTTGATAAAAAGTGATTGGGGTTTTCAAGTACCTTTAGCAAACGGATATAGCGTTTATCTCCCTCTTCAGCCTTTTGTTCAACACGTGAGCGACTAAGAGAAACTATAGCCATCTCTGTAGCAGAGAAAAAAGCATTTAAAAAGGTCAAAACAACTAATAATACAAATTGCAGTAACAAATCCTGACTGCTCGGGTCTTCCATTTTCCTTCTCCTAAAAAGTATAATTGTGACTATTATACCATATTTTTCAACTTCTACACATTAAATTGTGATTTCTATAGTAAATCCCCTACCGAAACAATAAGGGACCGACTATCTATTAGTTCTTTGTAACAGTTACTTTTCCTGTTCGGTAATCTAACTGAATTCCCTTTTGAACGTTAGGAACCACGACGTTAAACTCCAATTCACCATCAGATGATTTGGCTTCAATTTGAGATGCAGAAGGAACCAAATCTTCTTCTGTAGCGTAGAGCAATGTGACACGGTAACGCACGCGCTTATTTTGATCCAAAGCCTTTCGAACTAAACTTTCATAGTAGTTTTGTCCAGTCGAATCTTCTGCGCGTGCTTGGTTGGCCCAGGCTGTTTGTACAGCGATATTTTTGGGATTGCTAGTAGATGCATCAAAACCATCTAAACCACCAATCAAGGCATAGCCTAATAAATGTCCTCTATCTACAGCGTGATTATAAGTCCCTTTTAGGTTTTTGACCTGATGCCATCCTGCCGGGGTCCAAGAAGTTGAACCATTCCCGGTTTCTTCACGGTCTTTGTACTGTCTTGTTGCTTTTGACATGAGGGCGTTAGCCACAGTTGGAACTGTCTCCCCACCTACAGTTTTTGTCTTGTTATCAGCATAAGGTTTACTTGAGACCTTTGCATCTAAGTTCGTTTTGTTCCCATTTACGATAAAGGCACCTGCTCCATTCCACTCAAGAGTACCCTTTATTTGTTTTTTTACCGAATCAGTCAGTACACTCTCGGCCAATTTTTGGCTTGGAGTATCAAGCGACTGGGATTTCTGGTTAACCTGTGTTTTCGGTGTAGCATTGGAAGCCTGCATTTCTTTTATGTAGTAACTTCCTGCCGACAAAAGTAGGAAAAGCAGAAGACCTATGAGTGCCTGCCTTGTTTTTTTATTCATACTTTCTCCTTCATTTCACTTCCTAGAAAAGAAGCTGGGACAAAAGTCCTAGCCTCTCAATTGTCTTTGGATTGTCGATCAAGACGCAGTGGCTGAGTGGGCTCTACTACGCTGATTTCATCAGCTTTTACAGCCCTACTCAACTGTGCGGAGGTGGGACAACAAAATCGAATTCTAACGAATTACCGATTTCTGTCCCACTCTCATTTCCCTGTAAATTTCGCAATTAACTCATGCCACTTTTCTGGAGCTAAAATCGCCCATGGATCTTGCCCCTTGCCTAAGATACCGTAGCCAATCATCAAGCCAATTCCAAGTGCTAAGACACCTAAAAGTAAAACAATGATGACTAAAAGAAATCGACGCAACACATAAGCTACTTCTTTATTCATCTTCATCAGCTTCCACACTTACCCGTTCAATATTAGCCCCTAACTGAGCTAATTTTTCATGAAAACGATAATAGCCCCTATCCAAATGGACAAGTTTTCCAACAACAGTCTCACCTTCAGCCACTAAGCCTGTCAATATCAAGGCTGCACTTGCACGAAGGTCCGTAGACAGCACTTCTGCCCCTTGGAGAGGTTGCCCGCCAACAATACGAGCAGTGTCACGGATAATCTCAGAATGCAAGCCCATGCGACGCATTTCCTCTAGATGTTGGAAACGATTCTCAAAGACTGTCTCAACCATAGTTGATTCTCCTTGAGCAACCGTCATAAGAGCAGTAAACTGCGCCTGCATGTCCGTTGGAAACCCTGGATGTGGTAAGGTCTTGACATGAACTGCTTTTAGTTTGTCTCGTTGAGAACGGATGCGGATTCCTTCATCTTCATCGATGACTTCAACACCCATTTCTTGTAATTTCGCCAACAAGGGACGGTTGTGTTCCCAGATAGCATCTTGAATCAGGACATCTCCACCTGTCATTGCAGTAGCAACCATGAATGTCCCTGCTTCGATGCGGTCTTGAACAACGTTATGGGTTGCACCATGCAAGTTTTCAACACCAGTGATAGTAATGCTCTCTGTTCCCGCACCTTTGACTTTAGCACCCATTTTATTTAAAAGAACAGCCAAGTCTACAATTTCAGGTTCACGCGCAGCATTTTCGATAACAGTTACGCCATCAGCTAGCGTTGCAGCCATCATCAAGTTTTGGGTTGCCCCAACACTAGGAAAGTCCATATAGATATGGGCTCCATGCAAGCGTTCTGCCTTAGCTTCGATATAGCCAGCTGTTTGGGTGATCTTAGCCCCCATTGCTTCCAAACCTTTAAGGTGAAGGTCAATCGGACGACTACCGATCGTACAACCACCTGGCATCGAAACTTTAGCGTGACCAACCCTAGCCAGGATTGGACCCAAGACTACAATAGAAGCACGCATCTTGCTGACATACTTATAGGGAGCTTCTTCTGTGATATCATCTGTTGCATCCACTTCAACAATGTGTGCATCTTGGTCAAAATTAACTTTCGCATTTAATCCACGAACTACTTGGTTCATGGTAAAGACATCCGATAGGATAGGAACATTTTTTAAAACTGTTTTTCCTTCGCTTGCTAAAATTGTCGCTGCAAGTAGTGGCAAAACTGCATTTTTCGCGCCCTCAATGGTAACACTTCCGACAAGGCGATTATCGCCACCTCGAACTACAATTTTTTCCATAAATATTTTCCTTTACTTTCGAGTTTAGAATAATGTCCGTACGGCTTCTTGCCATAGTTGGTAGAGATTTAGGAAAAAAGAACTGATTAGATACCCTAAACCGATACTACACAACACTACCAAAAGTCGTACTTTCCTCGCATTGTCCTTAGTCACCTTCAAAATTTGATCCCATTTGACTAAATCTTTCAAAAGTTGAAAAACTAGGTAGACAAAAAACATATGACTACTGAGGGTAAAAAACAATTGAATCATCTGCCTATTATACCATCTTCTCTTTTTCAACGCTAGTCTATGGACTTGCACTATATTTTATGGGTTGTTTTTCAAGTAATCAATTGCATCCTGAAGTGTTTTTACAGGAACAATCTTCATGTCTGTTTTAATCATTTCAGCAGCTTCTACAGCCGTGTCATAATTACTTTTAGCATTAGGATTGGCCTTTTTAGCTTCTTCAGTTACTGGATTGTTAGGAGCAAAGAATACAGTAGCTCCTTTTTTTGCAGCAGCAACAACTTTTTTGTCAATTCCACCAATATCACCAACATTTCCATCTCTGTCGATACTTCCTGTACCAGCAATAATACGTCCATTTCGAAGAGTTGGATCTGCAATTTGCGTATAGATGGATAAACTAAACATCATTCCAGCACTCGGACCACCAATGCCAGCAGTTGAAAACTTGATTGGCACATCACTTGACACTTCTGTGCGGTCAATCAACCCGATTCCAATACCATTTTTCCCATTTTCCAGAGTAATGATTTTTCCTTCAGCGGTTTTGACTTTCCCATCTTCTTGATAAGTAACCTTAACCTTGTCACCTAGAGTTTGAGAGTTGACGTAGTCGACCATTTCCTTAGAGCTCTCAAAAGTCTTATCATTGACAGCTGTTACAGTGTCAGCGATATTGAGAATACCCTTGAAGGTTGAGTTATCTGTTACGGTCAAAACATAGACTCCCAGGTATTTGAGTTCTATCTCCTTGCCCGCCGCCTTCAGACCTTGATATTTGGCCATATTTTGCGAAGTTTCCATGTAAAACTGGTTGATTCGCATAAATTCTGCATCTGAAGAACCACCTGTCATTTCTTTGGCACTACGAATATCTGTAAAAGGTGTTAGCCAAGCATAAACCAAGTCCACCATTCTGGCGTGTTTAACTCCTACCGTCACAAATTGGTAAGAACCTTCTTCTTGATCAGATTGGTTATTGACTTGTAAAACCTTTCGAATATCTTCTGAAGTCCCTGGCACCTCAATATAATAAGGAAGTGGTACCGTAAAAGCTATAAAAGTGATAATGAGCCCGATGATTAAATATATGGGCCATCTAGTTTTTTTCTTCATTCTTTAACTCCTCCAAGACTACATTTGGTACATACTTGCTAATATCTTGTTCAAACTTCAATAGTTCTCTAACAGCTGAAGAGCTGATATAAACATGCTCTGGGCGACTATGGAGATAGACTGTCTCAATCTCTCCTGCTAATTGATGGTTGTAAAAATCAAAACTGGCTTCATACTGAAGATCCGCAGCGTTACGCAAACCACGAACAAGAACATGGACACCTAGTTTTCTAGCAACATCAACGACTAATTCATCATGAGAGGATATGACCTGGACATTTTTTAGGTGTCCCACCGCTTTTTCAACCGTCTCTAGCCGACTTTCTATCGGTAAAAATCCATTTTTGTGTGGATTATAAAAAATTCCCACATACAATTTATCAAAGAGCTTACTTGCACGCTCAATGAGATCCATATGCCCATTTGTCATTGGATCAAAAGAACCTGTGAATAGCCCAATTTTATCTGACATAAACCGTCACCTTACTAATCCCATATATTTTTTCCTTCCAGATGCCCAAACAGGCGATTTCTTCTGGAAGTTCTACTGATTTATCGGTCTCACAGACCACCATGACATCTTCTGAGAAAAGATTTCTCTCCGCCATTTTTTCAATGTCGGATACGATCTGTTCTTTTGCATAGGGAGGATCCAAAAAGATGAGATCAAAGACACCATCCACTTGCTCCAATGCGCGACTGGATTCCATTTTCAATAATTGAAATTTAGAGGTTTCCTTGGTCATCTGAATGTTTTCTGCCACAATATTCTGTGCTCGGCGATCCTTCTCAACTAGGACAGCGCTCGACATCCCTCTTGAAACCGCTTCAATGGATAAGCCCCCACTACCAGCATAGAGATCTAGCACACGCCCTCCTTCAAAGTAAGGGCCAATCATATTGAAAATAGCTCCGCGGACCTTGTCCGATGTCGGCCTCGTTGTTTTCCCGTCCAAGGTCTTTAAAGGACGTCCTCCGTAGATTCCTGATACGATTTTCATAAGGTATATTATACCAAATTCTGATGAAATAAGAAAATCGAACCTCTCGGTTCGATTGATTAAAGAATATTCTCGTAAGTATCTCTGACTTCTTGTGGCCAAACACTGGTTTGAACTTCACCGATGTGCTTCTTACGAAGTAAGAACATGGCCATACGAGACTGTCCAATTCCTCCACCGATTGTCAAAGGGAAAAGTCCGTTCAAGAGAGCCTTATGCCATTCTAGACTCAAGCGATCTTCATCTCCCGTAATAGCTACCTGACGACGAAGAGTGTCTTCATCGACACGAATCCCCATTGAAGACAATTCAAAGGCTGCACCCAAATTATCATTCCAAACAAGGATATCTCCATTTAGACCCTTGTAGCCATTTTCAGATTCTGTTGTCCAGTCATCATAGTCCGGCGCACGTCCGTCATGAGGTTTTCCATCTGACAATACACCACCGATACCAATTAGGAAGACCGCACCGAATTCCTTACAGATAGCATTTTCACGTTCTTTTGGAGTTAAGTCTGGGTAACGTTCTACCAATTCTTCAGTATGGATAAAAGTAATTTGCTTCGGCAAGATTGACTCAATATCATAGCGGGCTTCGACTGCCAGCTCTGTTAAACGAATAGCCTTATAAATCTTTTCGACCGTTTCTTTAAGGTAGGCAAGATTGCGCTGTCCATTTGGAATAACTTTTTCCCAGTCCCACTGATCTACATAGACTGAGTGAGTAGCATCTAGTGAGTCTTCGTCTGGACGAAGGGCCTTCATGTGAACAAAGAGGCCTTCTCCCTCACCAAAACCAAAACGAGCCAAGGTATGGCGTTTCCACTTGGCAAGTGAATGCACCACTTCATAGGTTTCATTAGGAATCTGCAAAACCTTAACTGAAACTGGATGTTCAATACCTGAAAGGTTGTCCTGCATCCCATCACCAACCTTACTCAAGATTGGTCCTTGCACTTCTACTACTTCTAACTTATCTTTTAAATATTGGGTAAAGGTATTTTTTACAAAGGAAATCTCTTCTTGCTGATGGATAAAACTTTTCTTCATACGTTCCTCCTTTTGAATAATAAAAAGATTATACCTTTTTGTTATTAAAAAGGAAAGTAAAAATTAAAAAAGAGCTCATTTGAGCTCTAAAAGTATTAATCGTCACGTCCAAAGATTCGTAAGAAGCTAAGGAAGAGGTTGATAAAGTCGAGGTAGAGGCTAAGTGCTAAAGAAATTGCCCAGCCTGTAGCGACCTGACCATCTGACTCTTCGTAAACATAACGAATTTTTTGATTATCCCAAGCAATGAGACCTGCAAAAACAAGCACCATAACAATACTAATAATGTAATCCATTAGGTCACTATTTAGGAAAATATTGACAACCATGGCGAGTATCAGACCAAATAGGGCTGCAATCAAAGCACGACCGATCCCACTCAAATCTTTTTTGATGACTACTCCTACGATAGCCATCACGAAGAAGAGGGCTGCACTGGAGATAAAGGCTGTCAAAACTGTCCCAGGAAGATAGAGCGACACAATGAAGCTTAGTGAAAAACCATTGATCGCTGAGTAGAGCAGAAATATTGGAAAGGTTGCTGGACTATTCTTTACCGCTAAACCACTTGCAAAAATTACTAGAGCTACTTCTACAATTCCTGTGACAATTAACCATATGCGGGCGTTAAGCATTAACTGAACAAGAAGATCTTGGAAGGTTGTTAACATCAAGGCTGAAACGATTGCAGATAAGGCAATCCCAATCCCTACAAAAGCATAGACTTTTGCATAAAATTGATTCAGACCAGAACGTTCTTGAATAATTGTTTGATTCATATCTTTTTCTCCTTATGAAATCTTTTTACTGATTATAACAAAAATAAAACAATTTAACTCAAATAAAACATGAGTATGCCTGCAGCAATTGCAACGTTGAGACTTTCCGCCTTCCCTTTCATGGTAATATGAACCAGTTGGTCTGCCTGATTTGTCATGAATTGACTGATTCCTTGACCTTCATTTCCCATGACCAAGACGAAATCTGCTAGCTGAGCAAGCTCACGATAATCTTTAGAGTTTTGGGACAAAGTAGTTGCCAGAATTGGTAAATTGCCCTTTTTAGCCTCTTCTACAAAAGTTTCAACAGGCATCCGATAAATCGGTACATGAAAATGACTGCCCTGCATGGATCGGAGAGTCTTCAAGCTATATATATCTGCTGACTTGCTTGAAACAATGACTCCAGAAAAACCTGCCGCATCTGCCGTCCGAACCATTGTGCCAACATTTCCAGGATCCTGCACGTCTTCCAAGAAAAGATATTTTCCAGAGGTGAAATCCGGCAACTGCTCTTCTTCCTTTTGAACAATGGCTACAATGCCCTGAGGAGTTTGTGAATCTGCCAAATCAAGCAAGATTTCTTCGGCAACAAAGACGGTCTGAGGGTAGTCCGTTAATTTTTCACCATACTCTGAAAGGGCAAATATTTTCTCAATCTTAGCACCAGCCTGAACAGCCTCTTCAAACAAATGCCATCCTTCAATTAAATAAGAAGATTTTCGATATTTTTTTTGATGCAATTTCTTGGCATTTTTTACCACAGAATTGGCTTTAGAGGTTATAATAGTCATAGGAGTATTATAACACAATCAAGGAGGTTTGGTATGCAAAAGGTCAAAATGATCGCACAGGGTCGCGTTCAAGGCGTTGGTTTCCGCTGGGGCGTCTATACCCTTGCCCTCGAAATAGGTGGAATCACTGGTCGTGTCTGGAACAACGATGACGGAACCGTTGAAATTCTTGCCCAAGCAGAGTCTTCAGCTATCATGGCTAAGTTCATCCAAGAAATCCGAAAGGGACCTACTCCCTTCTCAAAAGTAACTTATCTAGATGTTCAATTGAGCAACTTCCCATCCTATTCAGATTTCAAAGTAGCAAATTAGGTCTCTAGAACTATTGTATATTTTCAAAAAAAACAGTAGAATAGAAAGGTATCATTTTTAAGAAGGAATTAAAACAGTGAAATCAATTAAACGAATCGCCCTCTCTATCATGGGAGTGGCCATGCTATTAGTCTTAACAGGCTGTGTCCAGGTTGATAAAGCAACTGGACAACCAACAGGATTTATCTGGAATACAATCGGAGCACCTATGGCTGAAGCCATCAAGTACTTTGCTACTGATAAAGGGCTAGGCTTTGGGGTCGCTATTATTATCGTAACCATCATCGTCCGCTTGATTATTTTGCCACTGGGTATCTATCAATCTTGGAAGGCAACGCTTCACTCTGAAAAGATGAACGCCCTCAAGCATGTTCTTGAGCCACATCAAACTCGTCTCAAAGAAGCAACTACTCAAGAAGAAAAACTGGAAGCCCAACAAGCTCTCTTTGCTGCTCAAAAAGAGCACGGTATCAGCATGTTTGGCGGAGTAGGATGTTTCCCTCTCCTCATCCAAATGCCTTTCTTCTCAGCGATCTACTTTGCTGCTCAACATACAGAAGGTGTTGCTGAAGCTAGCTTCTTAGGAATCGCACTTGGTTCTCCAAGTTGGATTCTTATCGCCTGTGCAGGTGTTCTCTACTACGTCCAATCGCTCCTTTCACTACACGGAGTTGAAGATGAGACTCAAAGAGAACAACTCAAGAAGATGATTTACATGAGTCCAATGATGATTGTCATGTTCTCAATCTTTTCACCAGCCAGCGTTACGCTTTACTGGGTTGTCGGTGGTTTCATGATGATCCTTCAACAATTCATCGTCAACTACATCATTCGTCCAAAACTTCGTAAAAAAGTACGTGAAGAATATGCCAAGAACCCACCAAAAGCAAGCAAAACTTCAGGTGCTCGTAAAGATGTAACTCCTGAATCAGCAGCAGTTATCTCAACTTCTACTAAGAAGAAAAATAAAAAACGCAATTCTGGAAAACAACATTCTAGATAAAAAATAAAAGGCTTAGCATTCTAGCTAAGCTTTTTTTATATCAGAAAAGCCCGATGTTCCCATCAGGCTTCTTTTTATCCATGTACACGTTTCATGTAATCTTGATAACTTTCTGTATCCATCAATTCCTTAGCATTCTTCACACGATCTGCCGTTGGAGGTTTAACCCCTTCAAGAGAATACGGAATGCCAAGCTCGCGCCATTTGAATTCTCCCATAGTGTGGTAGGGTAGGATTTCAAACTTATCAACGTTTTTAAGAGTTTTTACGAACTTACCAAGCTCAATCAAATCTTCATCACGGTCTGTCAATCCAGGCACAAGAACGTGACGAATCCAAACAGGTTTCCCAATATCTGACAAGTACTGAGCACATGCCAAGATATTTTTATTGGTTTGACTGGTTACAATCTTGTGTTGTGCTTCGTTGATTTCCTTGATATCAAGAAGAACCAAGTCTGTCACGGCCATTAACTTATTGAACTTTTCTAGATAGCGTGGTTTATTACGGAATGGAAGGGCACAAGTATCCAAGGTACAGTGGATTCCTTTTTCTTTTGCTTTGGTAAAGAGGGCAATCAAGAAATCAATCTGCAAGAGAGCTTCTCCTCCACTGACTGTGATACCTCCCTTGTCTCCCCAGAAACCACGATAACGAAGCGCTTCTTCTAGAACATCATCTACTGTTCGTACACGAGATTTATTGGTTTCCATCGCCCATGTGTCAGGGTTATGGCAATATTGGCAACGCATCTGACAGCCCTGCAAAAAGACAATAAAACGAATCCCAGGGCCATCTACCGCCCCAAAACTCTCTGTCGAATGCACCATTCCTGTCACTTGTCCATAGTCAATTGTTTCTTCAGACATCACGTCACCTTCCTTGAAACCGTTTTATAGCTTTATTATATCATGCCTGAAAAGAAAAACCACAGATTTTGTCTATTTTTTAGAAAACAAACTGTTTTTCACTTTCAACTTTCATGATTTTCAAAAATTCTTCTAATCCTTGTCAAATTCGAATCCATAGAGAGTTGCAAAATAGTCCTCAGGTCGCTCTGCTCTACGGATTAGCCGTGCACTACCATCCTCTGTATAGAGAACCTCTGCTGAACGAAGTTTGGCATTGTACTGGTAGCCCATAGAGAAGCCATGCGCACCTGTATCATGAATGACTAACAAATCACCAATTTCTGTTTGAGGTAGTTCACGATTAACCGCAAATTTGTCGTTGTTTTCACAGAGTGAACCAACAACATCAACGACTTCCGTCTGACCGTCAGGATTCATCATATTGGTGATGTGGTGATAAGCTCCATACATAGCCGGTCTCATAAGATTGACAGCTGATGCATCTACTCCGAGATAAGTTCGGTAGGTTTTCTTTTTATGGGTTACTTTAGTCACAAGAATTCCATGAGGCGCTAACATAAAACGTCCTAGTTCTGTAAAAATCTTAACTTGACCAAGACCTACTGGCGTAAGAACTTCTTCATAAACCTGACGAACCCCCTCACCAATTAAAGCAATATCATTTGGCTCCTGGTCCGGACGATAGTTGACCCCGATTCCTCCAGAAAGATTGATGAAGTCCAGCGAAATACCTAACTTTTCCTTGATTTCTACAGCCAGTTCAAAAAGCTGGCGTGCTAATTCTGGATAGTATAGGTGAGTCACTGTATTAGAAGCTAGAAAGGAATGAATCCCAAAAGTTTTTGCTCCCTTTTCTTTCAAGAGAGCAAAGGCTTCAAAGAGCTGTTCCTTAGTCATCCCGAACTTAGCTTCACCAGGATTATCCATAATATCCGTTCCTAATTCAAATACGCCACCAGGATTGTAACGGCAAGAGATAATCTCAGGGATGCCTGCTGCACGTTCTAAATGGGCGATATCTTCAAAGGCATCCAAGTTGATAGTCGCCCCTAATTCGCGGGCATAGGCGTACTCTTGGTCTGGTGTATTGTTAGATGAAAACATCATCTCCGACCCTGTAAATCCAAGCTTATGACTCATCAAGAGCTCTACATAACTAGAACAATCCACTCCACATCCTTCTTCTTGTAAGATTTTTAAGATAGCTGGAGTTGGAGTTGCCTTAACTGCGAAGTATTCTTTAAAGCCTTTATTCCAAGAGAAAGCTTCATTAACTGCGCGTGCTTTCTCGCGAATACCTTTTTCATTGTAGAGATGGAATGGAGTTGGAAACTCTTCAACAATCTT
Source organism: Streptococcus sp. 20925_1_44 (assembly GCF_041432435.1). NCBI lineage: Bacteria > Bacillati > Bacillota > Bacilli > Lactobacillales > Streptococcaceae > Streptococcus > Streptococcus sp. 20925_1_44. The sequence continues at coordinate 277,415 of NZ_JAPVZQ010000002.1, forward strand.
TTCTAAGTCTTCACGTTTAATAAATGGCGTCTTCATAGGGCTCCTTCATATTCATTATCAAAGAAAGGCTGGGACGAAAGTTCCAACCTTTAAGCATCTTATTCTCTCTTATTTTTCTGTTTCAAAGATGTTCCCAACTTCAACTTCAATTTGTTGGTTCTTCACATCAATATTGGTAACTTTTAAGAGTGATTTGTAGTCAAACTGCTGTTCACGATCTTCCTGCGCATTATCAGCAAAGACAGCTACACCAGCTAACTCAGAATCAAACTCTGTTAAAAGGCTAATCATACCGTTAATCGTTCCTCCGCCTTTCAAGAAGTCATCAACAATCAAGACACGGCTTCCTGCTTTAAGGCTACGTTTTGAAAGGAACATTTTTTCAATACGATCGCTAGAACCTGAGACGTAGTTGACACTAACAGTTGAACCCTCAGTGATTTTCAAGTCACGACGGACAATGACAAAAGGTACGTTGAGAACATTTGCTACTGCATTTGCAAGCGGAACCCCTTTGGTCGCTACCGTCATAACAGCATCAATCTTTTGGTCCATAAAGCTCTTGGCAATAATGCGGCCGATATTTTTCAAAATAGCTGGAGTGCTAAGAAGATCAGACAAATAAATGTAGCCACCTGGCAGAATGCGGTCGCTCTCTGAAAGTTTATCGCGAAGCTCTTGGATGATTGTTTTGGACTCAAGGGTAGAGATAGAAGGTGTGAAAATAACTCCACCACCAGCACCTGTCACCGTTTGAATATGGCCGATTTCAATTTCTTCAAAGGCGCGCTTAATAATGACAATATCTTCTGAAATAGAAGATTTGGCAGATTCATACTTTTCCGCAAAGGTATTGAGACTGGTTAATTTGTATGGATTGTTAATCAAATAATTGGAAATAACAACCATCCGATCACTTCTTCTTAATTTCATTAGTTATTCACCATTCTTTTTAATTAGTCTTTTTCTCATTATATCACACTAAAGCAAAAAAAACGAACTTTATTGTCTAAATAAAGCTCATTTTTTTAGTTTCTAGTCTAATTTTGGCTTGTAGAAGGAACGATTGTCCATTGCAAAGACTTTATTGGTCATTTCACCCTCATCAACAAGAGCCAGAGCTGTTGACATCATCATCATACTTGCATCCAAATTATCAATCATATGAATAATTTCAGCTTCCATCACACGAGGACGAACAGGACTACCATACTCGAGTAATCCATGGTGGCTGAGAATCACATGGCGCAGAAGCACCACTTCTTCTCGAGTATCATCAATGCCAAGTTCCATAACCGCTTTGGTAATCTCGCTATCAATCAAGGCGATATGTCCGATAAGATTTCCTCTCACTGTATACTCTGTCTGGTCCGGACCTGTTAACTCAATAACCTTAGCCAGGTCATGCAACATAATTCCGGCGTAGAGCAAGCTCTTATTGAGTTGTGGGTAGATATCTGCAATTGCCTCTGCTAAACGAACCATAGTTGCCGTGTGATAAGCAAGCCCTGTTTCAAAGGCATGGTGGTTAGTTTTTGCAGCTGGATAAGAATAAAATTCTTTATCATATTTGGTATAGAGGGCCCGAACGATTCGTTGCCAGATGGGATTTTCAATCTTGAAAATCATCTGTGCCATATACTCACGGATTTCTTTAACATCCACTGGTGATTTGACCTTGAAGTCTGCTGGGTCATTGGGTTCGCCAGGCTGAGGTAAGCGAAGCGTAATTTGATTGACTTGTGGAGTATTATTATAAACTTCTCTGCGCCCTTGCATGTGGACAACTTTTCCTGCAGTAAAGGCCTCAACATTGTGAGGTTGGGCATCCCAGAGTTTTCCTTCGATTTCCCCACTATCATCTTGGAAGGTAAAGGCTAGGTAGTTTTTCCCAGCACGCGTCTGTCTCAGGTCAGCTGATTTGATTAGATAAAAGCCCTCGAACAGTTCATCTTTTTTCATGTGACTAATCTTCATATTCTTCCTCATCTTCTTGGAACTGGAGCAAATCAAGCATAGGCTCACCTTCTGACAATTCAATATGTCGGAGAGTTCGCTCGATAGCTGAAGTACGTCGGTTTAACAATTCATCAATATTACCAGTGGCATGTTGGAGGTGTTTTTGCGCTTTAACCAAAATGCCACCAAACTTGCCAAATTCGGTTTTGACGTTGGCTAGAGTTTGGCTAATATGATCCGCACTCTTTTGGATATTCAGAGTCTTGAAGCCAACAGATAGGGAGTTAAGAAGGGCTGACAAGGTACTTGGTCCAGCCACGATAATCTGCTCCTCCCGTCTCAAACCATCAAAGAAAATCGGATTTCTAACGATTTCTGAGTAAAGACCTTCTGTTGGGACAAACAGAACTCCAAAATTGGTCGTCCTTGGCGGTGCTATGTACTTGTTCTTGATATCTTTGGCAAAACGCTTAACGCTTGTTTGGAGTGATTTGCGACAATTTTCGATTTCATCCTTATCACCTGCTTCATAGGCTTCTTCTAGACGGTAATAATCTGCCAGTGGAAACTTAGAATCAATCGGTAGATAAACATATTCCTGGTCACCTTGACCAGGTAACTTGATAGCGTACTCCACTCGCTCACTCGAATTTTCAACCGTTGCAAATTCTCGCTCATACTGGGCAGGTGTCATGATATCTTCGATAATCTGCCCCAGTTGTAATTCTCCTAGAATTCCTCGAGTTTTTGTACCAGATAAGACCTTATTAAGAGCGCCGACATCACGGGCAACCGTCTGCATTTCTCCAAGGCCGCGATTGACAGATTCCAGTTGTTTTGAAACTGTCTCGAAAGACGCTTGCAAGCGTGTCTGCAAGGTCTTTTCTAACTTTTCCTCGACCGTTTGGCGCATCTGCTCTAAACGTTGCTCATTTGATTCCTGCAAGGCCTGTAGTCGTTGGTCAGTCTTATCTCTGGTTTGGAGGAGGTTTTCATTCATCTCCTGTCGAACCTGGGTCAGACCTTGGTGCAATTCAATTCGCACCTCCTGCAAACGGTCGCTAACAGCCACTTCTAGATTTTTTTGGTCCAGCTGGCTTGCTTGTCGCGCTTGCTCAAATCGATAATCTAACTGGTCTGAAAGGTTATCTGCCTGGTCTTCTAAACTTTTGGTCAGGTATTTCTCCTGCTTTTCCTGCCTTTGCCAAATAAGAAAGAGCCCGGCTAGGTTAGCAATTAGTAACAGTAGTAATATAATCTCCATCCTATCTCCTGTCCTTGCTATGCAGTACAACCACATAGCCATCTGGGCAAGTCACCGAAACTTCCCTATCTATATATTCGTTAGAAGCGTAAACTTTCTTAAAGAAAAAATTCGCCTCCGTCAGTTCATACTTGGCTCCGATAATAGTCAACTGACTATCCCTCACAGGCATAAAAGCAAGATAATCATAGTCCGAACGTGGTTCTAGCTGACTGGTCCCTTCTGGGCAATAGCTAATCAAGTTTTGCCCATCCTCAATCTCTATTTGGCGCATATAGGGTGCCAATTTAGGATTGCTGGGTAGAAAGACATTGGCCAGCATATGATCGATGCGACCACCTAGGGCTCCAAAAATGGTCACCTGAGCCTGAGGATTTTTTTCAAAAATCGTTAACAGTGCTAGTTCTAGATCGGTATCATCCTTCTCTGGCTGAGCTTGGACAAAGTGCTGGGCACGTTCTTGAATCAACTGACGTTCTTCTACAGTCACAGAATCAAAATCCCCAACTGCTAAAGCAAGAGGAAGTTCTTCTTCCAATACCCAGAGTGAGCCTCGATCCACACCGACAAAACAGTCAAAATCTGTCCGGTAGTGACCGCGGTCTCCCCCTGCAAAAACTGCAACTTTAGTCCAGTTGATTTCTGAGAGCTTGCACTCGTTCATTGACATCTCCCTTAAAGACATAAGATCCCGCTACAAAAACTGTAGCGCCAGCTTCTTTGGCTTGAGCAATGGTCTGATCATCAATCCCGCCATCCACTTCAATTTCAAAATTCAAACCTTTTTCCTCACGAAGGGCAACCAACTCACGAACCTTATCCATGGTTTCAGGCAGAAAAGCTTGCCCACCAAATCCAGGATTAACTGTCATGACTAATACTTGGTCAACTAAGTGTAGCACATGCTTAATCGCCTCAACAGGTGTACCAGGATTAATGACGACTGAAGGTTTGACACCAAGAGAACGAATTTTTTGAAGGGCCCCATGGATATGAGGTGTTGCTTCTGCATGGATGCTGATGATGTCTGCACCTGCACGCGCAAAGTCTTCTAAATGATGTTCAGGATTAGAGACCATCAAGTGGCAGTCAAAGACCATCTTGCTGTGGGGACGAAGAGCCTCGACCACACCTGCACCAAAACTGATCTGAGGTACAAAGTGACCATCCATGATATCGATATGGGCGTATTCTGCCCCAGTTGCTTCTAGGCGTTTAATTTCACGTTCAAAGTTGGCATAATCTGCTGCCAGAATTGACGGAGCAATCTTGTATTGAGACATAGGCTTCTCCTTATTTTGGAATTTTTTTGCTGACTTTTTTATAGGTTTCCCTGCGATTTTCAATCTCACTGAGGAATTGTAGGTAGTTGTCAAAACGGAAGGTAGCAATGATACCTTCTTCTACAGACGGTTTAACCGCGCAAGAAGGTTCGTGGGTATGCGTACATGTACGGAACTTACAGTCGCGACTGACTCTAGCAATCTCTGGAAAGGCCTGGTTCAGCTCTTCAGCCGTTGACACTTCATAATCTAGCGATGAAAAACCTGGTGTATCTGCGATTTTACCTCCATTTAGGTTGTAAAAACTAACAGCTCGAGTGGTATGACGACCACGACCCAAACTGTCTGAGATTTCTCCCGTTTCTAGATTGAGATCAGGTGCGATTTTATTGAGCAAAGTTGACTTTCCAACACCCGTCTGCCCCATAAAGACCGTCACTTTGTCTGTCAACAGAGGTAAGAGCTCTTCCTTACTAGTCACAAAGTCGTAGCCAATAGCACGATAGGTTTTCTCGTAAAAATCCAACTCTTCGCTATCCTCTAGTAAGTCCATTTTGGAAATATAGACGATAGGATGAATGCCCTTGTGCTCCAAAAGAACCAAGAAGCGATCCAACAAGTTGCTATTAAAGTCAGGCTCTTTGACCGACATGATAACCACAGCTTGGTCAATATTGACAATGGGTGGGCGAACCAGACTATTTTTTCGTTCGTGAATATTGAGAATATAACCTTCGGAATTTTCCTCCGCAGAAAAATCTACCCAATCTCCAACATAGGGCGTATGGCCTTTTTTACGAAAATTCCCACGCGCGCGTGTTTGATAGACCTGGTCTTCACTCTCTACATAGTAGAAGCCGGCCAAAGCTTTAATAATTTGTCCCTGCATCTTAGAGTCCTTGTCCTTTAAGCGCATCTGCTAGACTGGCAAATTCTGCCAAGCTAAGAGCTTCACCACGTACACTTGGTGACAAGCCTGCCTGGTCCAGAGCCTTGGTCAACTTATCCTTGACTTCCTCGGTCTTCCCAAAGTAACCTGTCAAGTTGTTCCACAAGGTCTTGCGACGATGAGTAAAACTAGCCTTGGAAACTTTAAAGAAAAATTTCTCGTCTTCCACTGCTACAGCAGGTTCTGGGCGTCGTACCATTTTTAGGATAGCTGAATCCACATTTGGTGCTGGCACAAAGACCGTACGAGGTACGATAAAAGCAACCTTGGCGGTCATGTAATACTGAACTGCAATCGACAAGCTGCCGTAAGCCTTGGTATTTGGCTTAGCAGAGATACGATCTGCCACTTCTTTTTGCATCATAACCACAAACTCACTAAAAGGAATACCACTTTCAATCAAGTGCATGAGAATAGGCGTCGTGATATAGTAAGGCAAGTTGGCTACTACCTTGATTGGCAAGTCAGGATTTTTAAAATTCTGGATGTGCTGTGCCAAGTCAACTTTTAGTATGTCTTCGTTGACTACGGTCACATTGTCAAAATCCCGCAAGGTATCGGCTAGGATTGGTACCAAGCGGTGGTCAATCTCAAATGCCATGACTTGAGCTGCACGCTCAGCTAAAAACTCAGTCAAGGCACCAATTCCTGGCCCAATCTCGATGACATTGACTTGGTCATCAATTTCAGCCGTATCCACAATTTTTTGAAGGATATTGGTATCGGTCAGGAAATTTTGTCCGAAGGACTTTTTAAAGGTGAAACCGTGACGCTCTAGCACTGCCTTGGTCACGCTATAATCTGCAATTCTCATTTATTCTCTTTTCTAATATTGAAAGGTTTTCTAATCTTGAGCTCTTCCTTCTTGTTCCTCACTAAGCTTTTGCATGTCTCTAAAAGCTGTTAGGCTAACATAGGCACCCGCTTCATGGTATTCCGTTGGGTTAATGGCATAGTCAAAGAATTCAATCATGTTACCAGCGCTTTCAATCATGCCATTCCACTTTTCATCAAAAACCATTCGCAGACGTTTCCAATCGGTAAAGACTGGGACAGAATTTCGGCCATTTTTGCCTTCTCCAGTTGGTATGTTAAATTTAGCTGATTCTTCTAAAATAAAGGAATTTGCTTCCTGACCACCCTCTGGGAAGCCTGAAGCCGCCTCTAAAGGCAATAAGAATTTGGCTTTTGGCACAGCCATTGAAAAGAACTTATAATAAAGCTTATAAATTACTTCTTCGTCTTCTGTCGTCGGACTATCTAGTTGTCCCATCAAAAGCATCCATCTTACTACATCAGGATTCATGACAGGCACTTGTATTTCTGGTAAATCAGAAAAATCTGGTTTTTGAACCAAGGCAGAGGCACTGATGCTGACTTCCTTGGAATTAAAGATTGCTCCCAAGGCACCATTTAGGTAAAAGGCTGTCCCTAGGAAATTTTCAATCCCTTTTTTATCTTCCGTATTTTCAATCAGTTTGACGACTGAGTTTGGTCGACTATCAATGGTTTCCTTGAATTGGCGATACCAAGATAGTGTCAAAAGCATAATCATGGGATCCGTGCAAAGATAGCCTTCCTCTCCTCTATCATAAGTAGTTGAAAAGAGGTAAGGTTCGCCCGTTTTTTCCGAATACACTGCATAAACAGAATCTGCTTCTAAAAGCTTATCTTTAACGATTTCCGCGAGACGTTCCAACTTACGAGTGTTGGATTGATAGCTTTCTTCACTTTCAGTTTCCTGATTTTGACGGCATTTCCATAAAAAGAGACGTAAAATCTCTACGCTGTCATCAAGGCTAGCTGCCAAATAGTCTTCATTAGTCAATTGCCCCTCTTGGATGGCTACAAAAGCACGATAAAGAGCATCTGAATAGCTAGATAATTTTTGCTCTTCATCAACACCTGAACTAAAGAGTACACTTCCTTTTTTCAATTTATCCAAAGAAAGATTCCTATCAACTACTAGATGGGCGAGTACTTGATCAGTTAAACTATCTGCATCTTTATTTTGACTGCTGAGTTTTTTGACTTCTACAGTACCAAGAGCCTCCATTCCTTGGTCAGGATTGCAAAACTGCAACTGATCCCCAACCTTGAGACTGCCTTCTAAACTCCCAACGATCAATAATTGATTCGTTTCCTTCATTGGGAGAAAGTCCAAAACTCCCACACACGCATTGTTTTTAGACTCTTCTGCTTCAGTCTTTTTCAAATAGCCAAAGATTCCCATAAATTCTCCTCATTATCTCCTCTTAGCACAATTCCTATGGAGTCACTTTTCTAATGCTTGCTACCAAGCCTGATTAAACCGTATATGATTACTTCTATTGTATCACATTCCCTCCACATTTTGGGGGAGTTTCTCAATTCTCATATGATTTCATAGCTTCTTCAACTTCAGCTAGACTTATCCCAAATAATTCTAAACGTTTAAGGAGTTGTTTCCCATTGGAATAACCGATACGAAGACTTTCTCCTAGATATTCTCTGCGTTTTCGGCTATCTGCGCCGGCTAAAAAACCAAGTCGAATCAAGTCACTACGGCTAATATCAAAGTCGCTTTCTGCTTCAAACTGCTCAGTTACTTGTTCTAGTGCTGTCTTCAAGTCTTCGTAGCTAGCATGCTCAATTCCTAGAGAACGTCCCTTGGTCTTGGACTTAGGCACTGCCTCATCACGTTTGAGAAAGGCGTGTTGAACTGTCGGAATGGCCGTCATAATCATGCGACGGATTCGCTCCCCATTATAATCAGGATCTGTAAAAACAATCACCCCATGACGTTCATGTAAACGTTGGATTCGTTCAAGATCTTGTTCATTGATCGCAGATCCACGAGTCTCATAAGTCTCCACATCAAAGTAGCGTTTTAAATTAGCCGAATCGTCACGTCCTTCTACCACGATGACTTGGGAAATTTTCTCTTTCATGATTTACGTTCCAATCCAAAGATGCCTTCTGCATTGGTACTTGTCGCAGTTGCCAATTCTTCTGTCGTCATGCCACGCAAGTCCGCAATAAAGTCCACTACATAGCGCGTGTAAGCTGTCTTGTTTTCACGCCCGCGCTTGGGTACTGGGGCTAAATAAGGTGCATCCGTTTCTACCAAAATCTTATCCAAAGGCAACTCTTTAGCTGTTTTCTGAATATCTGTCGCCTTCTTGAAAGTCACTACTCCAGAAAAGGAAATTGTCATACCAAGTTCCACAAACTTCTGAGCCCACTCTAGAGAACCTGAGAAGGAGTGCATGATGCCGCCACGTGGACCAACTCCCTCACTCTTAATAATTTCATAGGTATCTTCGAGCGCATCACGGGTGTGAACCACAAAAGGTAAATCTAATTCCTTAGATAGCTGAATCTGACGACGAAAAACCTTTTCTTGAACTTCCTTAGATGCCGTCATCCAGTGGTAGTCCAAACCAATCTCACCCAAGGAAACAACTTTTGGATGTTTTAGTTTTTCTAGCAAGTAAGACTCCACTTCCTCTGTGTATGTCCCTGCTTCCGTTGGATGCCAGCCAATCGTCGCATAGAGTTGGTCATACTTGTCCACTAGTTCAAGAGCACGCTCAATAGTCGGTTTGTCAAAACCAACAATATTCATCCGGGTTACACCCATTTCAGCCGCTAAAGTAAGTTCTTCTTCTTCGCGTCCCAAAAATTCTTCCACATTCAAGTGGGTATGAGTATCAAAAATCATTTATATTTCCTCGTTTTTTCTACCTTCTATTATACCAAAAAAACTAGTCTCATCCTTATAGGAAAAAATATTTTGAAATCATTCATTTTTTCTTGACGACTTTTTTTCATAGCAGTATAATAACTCTTGTTGAAATTTTCAGAAAAGGAAAGAAAATGTTTACAAAACTAAAATATACCTTTATTGGTCGTCCCCTTAAGTCCTTAACTGAAGGCGAGGGAGGACTACTTGGAAAAACGCAGGCACTCGCAATGCTATCAAGTGATGCCCTATCTTCTATCGCTTATGGACCTGAACAGGTCGTTCTCGTATTGGCTAGTCTTTCTCCGCTTGCTATCTGGTGGAGTCTCCCTATTGGCATTTTTGTCCTCTTACTATTAGCTAGCCTGACCATTTCTTATAGACAAATCATCCATGCCTACCCTCAAGGTGGAGGTGCCTATATGGTTACTCGAGAAAACCTCTCCCCTGAGTTAGGTTTGATTGCTGGGGGAAGTCTGCTTGTTGACTATATGCTAACAGTAGCCGTATCAGTGGCAGCAGGAGCTGATGCTATCACTGCTGCACTTCCTGCCCTCCATCCTTACAACCTCCACATCTCTATTTTTCTAGTATGTTTGCTCATGCTTTTAAATCTACGAGGCTTGAGGGAATCTGCTAGTTCTCTGATGATCCCCGTCTATCTCTTTATCTTTAGTACGGTCTTCCTCTTATTGTTTGGTATCTTCCAACTGTTGACAGGTTCTCTCAGTTATCATGCAACTTCTGCAATTGGTCAAACTGTCCCAAGTCTCTCAATTGTCCTAATTTTAAGAGCCTTTACCAGCGGTTCGGCCTCACTAACTGGAGTTGAAGCTATCTCAAATGCCGTTCCATTTTTCAAGACCCCTAAAGAAAAAAACGCAGCTCAGACGCTTACTATCATGTCTCTAATTCTTGGATTTCTATTTGCAGGGATTACCTTCTTAAACTACTGGATGGGGATTACACCTCAACACGGAGAAACAATCCTCTCACAAATGGCTAAAGGGATTTTAGGGGGTTCAGCTCTCGGTCAGATCGTTTATTATCTCTTCCAATTCTCAACTGCCCTAATCCTAGCCGTTGCTGCAAATACTGGTTTTTCTGCCTTTCCAATGTTGGCTTACAATATGGCTAAGAACAAGTACATGCCCCATCTCTTTATGGAAAAGGGAGACCGCCTGGGTTACTCAAACGGTATCTTAACACTAGCCTTTGGCGCTATGATTCTTCTGCTCATTTTTAACGGAAATACAGAACGCTTGATCCCTCTCTATACAATTGGAGTTTTCGTCCCCTTTGCTCTTTCTCAAACAGGGATGATTCGCCACTGGAAAAAAGAAAAAGGCTCTCATTTCTTGAAGTCAGCTTTTGCAAATATCCTTGGTGCCATCATTTGTTACGCTATCGTTCTTATCCTACTCTTCTTCAGACTTGGAGATATCTGGCCATTCTTCCCAATTATCCTGGTCCTAACCTTCCTCTTTTTGTCCATCCACAGTCATTACCAAAAAGTGGCCAAACAACTTCGACTTTATGAAGGAATTCAAAAGAAAACCTACGACGGCAATGTCGTCCTTGTCTTAGTGGGAAATGTTACTCGAGTAAGCGTCGGAGCGATTAATTACGCTCAAAGCATTGGAGATGAAGTTTTGGCCATGCACATTTCCACCAAGGAAACTGAGGAAAAAGACCAAGAAATCCTCCAAGAATTTGCCGACTACTTCCCAAATATTACTCTTAAAAACATTAATACCAGCTATCGCGATATTATCACACCTACAGTTCGATATGTTCGAAAAATCTCTCAAGAAGCCAAGAAAAAGAACTACACGGTTACAGTTCTAGTACCCCAATTTATCCCTAACAAACCTTGGCAAAATATCCTCCACAATCAAATGAGCCTTAAATTAAAATATGCTCTCAGATGGCACGAAGATGTCGTCGTTGCTAGCTACTCTTATCATTTGAAAGAATAAAGAAAAGCTCAAAATCAGAGAAATTATCTTCTGATCTTGAGCTTTTTCTATATGTGATTTTTTCAAGACGTCTTCTAAAATGTCTATTCTCAATCAATAACTTTAGAAAATTCTATCTTTTAGATAAAAGAAAAATCAGTAGGCTCGAGTTCCTACTGACTTCTTTGTTTCATTTGTTTGGATTATGCAGCCAAAACTTTGCGTCCTTTACGACGACGAGCTGCCAATACGCGACGACCGTTTTTAGTTGACATACGGTTACGGAATCCGTGTTTGCGCGCACGACGAAGTTTACTTGGTTGATAAGTACGTTTCACGATGAATACCTCCTCATAGATTTTGTATTCGTTTAGCCGGCTATAAAGTGATCAGTTACTAAACATACTTTACTATTCTATCTGATTCTTACGTATTTGTCAATAGCTCTGACAAATGTTTCCAGCTTTTTTGCTATGAAAGCCTTATCTACGATACTGCTTCAAGAAGCGAGTCATCTTTTCCTGTATTTGGGCTAACTCATCGACACGCGGTAGATAAACGATACGGAAGTGATCTGGTTCTTTCCAGTTGAAGCCACGTCCATGTACCAAAAGCACTTTTTCTTGTTTCAAGAAATTAAGGACAAATTGTTCATCGTCATCGATACGGTACATATTGCGGTCGATTTTAGGGAAGATATAAAGACCCGCTTTTGGCTTAACAGCTGATAAACCAGGGATATCTTGAATGGCATTATAAATAAAGTTTCTTTGCTCATAGATACGACCACCAGGAAGAAGCAACTCATCCACTGACTGGTGACCACCTAGTGACGTTTGAACTACCTGCTGAGCAAGGACGTTCGAACAGAGACGCATGTTTGAAAGCATGTTGAGACCTTCAATGTAGCCCTTTACATGATGTTTAGGTCCAGACAAGACCATCCAACCAACACGGAAACCAGCGATACGGTGAGATTTAGACAGACCATTCATGCTGACACAGAAAAGGTCTGGAGCCAAACTTGCGACTGGTGTGTGGACATTGCCATCCATAACCATACGGTCGTAAATTTCGTCCGCAAAGATAATCAAGTCATTTTGACGAGCAATCTCGATGATATCTAGTAAGAGTTCTTTAGGATAGAGAGCCCCCGTTGGGTTATTCGGATTGATTAAAACGATAGCCTTAGTATTTGAACTAATCTTAGACTTAATGTCATCTAGGTCTGGATACCATTCCGCTTCTTCATCACAGACGTAGTGAACGGCATTTCCCCCAGCCAAGCTGACTGCCGCAGTCCAAAGTGGATAGTCAGGCATAGGAACCAAGACTTCATCGCCGTTATCCAAAAGCCCTTGCATAGACATAACGATTAGCTCACTAACCCCATTTCCAAGGTAGATATCATCAATATCCACATTGGGGAATTTCTTTAGTTGGCAATACTGCATAATCGCCTTACGAGCTGAAAAGATACCTTTTGAATCTGAATAGCCTTCACTATCACGGGCATTCATAATCAAGTCGTGGATAACCTCATCTGGAGCTGTAAAGCCAAACTCAGCTGGGTTCCCTGTATTTAGACGAAGAATTTTTTCTCCATTTGCGCGCATGCGCATAGCTTCTTCCAAAACTGGACCACGGATATCATAAGCCACATGCTCTAATTTTATTGATTTGTTAAATTCTTTCATTCGAGTTCCTCTATTCATCAGGATAGTTAATATTATACCACTCCAAAACGAAATCGTAAATTTCCCAGTACTATTCCACAAAAAAACCTTGCACAATGCAAGGTAACAGAGCAAAGTCGATTTCTTTCTATTTTTGGAGAAGAAAGAGTAGATAGCCTTCTCTAAAAAGCTGGACAAATTGGACCAAAATCTTTGTAGTGAAACTCTGGTGATCGAAAACAAAGTCATTGTAAGGGATGGTAACTGCATGAACAAAAGAATTTCTGCTTCTATTCAGCAAAACGCAAAGAAAAAATAAGTAGACTGACCAACATTAGGAATAATGTTAGACTAAGCCGAGTCTAGTTGTAACAATACCACCTCACCAACTTATTTCCTTGCCCTGTCAATTCATATTATACACTAAAATCTTTGCATTTTCAAACAAGTATGCATATAAAAAGAGCTCAATATTTAAGCTCTTTTTGTATGCTATTTTGCAATTTCTGCCAACATTTTCTCGATGTGTTGGATGGATTTTTCACGTCCAAGCAAGTAGATGGTATCTGGTAATTCAGGACCATGCATTTCACCTGAAACGGCGATACGGATTGGCATGAAGAGATTTTTCCCTTTGATACCAGTTTCCTTTTGAACTGCTTTGATTTGTGGGAAGATATTTTCTACCACAAATTCATCATCTGACATGGCTTCGAGTTTGGCTTTAAAGGCTTCAAGTACAGTCGGCACCGTTTCACCAGCCATGATTTCTCGTTCAGCTTCTGTCAATTCTGGGAAGTCTGAGAAGAAAAGGTCTGTCAATGGAACGATTTCGTCCACTGACTTCATTTGTGGTTTGTAGAGTTCTACTAATTTCTCAGCCTTGTCTGTCAAACGTCCTGCTTCTTCAAGGAATGGTTTTGCCATTTCAAAGATAGTCTCAAGATCCGCATTCTTAATGTACTCATTGCTCATCCAGTCCATTTTCTTCTGATCGAAGGCTGCTGGAGACTTGCTAAGACGGTTTTCATCAAAGAGCTTGATGAGTTCTTCACGAGAGAAAATTTCGTCTTCCCCGCCAGGGTTCCAGCCAAGAAGAGCAATAAAGTTAAAGACTGCTTCTGGAAGGTAACCTTTCTTGCGGTAATCTTCGATAAATTGAAGGGTATTAGTATCACGTTTAGACAACTTCTTACCAGTTTCAGAGTTGATGATCAAGGTCATGTGACCAAACTCAGGTGCTTCCCATCCGAGCGCTTCATAAACCATGAGCTGTTTTGGTGTGTTGGCAATGTGGTCATCTCCACGGATAACGTGAGAAATTTGCATGTCGTGGTCATCAATGACAACGGCAAAGTTGTAAGTTGGGTATCCATCTTTCTTTTGGATAACCCAGTCCCCACCGATATTGCCGCCTTCAAATTCGATATCGCCTTTGACCATATCATGCCACTTGTAGATACCAGACTCATTCACTGCCAAACGAACCGTCGGAATGATGCCCGCTGCTTCACGTTCAGCCACATAAGCTGCTTTTTCTTCTTCGCTCATACCAAGGTATTCGTTGATGTAGCGAGGTGTTTCACCGGCTGCTTCTTGACGTTCACGTTCTGCTGCTAACTCTTCTTCTGTAACGTAAGATTTGTAGGCTTTTCCTTCAGCTAAGAGTTGGTCGATATATTTTTGATAGAGTTCCAAACGCTCAGACTGGCGGTAGTTTTCATGAGTCTCTGGACTTTCATCCCAGTCCATGCCTAACCAACGAAGGTTCTCAAGCTGTGAACGTTCTCCGTCTTCGACATGACGTTTGCGGTCAGTATCTTCGATACGGATAATAAAAGTTCCACCATGGTGGCGTGCATACAAATAGTTAAACAATGCTGTACGGGCATTACCGATGTGTAATAGTCCTGTTGGACTTGGTGCGTAACGCACACGAATATCTTTTGACATATCTTCTCCTATAAAGTCTCTAGGCGTCTGCCTTTTTGCTCTCTATATTATATCACAAGTCTTGCCAGAGTCCAATTTCTCTTTTCGAGAAAAAGCAAAAAGAGTGGTAAAACCACTCTTTTTATTCTATTATAGACGAGCGTTAAGTTCTTTGCTCAATTCTTCAAATCCTGGTTTACCAAGAAGGGCAAACATGTTACGTTTGTAAGCTTCAACACCCGGTTGGTCAAATGGGTTGATAGCATTCAAGTAACCTGAAAGGGCGATAGCCAATTCGAAGAAGTAGATTGTGTAACCAAGAGTGAAGGCGTCTTGCTCAGGAAGAGTCACGTACATATTTGGCACGTCACCGTCAGTGTGGGCAAGAAGAACACCGTCAGTTGCTTTTTTGTTAACGAAGTCAACGTCTTTTCCTTGAAGGTAACCAAGTCCGTCAAGATCTTCTTCCAAAGTAGGGATGATCACGTTCTTACGAGGTTTGTCAACGCGGACAACTGTTTCAAACATGATACGAGTTCCTTCTTGGATAAATTGACCCAATGAGTGCAAGTCTGTTGAGAAGTTAGCTGAAGTTGGGTAAATCCCTTTTTGGTCTTTCCCTTCTGACTCACCAGCCAATTGTTTCCACCATTCTGAGAAGTATTGAAGGGATGGCTCGTAGTTTACCAAGATTTCAGTTGCATAACCTTTACGGTAAAGGATGTTACGAACAGCTGCATATTGGTAAGCTTCGTTTTCAGAGATTTTATCTGAAGTATAGTCTTTACGAGCTGCGTTAGCACCTTCCATAAGGGCTTTGATGTCTGCACCTGACGCAGCGATTGGAAGCAATCCAACTGCTGTCAATACTGAGAAGCGTCCACCGATATCATCTGGAACAACAAATGTTTCCCAACCGTTAGCATCTGCTTCAACCTTAACAGCACCTTTTTGGCGGTCAGTTGTTGCGTAGATACGTTTGTTAGCTTCTTCTTGTCCGTATTTCTTAACCAAAAGTTCTTTGAAGACACGGAAAGCAATAGCTGGTTCAGTTGTTGTACCTGATTTAGAAATCACGTTCACTGAGAAATCTTTATCTGAAACGTACTCTACCAAGTCAGCAAGGTAAGTAGATGAGATTGAGTTTCCAGCGTAAAGGATTTGTGGCGCTTTGCGTTCTTCTTTTGTTTGCAAGTTTGCAAAATGGTGGTTCAAGAAATCAATCGCAGCTTTAGCTCCAAGGTATGATCCACCGATACCGATAACCACCAAAACGTCGCTGTCTGATTTGATTTGTTCAGCAGCTTTCAAGATGCGATCAAATTCTTCGCGGTCGTAGTTTTCAGGAAGGTCCAACCAACCCAAGAAGTCGCTACCAGCACCAGTTCCTTTACGGATCAATTCGTCTGCTGCTGTAACTTGTGCTTGCATGTACTCCACTTCATGTGGTGCAACAAACTTGTCTAATACTTTTGAATAATCAAATTTAATATGTGACATAGTATTCCTCCAAAATTTCTTCTTTTCTATCATAACGCTTACTAACAATTTTTTCAAGTTTTTATACTAAAAATTTCCAATTTTTATCACAATTCAAACGTTTGCATAAAAACACGATTCTATAAAGATTCGTTAACGATGAATAAAAAAACGACTAAGATTCTAGTCGTTATAGTTCATTCAATAAATACTCAAATAATTCTAAGTTGCCATCTTCTTCATTGACCAAGAATTCTGGATGCCACTGGAGACCAATAATACGGTGTTCATCGATAGATTCGATTGCTTCAACAGTTTGATCACGTGGATCCACAGCCGTCACACGGAAATTGGGTGCCAGATCTTTAATGCTCTGACGATGCACTGAATTAACCTGACTTTCTTTACCAAATAATTTAGACACTACACTGCCATCCACTGTCTCAATAGAATGTGAAGTCCCAAAAGGTAGACCTTGCCAATGACCTTCAATATCCTGATTGAGTGTCCCTCCAAAGGCAACGTTGACAAGCTGAACGCCACGGCAAATGGCTAAGATTGGCTTGTTCTGACGCAAGGCTTCTTGTAGAAGAGCTAGTTCAAACTCGTCGCGAGTTAGGTTATAGTCGTCGCTATCAATTGTTTTTTCCTCACCATAAAACTGAGGATGAACATTTTGTCCCCCAGTCAAGATGAGTTTATCAATCATTTCTACATAGTCATGGACCACCGACTCATCACCAACTGGAATGACCAAAGGAAGTCCGCCAACCTGACGAATACTCTCAGCAAATTTACAAGAGACTGATGAATGAATATTTTTTCCTTCTGCGTCCACAGGACATAGGTTTGCCGCTACTCCAACAACTGTTCTTGCCATCACTGATTTCCTTTCCTTTTCTATTGATAATCTTATCTTATCATCCTTCCCCACTCCTGTCTAATATGTATTTTTTAAGTCCGTGATAAAATTTTTTTATCAGAAAAAGTTGCCCAAAATTAGGACAACTTTTTTGCTTATACTCAATGAAAATCAAAGAGCAAACTAGGAAGCTAGCCGCAGGTTGCTCAAAACACAGTTTTGAGGTTGTGGATAGACTGACGAAGTCAGTAACACATATACGGTAAGGGGACGCTGACGTGGTTTGAAGAGATGTTCGAAGAAGTATTATTCAAAGACAAATTGATTGTGATAAAGTTCAGAGTAGAAGCCTCCAAGCTTGAGTAATTCATGGTGATTTCCTTGTTCGATAACCTCACCATCCTTAAGGACAATGATCTGATCGGCATTGAGAATGGTTTTCAAGCGATGGGCAATCACAAAACTCGTTCTTCCTGCTACAATTGCCTCCATGGCATTTTGAATCTTGCTCTCTGTTACAGTATCAACGTTTGATGTTGCCTCATCCAAAATTAAGACCTGTGGATCTGTCATCAAGGTACGAGCAATAGAAATCAACTGCTTCTGACCGGTTGAGAATACGCTCTGGTCATCATTAATCAAAGTATCATACTTATCTGGCAGGCTTTCGATGTAGTCATGGATGTGTGTAGCCTTAGCAGCTGCTTCTACCATCTCTTGACTAGCATCAGGGACACCAAAGCGAATATTGTCTCGGATGGTTCCGCTGAACAAAACAGAATCCTGTAGGACAATTCCTACCTGACTTCGCAAACTGTCTAAATCAAACTTGCGAATATCTGTTCCATCAAAGCTGATACCACCTGCATCCACATCATAAAAACGATTAATTAAGTTCATGATGGTCGTTTTCCCCGAACCTGTCGGACCAACAACCGCAATCATTTTCCCTTTTGGAGCTGAAATGCTAACATCTTTTAGAATCGGTTTCCCTGGCAGGTAGGAGAAGTCCACGTTACGAATCTCCACACCTTCTTTTAATTCGTTAAAAACTGGAGCATTTTGAGGACGAATTTCTTCTTCTGCATCAAACATTTCTTGGATACGTTCTGCACCTGTAAAGGCCAGTTGCAAACTTCCCCAGCTCGCCGCTAATTGGATAATAGGTTGGTAATATTGCTGAGAAAACTGGGTAAACATGACAATCAAACCCAGAGCTGTCGCTGTCTCGATATTCTGATCATTCAGTAAGACAGCTGAACCGACAAAAATAACAATAGCTGTATTGACCAAGCTCATTCCGTTCATGACAGGAAAGAGAATTCCTGAAAATAGTCTGCCCTTAAAGGTTGCTTTACGGACACGCTCGTTTTGCTCAACAAAACCTGCGATCACATCATCTTGAATACCCTGAACGATAACGGCTTTTTGACCTGAAATACTCTCATCCATGTAGGCATTGAGCTTCCCAACCTCTTTTTGCTGAAGATTGGTATATTTTCTTGCCAATTTCAAAATGACAATCAGCATGACGACAGCTATTGGAGTGCTAGCAATCGTAATCAAAGCCAAGGTAACATTCTTTGCGAACATGACAATCAACAAACCAATATAAAGGGCAATATTGGTCATAACAGACACCAGACTTTCGTTGAAAGCCTGTAGGATGTTATCCAAATCACTGGTAAAACGTGACAGGATATCACCATCTTGATGGCGGTCAAAGAAGGAAACAGTCAAGCGAGAAAGCTTGCCAAAAAGCCCCTTACGCATCTCATTTGTCGATTCGGCAATAATACGGCTCATCAAAACCATATAGATAAGACTCGACACCACGAGCACAATCAAAATATAGGCAAGATTAATCAGGAGTCCGTATAGACTTTGCCAAACCATATCTGAATTTCCATTTTGATAGGCTATAACCAAATTAGCTAGTTCCGTTACTGTTTGACCTGCAAAAACTGGAAAGAGGGCTTGTGCTACCGTTGCAATGATAATCATAGTGATAACAACGACAAAGGATATCTTGTAAACTTTAAAATAGTTCCAAAAGAATTCAAATGTCTTCATCCTACTCCTCCTTTCCTTTTTGCGTCTCGTAAATTTCACGATAAACTGGGTTTGTTGCAACCAACTCAGCATGTTTACCTTGACCAATCAAGCGCCCTTGGTCAAGCACTAAAATTTTATCAGCATGCACAACAGAGCTAATCTTTTGTGCGATGATAATCGTAGTCGTCCCCTTTAAATCCTTGTTGAGGGCTTCTTGGACCAAACGCTCTGACTTGGCATCAAGGGCAGAAGTTGAATCATCGAAAATCAAGATACGAGGATTGCTGACAATCCCACGCGCAATGGACATTCTTTGTTTTTGTCCACCAGAAAAGTTAGTTCCACGTTCCTCAACCGGACTTTCAAAAGCCAATTCCATGCGACTAATAAATTCACTCGCCTGGGCAATACGAGCTGCGCGTTCCATTTCTGAAACTGTCGCATCTCCCTTTCCTTGTCTGAGATTATCTGCGATGGTTCCACTAAAGAGAATGGCTCTTTGTAGGACGATAGAGACAGTCTTGCGAAGCGTCCCTTCACTAACTGTACGAATGTCCTTTCCGCCAATTTTGATCGAACCTTGCTGAGGATCAAACAGTCGTGGAATCAACTGAGCCAAGGTTGATTTACCTGCACCGGTTGCTCCGACAACCCCAACCATCTCACCAGCTGCGATATCAAATGATACATCTTTTAGGATAGGTTCTTCATCATTTGGATAGGTGAAGGTTACATTTTCAAAACTAAGACTTCCTTCCAATTCTTCATCTTCCACATCCTTGAAGGTCATAGCCGGTTCTGTATCAAGGATTTCACGAATACGACGGAGTGAAATCATGGCACGAGTGACTGAATTCCCCAAAAATCCAACCATGACAATGGTAAAGATAATTTGACTCAGGTAGTTTACAAAGGAAGCAATGGAACCAACTACTGACGGATCTGACTCTGCCATACCTGCTACAAGCCAGATTGAGAGAAAAACAGCCCCATACGAAATTAACATCATTGCAGGTTGCATAACAGAAAAGGCATAACCAATATAAAGGTTTTCTCCCAATAATTCATCTGACACCTGCGTAAATTTATCAAACTGATCTTTTTCTCTGACAAAAGACTTAACCACACGCACACCACGCAAATTTTCTTTAGCAATGGCATTGATACGCTCTAGTAAAGTCTGGAACTTTGAAAAGCGTGGTCCCACCACTCCCATCATAAAACCCATTATGACAACAATCAGAACGACCATGAGAACCAGCACCCACCATAGAGAAGGTAGGGTGACAACTGCTAATATAAAGGAACCGATAAACAAAAGTGGTAGTCGAAAGAGAATTTGGAAGGTCATCATGACTACGTTTTGAATCTGGTTGATGTCGTTGGTCATACGAACAACAAGGTTCCCTGCATTAAATTCCTCAATATTGGCGTATGAAAAAGTTTGAATCTTGCGAAAGGCATCTTCACGTAAGTCAGACGAAACTCCTTGAGCAATGTAAGCAGCTAACACAACATTAATGCCTCCTGCAATCAAACCAATCAAGGCAACAAGAATTAACCAAAAACCAATATGATAAATAGCTTCATTATCACCAGTTAGCAGTGCCTCTAAAACCTCCTGCAAATAACGCGGTTGCAGGAGTGAACTCGTTACCATTAGACCTGTCATAATTAAGGAAGCTAAAACCTGCCATTTATAGGCTTTTATTTTCTGAAACAGCATATTTCCCCCTTCTAAGATAGACAAAAGGGAACGACAACTCTGTCAGTCCCTTCTTATGCTTTCATGTTGATGCTATTCTAACAAAAAAGAATGCTATTGTCAAAGCACTCAGCTCTCGCAAGCTTGTACAATGACGACATCAGCATTCTATTGAATCATTTAAAACATCTGCTAATATAGAGAATTATTATTTCTCTGAACTAGCTTGCTCTTCTAACTTAGATCGACCAATTTCACGGTAGCTACGGTCCCCAACAATCTCAACTGAGAACTGACCATCTTGGTACTCGAGAATCGTCACACTTCCATTATCAAGACCATGCGGATGCATGCCGTTAATTAAATAAACAATGGTTCCAATAGTCATTCCATGGCTGACTACGAGGGCATTCCCACCCCCATTAGCTTCCATTTCCTTGGCAATGGCTTCAAAACCTTCCCAGATACGACCACTTAGTTTTTCCCAACCTTCAGCCCAACCTGCTGTGTCTACTTCTACCAGACCTTCAGCTAGCTCAGCATAGGACAAACGATGCACATGATCAACATTAAAGATACGAGGAATAATCCCCATAAATAAGTCCCCATCATAAGCACCATCAAAACTACCAAAGCACCATTCACGGATTCGCTTATCCATACGATAAGGAATTTGCCCTGTTAAACCTAGTTCCTCAAGGATAATTCCCATAGTCTGAATAGTCCGCCCAGAGTCGCTTGAATAAGCACGTTCAAAGGTTAAACCTGACTCACGCAAGCCAATCCCCAATTCATGAATGCCTCGTTCCCCTTCAGCTGTCAGTGGAGTATCACTCCAACCTTGAGCACGCCCAATCGTATTAAACATTGTTTTCCCATGACGTACTAGATACAATTTTACACTTGACATATTCTGTCCTCCATATGTATCTATTATAGCATGATTTCAGGTAAAAACCTCGTCCTAACCCACTGAGTCCAACATCACCACTTAAACTAGATTTTACAAATCTGATAATCTATGTCTTATCATTCTTAGAAGGAGTAACTTTAGATGGCTCGGTGGCCTCTTTTTTAACCTGTTCTTCTTTTGACTTTTTTTCTGTTTTCTTCGTCTTATCGTCGATCTTTTTCAAAGGAGAAAAGTGAAATTCAAATTGATTTTTCCCGGTGTCAACAATCGCTGTAAATCCCTTTTGGTCATTACGATAAGTTGCCTTTCCTGCATCAAATGACTGCTGACCACTCTCAGAATTAGCTTTTTCATAAGTTCTCTTAGCCATTGCAAATGCAAGAAGTTTTTCTTTATTGAGGGCATAATCCTGATGATGAGCTACTTGTCGATTTAGATAAAACTGTAGCAAGAGACTAAAAATTCCAGCAATAGTAACTGCGTAAAGGAGAACTCCAGCCCTAACTTTTTTCTTTTTCCACACGATAGATGAACTCCCTCTCTAGTCCCTTTTCAAACTGAAAATTAAAATGGACATTTTGCCCGTTTTGGTAAATATGAGCTGATTTCAGACCGTAAACCATCGGCTGGTAGCCACGTCCACTGGCATCTGTTTTTCGAAAATCATTTGACCTTGATTTACCCATGGAAATGGGGTTCCCATCCTGTTTGAGGTAAAGTCTATCATTCTCTACTTTTTCAAATTGGGCTCGATTCAGCTCTGCTTCCAGCTGATCCACAAATAAGAGCCATTCTTTTTGCTCACTTTTCTGCTGGTAGCGAACTTCTGAAACCAAGAGTTGGCTCATAGATTGAAAAAGAAGTAAACTCCCACTAATCACAATAAGAGCAACCAGGGATTCTAAAAGAGTAAACGCTCTGACTCTACTTATCTTGAATCGCCAGTAATTTTTCAGTTCCATGATACACCTCCAAACCTCGCTCATTCGAGACAACATGAACCGTAAGCCCATTGACCGTCAACTGCTTTTGTCCAGTCTGCAAAGCCATACGAACCACACGCAAAACTTCTTCCTGTTCTAAGAGTCTTGCTTCCTGTCGTCTACTTTCTTGAATCTGCCCTAACAAGAGGGTTGCAATACTGGCAAAAATAGCTAGTGAAATCACTGCCTCCAGTAAAATAAGCGCCTTAATTTTTTGCTTCTTGAATACGTTTAATCTTTCCATTTCCTAGATATAGTTGGTAGCGAACTACTTCTTTCCTTGTTTGAAATCTCACACTTGCAAGAGACGAATTTCCTCCAGCCTTATCAAATGTGATTGACTGATTGGACTGTAGTTGAATCCCTTTTGGAATAGCTAATTTCTGATAGCCATTTCCAATACTTCTCTCTTCCAAAATCAAGTTGATCTTCTGCTGACTAGCCAAACTTCGCTTCTGGGTTTCCCGATAAAGTTCCTCAAATTCCATAAAGAAAATTTGCTCTTCCACAGCTGCAAAAGTTGATTGAACTGAACTTGACAAACCCAAGGCTAACAGGCTGACTATTCCTAAGACCAATAAACTTTCTAGCATGGTAAAGGCCCTAATCTGCAACTGACTGACTCTTATTTTGCTTGGCATGATACTCTTTATAGGCTTTTGCTTGCTCAGCAGTAATGCGTCCATCTGCCTGTAATTTGCTTAGACTAGCATCTTCATTTTTATCCAGACTATAGAGTTCTGCTTGGCTTTCTACCACCTTAACGACAGCTGCTTTCCCCTTATCATTGACTGCATCCTTTTGCTTGGTAAGATTTGGAACAAAAAGTAAAAGTAGGACGCTAATGATAAGCAACACCACCAACATTTCTACCAGTGTAAAAGCTTTTGCCTTCGTTTCTTTTAATTTCATCATCATTTTTTTCATCTAAAAATTTACCTCCATATTTTGATACATCGGCAGCAACATAGCTGCATACAATAAAACGATTAGCAGGGCTACAAAAATAAAGACCAGTGGTTGAACAAGGTTCATGGTCCGATTGACTCGGGTAAAGAAGGATTCCCAGGTTTTTTCCGCATATATTTCCAATTCGCTTCCCAACTTGGATTTAACCTCTCCATATTCAATAATTAATACCAACTCTTTTCTAAAGAAGGGATAGATCTGAACAACCTTAGAAAATTCATGCCCATTTTGCAAAGCTTGATCTAAATCGTATCCAATTTCTTTGAAAAGAGGATTCCCTTGCTCCTGCATCATCTGGAAAATCTGTGTCAACTCTAAACCTTGTCCAATCATATTTCCCCATTCCCGAGCATAATAGGCAGTTAGATAATACTGAACAAACACACCTAAAAAGGGGATTCTAGCCAGATAAGAAAAGACTTGTATCTTCTTAGATTTCCTGTAGAAAATCAGCCCTGTTAAAGATAGTAGACCTAACGCTAGAACAAGCCCAAGAAAAATATGTGGCAGCTTACTTATCACTAAGGTAGCTATGTTACTACTATCCAGTTGGGGCAAGAGATAATTCCGCAATCCTAGCATAATTAACAGTAAAAAAGCAAGCAAAATAAGTGGGTAGGTCGCAACTTCAATTAACTTCTTCTTGACCTTAGCAAGATTATCCAAATATTCTTCAATTTTCCCCAAACTCAAATGGAGATTTCCATGAACTTCAGCCAATGAAAGCTGAGTGACAATCGCACTCGAAAAACCTAAATTCCCCATCATTTCCGAGAAAGATTTTCCTTTCGATAGTCCTAGGCGCATCTGCGAAACATATTCCTTCTCCAACAAAAGACTTCTATCAAGAAAGGAAATGATTTCTACCAAGTGAAAACCACTAGAAAACAAATTGTTAAAGAGAGTGATGATTTTCTTCTGCTTACTGGTAGCTAATTTTCTCCGTTTCAGCTTGAAGGGCAGTGATATGTCCATCTTTAAGAAGCTGATCAATGTGCTCATTCCACTTTTCTGCCTGGTGTTCTGAATAATTTTGGTTTGCAAAATCAATAATTCCTCCTCCCCCGATTAGTCTCTGGTAGCAAACACCTTGTAAAACAACTGCGAGTTCATCTTCACTGACACCAAGTTCTAAAAGACGCTCATAGACCCCACGAATACTCTTTGCATGAATGGTCGAGAACACTGTAGCTCCCGTTAAGCTAGCTCTTACAACAGCACGGGCTGTTTCGCTATCCCGGATTTCTCCAATGATTAAAAGATCTGGGCGGTGTCGCAAAGAAAGTTTTATCAAGTTTTCATAGCTCAGTCCAATAGCTTCATTGAGTTGTAATTGCAGCATCTCTTCTTGCTTAATCTCGACTGGGTCCTCAATGGACATGACTTGTTGTCCCTTAAACAACGACTTAGCTAATTCATGCATTAAGGTAGTTTTACCACTTCCTACAGGTCCTGCAAATAGATAAAGGCCGCGTTGCCTAAAGCCCTTTTCCAGTTCCTTAAGGTCTTGAAACCAGAAACGCAACTCTTGTTCTTCATCATGCAAAAGGCGAATAACTAAACTTTCATGACCACGATAATCTCCTACCGTCGATAAGCGTAGTGAAGAAACCTTGCCATCATGCTGATAATCACAGGACCCAAGCTGACTACGACGCTTTTCTCCAACATTCATCCCCGCAATAAATTTAAAATGACTAATAACTGCGCCCAACTTTTCAAAGTCATAACTATTAATCAAACGCCTTTCATCACCTATTCGCATATGCAACTCATAAACCTTGTCCTTGGGAATAAAATAGATATCCTGAGCTCCATCCTTTTTTGCGAGACTAATCAATTCTTGTGCAAGTGCTTGTACCATATTCCCTCCTCAGTTAATTATTCGAAGAAAATACAAAAAAAGAACAACTTTATTAAAAAGTTGTTCCATCTTTTTTGATGCGACACGTCCGGTGGATTTCTAAACCCGTTTGTTTTTCATAACCAGGTCTGAATTTTTCATCTGGTATAACTTGACCATCTTCCAGTAAAGCCAAGGAATGATATTGCTGCAGAAATTCATCACATTCCTCACACCAACGCTTATCCTCCGGATTCCAAAATATGGTCATTAAGTCTCCTCGACTTTTATATAGTGGAATTTTCTTTTCCAGTTCAAACCAGCAAGATTTATAATACTTCAAGGCATCATAGTAATTTTCAAATTTCTTACTACTAATGACGTCTTCTTCCCATCCTTCTATGAACCACCAAGGTTCAAAATCCCCGTACATTTCTATAACTCGATACATAGTTTCATTTCCTTTGTATCGTATATTATAGCGAAATTTTAAGAACAATGAAAGAAATTTGCTTGCTTTCACGAATTATCTAATATTTTCAAAAAATCCAGCTATTCTAAAAAGAATAACTGGATTCAAAATTCGACTAACCTTCTGAAATATCGTTTTCAATGATAACCTTAATCGCATGATGATCTGCAGCCTTACCAAATACTTCATAGGCCTTTTCAATTTCACTTAGTTTGAAGTAATGAGTTACCAATTTTTCTGGTTCAATTTTATGGCTTTCTAAAGCTTTCAAAAGCTGAGGAGTTGTATTGGTAGAAACCAATCCAGTAGTAACATTAATGTTACGAATCCAAAGAGTGTCCAAATCAAACTGAACTGGTTTACCATGCACACCACAGTTGGCTACTGTTCCATCTACACCGATAATCTTTTGGCAGAGATCAAACGTTTCAGGAATACCAACAGCTTCTATAGCAACATCCACACCTCTACCATCTGTTAAATCATAAATTTCTTGAATTGCTTTTTCAGGGTCTGAAGAATTAATCTTATGAGTAGCACCGAAAGAAACTGCAGTATCCAAACGGTTATCATCTAGGTCTACCATGATCAATTTAGCAGGTGAATAGAATTGAGCAGTCAATAGAGCTGCTAAGCCAACTGGACCTGAACCAACGATTGCTACACTACAACCAGGCTCAACTTTTCCTTTTAAGACACCAATTTCATAACCAGTTGGTAGGATATCAGATAACATAACCAAGGCTTCATCAGACAAATCAGCTGGAGTGTGGTAGAGAGTATTATCAGCATGAGGAACACGAAGATATTCGGCTTGCATACCGTCGATCAAATGTCCAAAAATCCAACCTCCTTCGTCTTCACAGTGGGCATAGATTCCCTTTTTACAGTAGTAGCATTTACCACAGGCACATACACAAGAAACCAAAACCTTATCGCCTTTTTTGAAGTTTGAAACGCCTGCTCCAACTTCCTCTACAATCCCGATTCCTTCATGGCCAAGGATAGTTCCACTCTTACATGCAGGGACATCTCCTTTGATAATATGAAGATCTGTTCCACAAATAGTAGTTTTTACAATACGCACAATAGCGTCAGTTGGCTTGCGAATAACTGGTTTGTCAACATCAACAAATGAAGCAAGTCCTGGTTTAACATATGTATAGGCTTTCATAAAGCTTACCTCCGTTTTTTTATTTGTATTGTTTATATCATAATTGTAAGCCTTTTCATAAATAAAATCAAGTAATATGTGAAAGAAATAACAAACTAAATTAAAAAAAGTAGAAACTAAATTAGTTTCTACTTTAGAGATTATGCTTGATAACGTTTTTCACCATCAAGGTAAGTTGCTACCAATTCCAAATCCTTATCAAGAACGATAAAGTCAGCATCGTAGCCTTCACGGATTTGTCCACAAACGTCATCAATATGAACTGATTTTGCTGGGTTGAGACTGGCCATCATAACTGCTTCATGTGGATTTGCAATGCCCCATTCAACAACATTTTTCAAACCGTCTTTAAGTTTGAGAATAGAACCTGCCAAGTTCCCAGTAGATTTGAGACGTGCAGTACCATTTGAAACCACAACTGGGAATTCTCCTAGCATATAGTCCCCATCTTGCAAACCACCCGCTGTCATACAGTCAGTGATAAGAGCAATATTTTCAGTACCTTTTTGTTTAAGTAGAATGTCACAGGCCTTAGGATCAACGTGATGCCCATCGCATATCAATTCAGCATAAGTATGTGGCAATTCATACATAGCACCAACCATACCAAGCTCACGGTGAGTTAACCCACGCATACCATTATAAGCATGAACCCAAACACTTGCACCAGCGTCAACAGCCTTCTTAGCCTGATCAAAAGTTGCATTTGAGTGACCTAAAGCAACAGTAACACCTTCACCAGTAACCGTACGTACAAAGTCCTCAACACCTTCACGTTCAGGTGCAAGGGCAATTTTATTTAGAAGACCATTAGCAGCCTTCTGCCAAGCACGAAATTCATCCATGCGAGGATCTTTCATGTAAGCAGGGTTTTGAGCTCCTTTAAATTCCTCAGTAAAGTAAGGACCTTCAAAGTAAATCCCACGAATTTTAGCACCAGAAGCCTCTTGATAACGCGCACCAATATTTTCAGTAACAGCTAATAATTGTTCGTATGATGATGTTAGAGTAGTTGGTAGAAAACTAGTAACACCTGTGCTAAGAAGACCTTCACTCATTGTATGAAGAGTACCTTCGATGTTATTATCCATAACATCAACTCCACCAAATCCGTGAATATGTGTATCAACAAGACCAGGAGCAATACTATAACCAGTATAGTCAATAATTTCTGAGTCCTCAGATACTTGATCCACATGCTTACCAAATTTACCATCAATTAGTTCTAGAAAACCGCCACGGCGAACACCATGAGGATAGAAAAATTGATCCGCTTTAATATATTTAGGCATAATGATAACCTCCGTAATTCATTTTTCTAATATTTATTATGTCAATTACATTATAAACCTTTCTGTGTAATTTGTAAATGGTATAGACCTATTATAGTTAAATTTATAAAGAAATAATATAAGATTTAGTAAATATATAGTAAAGTAATATTGATCATTCAGGTTAACAATAAAATTTAGAAAAATATAAGTAATTTTAAGTAACTGCGAGAGAAAAAAATGGAAGAGAAATTAAAAAAACAAGGTCCGAAAACCTTGTCTTTAATACTATACCGGCGGCCGGGGTCGAACCGGCACGTCCTTGCGGACACTGGATTTTGAGTCCAGCGCGTCTGCCAATTCCGCCACGCCGGCAAATAGTAACTGGGGTAGCTGGATTCGAACCAACGCATGAGGGAGTCAAAGTCCCTTGCCTTACCGCTTGGCTATACCCCAATAATATAAAATAGGCGAGTGAGGGGAATCGAACCCCCGAATGTCAGAGCCACAATCTGATGTGTTAACCACTTCACCACACCCGCCATAACGTTTAACACGGGCAGTAGGAATTGAACCCACACTGAAGGTTTTGGAGACCTTAGTTCTACCTTTAAACTATGCCCGTATAAGATGGAAGGGGAGGGATTCGAACCCCCGAACCCGAAGGAGCGGATTTACAGTCCGCCGCGTTTAGCCTCTTCGCTACCCTTCCGTGTAATATAA
>NZ_JAPVZQ010000003.1:0-266434 GCF_041432435.1 Streptococcus sp. 20925_1_44
TTATCCGCCATAGCTCAGTTGGTAGTAGCGCATGACTGTTAATCATGATGTCGTAGGTTCGAGTCCTACTGGCGGAGTAGTTAAACGTTCTAAGGAACGTTTTTTTGTTTTCTTGGCTTTATTTTTCTGGATTTTTCAGAGCTTTTTTCCATCTATTTTTACTTCTTTTCTTTGTTTTAAGTTTGTTCAGCTTAAAATTTTTGTTTTATAGAAATATTTATCTATTTATTTTGCCTTTTTGATAAACTTGTTTTATCAATAAGAAAGGTTTTTTATATGCTTCAAAAATATTATGATCGATCTTTGGTTTTTCTAAAGCAAATCGAAAATGAATATTCAATTTTATTTCAAAGTACTGATGAATGGGAATTACTTCATCTTAAATTTTTACTTTATTATTTAATTCGTTTTAAGATTAAGAATGAGAAGGATTTTCTTCTCTATCATTTTAGGGCTGCTTATCGTATCTATCTTAATCATTTACTTGGACAAACATTCAATTATTGTTAGTAGATACAGTTATTTTCATTTATTACGAACAATAATAAGTAATTTATAAAAAATATTTAGATTATGCTAAATTTTTATATTTTTTTAAATCAAAAGTGAAAGAATTCCCTAATCTTTTCTAGTGTTAATTCTTGATAAAATAGGCTTTTTTTCTTATAATAAATTGTAAGATATTATTGTGGGTGAGAGTCCCACCATGTATATGAGAAAGGACGAGCCTTTTGGCTCAGACGAAAAATTATTATGACTTCAGTTGTTGTTGTAGGTACCCAATGGGGTGATGAAGGTAAAGGGAAAATTACAGATTTTCTTTCAGCTAATGCGGAAGTGATTGCTCGTTACCAAGGCGGAGATAATGCAGGTCACACAATTGTTATTGATGGAAAGAAATTTAAATTGCACTTGATTCCTTCAGGTATTTTCTTCCCTGAAAAAATCTCTGTAATTGGTAATGGGATGGTAGTAAACCCTAAATCTCTTGTCAAAGAATTGTCTTATTTGCATGAAGAAGGTGTTACAACAGATAATCTAAGGATTTCTGATCGTGCGCATGTTATTTTGCCTTATCACATTGAGTTAGACCGTCTTCAAGAAGAAGCTAAGGGTGATAACAAGATTGGGACGACAATTAAAGGAATTGGTCCAGCCTATATGGACAAGGCAGCTCGTGTTGGAATTCGTATTGCGGATCTTTTGGATAAAGAAATCTTCCGTGAACGTTTAGAACGTAATCTTGCTGAGAAAAATCGTCAATTTGTAAAATTGTATGATAGTGAACCTATTTCAATTGATGATATTTTTGAAGAATACTATGAGTATGGCCAACAAATCAAGCAATATGTGACTGATACTTCAGTTATCTTGAACGACGCGCTTGATAATGGTAAACGTGTTCTCTTTGAGGGTGCACAAGGTGTTATGTTAGATATCGACCAAGGTACCTATCCATTTGTTACTTCATCAAACCCAGTGGCTGGTGGTGTGACAATTGGTTCTGGAGTAGGTCCAAGCAAGATTGACAAAGTTGTCGGTGTATGTAAGGCTTATACAAGTCGTGTAGGTGATGGTCCTTTCCCAACTGAGCTATTTGATGAAGTTGGTGATCGTATTCGTGAAGTGGGGCATGAGTATGGGACAACTACTGGGCGTCCTCGCCGTGTAGGTTGGTTCGACTCAGTTGTTATGCGTCATAGCCGTCGTGTTTCTGGCATCACAAATCTCTCTTTGAACTCTATCGATGTTTTGAGTGGCTTGGATACAGTAAAAATCTGTGTGGCTTATGATCTTGATGGTCAACGAATTGATTACTACCCAGCTAGTCTCGAACAATTGAAACGTTGTAAACCAATCTACGAAGAATTGCCTGGTTGGTCTGAAGATATCACTGGAGTACGTAATTTGGAAGACCTTCCTGAAAATGCACGCAACTATGTTCGCCGTGTTAGCGAATTGGTGGGTGTTCGTATTTCAACATTCTCAGTAGGTCCTGGTCGTGAACAGACAAATATTTTAGAAAGTGTTTGGTCATAGGAGATTTTTTAAGATTTGTTTAAGACAGGTTGGATATACTATAGACAGTTACAAGAAGACCTCCTAACTTGTTGTAACAAATTTCCTAAACTTTTCTTTTTCATAATAATCTCCCTATAAAGTCACCGCATTCGGTGGCTTTTTTTGTGTTGAGAAACATGGTATAATGATAGAATTGATAGCTAGGAAGAGAGAAGAGATGAATTACACGCTTGAAGAAAAAGAAGCTTTTATGAGAGAGGCCTTAAAAGAGGCAGAGATTGCTTTAGAGCATGATGAAATCCCGATTGGTTGTGTAATTGTCAAGGACGGAAAAGTCATTGGGAGAGGACACAATGCGCGAGAGGAGTTGCAACGGGCAGTCATGCATGCGGAAATTATGGCCATAGAGAATGCTAATTTGAGCGAAGAGAGTTGGCGTTTGCTCGATTGTACGCTTTTTGTGACCATTGAGCCTTGTGTTATGTGTAGTGGGGCAATTGGTCTTGCACGGATTCCAAACGTGGTCTACGGGGCTAAAAACCAGAAATTTGGCGCTGCTGGGAGCTTGTACGATATTTTAACAGATGAGAGGCTCAATCACCGTGTGGACGTTGAAACAGGTGTTTTAGAGAATAAGTGCGCAGAGATTATGCAAGACTTTTTCCGAAATCGACGTAAAAAATAATTTCTCTTTAAAAATAGAGGAGAATGTGGTATAATAACTAGTGGAGCAACAGTTCTGCGTGAAGCGGGTCAGGGGAGGAATCCAGCAGCCCTAAGCGAGTGTGAATTGTGTGCTCTTTTTTCGTGCTTTTTTCGAATAAATAAGATAAAATAGCCTAGAATAAAAGATTAAAAAGAGGGAAATATGAAAATTCGTGGTTTTGAATTAGTTTCTAGTTTTACAGATGAAACTTTGTTACCTAAACGTGAGACAGCGCATGCAGCTGGCTACGACTTAAAGGTTGCGGTGCGTACGGTTCTCGCTCCAGGAGAGATTGTTCTCGTCCCAACGGGTGTTAAGGCTTATATGCAGCCGACTGAAGTGCTCTATCTTTATGACCGTTCATCAAATCCTCGTAAAAAAGGTTTGGTCTTGATTAACTCTGTCGGTGTCATTGACGGGGACTATTATGGCAATCCAGGGAATGAGGGACATATCTTTGCACAGATGAAGAATATCACAGACCAAGAAGTTGTTCTTGAAGTTGGGGAACGTGTAGTTCAGGCTGTCTTTGCACCATTTTTAATCGCAGATGGAGATGAGGCAGAGGGGGTGCGGACTGGTGGATTTGGATCGACAGGGCACTAAGATGAAGATTATCTTTGTACGTCATGGAGAGCCAGATTATAGTATGCTTGATAAACTTGAAAATCCGCAACTCTATAGTGGTTTTGGTCGTGATTTAGCACCATTGACAGGAAAAGGTCGCAGTCTGGCAAAAGAAGTTGCTAAAACCGCATGTTTTGGAAAGGCAGAGATTATTATTTCATCGTCTGTGACGAGGGCTTTAGAAACAGCACATTATATAGCAGTTGAAACAGGATTGGACTTATTTGTAGAGCCGTTTTTTCATGAGTGGCGTCCAGACTTAGATGGCACTAACTCTGATTTAACTAGTGTATTGGTAGCTCATGAATATTATCTAAAACATCAAGGAGTTTTATCTGAAGATTCTCCTTATCGCTATGAAACTGATCTAGAGATGCGTCATCGTTTTTTAAGAGCTTTGGAAAAATATAAAAATTATAAAACTATTATCATTGTAACTCACGGAATGCTCATGCGCCAATTTGTACCAGACAAGAAGATTGATTTTTGCCAAGTGATTGAATGTGAGATAGAGATATAGAAAGAGGTTTATTATCGCAAAGAAAAAGGCGACATTTGTGTGTCAAAATTGTGAATATAATTCCCCCAAGTATTTAGGGCGCTGTCCAAACTGTGGGTATTGGTCTTCTTTTGTTGAAGAGGTTGAGGTTGCAGAGGTCAAGAATACGCGTGTGTCCTTGACGGGGGAGAAAAGACAGAAAGAAGAAATTTGCGACCGGCTTGCTGCTTGTATCTTCTCGTATCTTTGAGAAGCGTTGGGCTTCTTGCTTTACTAATCCAGATTTAAAAGATTTTTTAGAGGAAAACGGTGCTAAAAGCATAGAGTTTATAGGGGTAGATGGCAATGGCTGTGTTAAGGCTTCCGTTTTGGCAGCTACCAAGGAGAATTAATAGTTTTATGGGGATCTTAATATGAAAATTATTTTTATCCGTCACGGGGAGCCAAATTACCGTGAGTTAGAGGAGCGTTCTTATACGGGATTTGGGATAGACTTGGCCCCTTTATCGGTGAAAGGAAGACAACAAGTTCAGGAACTTTGCAAAAATCCTTTGTTTGGCTCAGCTGATATCCTGGTGTCTTCTGCAGTGACGCGAGCTTTAGAAACGGCTTTTTATGTATCCTGTGCTACTGGCCTTCCTTTGAGGGTAGAGCCATTATTGCATGAATGGCAAGTTTATGAAACAGGTATAGAGAACTTTGAAACAGCTAGATGTCTGTTTTTAGAAAACAAGGGGGAGTTGCTCCCAAATTCTCCTGTTCAATATGAGACAGCTGTAGAGATGAAGTCTCGTTTTCTAGAATGCATGGCTAAGTATCGGGAACATCAAACTGTGGTAGTTGTAGCCCATCGCATGCTCATGCGCCAGTTTGTACCGAATGAAACTATTGATTTTTGCCAAGTGATTGAGTGTGAGATAGAGATTTAGAAAGAGGTTTATTATCGCAAAGAAAAAGGCGACATTTGTGTGTCAAAATTGTGAATATAATTCACCTAAGTATTTAGGGCGCTGTCCAAACTGTGGAGCTTGGTCTTCTTTTGTGGAGGAAGTTGAGGTTGCAGAGGTCAAGAATGCTCGTGTGTCCTTGACAGGTGAGAAAACCAAGCCTATGAAATTGGCTGAAGTAACTTCTATTAATGTCAATCGAACCAAGACTGAGATGGAGGAATTCAACCGTGTACTCGGTGGGGGTGTGGTACCAGGGAGTCTCGTCCTAATTGGTGGAGATCCAGGTATTGGAAAATCAACCCTTCTCTTACAAGTTTCAACCCAGTTGTCTCAAGTAGGAACGGTCCTCTATGTCAGTGGTGAGGAGTCTGCCCAGCAGATCAAACTCCGTGCAGAGCGCTTGGGGGATATTGATAGTGAGTTTTATCTCTATGCAGAGACCAATATGCAGAGCGTGAGAGCTGAGGTGGAGCGAATCCAACCAGACTTTCTTATCATCGATTCGATCCAGACCATTATGTCTCCTGAGATTTCTGGAGTGCAAGGATCGGTTTCTCAAGTACGCGAGGTGACAGCTGAACTCATGCAGCTGGCCAAGACCAATAACATCGCCATCTTTATCGTCGGCCATGTGACCAAGGAAGGAACCTTGGCGGGACCTCGAATGTTGGAACATATGGTGGATACGGTGCTTTACTTTGAAGGGGAACGTCACCATACCTTCCGAATCCTGAGAGCAGTCAAAAACCGTTTTGGCTCGACCAATGAGATTGGCATTTTTGAGATGCAGTCAGGTGGTTTGGTTGAGGTTCTCAATCCAAGTGAGGTATTTCTGGAAGAGCGCTTGGATGGAGCGACTGGTTCGTCCATCGTTGTGACAATGGAAGGAACACGTCCAATTCTTGCGGAAGTGCAGGCCTTGGTGACGCCGACCATGTTTGGAAATGCTAAGCGTACGACGACAGGGCTTGATTTCAATCGCGCTAGCTTGATTATGGCTGTTTTGGAAAAACGGGCTGGTCTCTTGCTTCAAAATCAGGATGCCTATCTCAAATCAGCTGGTGGTGTCAAATTAGATGAGCCTGCTATTGACCTGGCTGTTGCAGTTGCTATTGCTTCTAGCTACAAGGACAAACCAACCAATCCTCAGGAATGTTTTGTAGGAGAGTTGGGTTTGACGGGAGAGATTCGGCGCGTAAATCGTATCGAACAACGGATCAATGAAGCTGCTAAACTTGGATTTACAAAAATCTATGTACCAAAAAATTCCCTAACAGGTATAAAGCCACCTAAGGAAATTCAGGTGATTGGGGTGACGACTATTCAGGAAGTCTTGAAAAAAGTATTCTCCTAATCGTTTTACTCAGGTTTAGATTACTAATTATTTTATTGCTAACATTTATTAAAAGTAAGGAGGAATTTCTGATGAAATTTTCTATGGATAGTCACATGCAGTTTCCTTTGGTAGAGTTGTCGCTCAATCAGGGGGAAACGGTCTTTATTCAGCGCGGTAGCATGGTCTACCACACACCTAATGTAAGTCTCAATACCCAGCTCAATGCAAGCGGTTCTGGTTTGGGACGTTTTGTCAAAGCTGTAGGGCGTTCAATGGTTTCTGGTGAAAGCACCTTTATCACTCAAGCTGTTGCAGAGTCTGACAACGGCAACCTTGCTTTAGCACCAGACACTCCTGGTCAAGTGATTGCTCTTGAGCTAGGCGAAAAGCAATATCGATTGAATGATGGAGCCTTTTTAGCTCTTGATGGTACAGCTTTCTATACAATGGAGCGCCAGTCTATTGGGAAAGCTCTGTTCGGAGGGCAAGGCGGTCTCTTTGTGATGACAACCCAAGGTCAGGGAACTCTTTTGGCCAATGCTTTTGGATCTATTAAGAAAATTGAGTTGCAAAACCAAGAAATAACCATTGACAATGCCCATGTGGTGGCTTGGAGTCAATCTCTGGACTATGATATCCACTTAGAAAATGGCTTCTGGCAGTCTATTGGTACAGGCGAAGGAGTGGTGAATACCTTCCGAGGGACTGGTGAGGTCTATGTACAAAGTCTCAATCTTCAGAGCTTTGCAGGCTCTCTTAATAAGTATATCCAAAAAGGTTCATAATATTAAAAAAACTAGGACAGAAACCCAAGCTAGTTACTGGATGTCTCTGTCCCAGTTTTTTTATATGAAAGTTAACAGCTGACAAGACAAAGAAAAGATGGTAAGATAGGAGATAAATAATTTGGTGTTCAAATTATCTGGCAGACTAGAAAGTGAGTTGTCATGTCCTATTTTGAAAATTTTTTAAAAGCCAATCAAGCTTATGTAGAACTACATGGAGATTTGCATTTATCCATTAAACCCAAGACCAAGGTTGCAATCGTAACTTGTATGGATTCGCGTCTACACGTTGCGCCAGCTCTGGGGTTAGCTCTGGGAGATGCCCATATTTTACGGAATGCGGGTGGTCGAGTGACTGAGGATATGATTCGTTCACTTGTAATTTCCCAACAACAAATGGGGACAAGAGAAATTGTGGTTCTTCATCATACAGACTGCGGGGCTCAAACCTTCAATAACGAGGATTTTCAAGAGCACCTAAAATGTGAATTGGGAGTTGATGTATCTGGACAGGACTTTTTACCGTTTCAAGACATCGATGAGAGTGTTCGAGAGGATATGAAATTGCTGCGAGAATGCCCCTTAATTCCAGATGATGTTATTATTTCAGGAGCTGTTTATGATGTGGATACAGGTAGTATGAGGGAGATATACTAACTTTCTAATTAAAAGCTTCTGGAGTAGCATGAAGTAGGATGAGAAGGTTGACAAGTTTTACCTTTGATATCACTAATATAAGATAGTATAAGATAAGAGTATAAAAGTCTACTCTTGTCTTATTTTTTATTGAAAAATCGAGAAAAAAGCGCTACAATGGTAGATGGAAAAATGTTGTGAAAAACACAAGTGATACATAAATACCGGAGGAAATCATGTCTTTTTCTGATTTAAAGCTGTTTGCCCTTTCTTCAAATAGAGAATTGGCAGAGCGTGTGGCGCAAGAGATTGGGATAGAGTTGGGAAAATCGACTGTTCGTCAATTTTCAGACGGAGAAATTCAAGTTAATATCGAAGAATCGATCCGTGGAAAACACGTCTTTATTCTACAATCAACTAGCTCACCAGTAAATGATAATCTACTTGAGATTTTGATTATGGTTGACGCTTTGAAGCGCGCCAGTGCAGAATCTGTCAACGTTGTTATGCCTTACTATGGTTATGCACGTCAGGATAGAAAGGCAAGAGCGCGTGAGCCAATCACTTCAAAACTCGTTGCAAATATGCTTGAAGTAGCTGGAGTTGATCGTTTGTTGACGATTGATTTGCACGCTGCACAGATTCAAGGGTTCTTTGATATTCCGGTGGATCACTTGATGGGGGCTCCATTGATTGCGGATTACTTTGAGCGTCGTGGCATGGTTGGTTCCGACTATGTCGTTGTCAGCCCGGACCACGGTGGGGTGACTCGTGCTCGTAAATTAGCAGAATTTTTGAAAACACCAATTGCCATTATCGACAAGCGTCGTAGTGTAGACAAGATGAATACTAGTGAAGTTATGAATATCATTGGTAAGGTAGAAGGTAAGACTTGTATCTTGATTGACGATATGATTGATACAGCTGGAACCATTTGTCATGCGGCTGATGCTCTAGCAGAAGCAGGAGCTGTTGAAATTTACGCAAGTTGTACGCACCCAGTTCTTTCAGGACCAGCTATGGATAACATCCAAAAATCAGCCATTAAAAAATTGGTTGTTTTGGACACTATCTATCTTCCAGAAGAACGTTTGATTGATAAGATTGAACAAATTTCTATCGCTCATCTCCTAGGTGATGCTATTGTACGTATCCATGAAAAACGTCCTCTTTCTCCATTATTTAGTATCGAGAAAAAAATCTAAACTTTCACTTGAATAAACGAATTTCCTAGCAGACTTTTCTCTTGCTAGGAAATTTTTTATATCCAATAACTGCAAGCCTTTTCAAAATGTGCTATACTGATGAAAAGGAGGGTTTCTATGACTCAAAAATTTATCAATCCAAGTGATGGAGTGGTCCGTCAGTATCTAGCAACCAGTAAAACTCTAGCTGTAGTAGGCTTATCCGATCGTGAGGAAACAACTAGCAATCGAGTGACTAAAGAAATGCAGGCTCGTGGCTATAAAATTATTCCAGTTAACCCTAAAGCTGCAGGTGGCGAGATTTTGGGAGAAAAGGTTTATGCCAGTCTAGCTAAAATTCCTTTCCCTGTAGATATCGTCAATATCTATCGTCGAAGTGAATTTTTACCTGATGTAGCACGAGACTTTCTCAAGGCGGATGCCAAGATTTTTTGGGCACAACTAGGACTTGAAAGTTTGGAAGCAGAAAAACTCTTGCGTGCTGGGGGATGCGATGACATCGTGATGAATCGTTGCATCAAGAGAGAACATACACGTTTAATTCTTGAACAATAAAAAGGTAGCCTTTAGGCTACCTTTTGTGTTGTACTCAATGAAAATCAAAGAGCAAACTAGCCGCAGATTGCTCAAAACACTGTTTTGAGGTTGCAGATAGAACTGACGAAGTCAGTAACCATACCTACGGCAAGACGACGTTGACGTGGTTTGAAGAGATTTTCGAAGAGTATTAGAAAATACCGATGAGTAATTGCATGCCAAGGCTAGTCAGGATGATAGCGATCCAGCAAAGGGCTCCAAGAAGAATGGATTTTCCACTGGATTTGATCATAGCAATGAGGTTGGTTTTGAGACCAATAGCACTCATAGCCATGATGATGAGGAATTTGGAGAGTTGTTTGAGAGGTGAAAAGAAGCTATTGCTGACACCGAAAGATGTGAGAAGAGTAGTTAGCAGAGAAGCTAGGATGAAGTAGAGAATGAAAACGGGGAAGATTTTTTTAAGCTTTACTCCTTGGTTGTTGCCTTGTTGACGGCTCTGCCAGTAGGAGAGGAAGAGAGTAATAGGGATAATAGCCAGGGTGCGTGTCAGTTTGACAATAGTAGCAGATTCGAGAGTATTGCTTTGGTAAAGACTATCCCAGGCGCTAGCTGTGGCTGTTACAGAGGATGTATCGTTGACTGCAGTACCCGCAAAGAGAGCAAAACCTTCGTTGGAAAGATGGAGCCAAGAACCTAGAGTTGGAAAGATAAGAGCTGCCAAGACATTGAAGAAAAAGATAACAGAAATGGCTTGGGCTACTTCTTTTTCCTTGGCGTGAATAACAGGAGCAGTCGCTGCAATGGCAGAACCGCCACAGATAGAAGATCCAACTCCAATCAAGGTAGCTAGCTTTGTATCAAGGTTAAAAAATCGTTGGAAAAAGAAAGCTATAATCAAAGCGATAGAAATAGTCGAAAGGATAACAGGGAGGGAAGATTTTCCAACTGCGAAAACTTGTGAGATATTGAGTCCAAACCCAAGCAAGATAACAGCATATTGAAGCAGTTTTTTGGAGCTATAAGTCAAGCCGGCATCCAGTTGTTTATAAGAAGTGAGAAAGGGATGGAGAATCATTCCGATAAAAATGGCGAAAACAGGTGCTCCCACAACAGGCAGAAAGCCTCCTAAAACCCAAGAGATGATAGAAATGATTAGACAGACTAGCAGTCCTGCCCAATTTTTTGATAGAAATGACATAAAAACCTCCGAAAATAAATACTACTTATTATAATCTTATCTGTCAGAAAAGTAAAATAGAAAGTAGGAATAAGGTTGTAAATTAACGGAATTTTGCGGTCAGAGAGCTTTTGTAGTATAATAGATATATGTTCTTTGATCAAGGAGGATATATATGGACTTAACCAAACGCTTTAATAAACAATTAGATAAGATACAAGTATCCTTGATTCGTCAATTTGACCAGGCTATTTCAGAGATTCCTGGTGTCCTGCGATTGACCTTGGGAGAACCAGATTTTACAACGCCAGATCATATCAAGGAAGCTGCAAAGCGAGCTATTGACCAAGATCAATCCTACTATACAGGGATGAGTGGTTTGTTGACATTGCGTCAGGCGGCGAGTGATTTTGTAAAAGAGAAATATCAGCTAGACTACAATCCAGAGAATGAAATCTTGGTCACAATTGGTGCGACAGAGGCTCTATCAGCTACTCTGACAGCTATTTTGGAGGAAGGAGACAAGGTTCTCTTGCCAGCTCCTGCCTATCCTGGCTATGAGCCAATAGTTAATCTAGTCGGTGCAGAGATTGTCGAGATTGATACGACTGAAAATGGTTTTGTCTTAACTCCTGAAATGCTAGAAAAGGCAATTTTGGAGCAGGGGGACAAGCTCAAGGCAGTTATTCTCAACTATCCAGCCAACCCTACAGGAATTACTTATAGTCGCGAGCAATTAGAAGCTTTAGCAGCTGTTTTACGTAAGTATGAGATTTTCGTAGTCTGTGATGAAGTCTACTCAGAATTGACCTATACAGGGGAAAATCATGTATCTTTGGGAACTATGTTGAGAGATCAGGCAATTATCATTAACGGTCTTTCTAAATCCCATGCCATGACAGGTTGGCGTTTAGGTTTTATCTTTGCACCAGCAAACTTCACAGCTCAACTCATCAAGAGTCATCAGTATTTGGTAACTGCTGCAAACACCATGGCGCAACATGCTGCGGTGGAAGCATTGACAGCTGGTAAGAACGATGCAGAACCGATGAAGAAGGAATATATCCAACGTCGGGACTACATTATCGACAAGATGACTGACCTTGGCTTCGAGATTATCAAACCAGATGGGGCTTTTTATATCTTTGCTAAGATTCCAGCAGGCTATAATCAAGATTCCTTTGCTTTTCTGAAGGATTTTGCCCAGAAGAAGGCTGTTGCTTTTATCCCTGGTGCTGCCTTTGGACAGTATGGAGAAGGCTATGTTCGCCTATCTTATGCAGCTAGCATGGGAACCATTAGAGAAGCTATGAAACGACTTGAGGAGTACATGAGAGAAGCATGATTCAATCGATTACGAGTCAGGGTTTAGTACTTTACAATCGAAATTTTCGAGAGGATGATAAGCTTGTTAAAATCTTTACAGAACAGGCAGGGAAGCGCATGTTTTTTGTCAAACACGCCGGCCAATCCAAACTAGCTCCTGTCATTCAACCTTTAGTCTTAGCCCATTTTCTCCTAAAAGTTAATGACGATGGACTTAGTTATATAGAAGATTATCATGAGGTGAAGACTTTTCCGAAAATCAATAGTGACCTCTTTGTTATGGCTTATGCGACTTACGTTGCAGCCTTGGCAGATGCGAGTTTGCAGGATAACCAAGAAGATGCTCCCTTATTTGCTTTTTTGCAAAAGACTTTAGAGCTGATGGAAGAGGGTCTGGATTATCAAGTTTTGACCAATATTTTTGAAATTCAAATATTGACACGTTTTGGAATCAGTCTCAACTTTAATGAGTGTACCTTTTGTCATCGTGTGGGGCAAGCCTTTGACTTCTCCTTCAAATACGGGGGTTGTCTTTGTCCCGATCATTACCATGAAGATGAGAAACGATGTCATTTAAATCCCAATATTCCTTATCTGCTCAATCAATTTCAAGCCATTGATTTTGAGACCTTGGAGACTATCTCACTTAAGGCCGAAATCAAGCAGGACTTGCGCAAGTTTATGGACCAAATCTACGAGGAATATGTCGGCATTCATCTGAAATCAAAGAAATTTATTGATTCCCTAGCCGACTGGGGACAACTACTGAAAGAGGAAGACAAATGAAAAAAATCGCAGTTGATGCAATGGGTGGCGATTTCGCACCACAAGCTATTGTAGAGGGAGTTAATCAAGCCCTTGCTGACTTTTCAGATATTGAAGTCCAACTTTATGGAGATGAAAGTAAAATCAAGCAATATCTAACAGCTACAGAGCGCGTCAGCATTATCCATACAGATGAAAAAATAAATTCTGATGATGAGCCTACAAAAGCTATCCGTAAGAAGAAAAATGCCAGTATGGTATTGGCAGCCAAGGCTGTCAAAGATGGAGAGGCAGATGCAGTTCTTTCTGCAGGTAATACAGGTGCCTTGTTGGCAGCGGGATTCTTCATCGTTGGTCGTATCAAAAATATCGATCGACCAGGTCTTATGTCAACCTTGCCAACTATTGATGGGAGAGGCTTTGATATGCTTGACCTTGGTGCCAATGCAGAAAATACAGCCCATCACCTGCATCAATATGCAGTCCTAGGTTCCTTCTATGCTAGAAATGTTCGTGGTATTGAAAAACCTCGTGTAGGTTTGCTTAATAACGGGACAGAGAGCAGCAAGGGAGATCCACTCCGCAAGGAAGCCTATGACCTATTAGTGGCTGACGAGAGTTTGAATTTCGTCGGGAACGTGGAAGCGCGTGATTTGATGGATGGTGTTGCTGATGTAGTCGTAACAGATGGTTTCACGGGAAACGCTGTGCTCAAAGCTATTGAAGGGACTGCTATGGGTATCATGGGCTTGCTCAAAAATGCTATTGTAGGTGGTGGTCTTAGAGCCAAGCTAGGTGCTTTCCTTCTTAAGGATAACCTCAGAGGTTTGAAAAAACAGCTCAACTATTCAGATGTTGGAGGCGCGGTTCTGTTTGGTGTTAAGGCACCAGTAGTTAAGACTCATGGCTCAAGTGATGCCAAGGCTGTCTATAGCACAATACGCCAGATTCGTACCATGCTTGAGACAGATGTAGTTGCTCAAACTGCGCGTGAATTTTCAGAGGAATAAGGAGAACAATATGACAGAACAACAAATTTTTGACCGTATCGTAACCATCATTCAAGAGCGTCAAGGAGAAGACTTTGTCGTAACCGAAAACTTGAGCTTAAAGGATGATTTGGATGCTGATTCAGTAGATTTGATGGAATTTGTCCTAACCATTGAGGATGAATTTGGAATCGAAATCGATGATGAAGAAATTGACAACCTCCAAAGTGTCGCAGACGTATTAGCAATCATTAAAAATAGAATATAAGAAAAAGCAACATGCTGGTCATGTTGCTTTTTTGATTGTGTGGAATATTTATTTTAACGGATTTATCAATCCATATGTTTGCTTAAACTTCTAAAAGTGCTATTTGGGTGTAGATTTTGTTTTTTTAGAAAGAGTTACCTATTTCTTACTTTGTTTGGCTAAAATAATCTTACAGAACTTTTAATTAGATTGTTAAGAAAAAGGATAAGAATATGAAATTTAGGAAAAAACACTACCGCTCACAGATGGATCAGAAGGACTGCGGAGTGGCTTCGTTAGCCATGGTGTTTGGCTATTTTGGAAGCTATTATTCATTAGCACGTCTTCGTGAATTAGCCAAAACGACTACAAATGGGACGACAGCTTTGGGTCTGGTGAAGGCTGCGGAAACATTAGGTTTTGAGCCACAAGCTATTCAAGCAGACATGACTTTATTTGATTCTCCAAATTTAATCTTTCCTTTTGTGGTTCACGTGCTTAAGGACAAAGA
This sequence comes from Streptococcus sp. 20925_1_44, assembly GCF_041432435.1. Taxonomy (NCBI): domain Bacteria; kingdom Bacillati; phylum Bacillota; class Bacilli; order Lactobacillales; family Streptococcaceae; genus Streptococcus; species Streptococcus sp. 20925_1_44. The sequence continues at coordinate 14,322 of NZ_JAPVZQ010000003.1, forward strand.
ATTATTTCATTATTACGTAGTGACAGGAAAGGATAAGCAGAATATCCATATAGCTGATCCAGATCCAGAGGTTAGATTGACAAAACTATCGCGCGAAAGATTTGAAGAAGAATGGACAGGAACAACTATCTTTGTGGCTCCCTCACCAAATTATCAGCCATATAAGGACAAGAATCAGGGTTGGACTTCTTTTCTACCTATTTTGATAAATCAGAAAGGTTTAATCATCAATATCATTTTAGCGACTGCTCTAGTAACCTTGATTAATATCGTTGGTTCGTACTATCTACAATCTATTATTGATACCTATGTACCAAATCAGACATCTTCGACCCTAAGTATTATTTCTATATGTCTTGTTATCGTGTATGCCCTCCAACAGATTTTATCTTTTGCTCAAGATTACCTATTAATTGTCCTTGGACAACGTCTATCGATTGATGTTATTTTATCTTATATCAAACATGTTTTTCATCTACCTGTGTCTTTTTTTGCGACTCGACGGACGGGAGAAATCGTGTCTCGATTTACAGATGCCAATAGTATCATAGATGCCTTAGCTTCAACCATTATTTCAATTTTTTTGGATATATCTACGGTATTGATTATTTCTATAATCTTGTTTTTGCAAAATAGTAGTCTTTTTTTCATAAGTTTATTGGGTCTCCCTATTTATGCTGCAATCATTTTTGCTTTTATGAAACCTTTTGAAAAGATGAACCGGGATACTATGGAAGCAAATGCAACCCTATCATCATCCGTTATAGAGGATATCAATGGGATTGAAACGATTAAATCCTTGGCTAGCGAAAAAACACGCTACCAAAAGATTGATAGGGAATTTGTGGATTATCTGAAAAGATCCTTTACTTATAGTAAAGCAGAAAGTCAGCAAAAAGCTCTTAAAAAACTTGCTCAACTGTCGCTAAATGTCTGCGTATTATGGATAGGGGCTAATTTTGTTATGACTGGGGAAATGAGTTTGGGCCAGTTGATTACGTATAATACACTTCTTTATTATTTTACTAATTCTCTAGAAAACATCATCAACCTTCAGAGTAAGCTTCAAACAGCTCAAGTTGCTAATAGTCGTCTCAACGAGGTGTATCTGGTCAAATCCGAGTTTGAAGAACAGAAAATGGTAGAGGATTTGAGTATGGTTCAAGGAGATATGACTTTCAAGGGAATTCACTACAAGTATGAATATGGTCAAGATATCTTATCAGATATCAATTTGACAATCAAACAGGGCTCTAAAATAGCTCTTGTAGGGATTTCAGGATCAGGAAAGTCGACCCTAGCTAAGATGATGGTTAATTTTTACAGCCCAAATCAGGGAGAAATCAGACTGGGGGATATGAATTTAAATCAGATTGATAAAAAGTCTCTGCGCCAATATATCAACTATTTACCTCAACAACCCTATGTATTCAATGGAACAATTTTAGAAAATCTCCTTCTCGGAGCTAAGGAGGGTACGACTCGGGAGGATATACTGCGTGCAGTTGAGCTAGCAGAAATTCGTGAAGATATTGAGCGTATGCCCTTGAATTACCAGACAGAATTGACTTCTGATGGGACAGGAATTTCTGGTGGCCAACGCCAGAGGATTGCTTTAGCGCGTGCTCTCTTGACAGATGCCCCTATCTTGATTCTGGACGAGGCGACGAGCAGCCTAGATATCTTAACAGAGAAACGGATAGTAGACAATCTCATGAATCTAGATAAGACCTTGATTTTCATTGCTCACCGCTTGACTATTGCTGAACGAGTGGAGAAAGTTGTCGTTTTGGATCGGGGTAAGATTGTAGAGGAGGGGAATCATGCTGACTTACTTGCTCAAAATAGTTTTTATACTCATTTAGTTAACTGTTAGAAAGGAGAAATAATGCACCTTGAATTTTTAGAAAGTGCGGAATTTTATAATCGACGTTATCATAATTTTTCCAGCCGAGTGATTTTTCCTATGTCACTTTTGGTGGTGTTTACGTTTGGATTTGCAATGTTTGCAGAAAAGGAAATTAGTTTATCTTCGAAAGCTACAGTTGAACCTAGTCGTATCATTGCTAATATCCAATCAACTAGTAATAGGCGGATGGTAGTCAATTATCTGGAAGAGAACAAACAAGTGCAACGAGGAGATTTACTTGTTCAGTATCAGGAGGTTGGAGATGTGATCCAGGATGAAGCCAATGTTAATCAGTTGGAGAGTTTTAGAAATCATCAAAGTAAAACAAGTAACCTTAAGAACAGTACTACACAGCCCAATATAGGTCTCTTTTCTCAGAATTCTTCGACTGTACAAGAGCAGATTGCTTTAGAGCAGGATGATTTAGAAAGAGAAATAGGCAAAAAAAATCAAACTAGCTTACTCGAAAAAGGAACAATAAGAGCCCAGGAAGACGGAGTTCTTTATCTCAATCCTGAAAGGAATCAATCTGCGGTAGTTACAGAAGGAACATTACTGGCTAAATTATATCCACTATTAGATAGAGAAGGGAAAACAAAATTGACGGCCTATCTTAGTTCAAAAGATATTGTGAGAATCAAGATTGGAGATTCTGTACGCTTTACCACGACTAATGGTGCTAATGGTCAAGTGAGACTTGTTTCTACTATCACTAGTATTGATACAATTGCAACGAGAACTGACCAAGGAAATTTCTTTAAAATAGAAGCGGAAACAAAAATAACTCAAGAACAAGCTGAAAAGCTTAGGTACGGTTTAGAAGGCCGTTTACAGATAATTACAGGCAAGAAAAGTTATTTACGCTATTATTTGGATGATTTCTTGAATTGGGAATAATGATCACTTTTTCTCAAATAATATTTAAAAACTGTAATCCTAAAAAGATTTACAGTTTTTTATAAAACTCAGGAGGGAATACGTTTACGTTCGTAAAACATTTGATTTCTGCTTGTTTTTGTGTTAGAATGAGGCCAAGTAATACGAAAGGCGAATAATAAAATGTCCAGTAAACTTATTTATACGGGAAAAGCTAAAGATATCTATACTACAGAAGACGAACATGTGATTAGGTCCGTTTATAAGGACCAAGCTACCATGCTAAATGGAGCTCGTAAAGAGACCATCGAAGGCAAAGGTGTGCTCAATAATCATATTTCGTCTCTTATTTTTGAAAAATTGAATGCTGCGGGTGTGGCTACTCACTTTATCGAACGTATCTCTGACACAGAACAACTCAACAAGAAAGTGAAAATCATTCCTTTGGAGGTTGTTCTTCGTAACGTGACTGCGGGTTCTTTTTCTAAACGTTTTGGCGTGGAAGAAGGTTTGAACTTGAAAACTCCTATCGTTGAATTTTACTATAAGAACGATGATTTGGATGATCCATTTATCAATGATGAGCATGTGAAGTTCTTGGATATTGCCAATGATGAACAAATCGCTTATATCAAGGAAGAAACGCGTCGTATCAATGGATTGCTGAAAGATTGGTTTGCGCAAATTGGTCTTCGTTTGATTGATTTTAAATTGGAATTTGGTTTTGATAAGGATGGCAAGATTATCTTGGCAGACGAATTCTCACCAGATAACTGCCGCCTTTGGGATGCTGAAGGGCACCACATGGATAAGGATGTTTTCCGTAGAGATTTGGGCAGTCTAACGGATGTTTATAAGGTTGTGTTAGAGAAGTTGCAGGGATTGAAGTAACCTGTTTGAAACGGAAAACCTTCGTCTCTCAAGTAAAAGGACTCAGGCTGAAAAGGTCTACTAGACCTTTTCACTCCGTCGTGATCTTGGTAGCTTGACAGATGTTTATAAGGTTGTGTTAGAGAAATTGCAGGGATTGAAGTAAAGTTTTACTTGGTCATCACTACAATCTTTAAGTAGAAATAGATAAAGGAACTAAAATGGATAAACGTATTTTCGTTGAGAAAAAAGCTGATTTTCGTGTCAAATCTGACTCTTTGGCAAAAGAATTACAACATAATCTTCAGTTGAAAACTTTGAATGATCTTCGAATTGTTCAGGTTTATGATGTCTTTGATTTGGCAGAGGACTTGTTTGCACGTGCAGAAAAACACATTTTCTCTGAGCAAGTGACCGATACTGTTTTGGATGAAGCTGAAGTGAAGGCTGATCTTGAGAAGGTTGCTTTCTTTGCTATCGAAAGTTTGCCTGGTCAATTTGACCAACGTGCGGCGTCTTCACAAGAAGCTTTGCTTTTGCTTGGTAGTTCAAGTGATGTAACGGTGAATACAGCGCAACTTTACTTGGTTAACAAGGATATTGATGCGAATGAGTTGGAAGCTGTCAAAAATTACCTTTTGAACCCAGTGGATTCTCGTTTCAAAGACATCACTGTTGGTATTGCGAAACAGGATTTCTCTGAGTCTGACAAGACCATTCCAAATTTGGATTTCTTTGAAACATATACAGCAGAAGATTTTGCACAGTATAAGGCTGAGCAAGGCTTGGCCATGGAAGTGGATGACCTTCTCTTCATTCAAGACTATTTCAAGTCCATTGGACGTGTACCAACTGAGACTGAGTTGAAGGTGTTGGATACTTACTGGTCTGACCACTGCCGTCACACAACTTTTGAGACTGAGTTGAAGAATATCGACTTCTCAGCTTCTAAATTCCAAAAACAATTGCAAGCGACTTATGACAAGTATATTGCTATGCGTGATGAGTTGGGACGTACAGAGAAACCTCAAACCTTGATGGATATGGCCACTATTTTCGGCCGTTATGAGCGTGCCAATGGTCGTTTGGACGACATGGAAGTGTCTGATGAAATCAATGCCTGCTCTGTTGAAATTGAAGTGGATGTCAATGGTGTCAAAGAACCATGGCTTCTCATGTTCAAGAACGAAACTCACAACCACCCAACGGAAATCGAACCATTTGGTGGAGCGGCTACCTGTATCGGTGGGGCCATTCGTGACCCATTGTCAGGGCGTTCCTATGTTTACCAAGCCATGCGTATTTCAGGTGCTGGCGATATTACAGCTCCAATTTCAGAAACTCGTGCTGGTAAATTACCACAACAAGTGATTTCTAAAACAGCAGCCCACGGTTATTCTTCATATGGTAACCAAATTGGTCTTGCAACAACCTATGTTCGTGAATACTTCCACCCAGGTTTCGTTGCTAAGCGTATGGAGCTAGGTGCCGTAGTCGGTGCGGCTCCTAAGGAAAATGTTGTCCGTGAAAAACCTGAAGCAGGTGATGTGATTATCTTGCTCGGAGGTAAGACTGGACGTGATGGTGTTGGTGGTGCGACAGGTTCATCTAAAGTTCAAACGGTTGAATCTGTTGAAACAGCTGGTGCTGAGGTTCAAAAAGGGAATGCCATCGAAGAACGGAAGATTCAACGTCTTTTCCGTAATGGGGAAGTGACACGTCTGATTAAGAAATCAAATGACTTTGGTGCTGGTGGTGTCTGTGTGGCTATCGGTGAATTGGCTGATGGTCTTGAAATTGATCTAGACAAAGTGCCATTGAAATACCAAGGCTTGAACGGTACAGAAATTGCTATCTCTGAATCTCAGGAACGGATGGCTGTAGTGGTTCGTCCAAAAGACGTAGACGCCTTCATTGCAGCATGTAACAAAGAAAATATTGACGCTGTTGTCGTTGCGACAGTGACTGAAAAACCAAATCTTGTTATGCACTGGAATGGCGAAACCATCGTTGATTTGGAACGTCGTTTCCTTGATACAAACGGTGTACGTGTAGTTGTGGATGCTAAGGTAGTTGACAAGGATGTCAAGCTTCCAGAAGAACGTCAAACATCTGCTGAAACCCTTGAAGCTGATACTCTTGAAGTCTTGGCTGACCTTAACCATGCAAGTCAAAAAGGGTTGCAAACTATCTTTGATAGTTCAGTTGGACGTTCAACGGTCAATCACCCACTCGGTGGTCGCTACCAAATCACACCAACGGAAGCTTCTGTACAGAAATTGCCAGTCCAACATGGTGTGACACATACGGCATCAGTCATGGCGCAAGGGTTCAACCCTTATGTAGCAGAATGGTCTCCATATCATGGTGCGGCTTATGCGGTCATCGAAGCAACCGCTCGTTTGGTTGCTGCTGGTGCAAACTGGTCTAAGGCTCGTTTCTCTTATCAAGAATACTTCGAGCGTATGGATAAACAAGCAGAGCGTTTTGGTCAACCAGTAGCAGCTCTTCTTGGCTCCATTGAAGCTCAGATTCAACTTGGTTTGCCATCTATCGGTGGTAAAGACTCTATGTCTGGTACATTTGAAGAATTGACAGTACCACCAACCTTGGTTGCTTTTGGTGTCACAACTGCAGATAGCCGTAAGGTCTTTTCTCCAGAATTTAAAGTTGCTGGTGAAAATATCTATTACATCCCAGGTCAAGCTTTGGGACAAGAAATTGACTTTGATCTTATCAAGTCTAACTTTGCTCAGTTTGAAGCCATCCAAGCTGACCACAAAGTGACAGCTGCATCAGCGGTCAAATATGGTGGTATCCTTGAAGCTCTTGCACTTGCAACGTTTGGGAACCATATCGGTGCCACTGTAAGCCTTGAAAATATTGAGACTGCTTTGACAGCTCAATTAGGTGGATTCATCTTCACATCTCCGGAAGAGATTTCAAGTGTTGCCAAGATTGGACAAACAGCAGCTGACTTTACACTTACTGTCAACGATGTAACGCTTGATGGACACAAACTTGACAGTGCCTTCCAAGGTAAATTGGAAGAAGTTTACCCAACGGAATTTGCACAAGCAACTGAGTTGGAAGAAGTTCCTGCTGTGGCATCAGATGCTGTCATCAAAGCTAAAGAAACAGTTGAGACACCAGTGGTTTACATCCCAGTGTTCCCAGGTACTAACTCTGAATACGATTCAGCTAAGGCCTTTGAAAAAGAAGGTGCGAAAGTCAACTTAGTACCATTTGTCACATTGAATGAAGAGGCTATTGTCAAGTCTGTTGACACAATGGTTGACAATATCGGAAAAGCCAACATTATCTTCTTTGCAGGTGGCTTCTCAGCCGCTGACGAACCTGATGGATCAGCTAAATTCATCGTTAATATCTTGCTTAACGAAAAAGTACGTGCAGCTATCGATAGCTTCATCGAAGGTGGTGGTTTGATTATCGGTATCTGTAACGGATTCCAAGCTCTTGTCAAATCTGGTCTTCTTCCATATGGTAACTTTGAAGATGCAAACAGTACTAGTCCAACTCTCTTCTACAATGATGCCAACCAACACGTGGCTAAGATGGTTGAAACACGGATTGCTAACACGAACTCACCATGGCTTGCTGGCGTGAAAGTTGGTGACATCCATGCCATCCCAGTATCACACGGTGAAGGTAAGTTTGTCGTGACAGCTGAGGAATTTGCAGAACTTCGTGACAATGGTCAAATCTTTACCCAATATGTTGACTTCGAAGGCAAACCAAGCATGGACTCTAAATACAATCCAAATGGTTCTGTCAATGCGATTGAAGGTATCACAAGCAAGAACGGTCAAATTATTGGTAAGATGGGTCACTCAGAACGTTTCGAAGACGGTCTTTTCCAAAATATTCCAGGGAATAAAGACCAATATCTCTTTGCATCAGCGGTTAAATACTTTACTGGAAAATAGGCTTTGCAGATTTTCTAATAGATAACCATCAGTAAATGTAAAATCAAGTAGATCTAACTTACGACAATTGCAAATGATTTATTGTTGCGAGTGAAACGAGCTTCTGCCGTATCATTCCGCTCTAGTATCGTTAAGGAATGATACACAAATAAAAATTAGGTATATAAAATGACATACGAAGTAAAATCTCTTAATGAAGAATGTGGTGTTTTTGGTATCTGGGGTCACCCAGACGCTGCCAAATTGACCTATTTTGGACTCCATAGTCTTCAGCACCGTGGTCAGGAGGGGGCAGGAATCCTCTCCAATGACCAAGGGAAATTGAAGCGTCATCGTGATATGGGGCTTTTATCAGAAGTCTTCAAAAATCCTGCGAATTTGGATAAATTGACAGGAACTGGAGCGATTGGGCACGTGCGTTATGCGACTGCGGGAGAAGCTTCTGTAGACAATATCCAACCTTTCCTCTTCCGCTTTCACGATATGCAGTTTGGTTTGGCTCATAATGGGAATCTGACCAATGCAGAATCACTCAAGCAAGAATTGGAACAAAGAGGGGCAATCTTTAGCTCGACTTCTGATTCAGAAATCTTGGCTCACTTGATTCGCCGTAGCCACAATCCAAACCTGATGGGTAAAATCAAGGAAGCACTCAGTCTTGTTAAAGGTGGTTTTGCTTATCTCTTGATGTTTGAAGATAAGTTAATTGCAGCGCTGGATCCAAATGGCTTCCGTCCTCTATCAATCGGGAAAATGGCTAATGGAGCAGTAGTGGTTTCATCTGAAACCTGTGCCTTTGAAGTCATCGGTGCTGAGTGGATTCGCGACGTAAAACCAGGCGAGATTGTCATTATTGATGACAATGGTATCCAGTATGACAGCTATACAAACGATACTCAGTTGGCTATCTGTTCCATGGAGTATATCTACTTCGCACGTCCTGACTCTAACATCCACGGAGTCAATGTCCATACGGCTCGTAAGAGAATGGGAGCTCAACTGGCACGTGAGTTCAAGTATGAAGCTGATATCGTAGTCGGGGTGCCAAACTCCTCTCTTAGCGCAGCTATGGGATTTGCGGAAGAATCAGGTCTACCAAATGAAATGGGACTCATCAAGAATCAATACACGCAGCGGACCTTTATCCAGCCGACTCAAGAATTACGCGAGCAAGGGGTTCGGATGAAACTGTCTGCCGTTTCTGGTGTCGTTAAAGGCAAACGTGTGGTTATGATTGATGACTCTATCGTGCGAGGCACGACATCTCGTCGCATTGTCCAACTTTTGAAAGAAGCGGGGGCATCAGAAGTGCACGTTGCCATCGGGAGTCCTGCTCTTGCCTATCCATGTTTTTATGGGATTGATATCCAGACACGTCAGGAGCTGATTGCGGCCAATCATACGGTCGAAGAGACTCGCCAAATCATTGGTGCGGATAGCCTGACCTATCTTTCGATTGATGGCTTGATTGATTCTATCGGCATCGAAACAGATGCGCCGAATGGTGGTCTCTGTGTCGCTTACTTTGACGGTGACTATCCAACTCCTCTCTATGACTATGAAGAAGAATATCGTAGAAGTTTGGAAGACAAGATCAGTTTTTACAAATAGACGGCTAAAGACTCTCGATTAAAGAAAAGGATTAAAAAATGACAAATAAGAATGCTTACGCAAAATCTGGTGTGGATGTTGAAGCGGGTTATGAAGTTGTTGAACGAATTAAAAAGCACGTTGCACGTACGGAGCGCGCAGGTGTCATGGGAGCTCTTGGTGGTTTTGGTGGTATGTTTGACCTTTCAAAAACAGGTGTCAAAGAACCTGTTTTGATCTCAGGAACAGATGGTGTTGGTACTAAGCTGATGCTTGCTATCAAGTATGACAAACACGATACCATCGGTCAAGACTGTGTGGCTATGTGTGTCAATGATATCATTGCTGCAGGTGCAGAGCCTCTTTACTTCTTGGACTATATCGCAACTGGTAAAAATGAACCAGCTAAACTAGAACAAGTGGTTGCAGGTGTGGCCGAAGGTTGTGTGCAAGCTGGTGCCGCCCTTATCGGTGGGGAAACTGCTGAAATGCCTGGCATGTACGGCGAAGACGACTATGACTTGGCTGGTTTTGCAGTCGGTGTTGCAGAAAAATCTCAAATCATCGACGGTTCAAAAGTAGCAGAAGGCGATGTGATTTTGGGACTTGCTTCAAGCGGTATCCACTCAAATGGCTATTCACTTGTTCGTCGTGTCTTTGCTGATTACACAGGTGAAGAAGTATTGCCTGAGTTGGAAGGTAAGAAACTCAAGGAGGTTCTTCTTGAGCCAACTCGCATCTATGTCAAGGCTGTCTTGCCACTCATTAAAGAGGAATTGGTGAATGGAATTGCCCACATCACAGGTGGTGGTTTCATCGAAAATGTGCCACGTATGTTCTCAGATGACTTGGCCGCTGAAATTGATGAAAGCAACGTCCCAGTTCTTCCAATTTTCAAAGCCCTTGAAAAATATGGCCAAATCAAACACGAAGAAATGTTTGAAATCTTCAACATGGGTATTGGTCTCATGCTTGCGGTGAAACCAGAAAATGTGGAGCGTATCAAAGAACTTCTTGACGAACCTGTTTATGAAATTGGTCGTATTGTGAAGAAAGATGGCGCAAGTGTGGTGATAAAATAATGGCTAAAAAAATTGCTGTTTTTGCCTCTGGCAACGGTTCAAACTTTCAGGTGATTGCAGAACAGTTTCCAGTTGAGTTTGTATTTTCTGATCATCGAGATGCCTACGTCCTTGAGCGTGCAGAAAAGCTAGGGGTTTTATCTTATGCCTTCGAACTTAAAGAGTTTGAGAATAAGGCAGACTATGAAGGAGCCATCGTCGAACTCTTAGATGAGCACCAGATTGACTTGGTTTGTCTCGCAGGCTATATGAAAATCGTTGGCCCGACTTTACTAGCAGCTTATGAAGGCCGTATCATCAATATTCACCCAGCTTTTCTCCCTGAATTTCCAGGTGCTCATGGTATTGAGGATGCTTGGAATGCAGGTGTGGACCAGTCTGGCGTGACTATTCACTGGGTGGACTCTGGTGTTGATACCGGTAAGGTCATCAAACAAGTCCGTGTGCCACGCCTTGAAGGGGATACCCTTGATACTTTCGAGACTCGCATCCACGAAACAGAGTACAAACTCTATCCAGAAGTTTTGGATAGTTTGGGGGCTGCACGAAAATAAGGAAGCTCTCGAGCTGAAAGAAAATTTTCGACTGTAGCAGATGAAGAACTTTTTTAAAAAAGGAAATGAAAGAACATGACTAAACGAGCACTTATTTCAGTCTCAGATAAAGCGGGCATTGTAGAATTTGCCCAAGAACTTAAAAAACTTGGTTGGGACATCATCTCAACTGGTGGTACTAAAGTTGCCCTTGATAATGCTGGTGTTGATACCATTGCCATTGACGATGTGACTGGTTTCCCAGAAATGATGGACGGTCGTGTCAAGACCCTGCACCCAAATATCCATGGCGGTCTCCTCGCTCGTCGTGACTTGGATAGCCACTTGGAAGCGGCTAAAGACAACAAGATTGAGCTCATTGACCTTGTTGTGGTCAACCTTTACCCATTTAAGGAAACTATCCTTAAACCAGACGTGATTTATGCGGATGCCGTTGAAAACATCGATATCGGTGGTCCATCAATGCTTCGTTCAGCAGCTAAAAACCACGCTAGCGTAACCGTTGTTGTAGACCCTGCTGACTATGCTGTTGTTCTTGACGAATTGGTAGCAAACGGCGAAACCTCTTATGAAACTCGCCAACGTTTGGCAGCTAAGGTTTTCCGTCACACTGCGGCTTATGATGCCTTGATTGCAGAATACTTCACAGCTCAAGTGGGTGAAAACAAACCTGAAAAACTCACTCTAACTTATGACCTTAAACAATCAATGCGTTACGGTGAGAACCCTCAACAAGACGCAGACTTCTACCAAAAAGCCTTGCCAACAGACTACTCTATTGCATCTGCTAAACAGCTTAACGGTAAGGAATTATCCTTCAACAATATCCGTGATGCTGATGCTGCTATCCGTATCATCCGTGACTTCAAAGATCGTCCAACCGTTGTGGCTCTCAAACACATGAACCCGTGCGGTATAGGTCAAGCTGATGATATCGAAACTGCTTGGGACTACGCTTATGAGTCTGACCCAGTGTCTATCTTCGGTGGTATTGTCGTTCTCAACCGTGAAGTGGACGCTGCGACAGCTCAAAAAATGCACGGCGTTTTCCTTGAAATCATCATTGCACCAAGCTATTCTGACGAAGCGCTTGAAATCTTGACAACCAAGAAGAAAAACTTGCGCATCCTAGCCTTGCCATTTGACGCACAAGATGCCAGTGAAGCAGAAGCAGAATACACTGGTGTTGTCGGTGGACTTCTCGTTCAAAACCAAGACGTGATCAAAGAAAGCCCAGCTGACTGGCAAGTGGTAACCAAACGCCAACCAACTGAGACAGAAGCAACCGCCCTTGAGTTCGCTTGGAAAGCTATCAAGTATGTCAAATCAAACGGTATCATCGTGACTAATGACCACATGACACTTGGCGTTGGCCCTGGTCAAACCAATCGTGTGGCTTCCGTCCGTATCGCCATTGATCAAGCTAAAGACCGCCTTGATGGTGCTGTACTTGCTTCGGATGCCTTCTTCCCATTTGCGGATAACGTGGAAGAAATCGCTAAAGCAGGTATTAAGGCCATCATCCAACCGGGTGGGTCAGTCCGTGACCAAGAGTCTATCGAAGCTGCTGATAAATACGGCTTGACTATGGTCTTCACAGGCGTGAGACATTTTAGACATTAAGAAAATATTGATTTTCACCAAATTAATTTTATTGTATATCAGTGTTCATGATTAAAAATTGTTGAATATTGTAAAAGCGCTCAAGTCAAAGCAGAGCGCTTTTACAATATTATTAAAATTATATAGTTAATTTCTACAAATTATATAATTGAAATGTTATAATGTATATTGTATGGAGGATTAATTATGTATAAGTACAAAATGTTAGAGCATGTTTTAGATTCTATTTGTTTAGAAGCTCCAGAAAATCTGAAAAGATATAAGGAAGACAGTGATTCTAAGAAACGTCAGGCTAGATCATTAGCTTATATCCATTTACTTTTAAAAGCAAAATTTAATCTTACGTCTTTTGATGAAAGAGAAAGATATATTACTGATGGAGGATACGACGGAGGAATAGATGCGTATTATATTGATAAGGAAAATAAAATAATCTATTTTATTCAATCTAAATATCGCAATACTGAGGAAAATTTCTCAACTAAACCGATAAGTGTAGATGAAATAGTAAAAATGGAAGTCTCTAGAATCACTGATGGAGAGGAGACAGATTCTAAGGGAAATAAATATAATGGTAAGATATTAGGGTTAATTAGAAATCTACAGGAATTGGACCAGATTGCTAGGTATGATTTTAAAATCATTCTATTAGCAAACGTAGATAATGATATTGAAAAAGTATTAGATAAGATATTAGATTTTCCATATGAAATTTATAATTATAAAAGAGCATACGAGGAGTTAGTCTTTCCTATCTTGAGAGGCACTTGTCATAGGGCTACTGATATAACAGTTAATTTAAATCTAACATCTAGAAATTATACAATGGAGTACGAAGTAGAGGACGGGGAATTAAGCACTAATGTTCAGCTCTTTTTCGTACCGACTATAGAAATCGCTAAATTGATGAGTGTACATAAAAATGCCATTTTAGAATATAATCCTAGAAGTTATTTAGGGTTATCAAGAAATCCCGTTAATAAAGCTATCAAGGACCAGATTGTCAATGAGAATAATAATATGTTTTCATTATTCAATAATGGCATTACAATATTATCTGACCAAACAGAGGTAACTTCTAAGACAGGAAGAAAAGGGGTAGGGCAGCTTATTCTAAAAAATCCACAAATTGTGAATGGAGGTCAAACTGCACATACTTTATCAGTTATTTATGAGGATTCTAATTATAGTGAAGACATCTTTAAGAATAAAGAAGTTTTGGTGAAAATTATTACTTTTGATGAAAATTTGAAGGATGAAAGTAGGAAGTTAAGTTTAATTGAACAGTTATCACAAGCTACAAATACTCAAAGCAAGATTGTGGAAGCAGACAGAAGATCAAATTTAGAGATTCAAATTGATCTGCAACGCTATTTATTTAATAAATTTGGCTATTGTTATCATAGAAAAACGGGTGAGTTTAATCAAGGAATAAGTAAAAAGTATCTATCTAATGATCAAATTATTGAGAGAGACATTTTTATTAGAGTTGCCTATGCAGTCAATGGGAGCGTTGCTGAAGCTAGGAGATCTGGTGAAGAACGTTTGTTTAAAAATGAAAATTTTGAAAAATTTTTAAATACTTCAATTGGGGATGAGGGTTATGATAAATTGTTCTATTCTTTTATTGTTCACAAGTATTTATCAAAAATTGAGAAGAATCCTTCAGAAAAAGATGATAAGTATTCTACTAAAAATTATGGTAATGCGATAAGATACGGTAAATTTGCAATTGTATATGTAGTCTCTCAGAAGATAGAAGAATTAATTAATAACAAAGAGATCTCCGAAAAAATTGTCAGAGAGTTAACAGATAAAGTCCTTAATCAATGGAAAGAATTCGAAAATAAACAAATGAGAAAGGATAGCAATAGTCGTTACTTTACTAAGATTATTGACGATAAAGGAGTTACTAATTTTGAAAACAACTTTGCAAACTATTATAAAGGAACTACTATAGATTCTGACCTGTCAAGTTATGAATTTAATTATCGGTAGTAGTATTTTCACTTACAATACTTAAAAAATTTTTTAATTTCCAAAATCTTTCATGAGGCAACCCTAGTTGTTGCCTTTTTATGTGTGAAGTTAGAAGTTCACTTATGCTGATAAATACGGCTTGACTATGGTCTTCACAGGCGTGAGACATTTTAGACATTAAGAAAATAAAAGGGAAGAAAACAGTTTCTTTCCTTTTTTTACTTTAAAAGCGAAACGAAACAAGATTAAAACGAACGTTTATGGTATAATATTAGTAAATAATTCGCAAAAGAGGTTGAAAGATGAAGCTGTTAGTTGTCGGCTCGGGTGGTCGTGAACATGCCATTGCTAAGAAGTTACTTGAGTCAAAAGACGTTGAAAAAGTCTTTGTAGCTACTGGGAATGACGGGATGACTCTGGATGGTCTGGAATTGGTGGATATCTCTATTTCCGAACATTCTAAATTGATTGAGTTTGCAAAAGCCAACGATATTGCTTGGTCCTTCATTGGTCCAGATGACGCCCTTGCGGCTGGGATTGTGGATGAGTTCAATGCAGCTGGTCTCAAAGCCTTTGGTCCGACAAAGGCTGCGGCTGAGCTGGAGTGGTCTAAGGATTTCGCTAAGGAAATCATGGTCAAATACGACGTTCCGACAGCAGCCTATGGGACCTTCTCAGATTTCGAGGAAGCCAAGGCCTATATCGAAGAGAAAGGCGCTCCAATCGTAGTCAAAGCAGATGGTTTGGCCCTTGGGAAAGGTGTCGTCGTTGCGGAGACAGTCGAGCAAGCGGTCGAAGCCGCTCACGAGATGCTATTGGACAATAAATTCGGTGACTCAGGTGCGCGTGTGGTTATCGAGGAGTTTCTTGCAGGAGAGGAATTTTCACTTTTTGCCTTTGTAAATGGTGACAAGTTCTACATCATGCCAACAGCTCAGGACCACAAACGTGCCTACGATGGCGACAAAGGTCCTAACACTGGTGGGATGGGTGCCTATGCGCCAGTTCCACACTTGCCACAAGGTGTGGTTGACACAGCGGTTGACACCATTGTCAAGCCAGTCCTTGAGGGGATGATCCAAGAAGGGCGTCCTTATCTGGGCATCCTTTACGCAGGTCTTATCTTGACAGCAGATGGCCCCAAAGTCATCGAGTTCAACGCTCGTTTTGGAGATCCTGAAACGCAAATCATCTTGCCTCGTTTGACATCTGACTTCGCGAGTAACATTACTGACATTTTGGAAGGCAAGGAGCCAGCTATTACTTGGACGAACAAGGGTGTGACACTAGGCGTGGTTGTAGCTTCAAACGGCTACCCACTTGCTTATGAGAAGGGTGTCAAGCTTCCAGCCAAGACAGAAGGTGACATCATCACTTACTATGCTGGTGCTAAATTCGCTGAAAACGACCAAGACCTCCTCTCAAACGGAGGACGTGTTTACATGTTGGTCACCACAGCTGATACCGTCAAAGACGGCCAAAACATTATCTACAACCAACTTAACAAACAAAACACAGAAGGCCTCTTTTACCGAACAGATATCGGAAGCAAGGCGATTCGATAAAGATATAAGAAAAAGCGACTGAGTCGCCAAACTCGATAATGGTCGTTAAATTTGCGAGCGTTAGCGAGCTAGTATAGGATAATCGTCGCAGTAGTGGAACTCCTAGTAGCTTTGCTACTAGGAGCGGAAAACTGGAGACTCAGGCTCCAGTTTTAGTAATGGAACGCCCTAGGCGGTCGCTTACGTCCGCACTACATTAGACGATTATCAAAAAAAGGAGAAGAAATGAAACCAGTAATTTCCATTATCATGGGCTCAAAATCTGACTGGGCAACCATGCAAAAAACAGCAGAAGTCCTAGACCGCTTTGGTGTAGCCTACGAGAAGAAAGTTGTCTCTGCCCACCGGACACCGGATCTTATGTTCAAACATGCCGAAGAAGCACGTAGCCGTGGGATTAAGGTCATCATCGCAGGTGCTGGTGGTGCCGCGCATTTGCCAGGGATGGTTGCTGCTAAAACAACCCTTCCAGTTATTGGTGTGCCGGTCAAATCACGTGCTCTTAGCGGTGTGGATTCGCTCTATTCCATCGTTCAGATGCCAGGCGGTGTGCCAGTCGCAACTATGGCGATCGGTGAAGCTGGTGCAACCAATGCAGCCCTCTTTGCCCTCCGTCTCCTCTCAGTAGAAGACAAGGCCACTGCGGATGCACTTGCTAACTTTGCTGAAGAACAAGGAAAAATCGCAGAGGAGTCGACGAATGAGCTCATCTAAAACAATCGGAATTATCGGTGGCGGTCAGCTGGGTCAGATGATGGCTATTTCTGCCATTTATATGGGGCACAAGGTTATCGCGCTGGATCCTGCGGCGGATTGCCCAGCCTCTCGCGTGGCGGAAATTATCGTGGCTCCTTATAACGATGTGGATGCTCTTCGTCAGTTGGCTGAACTTTGCGATATTCTGACTTATGAGTTTGAGAATGTCGATGCTGATGGCCTTGACGCCGTTATCAAAGACGGTCAGCTCCCACAAGGAACAGACCTACTTCGCATTTCCCAAAACCGGATTTTTGAGAAGGACTTTCTTTCCAACAAGGCTCAAGTCACTGTGGCCCCATACAAGGTCGTGACTTCAAGCCAAGACTTGGCAGATATTGACCTATCGAAAAACTATGTTCTCAAGACTGCGACTGGTGGCTATGATGGCCATGGACAAAAGGTCATTCGCTCAGAAGCAGATTTAGAAGAAGCTTATGCACTAGCGGATTCAGCAGATTGCGTTTTAGAAGAATTCGTCAATTTCGACCTTGAAATTTCTGTCATTGTGTCAGGAAATGGCAAGGACGTGACAGTTTTCCCGGTTCAGGAAAATATCCACCGCAACAATATTCTATCTAAGACCATTGTGCCAGCTCGAATTTCTGATAGTCTAGCAGATAAGGCCAAAGCCATGGCGGTGCGAATTGCAGAACAACTCAATTTGTCTGGAACCCTTTGCGTGGAAATGTTTGCGACAGCTGACGACATCATTGTTAATGAAATTGCGCCACGCCCACACAATTCTGGCCACTACTCGATTGAAGCCTGTGACTTCTCCCAGTTTGATACCCATATCTTAGGTGTTCTGGGAGCACCATTGCCAGCTATCCACCTGCATGCCCCAGCCGTTATGCTCAATGTCCTTGGCCAGCATGTCGAGGTCGCTGAAAAATATGTCACAGAAAATCCAAGCGCCCACCTCCACATGTATGGTAAAATAGAAGCGAAGCACAACCGCAAGATGGGACATGTGACTTTGTTTAGCGATGTACCGGATGAGGTGGGAGAGTTCTAATGATAAGTGGACAAGATCGATATAATATAGATATACTCATGGATCAGATGGTTTCAAGTAATTTACCTCCGTTTGTAGATAAATATTTTAAAATCCCAGATAGGTTATTTGAAAAAATTAAACTAGGCAAGATTCCAGTTTATCAAACAATTAAAAGTAGTGATTATGTAGAGTTAAATCTAAAGGAAATTTCAAGATCAGAGTACGTTGAGAGATATGGCTCAGAGGCGCTAAAATACTTTGCATTTAAAAATAATGGTTCCAAGAGAATGATGGGAATAGTGAATCCTATATACTTTTTTTCTTTTGTTTATAATGCAGTCCATGCACACAATGATTGGATAATGCAACTATATAATTCAGAAAAAATAGAAGATATCATACAAAAATCTAATTCACCAATATTAGGTTTTGATCATTTTTTAAGAATGGATTATGAAAACCAAGACATACAATTCTATGAAAAATTTAAAAATTATACTAATGAATTAAACAGAAAATTAAATAAAAGTTTTGAAAAAAACGAAGAGAAATCATTCTTAATTGAGGGGAGTGCACCATATTACTTATCTGTTGATCTAGAGAACTATTACTCATCAATTGATGTAAATCTTTTGTTTAAACTTAGTTCATACGCACCATTTAATGATTTTACTAATAGCATAGCTATGTTTTTTAAATTTTTAGGTAGTTATAATAGAGCAATAAATGAAAATCAAACAAATGGGATTATAACTGGACCAATAAGCTCTTTCATTACAGCAGAATTTATAAGTCTTGCTCTTGATGCGAAATTTAAGGATAAAAACATAACCAGATATTATAGATATGTAGATGATTATTCATTTTATTCGTACTCACAATCAGAATTGGAAAAGAATATTGAGATTTTTGATAGATTGATTAAATCATTTTCGTTAACGCGAAAATTTGAAAAAACGGAAACTGGGAGAGGTTTTTCGAAAAATAATAAAGCAAATATAGATGAAGTATATAGTTTATTTCCTTATTTGAACATTTGCTCTAGTCTAGAAACATTAACTCTAGATAAAGATAATTATAAGCAACTTAGGAAATATATAGAAAGTCTGGTTTCCCAGAATTATCTTAGTCAGATAAAAACTGTATTAACTACTTTAAAAAATACAATAAAAGATGATAGAGTGAAAATAGATGATCGTATAGTTTCATATTTCATACCTTTTATACTCAAAGTATCTTATATACAGCCTAGATTGGTTTCGCATGTTTATAAATTAATTGATCAAATTTGTAGCAAGTTAGCTAAGAATGCAGTTCCTAAATTAATAAAACAGATGCTTGTTGATAGAGATTATTTATTAGATTATTATTCGGAATCAGAATTTGAAATTTGGTTCTATTATATTATTACAAAATATGCAGAACCAGAAATTCGTAAACAAGAACTCGACTACTATTTGTCTCAGACAATGAGAGAAAATTTTTCTACAGAGCCTATTATATTAAGCTTTTTTGTAAGAAATGATTTTTCTATTAATAAGAAAATTTTTGATCGGTTAAAAAATGAGTATTGTTTAAATTGCGATCCTTTAAAAAATAATTCACAGGATGAATCACTACCATTGCAAGGAATTGCTATGTCTAGATGGTGGATTTTGCTGTTAGAGCTGTTTATTTATATAAAACGAACAAAGAAAAAGCGTGGACGAAAGCAAAAAGGATTTGATAGTTTTAAAAGAGAAATTGAGCTATATTTTTATAAAGATAAAACTAAAGACAAAGATAAAACTAAAGACAAAGATAAAACTAAAGACAAAGATAAAACTAAAGATAAAGATAAAGAAATTAATTTTAGTGAAATGGGAATATTTTGTGAGTTACTATAATTGAGTGATTATGGGAGGGAAAAGATGATTTGGTTAATTTTAACAATTATTGCATCTATTATTTCTTTTTTTGTAGGTGCTTTTTTGCAATGGATTAGCGATAATAAGAAATATTTAAAGTTATGGATAGATACAAATATCGGAAAAGCTCGAGATAAACAGGTAAGATTCAGCATAGCTTACTTATTTAGAATTAATATTGATGGAAAATATTTATTAGTTAAGAATGAAAAAATAGCGAATCAATACCAACCAGTTGGAGGGGTATATAGGAAGTTTGGCTCTTTTGCAGAGATTGCTAATAAATTAAATGTAACTGGTGAGAAAAAAGAAAATTTTTGGGTTCCTAATGATTTACGAGTATATGTACAAACAAAAAATGTTATAAAATTTTTGGAATGGTTTCAAACAAGACGGAATAGAGAGGTCAATGTAGTAAGAGAATTCATTGAAGAGATTATTGATAAAAATATATTAGAAATTCAAAGTTTAAAGGATGTTGAATTTGAATTTATCAGAACTTATGATAGTGGTTTACATTATACAGAACAATTTGGTTCATATGAAATATTGTTGCATGATATATTTGAGGTAAGACTAAAACCAAATGATGTAGAAAAATTGAAACAATATATTGAGTCGCCATCTGACGATTATCTAATTTTAGCAGGACGAGATGACATTGAACAAAAATCGATTACTATTGATGGTGTTGATTATAAAATTGGAGAGCAGACAAAAAATATTTTATAAATAAAACTTAAAGATATAGACGGCTACTAAACATTCAATATAATTTTAAAAACAAGCTATTTACGTTATATAAAATATTTCTGGTGTATGGAATAATCAGTAAAGAAAGGAAAATACAATGATCGAACGTTACTCTCGCCCTGAGATGGCGAATATTTGGAGTGAAGAAAATAAATACCGTGCTTGGCTTGAGGTGGAAATCTTGGCTGACGAGGCCTGGGCTGAGTTGGGAGAAATCCCTAAGGAAGATGTGGCTTTGATTCGCGAAAAAGCGGACTTTGATATCGACCGTATTTTGGAGATTGAGCAGGAGACTCGCCATGACGTAGTGGCTTTTACGCGTGCGGTTTCTGAGACGCTTGGTGAAGAGCGTAAGTGGGTCCACTATGGTTTGACTTCTACTGACGTGGTGGACACTGCCTATGGTTACCTCTACAAGCAGGCCAACGACATCATCCGTCGTGACCTTGAAAACTTCACCAACATCATCGCTGACAAAGCGAAAGAACACAAGTTCACTATCATGATGGGACGTACCCACGGTGTGCACGCTGAGCCTACAACTTTTGGTCTTAAATTGGCTACTTGGTACAGCGAAATGAAACGGAACATCGAGCGTTTCGAGCATGCGGCTGCTGGTGTGGAAGCTGGTAAGATTTCTGGTGCGGTTGGTAACTTTGCCAACATCCCACCATTCGTTGAAAAATACGTCTGCGACAAATTGGGTATCTGTGCTCAAGAAATCTCTACACAGGTGCTTCCTCGTGACCTTCACGCTGAGTACTTTGCGGTTCTTGCTAGTATCGCAACTTCTATCGAGCGTATGGCGACTGAGATTCGTGGTTTGCAGAAGTCTGAGCAACGCGAAGTGGAAGAGTTCTTTGCTAAAGGTCAAAAAGGTTCTTCAGCAATGCCTCACAAACGTAACCCTATCGGTTCTGAAAACATGACAGGTCTGGCGCGTGTCATCCGTGGGCACATGGTGACAGCTTATGAAAATGTGGCTCTTTGGCACGAACGTGACATCTCTCACTCATCAGCTGAGCGAATCATCACACCAGATACGACTATTTTGATTGACTATATGCTCAACCGTTTTGGAAATATCGTTAAGAACTTGACAGTCTTCCCAGAAAACATGATCCGTAACATGAACTCAACCTTTGGTTTGATCTTCAGCCAACGTGCCATGTTGACCTTGATTGAAAAAGGGATGACTCGTGAACAAGCCTATGATCTAGTGCAACCAAAAACAGCCTACTCTTGGGATAATCAAGTAGACTTTAAACCACTTCTTGAAGCAGATCCAGAGGTAACCTCACGCCTGACTCAAGAAGAAATTGATGAAATCTTCAATCCAACATACTACACCAAACGAGTGGATGAGATCTTCGAACGCATCGGTTTGGGTGACTAATTATAAAACAAAAAAGCGAGATACAATCTCGCTTTTTATTTTGTAATAAAAGATTTCAGTTTAATCTTTTTTCTTGCTAAGGCCATAAGCTGTGAGTGCAGCCATCAAACCTGTAGCAATCAACCATTCTGAACCTTGGCTTCCTGTCTCAGGAAGTTTATTTTCTTTTGCTACAGGAGCTGGTCCTTGAGGGAGAGCTTTGTTTTCCTCGGCAGGAACAGTTGCTGGAGCTGGTTTACTTGGAATCTCTAATTTTGGTTTTTCTTCTGCAACAGGAGCTGGCACATTTGGAATTTCTAATTTTGGTTTTTCTTCCGCAACAGGAGCTAGTCCTTTTTCATCTCCCACATGTGTTACAGGAGTTCCGATTTCGATGATTTGAGTAACTGGTTCTTGAGCGACAACACTAGTAACCAATGTTTTCACTTCGCTTCCGTCAGCAGCAGTAGACACAGAATAGAAATGACTACGACGCCCCTTAATACCTTCAGTTACGACACGAGTTTCTCCCTTAGGTAAGGCATCAGTTTCACGAGTGATAGTTGTAAACGGAATTTCTTCGTCCTCGATGACAACACGTGGTTTGGCATCTGCAACAGGAGCAACTCCTTTTTCGTCTCCTACGTGAGTGACAGGAGTTCCGACCTCAACCACTTGATTGACAGCTTCTTTTGTGACTTTTTCTTCAAGAACTGTTTCAGTTTCCTTGCCATTTTCAGTAGTAACTGAGATATAGATTGTACGTTCACCTTTGGCACCTTCAGTGACAACTTTTTCTTGTCCTGCTGGAAGGTTAGGATTTTCCTTCTTAACAGTCTCAAATGGGATTTCTTCCGTTCTTGTGATAAGCTCTGGTCGGTTTTCAACGTTGGCAGCAACTTCATTTTCATCAAGGCTTCCTGAGTGAGTTGCAGCTGGTTTGAGACCAAGTCTTGCTGTTTTAAGGTTAGCTACAAGTGAATCCAACTCAGCTTGTTTATTACGGTTGAGATTGTAGTTTAGTGCTTCTTTAGCAGCCTTGAGAGCATCGAGACTTTCTGTGCTATATCCTTCTAAGTTTTCAGGGATTTGAGCAAGTTCCTCGCGTAGAGCCTTGTAATCGGCACGGAAGTAGTCTTTGTTGTGATCTGCAAATGCAGTCATGAGCTCAAAGATTTCTTCTTCTTTGTACTCAGCGCTTGGTCTATCTGCCCAGATAGCTACCATACTACCAACAGTAGGTAAATCAACCTCAGGATATTTAGTTGAAGCTAGCTGGTTAAATGGAGTTTTTTCAGTGTTTTCGATAGCTTTCTTGAGGAAGCCGCCACCATCTTCTGGTTTTTGACCGAGGATATAGTACCAATCTCCATTAGTGTTAAGGAATTTATAACCTTTGCTTGCTAGATATTGAGGAGATGCAAGGTTATAACCCCACCAACCTTTAGACCAGTAAGAGATGATAACATCTTTATCAAACTCAACATCGTCCTTATCTTCATAGTAGAAACCATCGTTAAAGGCCATTGGTTGTAGACCTTTTTCTTTAGCCATGGCAGCTAGACTATTAGCATAATCTGCAAACTTACCATAGAGTCCATACCACTTGAGGTAGTACCAACCTTGAGCGTTAGTAGCATCGTTGGCATACTCGTCTGTACCATAGTTAAAGATCTTAGTCTTGCCTGCAAAGAAGTCCATGTATTTGCCGATAAGGGCTTTTGTAAAGTTCATTGCTTCTTCGTTTTCAAGGTCCATGGTTGTTTTTGAAACCTTGTCAAAGTTAGCTTGAGGGTTTGCAATGCCCAATTTTTCCATAGCGACAAGCATAGCATCCATGTGGCCAGGACTGTTGATAGCAGGGATGATTCCAATGCCTCTATCCTTAGCATATTGAATAAGCTCAGTGATTTCAGCTTGGTTCAAAGTTGTTCCATTTGGATCGTCGTAGTAAGATTTTGTTCCTTCAATGATGGCATTTTTTACATCGTCACTTGCATAGGTCTTGCCGTTTGCAGTGATTGTCATGTCATCCAAGAGGAAGCGAAGTCCGTCATTTCCAAGGAGGAGATGAAGGTCAGAGTAACCAAGTTCGCTGGCTTTATCTACGATACGTTTGAGTTGGTCTAGAGTGAAGTATTTACGTCCAGCATCGATTGAGATAACCTTGTTTTTGGCAAGTTTTTCAACTTCACGTTTGGCATCTTCTTCTTTTTGAGCTTCTGGTGTGAAGGTTAAGTTGCTAACAGCTTCTTGGAGTTTTGCAATTGCTTGGTCAATGCTATCTTGTTCAGCGCGACTAAGGTTGCTATCAAGAGAGCGAATGGCTTTTTCAGCTTCTTTAACGGCAGCAATACTTTCTGCAGTATAGCGACTAAGGTCAGTTGGGACTTCTTTAAGAGCTTGTTCAGCAGACTCGTAGTCAGCGGCGAAATATTCAGCATTTGAGTTTGCGAATTGACGCATGAGTTTGAAGAGGCGAGATGGAGAGTAGCGGGCAGATGGAGTATCGGCCCAAGCAGCTACCATACCACCGATGATAGGGATATCGGCACCTTCAGTTTTTGGAACAGAAGTAATCGGTGTGCTCTTAATACCGTTCAAACCTTGGTCTAGGTTATACCAACCCTGTCCATCAGCATTACGGCCGAGAACGTAGTACCAAGCATCATTAGTGTTGAGGATTTCATGCCCTTTTTCAACTAGTAGTTTAGAAGAAGCGACATCGTAACCGCCCCAACCACCAGTCCACATAGACACGATGATGTCTTTGTCAAAGGTACCAAAAGTAGTATCGCTATTATAATAGATACCGTCATTGAAGGCCATTGGTTTAAGACCGTGAGATTTGACGATACGAGCTAGGTCATTAGCATAGGCGATGAATTTATCATAACCCTTGTCTGGGAAACCATCTTCTGGATACCATTTATAGGCTTGCAGAACACTCCATCCTTTGGCATTAGTAGCATCATTAGCATACTCATCCAAACCGATGTTAAAGATTTCAGACTTGCCAGCAAAGTAAGCAGCGTATTTATCAATCAAAGCTTTTGTAAAGGCAACTGCTTTTTCGTTGTCAAGGTCTACTGTACGTTCTGATTCTTTACCAAAGTAGTTGAAGTTAGGTTTTTCAATGCCCAATTCTTTCATGGCATTAAGGATAGCATCCATGTGACCAGGGCTGTTGACTGTTGGGATAAGCCCAATACCTTTATTCTTAGCATAACCAATCAAGTCGGTCATTTCACTTTCAGTTAGATGATTACCGTTTGGATCATTGTAGTAGGCATTGGTTCCATTTTCAACAGCACGTTTGACATCATCGCTTGCGTAAGTTTTGTCACCTACAGTTAGAGACATATCATCAAGCATGAAGCGCAAGCCATCATTTCCGACTAAAAGGTGAAGATCAGTATAGCCATAGTGTTTGGCTTTGTCGATGATTTCTTTCAGTTGGTCTGGAGAGAAGTATTTACGTCCAGCATCGATAGAAACAATTTTCTTTTTAGCCAGTTTTTCATTCACTTGAGCTGCTCGTTCTGTAGCGACTGCGGGTGCTTCGACCTTAGCAACTTCTTTGTTTTCTTCTTTTTCTTTTTCAGATTCTGTCTTCTTAACTTCTTCAGTAATTTCTGCCTTAGCTGGAGTTTCTTCTGCTGTGACTGGTTCTGCTACGGCAGGTGCAGGAGCAACTTCAACTTTTGGAGCTTCAGTATTTGCTACTGGAGCAGCTGGAGTAGCATTTTCTGTTGTTGGAGCAGTCTCGAGTTTTTCTTCACTCGTTGGTGGAGTGACTTCTCCAGTGGTTTGGACAGCAGGCTGATTTTCAGTTGGAGCAGGTACGACTCCGTCAGCAGCAACGGCCTGCGCCTGAAAGGCAAAGCCGATCAATACAGAAGCGGCTCCGATTGCATATTTACGAATAGAGAAGCGCTGTTTATTTTCTGGTTTCATTAAAAAACCTCCCTTTTGAATTTTTGATAGCGTTTTCACATACTAATCCTATTTTATGTTCTAACTAAAATAAAGTCAAGTTTTTGAGGAAATTACTATAAAAAATAGAATAATTTATAAATTAAGATATATTTTTCTAATTTTGACTATTTTTTAGTAAAAAGGTTACTAATTATAGAATTGCTTGAAATGCTATTCTCAGGGAAGGGAGCTGATGCTATAATGGGTATATAAAAACCCTGAGACAGTTGCCTCAGGATTTTTAAAATTAGTGATCACGGTCACAAGAGATGAATTTAATTTTGTAGAAATCAGAACGTTTATAAGTTTCGATGTATTCCAAAACTTGACCATTTGCTTCAAGCTGAGTTGTCTTAGTTTGGAAAACAGTTGGGAATTTAGTGTCGATTCCTAGGATAGAAGCGGCATGTTTTGGCGTCGGAAATACAATTTCGTTAATTTCTTCAAAATGCTCGTCATTCATGTGAATGTGGTAGTCCAATTTGAAACGAGTATAGATAGAACTATAGTATTCAAGATTTGGATAGTTGGCATTGATGTATTGTTCAGGAATATATGAACTGTGATAGATATAGGTAACACCATTTGTTTCACGAACACGTTCAATCTTATAATAGAATTGATCGCCGCGTAGGCCGAGTTTTTCTAAGTATTTAAGATCGTTCCCGCGTTCGATAGAAAGAACAGTTACTTTATCATCTTTAGTTTCGAAGATTTCTACATCAGAAAATTCAACGAGTTTATGTTTACGTGCACGAGCTACGAAAGTTCCTTTACCTTGTTGGCGGACAATATATCCATCTTTGGCAAGGTCGTTCAAGGCACGAACGACTGTGATTGAACTAACATCATACATGGAAATCAATTCTGCTTCAGTGTAGAACTTATCTCCACTAGCAAATTGACCAGAAATGATCTTATTTTTCAATTCATCTTTAATGTATTGATACTTTGGAATTGCCATATTTTTACCTCATTTTTTTCCTTCTTCACTTATCATTTTAACATAAATTCTTAAAAATAGCTGAAAAGCACTTAAAAAAATTAAAATATCAGAATAAGAAATTAGAATAGATATAAATAATTTGTGTTTTGCCTTGTATTTCTGCTCTTGAGTCAGAATGTTGATTTTATAGGATTTGATAAGATTTTTAGAAAAGATTCAGTAAAAAAATAGAAAAATTTTAAAGAAAATTTCAAAAAGTATTGACATTAATCCCCGATTAGTTTATAGTTGATATAACAATACATGAAAGCGCAAACTTTTCGCTTTTAGGGGAGGAAGAATGGCAAGATTTGAAATTAAAGATGATTTCTATCTGGATGGGAAACCATTCAAGATTTTGTCTGGCGCCATTCACTATTTTAGAGTTCCTGCGGAAGATTGGCATCATTCACTGTATAACCTCAAGGCACTAGGTTTCAATACGGTTGAGACTTATGTTGCTTGGAACATGCATGAACCTGATGAAGGTAACTTTAACTTTGAAGGCAATCTTGATTTAGAGAGATTTCTTCAAACTGCACAAGACTTGGGCTTATATGCAATTGTACGTCCTTCTCCATTTATCTGTGCAGAATGGGAATTCGGTGGTTTACCAGCATGGCTCTTGACCAAGGATATGAGAATTCGGTCATCTGACCCAGCTTTCATTGACATGGTTGGTCGCTACTATGATCAGTTGCTTCCACGTCTAGTTCCGAGATTATTGGAAAACGGTGGAAACATTCTCATGATGCAAGTCGAAAATGAGTACGGATCCTATGGCGAGGACAAGACCTACTTGAGGGAAATTCGACGTTTGATGGAAGAACGTGCAGTTACTTGTCCGCTTTTCACATCAGATGGACCATGGCGAGCAACTCTTAAGGCTGGAACCTTAATTGAGGATGATCTCTTTGTGACAGGGAACTTTGGTTCCAAGGCTGCTTATAATTTCTCACAGATGCAAGAATTCTTTGATGAGCACGGCAAGAAATGGCCGCTCATGTGTATGGAATTTTGGGATGGCTGGTTCAATCGATGGGAAGAACCAATCATTAAGCGTGAACCTGAGGAATTAGCAGAAGCTGTCCACGAGGTTTTAGAGCAAGGCTCTATTAACCTTTACATGTTCCACGGTGGAACCAACTTTGGTTTTATGAATGGTTGTTCAGCTCGAGGAACCATTGATTTACCACAAGTAACATCTTATGATTATGACGCTCTTCTTGATGAAGCTGGAAACCCAACTGCTAAATATTTCGCAGTGAAAGAAATGATGGCGACTTACTATCCTGAGTATCCGCAATCTGAACCGCTTTACAAAGAGAGTATGGAAGTAGAAAACATTCCACTGGTCGAGAAAGTTTCCTTGTTTGAAACCTTGGATAGCCTATCCAGTCCGATTGAAAGTCTCTACCCTAAGAAAATGGAAGAGCTAGGACAAGGTTACGGCTACCTACTCTATCGTACGGAAGCAAGTTGGGATGCAGATGAAGAACGCATTCGAATTATTGACGGACGGGATAGAGCTCAGCTCTTTATCGATGGTAAATGGGTGGCAACACAGTACCAAACAGAAATCGGTGAAGATATCTTTTATCAAGGTAAAAAGAAAACGCTATCCAATATTGATATACTCATTGAAAATATGGGGCGTGTCAACTATGGACACAAATTCTTAGCAGATACGCAGCGAAAAGGAATTCGCACAGGTGTTTGTAAAGATTTGCATTTCTTGCTCAACTGGAAGCAATATCCACTGCCTCTTGATAACCCAGAGAATATTGATTTCTCTAAGGGATGGACAGAAGGGCAACCTGCCTTTTACGCTTATGACTTTGAAGTTGAGGCGCCAAAGGATACCTACTTAGACTTATCTGAGTTTGGTAAAGGGATTGCTTATATCAACGGACATCATCTAGGTCGTTTCTGGAATGTCGGTCCAACCTTATCTCTTTATATTCCACATAGCTATCTCAAAGAAGGTGCCAACCGCATCATTATCTTTGAAACAGAAGGGGAGTATAAGGAACACATACATTTAACTTGTAAACCTACACTAAAACTTATAAAGGGGGAAAACTTATGACAATTGTAGGATGCCGTATCGATGGGCGCTTAATTCACGGACAAGTAGCAAACCTTTGGTCTGCTAAACTTAATGTTTCACGTATCATGGTCGTTGACAATGATGTTGTGAACAACGACGTTGAAAAAAGCGGCTTGAAACTTGCAACACCACCAGGTGTAAAACTTAGTATTTTGCCAGTTGATAAAGCAGCAGCGAATATCCTTGCTGGTAAATACGATAGCCAACGTCTTTTGATTGTAGCACGCAAACCTGACCGTTTCCTCGGTTTGGTAGAAGCAGGTGTGCCACTTGAAACTGTCAATGTCGGCAACATGTCTCAAACACCAGAAACACGTGCGATCACACGTTCAATCAACGTTGTAGATAAAGACGTAGAAGATTTCCACAAATTGGCGGAAAAAGGTGTTAAACTTACTGCTCAAATGGTTCCAAATGATCCAGTTTCAGACTTTTTGAGCTTATTAAAATAGGAAAAAATTTTTAGGAGGTCATTGTTATGATACAATGGTGGCAAATTTTACTTCTCACTTTGTACTCAGCTTATCAAATCTGTGATGAGTTGACGATCGTTTCTTCTGCAGGTTCCCCTGTATTCGCTGGTTTCATTACTGGTTTAGTCATGGGAGATTTGACAACTGGTTTGTTTATCGGTGGTAGCTTGCAGTTATTCGTACTTGGGGTAGGTACCTTCGGTGGTGCTTCTCGTATCGACGCAACTTCTGGTGCGGTTCTTGCGACAGCTTTCTCAGTTGCACAAGGTATTGAAACAGACCTTGCGATCACTACAATCGCTGTACCAGTAGCGGCACTCTTGACTTACTTCGACGTACTTGGTCGTATGACTACAACATTCTTCGCTCACCGTATTGATGCTGCGATCGAACGCTTTGACTATAAAGGAATCGAACGCAACTACCTTCTTGGTGCGCTTCCATGGGCTCTATCTCGTGCCCTTCCAGTATTCTTCGCCCTTGCTTTCGGTGGAGAATTCGTTACAGGTGTTGTAAATCTTGTTAAAGAATACCAATGGGTTGCAGACGGTTTGACTCTTGCAGGTCGTATGCTTCCAGGTCTTGGATTCGCTATCTTGCTTCGTTACCTTCCAGTTAAACGTAACCTTCACTACCTTGCTATGGGATTCGGTTTGACAGCTATGTTGACTGTTCTTTACTCAAACGTAACAAGTCTTGGTGGAGCAGTTGCTGGAATCATTGGCACTCTTCCTGCTGAAGTTGCTGAAAAAATTGGCTTTGTTAACAACTTCAAAGGATTGTCTATGATCGGTATCTCTATCGTAGGTATCTTCCTTGCGGTTGTTCACTTCAAGAACAGCCAAAAAGTTGCTGTAGCAGCACCTTCTACACCATCAGAAAGTGGGGAAATTGAAGATGACGAATTCTAATTACAAATTAACAAAAGAAGATTTTAATCAAATTAACAAACGTAGCTTGTTCACTTTCCAATTGGGATGGAACTACGAACGTATGCAAGCATCAGGTTACCTTTACATGATCTTGCCACAATTGCGTAAAATGTATGGAGATGGAACTCCTGAGTTGAAAGAAATGATGAAAGTTCATACTCAATTCTTCAACACTTCACCATTCTTCCACACAATTATCGCTGGTTTTGACCTTGCTATGGAAGAAAAAGATGGCGTTGGTTCAAAAGATGCGGTTAACGGTATCAAGACAGGTTTGATGGGACCATTCGCTCCTCTTGGAGATACTATCTTTGGTTCACTTGTACCTGCTATCATGGGATCTATCGCTGCAACAATGGCTATTGCTGGTCAACCTTGGGGTATCTTCCTTTGGATTGCAGTTGCAGTAGCGTATGACATCTTCCGTTGGAAACAGTTGGAATTTGCATACAAAGAAGGGGTTAACCTTATCAACAACATGCAAAGTACTTTGACAGCTTTGATTGAAGCTGCATCTGTACTTGGTGTATTCATGATGGGTGCTCTTGTAGCAACAATGATCAACTTTGAAATTTCATACAAATTACCAATCGGTGAAAAGATGATTGACTTCCAAGACATCTTGAACTCAATCTTCCCACGTTTGCTTCCAGCAATCTTCACTGCCTTTATCTTCTGGTTGCTTGGTAAGAAAGGTATGAACTCTACTAAAGCGATCGGTATCATTATCGTGCTTGCCTTGGCTCTTTCTGCCTTTGGTAAATTTGCACTTGGAATGGGCGCATAATTTATGACTAAATCATTGATTTTAGTGAGCCACGGTCGTTTCTGTGAAGAACTTAAAGGTAGCACAGAGATGATTATGGGACCACAAGACAACATTCATGCGGTTGCTCTTCTTCCAGAAGATGGACCAGAAGAATTTACTGCAAAATTTGAAGCTGCTGTTGAAGGATTGGATGATTTCCTAGTCTTTGCGGATCTTCTTGGCGGAACTCCATGTAACGTGGTGAGTCGTTTGATTATGGAAGGTCGCGACATTGAACTTTATGCAGGAATGAACCTTCCGATGGTCATTGAATTTATCAATGCAAGTCTAACTGGAATGGATGCGGACTATAAGAGTCGTGCTTCAGAAAGCATTGTGAAAGTTAATGATTTATTGGCAAGCTTCGACGACGATGAAGATGAATAATACTCTTCAAAAATCAAATTCAAACCACGTCAGCTTCGCCTTGCCGTATATATGTTACTGACTTCGTCAGTCTTATCCGGCAACCTCAAAGCAGTGCTTTGAGCAACCTGCGGCTAGCTTCCTAGTTTGCTCTTTGATTTTCATTGAGTATAAGATGTGATTGCGTTAAAACGTTAAATCATCTTATAGAAAATATACATGGGAATGGGAGCGACTCCCATTCCCATGTTTTCAATCATGAAACAATATTAGATTAGATTAGATTAGAGGTTTTCAATGCTAGATTATACAAAAGAAGATTTGCTTGAGTTGGGAGCAGAGATCACCACACGCGAAATTTACCAACAACCAGATGTTTGGAAGGAAGCTTTTGAATCTTACCAAGCACGCCGTGATGAAATTGCAGCCTTTTTGCAAGGAATTGCAGATAAACATGACTACATCAAGGTTATCCTGACTGGTGCTGGGACTTCAGCTTATGTAGGCGACACCTTAGTTCCATACTTCAAGGAAGTCTATGACGAACGTAAATGGAATTTCAATGCTATTGCGACAACAGATATCGTTGCCAACCCACAAACGTATTTGAAAAAAGACGTGGTAACTGTTTTGGTATCATTTGCACGTAGTGGAAACTCACCTGAGAGTGTAGCAACCGTTGACTTAGCAAAAGCCTTAGTTGACGAGCTTTATCAAGTAACAATCACTTGTGCGGCTGAAGGGAAATTAGCACTTCAAGCCCACGGTGACGATCGCAACCTCTTGCTCTTGCAACCGGTGGCTTCTAACGATGCTGGCTTTGCTATGACATCAAGCTTTACGTCGATGATGTTAACAGCTCTCTTAGTCTTTGATCCAACCGAATTTGCTGTTAAAGCTGAACGATTTGAAGTGCTTTCTAGTCTTTCTCGTAAAGTTCTTGACAATGTGGCAGATGTGAAAGAGTTGGTTGACTTGGACTTTAACCGTGTGATTTACTTAGGTGCAGGTCCATTCTTCGGACTTGCTCATGAGGCACAACTGAAAATTTTGGAATTGACTGCTGGTCAGGTTGCGACAATGTATGAAAGTCCAGTCGGCTTCCGTCACGGTCCAAAATCTCTTATCAATGAAGATACTGTAGTTTTAGTCTTTGGTACTACAACAGACTATACTCGTAAGTATGACTTAGACTTGGTTCGTGAAGTTGCAGGGGACCAAATCGCTCGTCGCGTTGTTCTCTTGAGTGATCGAGCCTTTGGTCTTGAAAACGTTAAGGAAGTAGCACTTGGCTGTGGCGGTGTCTTGAATGACGTTTACCGTGTATTCCCTTATATTGTTTATGGTCAATTATTTGCTCTCTTGACTTCGCTTAAGGTTGGCAACAGACCTGATACACCATCACCTACAGGTACAGTAAACCGCGTCGTTCAAGGTGTTATTATTCACGAATTCAAATAATAAGGAGAAAAGGATGAAAACATACACAGAACGTGTATTTGGGAAAGTTGATGACAAGGATGTTGTCGCTTATCGCTTTGAAACAGAAGCAGGCTACCAACTAGAAATCATGACCTATGGTGCAACGATTCTACGCTATGTAACTCCTGATAAGGCTGGTAATTTTGCCAATGTTATCCTAGGCTTTGATGATTTTGACAGCTATGTAGGTAACAGTCCTAAACATGGAGCGAGTGTAGGTCCAGTTGCAGGTCGTATCGCAGGTGCGACATTCGAATTGAATGGGAAAACCTATGAACTCGAAGTCAATAACGCAAGCAACTGTAACCACAGCGGATCAACAGGTTGGGATTCTAGTCTGTTTGAACTAGTTGAGGTGAGCGACCATGGCTTAACTCTTTACACAGAAAGAACAGACGGGACAGGAGGTTTCCCTGGAAACCTTAAAATCTGGATTAGCTACCACTTGGAAGAAACTGGTGCCTACGAAGTTAGCTACAAGGTGACGACGGATCAGGATACCTTGGTCAATCCAACCAACCATAGCTACTTTAACTTGTCTGGTGATTTCACTCAGACTGTTGACCGCCATGTTTTCCAACTGAATACAGAAGGTATTTATCCAATCGCTCCTGACGGTGTCCCAGCTAAAGCTCCAGATGCCGATCGTGATGTGGTCAAACATATCTACAATGGCGCCTTGTTGAAAGATATCTTTGCAGAAAAAGATGAGCAAATTCAGCTCGTATCTGGTTTGGACCACCCATTTGCTCTGCCTGCAGGACATGACAATGCTGGTTTCTTGTATGACCAAAATTCAGGTCGTTTCTTACTCTTTAAGACAGAAGCACCTTGCTTTGTAGTTTACACCGCAAACTTTGTGGATGAGAGTGTCATCATCGCTGGTCAACCAATGACGCAGCACAATGGGATTGCTCTTGAAGCACAGGCTTTACCAGATGCTATTCACAGTGACCTGAAAGATCAAGTCATTCTAAAAGCAGGTGAGACTTTCACTAGCAAAACTCGTTACGAAATTGTCGTTAAATAAAAAAAATTCTCTGAAGTCATAGGATTTCAGAGAATTTTTTTTATTCTTCATCTGGTGTGAGAATCATTGGAATGATGATTGGTTCACGTTCAGTGTTTTCGTAAAGGAATGGTCGAATGGCGTTTACGATAGCACCATTGACAGATTGGACGCTGGCATCCTTGTTTTTCAAAGCGATACGAATAGCATTGAAAAGGATGCGTTGGCTTTGACGGATTAAGTCGCCAGATTCGCGCATGTAGACGAAACCACGACTAAGGATATCTGGTCCAGAAATAATCATCTGAGACTCAAAGTCTACCGTTGCGACGGCAAGTACGACACCATCTTCGGATAGGTCTCGGCGGTCTTTTAGGACTGCCGCACCGATTTCGCCGATACGATTTCCATCGACGTAGATATCTTGAGCATTGAAGTGACCTGCGATACGAGCAGAGTTTGCAGTAAGGGCAAGGACATCACCATTGCTCATGATAAAGATATTGTCTTTTTCAACTCCAGTATCTACGGCAAGTCCAGCGTGGACTTTTTGCATGCGATATTCACCGTGAACAGGCATGAAGTATTTTGGTTTGATGAGGCGAAGCATGAGTTTTTGCTCTTGTTGACCACCGTGTCCAGATGTATGGATGTTGTTAATCTTACCATGGATGACTTCAACACCAGCTTCAGAAATGATGTTAATCAGCTTGTTAACGCTAGTGGTGTTTCCTGGGATTGGACTAGATGAGAAGATAACCGTATCGCCAGGTTGGAGTTGCACTTGACGGTGGGTTCCGTTAGCAATACGAGAGAGGGCTGCCATAGGTTCGCCCTGGCTACCTGTACAAAGGATAAGAATCTCACCTGCAGGGTAATCTTTGATTTCATTTGGCTCGATAAAGGTTCCCTTTGGCGCTTTGATATAGCCAAGTTCGATTCCGTTAACAATAGCCTTTTCCATAGAGCGTCCAAAGACAGCAATCTTGCGTCCAGTCTTAACAGCAGCATCTGTTGCTTGTTGGAGACGGAAGATGTTTGAGGCAAAGGATGCAAAGATGATACGTCCCTCGATACCTTGGATAATCTTCATAATAGACTGACCAACGACCTTTTCAGAGTTTGTAAAGGTTGGCACTTCAGCATTTGTTGAGTCTGAGAGTAAGCAAAGTACTCCGTCTTCACCTAGGGCTGCCATACGATGCAAGTCTGCAGGTTCACCAACTGGTGTAAAGTCAAACTTGAAGTCACCGGTACAGACGATTTTTCCTTGAGGTGTGTGGATAACAATTCCCAAAGGTTCTGGGATTGAGTGAGTTGTTCTAAAGAAAGTTGCTTTAAGATTTTTAAAGGTCAACTCAGTGTTGTGGTTGATTTCGTGAAGTGTAGCATTGCGCAAAAGGCCATGTTCTTCGAGTTTTCCACGGATCAAAGCGAGGGCTAGTGGACCTGCATAGATAGGGATATTTGCTTGCTTGAGCAAGAAAGGAATCCCACCAATATGGTCCTCGTGTCCGTGTGTAATCAAGAGAGCCTTGACGCGGTCGATATTTTCGACAATGTAAGAGTAATCAGGGATAACGTAGTCGATACCAAGTAAGTCATCCTCGGGGAATTTAATCCCTGCATCAACGATGATGATTTCGTCTTGGTATTCGATTCCGTATGTATTTTTACCGATTTCTCCTAGACCACCAATGGCAAAAACGCCCACTTCTTCTGGTTTAAGAGTATAGGCCATATTAGAACTCCGTAATTTCGAATGCGCCAGTTTCTTTTTCGTAGTCTAGCAATTTGTCTGACAAGAGCTCGATATATTCAACATTGAATTCTGGACGGTTTTTTTCAACAAGTTCACGGGCAATGATACGTCCCTCAAGTTCTGAGCTGGCATCAATGTCTAAGTAAAGTGAGCGTGTTGTTTCACGACGTGGGCTACGGTCTTTTGTTTCTTGATAAAAAACTTTGTAAATCATGTGTTTCCTTTCTGTTTTCAGGTCAGCTGTATTCAAAAAATTACCAGCTTGAAGCTGTTTGTTTCTATTTCATTTTCTGCCTGTATTGACCTTGATTCGTTACAATTATCTCAATTATAACATAAAAAGGGGAATTAGTAAAAGCAGGAAACATGAAAGTAAGGAGCTTGAAATGTGTTTCATTTTGCCCGATACAAGTATTTGAAGACTTTGGAATCACGTGCTATAATAAAGTTAGAAAAGAGGTTTTTCCTTATGAAGGAGGGCAGAATATGTTTCAACTAGCTATTATCATTCGTCTTCTGGCCTTTGCGGCATTTGTTGCCTGTGTTTACGGAGGAAATGTTTTGTATACTCGGCTAGAGTATCGGAAAGCCAAGCTCATTTGGAAGATTAGCTTCGTGACTCTGTATTCATTTTTCCTTCTCCTAGTGACCTATGTGGTCTGGTTCGTATTTTACTTTGGTTTGAATTCTTGAGTGCTTGTCCTGTCTGTTTGGCAGGGCATTCTTGTTTGGAAACAAAGAAAATTCCCATGTGTCAGCTTTTGTAGTATAATAGTAAACAGACAAAAAGATAGGAATGTGTTATGAAAGTATTAGCTTTTGATACGTCCAGCAAGGCTTTTTCTCTAGCTATTTTAGAGGACAAGCAGCTTCTTGCTGAGACCACGATTAATATCAAGAAAAATCACAGTATTACCCTCATGCCTGCTATTGATTTTTTGATGGCCAGTCTAGATTTGACACCAAAGGATTTGGATCGAATCGTCGTGGCAGAGGGACCGGGTAGCTATACAGGTTTACGAATCGCAGTAGCAACTGCCAAGACCTTGGCTCATACCTTAAACATTGAGTTAGTAGGGATGTCTAGCCTTTTAGCCCTGGTACCGAATCAACAGGAAGGTCTGGTTGTTCCCTTGATGGATGCACGCCGTAACAATGTATACGCAGGATTTTATGAACATGCTCAACCTGTCTTTCCCGAAGCTCACCTGTCTTTCGAGGAAGTCCTTGAGCAAGTCAAGGATGCTGAACAGGTGACCTTTGTTGGAGAAGTGGGTCCCTTTGTGGAGCAGATCCAAGAACAATTACCACAGGCTAACTATCAAGAAACCTTGCCAAATGCAGCTAATCTTGCTCTTTGGGCATGGGATAAGGAAGCAGACTCCTTGCACGATTTTGTGCCGAATTACCTCAAGCGTGTCGAAGCTGAGGAAAATTGGCTCAAGAACCATACGGAGTCTGGCGAGTCTTACATTAAACGCCTATGATTGAAATCAAACGAATCCAACAACAGCCTGACTTGGCACAAGCTATCTACGAAGTGATGACGGATGTTTACCCCGTCAGTCCTTGGACGTTGGAACAAATCCAAGCAGACCTGTCTCAAGACCAGACTTGGTATGCTCTAGCTTATGATGAGGAAGAAGTGATAGGTTTTCTAGCAATTCAGGAGAATCTTTTTGAAGCAGAAGTCCTGCAAATTGCTGTCAAAAAAGCCTATCAAGGTCAGGGGATAGCCCCAGCCTTGTTTGCAACATTGCCGACAGACAAGGAGATTTTTCTCGAAGTCAGAAAGTCCAATCAAAGAGCGCAAGCATTTTACAAGAAAGAAAAAATGGCAGTCATCGCTGAGAGAAAGGCCTATTACCATAATCCAGTCGAGGACGCTATTATCATGAAGAGAGAAATAGATGAAGGATAGATATATTTTAGCATTTGAGACATCCTGTGATGAGACCAGTGTCGCCGTCCTGAAAAACGACGACGAGCTCTTGTCCAATGTCATTGCTAGTCAAATTGAGAGTCATAAACGTTTTGGTGGCGTAGTGCCAGAAGTGGCTAGCCGCCACCATGTTGAAGTCATTACAGCCTGTATCGAGGAGGCGCTAGCAGAAGCAGGAATTACTGAAAACGATGTGACAGCTGTTGCGGTTACCTACGGACCAGGCTTGGTCGGAGCCTTGCTTGTTGGTTTGTCAGTTGCTAAGGCCTTTGCTTGGGCACATGAACTACCTCTAATTCCCGTTAATCACATGGCTGGTCACCTCATGGCAGCTCAAAGTGTCGAACCTTTGGAGTTCCCCTTGCTAGCCCTCTTGGTTAGCGGCGGACACACAGAGTTGGTCTATGTTTCCGAGGCTGGTGATTATAAGATTGTTGGGGAAACACGTGATGATGCGGTTGGTGAGGCCTATGATAAGGTCGGCCGTGTCATGGGCTTGACCTATCCAGCAGGTCGTGAGATTGATGAGTTAGCTCATAAAGGTCAGGATGTGTATGATTTCCCTCGTGCCATGATTAAGGAAGACAATCTGGAGTTTTCATTCTCAGGTTTGAAGTCTGCCTTTATCAATCTCCACCACAATGCCGAGCAAAAGGGAGAAAACTTGTCCACAGAGGATTTGTGCGCTTCCTTCCAAGCAGCAGTTATGGATATTCTCATGGCAAAAACCAAGAAAGCCTTGGAGAAATATCCTGTTAAAACTCTAGTTGTGGCTGGTGGTGTGGCGGCCAATAAAGGTCTTAGAGAACGTTTGGTGGCTGAAATCACCGACGTCAAGGTTATCATTCCACCTCTGCGACTTTGCGGAGACAATGCGGGTATGATTGCCTATGCTAGCGTTAGTGAGTGGAATAAAGAAAACTTTGCAGACTTGGAACTAAATGCCAAACCTAGCCTCGCTTTTGATACTATGGAATAAAGAGTTAGCTCAGCGTTAACTCTTTTATCTTGGACAAATGCGCGAGTTTTTTAGTATAGTAGAAATATGAGATTTAAAAAAATAATTAGTGTAGCACTTGCCCTAGTGGTATTGTTGCTGTCTCTGCTGGCTTTTCAGATGTTTCAAAAGACGCAATTGGTCATGTTTGAAACTATTTCATTTAACATGCCCCTCGAATCCTTTGAAAAAGTGTTTGGAAAACCTAATGAAATAGTAGAAGAAACAGAAACTGGTTATCATGATACTTGGCATGCAAGAGATCCCTATCTCTATAAAACAGGGCGCCTTTTCTACCACTACGAAAACTTTAAATGGAAAAGTTACAGCGGTCGTGTGACCTTTACTTTTTCAGAATCACATCGTTTACAAGGGGCGTCGGTTTATTTCCCTGTGGCTTCCAAAGCTCAACAGAAAGAAATCTTTTATCAAATGACCCAAGACATGAAAGCAGAAATCGAAGCTCTACCCAATTTTCAGTCTTTGAAAGTTGATGCCTTGGTCGGGGATGATGGTGGTTATCGGTTTAAGGTCAAACTGAAAGGGCAACTGAGAGAACCCTGGATCGATGTTTATCCTACAAAATATGAGGATGATGACAATCCTGAGATTAACCAATATAATATTCGCATCGATCAATCTCAGTGGTAGTCGCCCTAGGGTTCTTGTTTTGAACGCTTGGCAGTCGAATGATATATTTGTAAGAATGAGGAGGTTTATGAAAGAAAAAGGATTTTGGGAGGGGGCACAGGCTGCAGTGCCGACCGCTTTAGGCTATGTCAGCATCGGACTTGCTTGTGGGATTATCGGGGCTCCATATGTAACCCCTGTAGAGATGGGCTTGATGAGTCTCTTTGTTTATGCTGGAAGTGCCCAGTTTGCCATGCTGGCCTTAATTGCAGTCCAAGCGCCTGTGGCTGCTATTGCCATGACGGTCTTTTTGATCAATCTACGGCTCTTTTTATTGAGTTTACATGCATCGACCTATTTCCGTCATACTAGTCTCTGGCATAATATCGGAATGTCTAGCCTCTTGACGGATGAGACATACGGGGTCTTGATGGGCGAGCTGGTCCATACGGAAAAGGTTAATCCTATGTGGATGCACGGAAACAACCTTAACAGCTATCTAGCTTGGTTTGTCGGAACTGTTGTCGGGACTGCTCTAGGTGGACTTTTGCCAAATCCGGAAGTTATTGGTCTAGATTTTGCCCTAGTGGGGATGTTTATCGGGATTTTTACTTCCCAGTTTCAAATTATGCAAAAACGGATTCCCTTGCGCAACCTCTTCATCATTTTAGGAGTTGTTGCCCTTTCCTTCTTTATGCTTTTGACAGTGGTGTCTCAGTCACTAGCTGTTCTGTTTGCGACCTTGCTAGGTTGTACCATGGGGGTGGTCTTGGATGGTCAGTAAGTATATTTTAATGGCAATTATCTTCTCTGGCTTGGTGACCTGGATTCCAAGAATGATTCCTTTCATACTTGCTAAGTACAAAGGATTACCAGTAATCGTAGAGCGTTTTTTGAAATTTTTACCTGTATCTATTATCTTCGCCTTGATTCTTTCAAGTGTAGTGACAGGAAAAATCGGAAGCTTCCCACAGATAAAATGGTTAGACTTGATAGCAGTCTTTCCAACAGCCTTAGTCGCCTTTCGTTACCGCAATCTGGTGGGGACGGTTCTCTTTGGAGTGGTCTTGATAGCAGTCCTACGCTTGGTTTTTTAATCAGCCATAAAGAAAACCTATGGCAAATATAGAAATCATATAATGGCGCAATTGCTTTTTTTCTGTTAAGATAAGACTGTATCTTATTTTGGAGGAAATATCATGAAAAAAATCGTTAAATATTCATCACTTGCTGCCCTAGGGCTTGTTGCCGCAGGTGTATTAGCAGCTTGCTCAGGTGGTGAGAAGAAAGATGCTGCATCTGGTGAAGCAACATCTGGTAAGAAAGAAATCGTTGTAGCAACTAATGGATCGCCAAAACCATTTATCTATGAAGAAAATGGTGAATTGACAGGTTACGAGATTGAGCTTGTTCGTGCTATCTTTAAAGACTCAGACAAGTATACTGTCAAGTTTGAAAAGACAGAGTGGTCAGGGATTTTCCCAGGACTTGATAGCGATCGTTACCAAATGGCCGTTAACAACCTTAGTTATACCAAAGAACGTGCAGAGAAATACCTCTACGCAGCGCCAACTGCTAAAAATCCTAACGTTCTTGTTGTGAAGAAGGACGACACTAGCATCAAGTCTCTTGATGATATCGGTGGAAAATCCACTGAAGTCGTTCAAGGAACAACCTCAGCTAAACAATTGGAAGCATACAACACAGAACATGCGGACAATCCAACTATCCTTAATTATACTAAGGCAGATTTCCAACAAATCATGTCTCGTTTGAGCGATGGACAATTTGACTATAAGATTTTTGACAAGATCGGTGTAGAGACAGTTATCAAAAACCAAGGTTTGGATAATTTGAAAGTCATCGAACTCCCAAGTGACCAACAACCTTATGTTTACCCACTTCTTGCCAAAGGTCAAGATGAGTTGAAGGCTTTTGTGGACAAACGCATCCAAGAACTCTATAAAGATGGAACGCTTGAAAAACTATCTCAACAGTTCTTTGGTGGCTCTTACCTGCCAGCAGAAGCTGATATTAAATAGTTAAAAATTACCTCTGTTAGTGACAGGGGTATTTTTATGTAAGCACATTCAAAAAAGTGACTGGATTGCCTCATATTCTTTGACAGAGGCCCTTTAAAGGTGTTATAATAGCATATAATACCTTTAAAGGAGTTTGTCATGAAATACAAAAAATTTCTATCCTCATTTACTTTAGCTACTGCTTTGTTAGCAGCGAGTGCCATAAATCAAGAGGTTCAAGCTAATGAAAAGCCAGTAGATGGCAAGGAAAAAGCTGTTGCACCATCATCATCTGAAAAACAAATTACAGATGCGCAAAAAGAAGTTAAGAAAGCACAAGCATCCGTAGATGAAAAAGCTTCAAAAGAAGCGGAGGCTAAAAAGGACTTAGCCAAGGCTGATAAAAAGGTTGCTGAGACCAAAGAAGCTATCAATATCGCTAAAAATGCTGATGCTATCATCGAAGAAGAATCAAAAGTAGCATCTGAGAAGAGTGCTGAAAAATCTGAAGCTGACAAAGCTTTGGCAAATGCAGAATCTACAGCAACAACAGCAAAATCTGAAGAAACTGCAGCTAAAGAAGCTAGCCAATCTGCCAATGAAAAGCGTGATGCTAAAGCAGCAGAGGTAAAGGCGAAACAAGCTGAACTCGATGGCATGACTGATGAAAGTCTTAAAAATCAAATCTCTAATACAGAAAACGATATTAAAAAGGCAGATCAGTCTATTCAAGAACAAACTAAAGCAGCAAGTGAAGTAGCGAATAAGATAGC
The DNA here is from genome assembly GCF_041432435.1 of Streptococcus sp. 20925_1_44. Lineage (NCBI taxonomy): Bacteria > Bacillati > Bacillota > Bacilli > Lactobacillales > Streptococcaceae > Streptococcus > Streptococcus sp. 20925_1_44. Next base: position 56,377 of record NZ_JAPVZQ010000003.1, read on the forward strand.
AGATAAACAAAAGGAACTTGACAATTACAAACCAACAGTTTTGAAAAAAGTCTTGAATCCAGAAGAACAAGGTCATAAAGCTCCAGCATCTGAGGATGGTTATGACTATAACAAGCAACATCGCCCTAAAGACGCCTCAGGTAATCCTTTGATGGAGAATGTTGACTTCCAAGGTGTTCGTGAAGTTGAAGTGGAAGCGACTGAAGAAATGAAACGCTTCACTAAGGCTATGGCTGATTACAATGCAAATCCATCCAAATATAAAACAAGACCAGTCTTTAAGTTTGTTGTGGATAATCGCAAATTGACAGAAGCTTTCATTGAGGTAGCAAATGAACTCCGTCGCGCTAATGGTGTTACACAAGATTTAGCTCTAGACGAAGCCTACATCAAACATGCAGAAGAACGTTCAAATGAAATGGCTACTACTGGTATCCTAAGCCATGATACCAAGTTATCACACCCAGATGGAGAAGATGTTCGTGTAGAAAATATCGGAATGGATTATGCAATTCCTGGAACAGATGGTGGACCAAACTTTGTGGAAGTTAAAAATGGTCAAACGATTTATAATTACGATAAGATTATGAGTTATAAACAGTATGCTTATAAAATCCTTTTAGCTTGGTATGCAGACTTTAATAATATAAAAGGAATCGACTACGGACACCGCAGAGCCCTTCTTACACCGGTTGGAGGGAAAGTAGGAGTTGCCCAAGGAACGATTGAAGGAAAAAATCCTAATAACATTTATTATACATATACAAGTAATGCCTATTCACCTGAAACAGTGAAGGAATACACGTCTAATTTCTATGCCTTTAAGGACGATGATAAATTGCATCCGACTTTCTATGGTAAACGCATGAAGTTCTTGCCTGAGCATCACTTTGTATACGTTGAAAAAACAGTTATTGACAAATCTGCTGACCTTAAGGCTGAACTTGCATCATTGAAAGCAGAAAAAGCTGACAAAGATGCGAAAAAAGTAGCTGCTGAAACTAAAAAAGCTGACTTGTTAGTAGCTTTGGATAAATTAAATAAACAAGCCAATAATTTATCAAGTTCACGTGAACAAGTTAAAAAAGACTTGGAACAAGCGAAATCTGATTTGGCAACCTTGACTGCAGATGCGAAAGCAAAAGCTGACTTAGTTGCTACGAAATCACAAGAAGCAACTAAAGCAAGTCAAAATCTAAAAGCCTTGCAAGCCAAGGTAGCAGAATTGGCTACAGCTATTAAAAATGCAGAAGAAAAACGCGATAAAGCAATGACCTTGAAAGGTCAAGCATCAGCCTTGGAAACAACCTTGAAGCAAGCAGAAACTGATAAAGCAAATGCACAGAAAGTTAGTGATCAAGCAGAAGCTGAGTTGAAATTGGCTCAAACAGCTCTTGCAGAAGCAAAAGCGAAGCTACAAGCTTTATTAGATGTACTTGAAGCAGAAAATATGCTGAAAGTGGCAGAAAAAGACGGAATGATTATTGGGCTACCAAAAAATGCACCAATTCAAGACCCACTTCCAGAATTTGATCTTCGTAAACTTGCTGATAAACCTCAAGGTGCAGAAGCTAATAAACCTGGAGAAAAAGCTTCTACTAAAGCATTGCCAAATACAGGAACAAACTCAGGTGTAGATGGACAAACGACTCTGTTCGGAGTTTACGGTTTACTTGCGAGTATCGGCTTAGCAGGCATCGTAACACGACGCAGAAGACAAGGTGAATAAATCTTAAAAGCTATCTAGCAATCAGCTAGATGGCTTTTTTGTAGAATGATAGATCCGAAGATAGGTCTAATATCAGCTTAATATGTATAGTTTCAAACTATATGTCTACTTATCTAATAACAATTTGCTAAATCAAATAAAGTATGAGATACTATTACGGTATTATTTTTAAAGGAGAAAGAATCATGAAAATCAAAAAATGGTTAGGCGTAGCAGCTATCGCTACAGTAGCAGGCCTTACACTTGCAGCTTGCGGAAATTCAGACAAGAAAGCGGACAATACAACTACAGTTAAAATTGCGACTGTTAACCGTAGTGGTTCAGAAGAAGCACGTTGGGACAAAGTCCAAGAATTGGTTGAAAAAGACGGAATTAAATTGGAATTCACAGAGTTTACAGACTACTCACAACCAAACAAAGCAACTGCTGATGGTGAAGTAGACTTGAACGCTTTCCAACACTACAACTTCTTAAACAACTGGAACAAAGAAAACGGGAAAGACCTTGTAGCGATTGCAGATACTTACATCTCACCAATCCGCCTTTACTCAGGTTTAAACGGAAGTGAAAACAAGTACACTAAAGTGGAAGAAATCCCAGATAACGGTGAAATCGCAGTACCTAACGATGCTACAAACGAAAGCCGTGCTCTTTACTTGCTTCAATCAGCTGGTTTGATTAAATTGGATGTTTCAGGAACTGCACTTGCGACAATCGCAAACATCACAGAAAATCCAAAGAACTTGAAAATCACTGAATTGGACGCTAGCCAAACAGCTCGTTCATTGTCATCCGTTGATGCAGCTGTTGTAAACAACACTTTTGTTACAGAAGCAAAATTGGACTACAAGAAAGCACTCTTTAAAGAGCAAGCTGACGAAAACTCAAAACAATGGTATAACATCATCGTTGCGAAAAAAGATTGGGAATCATCACCTAAAGCTGATGCAATCAAGAAAATTATCGCAGCTTACCACACTGACGAAGTGAAAAAAGTCATCGAAGAAACTTCAGACGGCTTGGATCAACCAGTTTGGTAATAAACACAGGGAGGTGGGAGAGATTTTTTCCACCTCTTGCTTTTATATAGAGCCTCAAGCAAATGAAATCCACTTGTATTGATTCTAAAGGTACAAGTCCTAGTAGAAAGGTAGAGAGAAAATGGTTTTCCCTAGCCAAGAAGAACAAATTGAAAAGTTTGAAAAGGATCATGTAGCGCAACATTATTTTGAAGTTTTGCGTACCTTGATTTCTAAAAAATCAGTCTTTGCCCAACAAGTCGGCCTGAAAGAGGTGGCTCGTTATCTAGGTGAGATTTTTAAACGTGTTGGTGCAGAAGTTGAGATTGACGAGAGCTATACAGCGCCTTTTGTCATGGCACATTTCAAAAGTTCACGACGAAATGCCAAGACTATCATTTTCTACAACCACTATGACACAGTACCAGCAGATGGTGATCAAGTTTGGACCGAGGATCCTTTTACACTCTCTGTGCGTGATGGCATTATGTATGGACGCGGGGTTGACGATGACAAAGGGCATATCACTGCTCGCTTGAGCGCTCTGAGAAAATACATGCAAAATCACGATGATCTTCCGGTCAATATCAGCTTCATCATGGAAGGGGCAGAGGAATCGGCCTCTATGGATTTGGATAAATATTTAGAAAAACATGCGGACAAACTCCGAGGCGCAGATTTATTAGTCTGGGAACAAGGAACAAAGAATGCCTTAGAACAGTTAGAAATCTCTGGTGGAAACAAGGGGATTGTGACCTTTGATGCCAAGGTCAAGAGTGCAGACGTCGATATCCATTCTAGCTATGGTGGAGTCATCGAATCAGCTCCATGGTATCTCATTCAAGCTTTGACAAGTCTTCGCGCTGCCGACGGCCGTATCTTGGTAGAAGGTTTGTACGATGATGTGCAGGAACCAAACGAACGTGAGTTAGCCTTGGTTGAAACCTATGCCCAACGCAATCCAGAGGAAATCAGCCAGATTTATGGCTTGGAATTGCCACTTTTACAAGAGGAACGTACAGCCTTTCTAAAACGCTTCTTTTTTGAGCCAGCGCTCAATATCGAAGGAATTCAGTCAGGCTATCAAGGTCAAGGAGTTAAAACGATTCTACCAGCAGAAGCTAGCGCTAAGCTAGAAGTCCGCTTGGTTCCTGGCTTAGACCCACATGATGTTTTGGAGAAAATTCGGAAACAACTAGACAAAAACGGTTTTGATAAGGTAGAATTGTACTATACTTTGGGTGAGATGAGCTATCGAAGTGACATGAGTGCGCCGGCCATTCTCAATGTCATTGAGCTGGCCAAGAAATTCTATCCACAGGGCGTATCTGTCTTGCCGACAACAGCTGGTACAGGTCCTATGCATACGGTATTTGATGCCTTAGAAGTACCTATGGTTGCCTTTGGTCTAGGAAATGCCAATAGCCGAGACCACGGTGGAGATGAAAATGTGCGAATCGCCGATTATTACACCCATATTGAATTAGTAGAGGAGCTGATTAGAAGTTATGAGTAGAGACATTATCAAATTAGACCAGATTGATGTGACTTTCCACCAAAAGAAAAGAACCATCACAGCGGTCAAGGATGTGACCATTCACATTCAAGAAGGGGATATCTACGGGATTGTAGGATATTCTGGAGCAGGGAAATCAACCCTGGTTCGTGTTATTAATCTTTTACAAAAACCATCTGCAGGTCGAATTACTGTAGATGATGATGTGATTTTCGATGGTAAAGAAACCTTAACTGCCGGGCAATTACGTCGTAAGCGTCAAGATATTGGGATGATTTTCCAACACTTTAACCTGATGAGTCAGAAGACAGCAGAGGAAAACGTAGCTTTTGCCCTCAAACACTCTGGACTCAGTGAGAAAGATAAGAAGGCTAAAGTGGCTGAATTATTAGACTTGGTCGGATTGGCTGACCGTGCTGAAAACTATCCTTCACAACTTTCTGGTGGACAAAAACAGCGTGTAGCCATTGCGCGTGCCTTGGCCAATAATCCAAAAATCTTGATTTCGGATGAGTCGACTTCAGCTCTTGATCCAAAGACGACCAAACAAATCTTGTCACTCTTGCAAGAATTGAACCGTAAACTAGGTTTGACCATTGTCTTAATTACACATGAGATGCAAATTGTCAAAGACATTGCTAATCGTGTAGCAGTCATGCAGGATGGCCGCTTGATTGAAGAAGGTAGCGTTCTTGAAATCTTCTCAGATCCTAAGCAACCATTGACCCAGGACTTTATCTCAACGGCTACTGGTATCGATGAAGCTATGGTCAAGATTGAAAAGCAAGAAATCGTGGAGCACTTATCTGAAAATAGCATTTTGGTACAACTCAAGTATGCAGGTGCTTCTACAGATGAGCCACTTTTGAATGAATTGTACAAACACTACCAAGTAACAGCAAATATTCTCTATGGAAACATCGAAATTTTGGATGGTACTCCTGTGGGTGAGCTTGTGGTTGTTTTGTCTGGAGAAAAAGAAGCACTGGCAAAAGCTCAAGAGGCTATCCATCAGGCTGGTGTGCAACTAAAAGTATTGAAGGGAGGACAGTAAGATGGCAGACTTGATCCAAACATATTTACCAAATGTCTATAAGATGGGCTGGTTAGGCCAAGCAGGCTGGGGAACAGCAATTTACTTAACGCTTTATATGACAGTTCTTTCCTTTATCATTGGAGGATTCCTAGGACTAGTTGCAGGACTTTTCCTCGTCTTAACTGGACCGGGTGGCGTCTTAGAAGATAAAGTTGTTTTTTGGGTTTTGGATAAGATTACCTCAATCTTCCGTGCAGTTCCATTTATTATTCTCTTGGCAGTCTTGTCACCCTTCTCTCATTTGATCGTAGGGACAAGTATCGGTCCAAATGCGGCTATCGTACCTCTATCTTTTGCAGTTTTTGCCTTCTTTGCTCGTCAGGTTCAAGTAGTTTTATCAGAGCTTGATGGCGGTGTCATTGAAGCGGCTCAAGCAAGTGGAGCGACATTCTGGGATATTGTGGGTGTTTACCTATCAGAAGGACTTCCAGACTTGATCCGCGTGACGACTGTAACCTTGATTTCACTAGTCGGTGAAACAGCTATGGCGGGAGCAGTTGGGGCTGGAGGTATCGGTAACGTAGCTATCGCTTATGGTTTTAACCGTTACAATCACGATGTGACTATTCTTGCAACCCTCATCATTATCTTGATTATCTTTTCTATCCAATTTTTGGGCGATTTCTTGACCAAGAAATTAAGTCATAAATAAAAAAAGAGCCACCTGGCTCTTTTTTATGATGTTTTATGTGCTAATTTCTTACTAAGTGTTTGTCCAATCAGGGCACCAAGTAGAGCGCCGATGAGAATACTTGTGATAAAGAGGAGGATATTAGTAGGATTCGGTGCAACCATAATGCGATCGATATAGTCCTGAGATTTTCCACGAGCGACTAGAGCTGCCATATAGGCTTGAGGGGTCAACCACATGAGTAGGATGGGACCAGTAGTACCAAAGGCAAAAACTAGGAAGGAAAGAAGGTTCTTGACCTTATCTTTGTAGTGGCCTAGGTGAGCGATGCCATCTGCTGCAAGACCGCAGATAATTCCTGGCAGAAAGGCTCCAGCACCATGCTTGCTCCCGAGGAAAAATAGAGAAATCACAAGTCCAATCGTAGTAATCGCTCCAAAACGAGGCACTTTTGCTAAAAGGATCATATAGACGCTACCACCCACAAGAGCAGAAAAGGCAGGGGCGTAAAACATATTTCCAGTGTGGTCGACAAGGTTCCCTAGTAGAACACCCACTCCGATACAGAGAAAGTAGACAAGAGCGGCTACAAGGGTTGTCAAGATATTCTTTTTCATAAGTTCTCCTTCGTATATCTGATGTTATTCATTGTATCATGCATGGCTCTGATTGTAAATGCTGGTCGACATTTGCTATTTGTCCAGAGACTAGATGAAAGAGGAATAGACTAAAGTTATTTCTTTACTTCTCCGACTGTCCCAATCCCTTTATTTATGGTAAAATAGGACTATTAAGTTAGAAAGAGGATTCTCTATGAAATTACAAAAACCAAAAGGAACGCAGGATATTTTACCTGCTGAGTCTGCCAAGTGGCAGTACGTTGAAGGCTTTGCGCGTGAAATTTTCAAACGCTACAACTACGCAGAAGTACGTACCCCTATTTTCGAGCATTATGAAGTCATCAGTCGTTCTGTTGGAGACACAACTGATATCGTAACCAAGGAAATGTATGATTTTTATGACAAGGGAGACCGTCATATTACCCTCCGTCCAGAAGGAACTGCTCCAGTCGTTCGTTCTTATGTGGAAAACAAACTCTTTGCACCAGAAGTTCAAAAACCAAGTAAGTTCTACTACATGGGGCCAATGTTCCGCTATGAGCGCCCACAAGCAGGTCGTTTACGCCAATTCCACCAGATTGGTGTGGAGTGCTTTGGCTCTAGCAATCCAGCTACCGATGTAGAAACAATCGCTATGGCAGCCCACTTCTTGAAAGCAATCGGTGTTCAAGGTGTCAAACTACACCTCAACACTCTTGGAAATCCTGAAAGTCGTGCGGCCTATCGTCAAGCCTTGATTGACTACTTAACACCGCTCAAAGATAGCTTGTCTAAGGATAGCCAGCGTCGTTTGGAGGAAAACCCTCTCCGTGTCTTGGACTCGAAGGAAAAAGAAGACAAGGTGGCAGTGGAGAATGCACCATCTATCTTGGATTACCTGGATGCAGAAAGCCAAGCTCACTTTGATGCTGTTCGTCAGATGTTGGAGAATCTAGGAGTAGACTATATCATCGATACCAATATGGTGCGTGGTCTGGACTATTACAACCACACCATCTTTGAGTTTATCACAGAGATTGATGGCAATGACTTGACAGTTTGTGCAGGTGGTCGCTACGATGGCTTGGTTGCTTACTTTGGCGGTCCTGAAACTGCTGGCTTTGGCTTTGGACTTGGTATAGAGCGTCTTCTTTTAGTCCTTGAAAAGCAAGGTGTGGCCCTACCTATCGAAAACGCCCTAGATGTTTATATTGCTGTCCTTGGTGAAGAGGCTAATCTGAAGGCCTTGGAGTTGGTACAAGCTCTTCGCCAACAAGGCTTCAAAGCAGAGCGTGATTACCTCAATCGTAAACTTAAAGCTCAGTTTAAGTCAGCCGATGTTTTTGGAGCTAAGACCCTTATCACCCTGGGAGAGAGCGAAGTCGAAAGTGGACAAGTCAAGGTTAAGAACAACCAAACTCGAGAAGAGGTAGAAGTTTCGCTTGAAACTATTAGCAAAAACTTCTCAGAAGTATTTGAAAAATTAGGATTTTAATAGTCAAGTAATGAACCAGGGATTTTCCCTGGTCTTTTTACTTAGTAATAAAAAAGACGACCGTTAAAATCAAATTTTACAAAAAAGGTCTCAGAAAAACTGAACATTTAATAGAATAAAATGCTAAAAAATAAGAAAAACTCTTGTAAACGAATTCAAAAAATGCTATGATATATCTGATTAATAAAGAGGAGTCAATCATGAATCATTTTAAAAAGAACGCGATGCGGATGTTTGCATTTTTAGGGATAATCGTGTTATCTTTGACAGTACTGACAACAGTATTTGCGGCTGATGTTACAGACTATACCAATAAAACAACAATCACTGTTGATGGTCAACCATTGACATCGGAAACTCAAATCAGCACAGGTAAAGTGTTGGAAGCAACCAATACCATTTCTTTCCCTGATACTCAACAAATTAAGGAAGGCGATGTACTGGTACTTGATCTTCCTAAAGAATTAGGCTTGATTACTAAACTAGAATTTCCAATTACCCATAGCAGTGGTGAAATAGTTGGGAATGCAGTAACAGACCCAAGTACTCAAAAAGTAACGATTACCTTTACCGATTATTTCTCTAAGAATTACAAAGATAAGGTAATGTCTTTGAAATATTCAGTGCGTCCAAATGTAACCAACTTACCAGAATCGGGTAAATATACTTTCCAATTCGGGACAGAAAATTATACCCTTAATTATGATAAAACAGACGGTGAAGCTGGTGACTATGAAATGAAATATGGTTACCAAGATTCAGAAAATCCTAAACGCATCAAGTGGCGTGTTGTTTTGAACGCAGTTCAAGATAAATTAAACAACATGGTTATCAAGGATGACTTTAGTGATAGTGGACAAGTCTTGGTAGAAAGCTCTTTCCGTGCCGTTCGTTATGCAACTCAACCAGAGAAGATTCCAAATGAAGCAGCTCTTCTTAAATTGGAACCAATCGATAACTTTAGCAAAAAAGCTGAATTCACTCGAAATGCGGATGGTAAAATCACAGGGTTCACCATTAACTTTGGTGACAACTGGAACTGGGCAATGTACATTGAGTACACAACAGAATTAACTTCAGAACTTCCAAAAGGTACTAAAGTTGCCAATGTTTTGGAATGGTCAGCAAGTAACTTCCAAAAATCTCGTTCAGTCAGTGCATTGACTCGTTTAGAAACAGGTTCAGGTGAGGGTAGTGGAGATAAGACTACTACTACAACTACGACCACAACAACCACGACTACAACAACCACAACGACAGAAGAACCAACGACAACTTCAACAACCACAACGACAGAAGAACCAGCGACCACTTCTACAACAACCACGACAGAAGAACCAGCGTCAACTTCAACAACAACCACGACAGAAGAACCAGCGACAACTTCAACAACTACAACGACAGAAGAACCAGCGACAACTTCAACAACTACAACGACAGAAGAACCAACGACAACTACAACAACCACGACAAAAGAGCCAACGACAACTTCTACAACAACAACGACAGAAGGTCCAGCGTCAACTTCAACAACCACAACAACAGAAGAACCAACGACAACTTCTACAACAACAGAAGAATCAACAACAACGACTACGACAACCTCAAAACCAGACGTTCCTGGGACAACTACTACGGAGGAGAAACCAAAACTTCCTCAAACTGGCGAATCAGTAGGAACTGGTTTGGTGTTTGCGGGAATCGTCATCTTATCAAGTACAGTTGTATTGAAACGTAAATATTCTAACAAGTAATAGTTTCGTTTCTTAAAAAAGGAGAGAACAAGATTCTCTCCTTTTAATATTATAAGAATTCATGTATAAAAAATCCGAACAAAGTATTCACTGTTGACAGTTGGAATTTTAACTACCTTCCAATTAGGTCAAGGGTATGTCAAAACTGATACAATTGATTTTTCAAATAATACGGTTATTCAAAATCAGGCTAAGAAAGCTCCTTCATTAAATAAGAATACAATTAAAATAGTGAAACTACTACTAATATAAAAAAAGAGGTGGTAACAGATGAGGAAAAGTCTGCAGTTTTAATACTGGAAGATTCTACTTCTACAATGGAGGTAGCAGAAAAATAAACAGGCAAGTTTCGTTATGATAAGGAAGTTGCTGAAGAAAATCCATCAAACGAATAACTTGCCTGAGAAAAACTAGTCACTGAGTAGCAAAAGCACAACAAGATAAGGTTCCCCCCGATAGCTCTACCACCTAAGCAGGACGCAGGACGAAAAAGTCGTTAGTAGGCACAACTCAAGAACTCAGGAAACTGCTATATGTCAAGATAAGATATTATCAGAAACAGGAGAACAATCATAGTTAGGTCTACTTGGAAGCTTGATGTCATTCTTGACATTTATCGATATTATAGATAAAAAACACGACCATTAAAAACTGTTTTTATCCAAAAATGAATAAAAAAACGAAATATTTTTAAAAAAGCAAGAAAAAACGTAAAAAAATCTTGTAAATGCCTATAAAAAATGCTATGATACAACTGAATAATTTTAAAAAGGAGATTATGTGATGAAGAAATCACAGCTTAGCGTAACGCGTATTTTAGCGTTCGTAAGTATTTTGGTTCTTTCTTTGGCAACACTTACGACCGTATTTGCTACTGATGTTACCAACTATACTTTGAAAACAGAAGTTAAGGTTGATGGGAAACCATTAACTGCAGATACTAAGATCACGACTGGTCGTGTCTTAGACGCAACAAATTCACTTACTTTCCCAGACTCACAAAATATCAATGCTGGGGATACACTGACTTTGGATCTTCCAAAAGAATTGGAATTAACTACTAAACTTGAATTTCCAATCCTTCATAGTAGCGGCCAAGTGGTCGGAAATGCTGTAACTGATCCGGCTACAGGGAAAGTAAACATTACTTTTACTGACTACTTCTCTAAGAATCCCCAAAACAAAGTTATGTCTTTGAGATACTCAGTTCGTCCAAATGCAAACACTTGGAAAGATTCTGGTAAGTATACATTTAAGTTTGGGAATGAAACTTACCAAGTAACCTATGAGAAATTTGTAGGTGTTCCAGGTGACTACGAATACAAAGTCGGTTACCAAGACAAAGCAAATCCTAAACGTATCAAATGGCGTGTCCTTTTGAATGGTATTCAAGATAAATTGGATAACTTGGTTATCACTGATGACTTCAGCGATCATGGACAAGTGCTTGTAGAAAGTACATTCCGTGCTGTACGTTACCCAACTCAACCAAGCAAAATCCTAAATGTAGACGAATTGTACAAGTTAAAACCAACTGAAATCCTCACTGAGAAAGCAGTGTTCACAAGAAATGCGGCAGGTCAAATTACAGGATTTAGCTTTAACCTTGGGAATGTTAACAAAGAGTCAGTATGGATTGAATACTCAACTGAACTTACTCAAGACCTTCCTGCAAAAACTAAAGTAGACAACATATTGAAGTGGAAAGCTACTAATTTCCCTGAAGAGCGTACTCTTACTGAACATGCTCGTTTAGAAACTGCTTCAGGTGATGGTGGTGGTGATAAGACTTCTATAACCACAACTACAACTACAACAACTACGACCACAACTACAACTACTACAACTACAACAACGGAAGAGCCGACGACTACTTCAACGACAACAACAACGGAAGAGCCGACGACTACTTCAACGACAACAACGACTGAAGAGCCAACGACTACTTCAACGACAACAACAACAGAAGAGCCAACGACTACTTCGACTACGACAACAGAAGAGCCGACGACTACTTCAACGACAACAACGACTGAAGAGCCAACGACTACTTCGACGACAACAACAACGGAAGAGCCGACGACTACTTCAACGACAACAACAGAAGAGCCGACGACTACTACAACGACAACAACGACTGAAGAGCCGACGACTACTTCAACGACAACAACGACTGAAGAGCCAACGACTACTTCAACGACAACAACGGAAGAGCCGACGACTACTTCGACCACAACAACAACGGAAGAGCCGACGACTACTTCGACCACAACAACAACGGAAGAGCCGACGACTACTTCGACGACAACAACAACAATGGAAGATCCAACAACCACTTCAACAACGACTACGACAACCTCAAAACCAGATGTTCCAGGAACAACGACTACAGAGGAAAAACCAGAACTTCCTAAAACTGGGGAAGCTATGGGGACTGGATTGGTATTTTCAGGAATCGTTATCTTATCAAGTACCGTTGTATTGAAACGTAGATATTCTAACAAGTAATAGTTTAGTTTCTTTAAAGAGGAGAGAGCATGGTTCTCTCCTTTTTTAAAAGTGAATAGTATATGGAGCATTTAGATGAAACTATCAATTCTTATCACTCTTTTAAATGAAGAATTAGTTCTAGCTCAAACGCATAAAGCCATTTCTGAGCAGTTAGAGAGTATGATTTTATCGGAAGAACTGTCTGATTATGAAATTCTTTATGTAGATGACGGGAGCAGCGATAGCACTCTAGAGCTAATCGATGCTATTGCGAATGAACATCCACGGGTCAAGTATATCAGCTTTAGTAGAAACTTTGGTCGCGAGAGTGGAATTCTTGCTGGTTTTAAGTATGCAACCGGTGATGCAGTTATGGTGATGGATGGAGATTTGCAACATCCGCCTTACCTAATTCCTCTTTTTGTAGAAGCGTATAAGGAGGGATACGATATCGTCAGTGGTCAGAGAAGTCGAGAAGGGGAGTCATTTGTAGGGAGCTTCTTTGCTCGTAGTTTCTATAAATTCTCGAACCATTCCATGGATGTCAAGTTAACAGACGGGAAATCTGAATTACGACTCCTCAGCAAGAGAGCTGTGGATGTGTTTGTTTCGCTGCCTGAGTACAATCGATTTAATAAAGGGCTCTATGAGTGGATTGGTTTTAAAGAGAAGGTTATCCCTTATAAAAACGAAGTTCGTAAAGCAGGAAAAAGCAAATTCGGCTTTAAGAAGTCTATGAACTATGCTTTCCAGGGGATTATCTCATTTAATGATCGTCCTCTTAGAATTTGTATCCAATTTGGATTTGTCAGCATGGCTCTGTCTCTTCTCTACATTGTTTATGAGTTTTGTAAATTTATCTTTTCTTCCGACTATACGAGTGGATATTTCACCACAATAGCAGCCATTATCTTGTTTAGCAGTGTGCAGCTGATCTTCATCGGTGTGCTTGGAGAGTATATCGGAAAGATTTATTACGAGGTGAAGCAACGTCCTCACTTTATCGTCGCGAAAAGCAATATTGACCAAGCTGAAAAAGATAAGATTGGTTAAGAAGACATAGGAGAAAACAAACATGGATAAGTGGTTAACGCGTTGGCAAGAGTTAAAAGGGAAACACCCTAAAGCCTTGCTTTATACGATAAGTGCCTTACTACCGATGACCATCATGCTGGTTGTTTGGTTCTTCATGGGTAGCTATCCCTTTGGGAATAAAAGTCTGATGGCAGTTGACTTTGGTCAGCAGTATATCAGCTTTTTTGGCTTACTTAAACATGCGGTACTTACGGGTGATTTGAGTAGCCTGACTTACTCTTTTACTAAATCTCTCGGTGGAGACATGATAGGGGTTTTGGGCTATTACTTGATGAGTCCCTTTAATATTTTTTATATTATTATCCCCTTCAAACACTATGGTTTAGCAGTTTTCCTGACTATTTGGCTCAGATATGGAGCAATCGGCCTTTCTTTCTCTTACTTCCTGATTAAGCGCTATAAGGGAGCAGAATCTCGTGTGTGGTTGGTGCCTCTGTTTGCAACAGCCTATGCTCTTTCAGGCATGCTCGTTTCCTATCAGATGAACGTCATTTTCTATGATGCCATGATCATGCTACCGCTCGTTATCGTTTATCTGGAAGAGCTCTTGGATGGAGGAAGACCCTATCGTTATGCCTTTATTTTAGGGTTAACAGTCTTTCTGCAGTTCTATATGGGCTATATGATTTCGATTTTTATCGTCCTATACTCTTGTTATTATGTTTCACCACGCCTCTCTATCCAGGGAACTTTGAAGCAGAAGCTGAAACACTTCTTGAGTCCTTTGGTAAAAACATTTGCCTTCTCTGTCATTGGGGTTGCTACGGCATCGGTATTGATTGTGCCAGTTTTCTATAATCTCCTTGAGAGTAAGGGGCAAGTTGGAGATGCCATGAAGTTCTCCTTCGCTTTTCAGATCAATCCTGTGGATATCCTGTCTAAACTGGCTATCGGTGGTTTTGATACTGCCTCAGGCTGGTCGGCTGGACCTAACCTTCCAAATATCTATATCGGTGCTTTAGGATTTATTGGTTTCATCCTTTACTTTACATCCAAGCAAGTAGTTAAGGAAAAACGTTGGGCTGCAGGAGCTGTCACCTTAGTCTTCTTCCTTTCCTTTGTCAATGAGTTTGTAAGTAAAATCTGGCATATGGGACAAAACCCAGCTGGATTCTTCTTCCGTTTTTCATGGTTATTCTCGTTCTTTATGCTTGTTTTAGCCTATCAAGTAGTGAAAGGGCAAGTAGAAATTTCTCGCAGAGGGAAGTTGCTTTCAGTGGTGTTACTGGTTTTATCAGCAATTTATCTCTATACAAAGAAATTCACCTATCTTCCAAAAACTCAACCTGAAGCTTTGACTCAATTTCTATCAAAGAACTTTATTGTATTTTGGATTTTACTATTAGCTATCACTGCAGCTTGCTCTTATCTCTATTGGAGTCGTTCTCGTAAAGCTCCTAAAGTGAAAAAAATGGTGCTATTGATAGCTGGAGCTGTCGTCCTTCTTCTAGGAATTCTTCTCCAAACAGGATATTTCTTATCTCAGGTTGTATTAACCTTGCTAGTCTACTTGGCGGTTATCTTCTTACTGCGCTCAAGAATGACAAGATTAGCCATTCTTGCCTTATCTACCTTAACAATCTTTGAGTTGGGTTACAACGCTTATCTATCTCAAGTGACCTTCGGGTATGCAGATGTAGATAAGTTTGTAGATGCAACGGTATCTGTAAAACAAGTGACAGACGATGTTCAGAAACAAGCAGACCAACCATTCTATCGAATCGCTTCAACCTTTGCCTATTCAAAAACAGTGCCATCGCTTATTTCCTACCCAGGTTTAAGTACCTTCAGTTCAAGCTTAGAGCGTACGACCATGGATCAATTTGCCTTTATGGGTGACCAAGGGATTAATGCGGCGACAGAGTATGAAAATGGAACTCCTCTGACAGATGCCTTATACGGTGTTCGCTACTATATGGATGTCAAGGATTTGGATCCTACTGAGAAAGAAGCTCATCCTGAGAGAATGTATTTCACACGTTTTGCAAGTCGTTTTGACATGAGCCGTTATTTCACGCAGAAGGTCTACGAAGATGAACGTTATATCGTGTACGAAAATCCAAATTCTTTCCCATTAGCCTATGGAACAAATGATTTAGTAAGAAACATCAACTTTGGTAGAAATAACGCTATCCAAAATCAAAATATCATCCTTAACTCTATGGAAGGCGTGAAAAAAGGCGAAGAGAATTATCTCGACTACTTCAAACCCCTAGCTTACGGAGATGCTGAAACAGAAAATCTTACTGAGGAAAATGTCGACAAAGAAAAAGGAACTGCAGTCTACAAGCGGGTGGATTCTTCTAAGGATGCAATCGTTCGCTACCGAATTACTCCTCGAACAAACTTGACCTATTATTTCTTCGTACCAGCAAGTCTAAATTCAGAGAAAGATTACTCCGTCCTTCTGAACGGCAAGTGGTTCACTCATTCTAAGAGAAATACGCAACGTCAACTATGGCAAATCGCTGACAATGCAGAGAATCAAGAGTCTGTACTGGAGTTCCGCTTTAAAACAGATAAGGTTGACCTTTCAAATGCAGGAGTTTACCGCGCAGAAATCAGTCAAATTCAAAGTGCTTTAGAAAAGCGGAAGGAACAAGGTCTACAAGTTGAGAAATTCTCGAATACTCATATCGTCGGTTCAGTGAATATTACTGACGACAGTAAATACATGATGACCTCTATCCCTTATAGTGAGGGTTGGAAGGTGAAAGTAGATGGCAAGGATGTCCCTGTGACAAAAGCATGGAACAGCTTTATTTCATTCCCGATTACTTCTGGACAACACAAAGTAGAATTTGTCTTCTCTCAAAAAGGAAGGGTTACAGGTGCTGTATTGACTCTCATTAGTCTAACAACGCTTTATATCGTCAGAAGAGATTACAAGAAGGATGATAAAAACCAGCTGAAAGAAAATCAAGACGCTCCATCAGCTGAGTAAGCAATCTTTTATCAACTATAAAAAAATACGGTCAGGATACCATCCCTGACCGTTTTCTTTTACAAAATGACAAAAATCTTAAACTTTTTGACAAATATGCTTGTCAAAAATAAAAAGATGTGTTACAATGAAATCAAGATAAAGAACAAAGGAGAAAAAAGGCATGCTAAAAAATCGTCTAAAAGAGCTTCGGGCTCGCGATGGCCTGAATCAAACAGAGCTGGCCAAACTAGCTGGCGTGTCCAGGCAAACCATCAGTTTGCTAGAGCGGGATGAGTACACGCCATCCATCGTCATTGCCCTGAAGATTGCTCAGATATTCCATGAGCCGGTCGAGTCAGTCTTCCGCTTAGAGGAGGATGAGTGATGAACAAGTATAAAGTGATTTATTATCTATCTATAGTCGTGTTTATCGTAAATCTTTTGGCTATGATTGGGAGCCTATTTGGTTGGTTTACGATCGTCGAAAGTAAATACCTCTTCTGGATTAACATAGTGCTACTATTAGTCTTTAGATGGGTAGAGAGAAAGATAAAGTTTAAAGAGATCCTAAAAGGAGAAAAGTTATGAAAGAGTTTTTAGCAGGTTTTCAAGTCGATACAGAGAACAAAGCACTTGCAGGTGTTTGTGCAGGATTAGGAAATTATTTTAACATTCAAGCCAATATCGTTCGTTTGGTGACAGTCTTCTTGTTTCTCTCTTCGACGGAGATTGGTATTTTAACAGTTACAGCCTATGCTTATCTAGCAGGTTGGCTTGGTAATGAACCCTTGGGGGATGGAGCAAAAAAAGCTAGAAACCAAGCTATTCTCTTACTTGCTGTTTGTTTGATTTTGGTATCACTTGGAACAGAAGGCTTGACCGCTATCTTCGAATCAGGTAAAGATTTTGGTCAATGGTTGTCTGGCTTGTTTTAGAAAGAGGTTGAAATATGGAAAAGAAACAAATCATTTTTGCACTGAAGATTTTTCTTGCAAGTGTTTTATTAGCAATATTTGCTGGTTTCCTTGGTGATAATCCTTTAGGTATCAGTCAAGAGCAAGTAGTCGTTGCCTTGTACTCAATCTTTCTTGGTTTAGGGATGCTTACGGTGATTCTAACCTTTTATTTCACTAGAAAAAGCCATCAGGCTTATCAGAATTATCAAAGAGAGGAAGAGGATGAAGGAAATGAGCAAGACTACCTTGCTACGTATCGCTTCTTAGATTATGCTACAGTAGCTTGGAATGTTTGCCAAATTAGTATGCTTTCCTGTCTACTAATAGATTTGGGAGGTTTAGGCCTATCAGCAGCATCCTTACTTTTGATAGTTTTAGGTATCTGGGCGGGTGCTTACTGTCTAAAAATCACCAGCAAGATTCGTAACTACAAACTTTCTATTACGGCGACTCCCAAGGAAGTTTTAGACTACCTTGACACTTATGATGAGGGAGAAAAACAGGCTGAGATGGAAGAAGCTTACTTGATCTTATTCAAGGTCAATCAACTCCTCATTCCTGGTATCTATGTTGTCTTAGTAGTTCTATCTTTAGTATTAGGTCAAGTACAGTTGGTTGCTCTGCTTGTGGCAGTTGTCATCCATTTGTATACAAATGTTGCACAGTTGCGTAAAACAAAACGTTATTTCAAATAGGAGAATCTTATGAAAACACTTAAAAATATCGGCTGGTATAGCCTTGCCTTCTTATCATTTCTTATGGTCTATAGTTTTATTCAGGGCGTAGGTTTAGCCGCCTTGATAATGGGAGCACCTGACTACGTTGCTGTCCCTGTTTATGTCTTATTAGCAGGAATCTTTACCTTCGTTACCTACAAGTGGTATAAGACAGGAACCGTTACGATTGAAAAAACGGTCCTTAACAAATACATCTGGCTGCCTGCCTTGGTATGGGTCCTTGTCATTGTTGTAGAAAACTTTTTACCAAATGATCCATCAGCCAATCAACAGATGGTAGATCAATTGGCTCAAGAACAACCTCTCTTCACTTTCTTCATGGCAGTCGTCTTTGCACCCCTGACAGAAGAATTGACCTTTAGAGGTATGTTGGCTCGCTTTGTCTTCCCTCAACAAGACAACGTCAAGAAGACAGCTCTCTTTCTTCTTGTAAGTACCATCCTTTTTGCACTTGTTCATTTCCCTACTACTCCACAACAATTCCTAGTCTATAGTGCCCTTGGTCTTAGTATGGGCTTGGCTTATATCAATAAGGGTGGTCTGGCTTATAGTATGGGATTGCATGCCTTAAATAATTTAATTTCATTTGTGATGATAATGATGCTATAATAGACTCAGGAGGAAATCATGAAACGAGTACTAATATTAGCAGTCATTCAGGCTATCTTTCTCTTCTTTGTCATCGGCTTACTTGTCTATTTCATTAAGGGGGATTTCTTTTATAACAATCTAGCGGTTATCTTTGCTCCTATCGCAGGAGTGATACGATTTGCGACGGCTTATGTGACAGAAATTGTCCTTCCTAAGAAGACAGAAGAGATTGCTGAAAAGCGTAAAAAATAAAGAAAACTCAAATCCAGTGAATGACTTTGCTGGATTTTTTTATTTATAAGAGGATTCTCTCAACTTTTCTGCTGATTTTCATGAAGAGCCTGCGCTTTTATGGTAAAATAGTAACAGAATACAAGAGGAGAGAAAACATGAAACGTAGTATGTATGCTGGTCGTGTTCGTGAGGAGCACATCGGACAAGAAATTACCTTGAAAGGATGGGTTTCCCGTCGTCGTGACTTGGGTGGATTGATCTTTATCGACCTTCGTGACCGTGAAGGGATTATGCAGTTAGTTATCAACCCTGAGAAAGTTTCTGCGGGAGTGATGGCAATAGCTGAAAGCCTTCGTAGTGAATTTGTCATCGAGGTGACTGGTCAGGTTGCAGCACGTGAGCAGGCCAATGATAAACTGGCAACTGGAGCGGTCGAACTGAATGTAATGGCTCTTACTGTGCTTAACACAGCCAAAACAACACCATTTGAAATCAAGGATGGCATTGAAGCAAACGATGATACGCGTCTACGTTACCGTTACCTTGACCTTCGTCGTCCAGAGATGTTGGAGAACCTTAAACTTCGTGCCAAAGTAACACATTCGATCCGCAACTACTTGGACGAGTTGGAATTTATCGATGTGGAAACACCATTCCTTTCTAAGTCAACACCAGAAGGGGCGCGTGACTATTTGGTGCCATCTCGTGTTAATAAAGGGCATTTTTACGCCCTTCCTCAAAGTCCGCAGATTACAAAACAGTTGTTGATGAATGCGGGATTTGACCGTTACTACCAAATCGTCAAATGTTTCCGTGATGAGGACTTGCGTGGTGACCGTCAGCCTGAATTTACCCAGGTCGACTTGGAAACTTCGTTCCTGACAGAGCAAGAAATCCAAGACATCACAGAAGGCTTGATTGCGCGCGTGATGAAGGAAACAAAAGGAATCGAAGTAACGCTGCCATTCCCTCGTATGAAGTATGATGATGCCATGGCCCTTTATGGATCTGACAAGCCTGATACTCGTTTTGAGATGTTGCTTCAGGATTTGACAGCAGTGGTTAAGGATGTGGACTTCAAGGTCTTCTCAGAAGCTCCTGCGGTAAAAGCAATCGTAGTCAAAGGTGCAGCAGACAACTACTCACGTAAAGACATCGACAAAATGACAGAAGTAGCCAAGCAGTATGGTGCTAAAGGTCTTGCTTGGATCAAGGTTGTTGACGGTGAATTAAACGGACCAGTCGCTAAATTCTTGACTAGCATTCAAGGCGATTTAACAAGTGCGCTTGGTCTTGAAGATAAAGACTTGGTTCTCTTTGTGGCTGATACGCTTGAAGTAGCCAATGCAACACTTGGGGCCCTTCGTGGACGTATTGCCAAAGAGCTTGGCTTGATTGATAACGACAAATTTAACTTCCTCTGGGTAGTTGACTGGCCAATGTTTGAATGGTCTGAAGAAGAAGGTCGTTATATGAGTGCCCACCATCCATTTACGCTTCCTCAAGCAGATACTGCTCATGAACTAGAAGGTGATTTGGCTAAGGTTCGTGCTATTGCCTACGATATCGTCTTGAACGGTTATGAGCTTGGCGGTGGTAGCCTTCGTATCAACCAAAAAGAACTCCAAGAACGCATGTTCAAGGCCCTTGGTTTCTCAGCTGAAGAAGCCAATGACCAGTTTGGATTCCTTTTGGAAGCTATGGACTATGGATTCCCACCACACGGTGGCTTAGCTATCGGGCTTGACCGCTTTGTCATGCTCTTAGCAGGCGAAGATAACATCCGTGAAGTTATTGCCTTTCCTAAGAACAACAAGGCAACTGATCCAATGACGCAAGCACCATCAACAGTAGCTCTTAAACAACTAGAAGAACTCAATCTACAAGTAGAACAAGATGAAACAAACGAAACTAACTAAAAAGTGGCACTATTATCTACGCCGCTTTGCTCATCGGGTGAAGATTTTGCGTGTCTTACAAGGAATTTCTAAAGAAAAATACGATGAAAAAATTTCAGCTTCTCTGGTATATGGTTTTCTATCAGCAGTAGCCGTCAATTTCTTCTTCCAACCAGGGCACGTTTATTCAAGTGGTGCAACAGGTTTGGCTCAGATTATCTCAAGCCTTAGTAACTACTGGTTTAATTTCCACATTCCAATTTCTGTAGCTTTCTATTGTATCAATATACCACTCATGATTTTAGCTTGGCGCCAGATTGGACATAAGTTTACGATATTTACCTTTATCACGGTATCCATGAGCTCGCTCTTTATCCAGTTTGTGCCAGTGGTGGTACTGACAGAGGATCCAATCATCAATGCTCTCTTTGGTGGGGTCGTCATGGGACTTGGAATCGGCTTTGCCTTACGCCATAACATTTCCAGTGGTGGAACGGATATTGTCAGCCTTACTATTCGTAAGAAGACAGGACGAAACGTCGGAAGTATCTCCTTCCTAGTGAACGGTACAATTATGCTAATTGCTGGTTTGACCTTTGGTTGGAAATATGCCCTCTATTCTATGATTACCATCTTTGTCTCAAGTCGTGTAACAGATGCAGTTTTCACCAAACAAAAACGCATGCAGGCTATGATTGTTACTAGTAATCCAGATGCTGTGATTGAGAAAATTCACAATAAATTGCACCGTGGAGCGACCATGATTCACGATGCTGAAGGAACCTATAATCACGAACGTAAGGCAGTATTAATTACGGTTATCACTCGTGCAGAGTTCAATGATTTTAAACAGATTATGAAACAAGTGGATCCAACAGCCTTTGTATCGGTCTCAGAGAATGTTCATATTCTTGGACGATTTGTCGAAGTTGAAAACTAGTTGTTCAGGTAAATAGGATACAAAAAAACCAACTCAAAATAGAGAGTTGGTTTTTATTTTTCAACGATTTCGTGTGCAATTACTTGTCGATAGCAGATTTGACGATTTTCCTTGACATCATTAATGATTTGAAGAATGGTTTCAAATGAAGTTCGACCAAGAGCAAGACTATTGATATCAACATAGGCAGCTAGATTCAATCTTGGATTGACCGAATCAAAGCTGAGAACCGGAACATCAAGCTGGTGTTCGTTGAGGTAATTACAGACACCTTCAGCTAAGAGGCTATCCGTTGTGATAATAGCATCGGTCTGAGGGTCGTATTTAAAGAGTTGTTTACTAAAGTTATAGCCCTTTTCTTCTAGAAACTCGTCTGCAAAAAAAGTACGGTGACTATCAAGAGGCAGATTGTGTTCTTGAAGTGCTTGCTCGTAACCTGTCAGACGGTCCTGGGTAACGAAGAGTTTCTTGGTACCACCAATGAAAGCAATGCGACTACAACCTTTTTTGATGAAATATTCGGTCGCATCAAATCCGGCTTGGATGTTATCATTATCAACAAGCGGAATAAAAGGAGAAAGTGATTTTCCAAGAATGAGGAAGGGGAATTGCTCCTCGACAACTAGTTGCACCAAGGGATCATTTTCTTGAGCATACAAGAAGATAAGCCCATCCACACGTTTTCCGTAGACCATTTGTGAAATGGCGTTTAAACGCTCTTTCTCATCCTTACCAGTCGCAATCTGAATGGCATAGTGGTTTTCCGAGGCAACCTGTGCAATCCCTCTAAGAACAGAAGGGAAGAAAGGATTTTGGTAGAAAACGTCTGAATCATCTGGAAGAACCAAGCCGATAACCTGCGTATAACTACTAACCAGGCTTCGGGCATTGAGGTTAGGATGGTAGTTGAGTTCCTTCATAGCCTTTCGAACTCGTTTTTTTGTTTCGTCACTAATCGTTGATTTGTTTTGAATAACACGGGTTACGGTTGAAGGAGAAACTCCTGCAGCTTTGGCCACGTCTTTTATCGTAACAGGCATAATAATCTCCTACTTTTTGTAGTCTGGATCACGATAATGAGTCTTATAAAAGATAGTGACCAGATATAGAACAAATAAAATGTTTTGAACAGTAATCAAAGTTGCCATATTCTGCCCCAAAAGACCTAGAATCATGGTCAGTAAAGTTGGTAATCCTAAACAGTTCAAAATAAAATGATAGCACTCTTTATAGGTCTTAAATGAGAAGAGACGAGATTTTTTCGTGAAGTAGAGCAGAAGGCTAGCACCTAAAGCTACAATGAAAAAATTAAGTCCAAAGAGAAAACTAGCACCTAAGACCAGGAAGAGGCTGATATAGACGCGATTCTGTTGATACCAGTCTTTTGAAATAGCCTGAGTCAAGCTTTCCTTGCTTTGGAAACTATCAGTTGTAATAGCGTGATAGCGAATGCTGGTTAGTTCTTTTCCTTGCTTACTGATGATGAGTTGCTCGGGTTCAAAGCTAAGAAGTAATTCCTCAGGGAAACTTGAACTAGCAGTAGCCCCGATTTGTACAGAAGCTTGATGAGGAGTCGAACCAGTATAGCTTAGTTTTCCATCTACAATCTGAGCATTGGTAGCTAGATCCTGAACGACTTCGTCCGTCAATGGAGCATAGACATCATCGATGAACGTCTCTAAAGGATAGGTTTCCTGAGAACTGTTCTGGATAGCAATAGGCACCATGGATAAGCTAATCAAGAAAATACTGGTAAAAATCAGTTGAAACCAGTTTAGACCAAAACGATGAGAGAGGGGCTTACGAAATCCCCAAATACTATTAAAATAAGAAAATGGATATGGTAACATAAATCTCTTTCTATAGGCATTTTTCTATACGAGTATTATATAGAGAAATGTTTTTTATTTCAAGCGGGGATAGTAGAATCCTTGGTAAAAGTGAATGTTTGTTATGATTTGTCCACTAACTAACAAGGTAATCTCAGCAAGCTCTTGTTTCTCACCAGACAATCGATGTACAAGTTCAAAAATGAAAAAGGGTGGCGGGGGTATATTACCCCTTGTCGCCACCGCTTGTAAGTCCTGAAACGAAGTTCTTTTGCAAGAAGAAGAAAAGTGTACAGATTGGAAGAGCGATGAGGATAGCACCTGCTGAGAAGTAGGCGATCTTCAAGTTCTTCGCATTGCTGACGAAGGTTTGTAGACCAACGGCAACTGTATAGTATTCTTTTTCACGAAGCAAGAAACTAGAGAGGATATAGTCTCCGAAAGGTCCCATGAAGGCCCAGAGTGCTTGTACAGCAACCATTGGGCGAACAAGAGGGAGAACGATTTGCCAAAAGCGGCGGAAGTGTCCTGCACCATCTAGTTTTGCAGACTCATCAAGAGACATTGGCACGGTGTCAAAGTAACCTTTCATCAACCAAGCATTCATCGGGATACCTCCACCAACGTAGAGGAAGATGAGGAACCAGCTTTGGTTAAGGGCGTTCAACATGAGGGCCATAACGAAGAAGGCAGTCAAAGCGGCCATTGTTGGCACCATTTGGATAATCAAGAAGAAGACCAAACTTTGTTTACGAGCCAAGAAGTTGTAACGGCTATAGGCATAACCAGCAAGTACGATAATACTTGTCTGAACAACCATAGTGATCAAAGCGATGATCAAAGTGTTGAGGTACCATGTGCCGTACAAGGTTTCAGTAAAGAGCCCTTTGAAGTTATCAAGACTGAAATTGACATTGCTGTCGAGCTTGAAGGCCACAACGTTACCGGCCTTAAAGGCTGACATAATCGTGATTAAAAGAGGATAGATAATAACGATTGAAAGTCCAATTAAGTAAAGATAAGTAAGGGTTTGAGTCAGTCTACGTTTGATTCTGATTGAGTTATTCATCTTAGACGTCCTCCATATCAAATGCGTGTAGTTTCTTGAATGCAATCATAGAAATAGAGATGACAATGATTGAAATAATCAAGGTAACTGCAGCTGCCATAGAGTATTGAGGAGCTGTACCAGTTGTCAGACGGTAGATCCATGAGATCAAGATATCGGTTGAACCAGCTCCACCACCGACACTACCAGGACCACCACCATTGAAGAGGTACATGATAGAGAAGTTGTTGAAGTTGAAGGTGTATTGGCTAATCAAAGTAGGCGCCGCAACAGCCAAAATCATTGGGAAAGTGATGTTGCGGAATTTTTGCCAAGCGTTTGCACCGTCGATATAAGCTGCTTCATACAAGTCATTTGGAATAGACTGTAAGATACCGAGAGTCAAGACGTAGATATAAGGGAAACCAAGCCATCCTTGCATCATAATCAAGGCAATTTTAGTCCAAGTTGGATTTGTCTTCCAAGGGATAAGAACGCCATCTAAGAAAGGAAGAACCTTAGCAAAAAGTGGCAAAACTTGAGTATTGATAGCACCAACACTATCGTTGAACATGTTTGAGAATGTCAAGATAGTGATGAAGGCTGGAACCGCCCAAGGTAGAAGGAAGATAACACCAAAGATACGTTTACCCTTGATGAATGGTTGGTTAGCAATAATAGCTGTAAAGATACCGAGTACGATTTGCAAAGTAGATGCAGATAAAGCCCAGATAATAGTCCAAGAAAGAACAGAACCGAAGGCTGAACGGAAGGTACTCAAGCTCCAGATATTTGTGAAGTTAGTCAATCCAACCCAATCCAATCCAATAATTTATTTGGTGGTAAGTGTTGGAAATCGTAGTTAGTAAAGGCAATCATCAAGGTTACAATAACCGGGAAGATGATGGCAAATGTCATGGCAACGTAAGATGGAATGATAAGCAAGTAAGGGAATCCATTTTCATAGATACCTTTAATCATATCCTTAAGTGTCAATGGGACAGGGATGCCATTATTGATACGTTTTGCAATAGTGTGAGCGTCTTTAATATTGAGAATATAAAAGGCTAGATAAACAATTACAAAAATAGAGTGGAATGCACCACGAATCAACATGAAGAGAGAGTTGTCACGGCCAGGTTTTTCACCAAGCGTGATTAAGTTGCTCAATTCAGGTGCTGCAAGTACTATAAAATAGAGGACAAAAGCCACTGTTACAGCAAGGAAGATAAAACCTTTAGCTTTTTGTTTGTTGTAGATTTGTCCCAACCCAGGAATCAATGAAAGCAAGGCTGCTTTTTTTGGTTGTTGTTCCATGAGTGCTCCTTTCATAAGATACGAGCATTGAGCTCGATGCTAATCAGCAAAATTGCTGAAAACATTGTCAATATATCTAAAAATCAAGGGAGATGTTTAAATTATCTCCCTTGAATCAATCAATTAGTTACCAAATTTTTGTTGGATTGTTTCTTTGATCAATGTTACAGCATCATTAGCAGCTGTTTTAGCATCTTTCTTACCACTTACAGCTTCAAAGAGCATTGTTTTAGCTGGATCCCAAACTGTTGACATTTGAGAGATGTTTGGCATTGGTTGTGCGTTCTTGAACTGCTCGATAACAGCTGTAGTCAACTCATCGTTTTTACCTTCAGCGTAAGCACGAGCTTCAGTGTTAGCTGGGATTTCGTTAGTAGCATCGTAGAATGCTTTTTGTTGTTCAGTTGAAACAAGGAAGTCTACAAATTTTTGAGCGCCTTCAAGGTTCTTAGTGCTTGATGGGATGATCCAAGCTTTACCACCACCAAAGGCTGCGTAGTTTTTACCGTTTGGAAGAGTTGGGATAGTTGCAACACCGTAGTTTACTTTAGCATCTTTGAATGCTTGAGCTTTCCAAGGACCATCGATGATAGCAGCTGTTTTACCTTCTTGGAATTGAGTTTGGATCAAGTTTCCAGCACCTTCAGTATCTTGCATACCTTTAGGCCATTTTTCGTACCAAGTTTTAGCGTATTCGATACCTGCGATAGCACCATCGTTAGCAAGACCGATATCTTTAGGATCTTTACCATTGTCACCAAATACGTAAGCTCCGTTACCAGCAAGAAGTCCGTATGCGTAGTAGAAGTTAGTCCAGTCAGCTAGGAAAGCAGTAGTTTTACCTTCTTCACCAGCAAAAGCGTATTTGCTATCTTTAGCAAGGTTTTCTAAGTCAGCAAATGTTTTTGGAGCTTCTTTAATCAAGTCTTTGTTGTAGTATAGAACAAGTGACTCGATAACAGCTGGAGCACCGTAAACTTTACCACCAACAGTTACAAGAGATTTAGTAGTGTCATCAGTTTTAGCACCGTCGCTCAAAGTTACTTCTGAAAGTTGTCCGTCAGTACCAAGGCTACCTACACGGTCGTATGGAGCCATCATAACGTCAGCGGCTTGACCTGATTGGTTGTCAAGTGAAAGTTTGTCAAGTCCACCAAGTTGGTC
This sequence comes from Streptococcus sp. 20925_1_44, assembly GCF_041432435.1. NCBI lineage: Bacteria > Bacillati > Bacillota > Bacilli > Lactobacillales > Streptococcaceae > Streptococcus > Streptococcus sp. 20925_1_44. Next base: position 83,441 of record NZ_JAPVZQ010000003.1, read on the forward strand.
ACCAGATTTGATGTTAACTTTTGTTCCTGATTCTTTTTCATAAGCAGCAGCAACTTTCTCAGCGTAAGCTTTATATTGGTCTTCAACGTAGAAAGTGATTTCTTGGCTTCCTGATGCAGAAGAATCAGCTGCTTTATCAGCAGTTTTGCTTCCGCAAGCTACCAAAAGCAAGCTAGCAAGAGTAGCAGTACCAAGTACAGCAGCGCTCTTCATGAATTTAGTTGACATAGTGTATTCCTCCTAAAGAATAACAAATTTTAATTTCGAGGAAACGCAAACGTTTTCCCTTATGACCTTAGTATAGCACAAACAGAAAACGGTTGCAAGCATTTTTTTGAAAAAATTTTAAAAAGCTTGTGACTGGCTAATTCCTAAAATTGTTTGTATAATAGAAGAGAAATAGGAAATCGTGTAAATTTCAATTCAAAAATAATTGAAGGGAAACGATTGCATAAATAGAAGACGAAACAAAGGGAGGGGGAAAATTAAAATATAGGGAATTTCCGATTTCGGAAATAAAAAGTAGAGAAAAAGTTTTTTTTACAAACGCTTGCATTTATTTTAGAAATGGGGTATACTTGACTTAGCGCAAACGTTTGCGCAAAAATTGAAATAATTAACAATATAAACACTTGAGGTGCTAATATGAAAAAACGTCAAAGCGGTGTGTTGATGCACATCTCATCACTTCCAGGAGCATACGGAATCGGATCATTTGGTCAAAGCGCCTATGATTTCGTTGACTTCTTGGTTCGTACAAAGCAACGTTACTGGCAAATCCTTCCTTTGGGAACAACTAGCTATGGAGATTCTCCATACCAATCATTCTCAGCCTTTGCTGGAAACACTCATTTTATCGACCTTGATATTTTGGTGGAGCAAGGTTTGTTGGAAGCAAGTGATCTTGAAGGTGTGGACTTTGGTAGCAACCCAACTGAAGTTGACTACGCTAAAATCTACTATGCACGTCGTCCGCTTCTAGAGAAAGCTGTCAAACGTTTCCTTGAAGCTGGAGATGTCAAAGACTTCGAAAAATTTGCTCAAGAAAATCAATCATGGCTTGAACTATTTGCAGAGTACATGGCTATCAAGGAGCATTTTGATAATCTTGCTTGGACAGAATGGCCAGATGCAGATGCTCGTGCTCGTAAAGCTTCAACTCTTGAAAGCTACCGTGAGAAATTAGCTGACAAGCTTGTTTACCACCGCGTAACCCAATACCTTTTCTTCCAACAATGGTTGAAATTGAAAGCATACGCTAACGAAAACCACATCGAGATTGTCGGAGATATGCCTATCTATGTAGCGGAAGATTCAAGCGACATGTGGGCAAATCCACATCTCTTTAAAACAGATGAAAACGGGAAAGCAACTTGCATCGCAGGTTGCCCACCAGATGAATTCTCTGCAACTGGTCAACTTTGGGGTAACCCAATCTATGACTGGGAAGCAATGGACAAAGATGGCTACAAATGGTGGATTGAACGCTTGCGTGAAAGCTTTAAAATCTACGATATCGTTCGTATCGACCACTTCCGTGGATTTGAATCTTACTGGGAAATCCCTGCTGGTTCTGAAACAGCAGCACCTGGTAAATGGGTGAAAGGACCTGACTACAAACTCTTTGCAGCGGTTAAAGAGGAACTTGGTGACTTGAACATCATCGCAGAAGACCTTGGATTCATGACTGACGAAGTTATTGAACTACGTGAACGCACTGGCTTCCCAGGAATGAAAGTCCTTCAATTTGCCTTCAACCCAGAGCACGAAAGTATCGACAGCCCACACTTGGCACCAGCCAATTCAGTTATGTACACAGGAACACACGATAACAACACTGTTCTTGGTTGGTATCGCAATGAAATCGACGATCCAACTCGTGAGTACATGGCACGTTACACAAACCGCAAGGAATATGAAACAGTAGTACATGCTATGCTTCGTACAGCCTTCTCATCAGTAAGCTTTATGACTATCGCTACTATGCAAGATTTGCTAGAGTTGGATGGTTCAGCTCGTATGAACTTCCCATCTACTCTTGGTGGAAACTGGTCATGGCGTATGACAGAGGATCAATTGACTCCTGCTGTCGAAGAAACTTTGCTTGACTTGACTACAATTTATCGCCGAATCAATGAAAATTTGGTAGAATTAAAGAAATAAGACATTATCAGGAGACACAAAAAATGTTACCATTAAAAGAATTTGTACAAAATCGATACAATAAATCCATCGCAGAATGTAGCAATGAAGAGCTTTACCTTGCTCTTCTTAACTACAGCAAACTAGCAAGCAGCCAAAAACCAGTCAACACTGGTAAGAAAAAAGTTTACTATATCTCAGCTGAGTTCTTGATTGGTAAACTCTTGTCAAACAACTTGATTAACCTTGGTCTTTATGACGAAGTTAAAAAAGAACTTGCTGATGCAGGTAAAGAGTTGATCGAAATTGAAGAAGTAGAATTGGAACCATCACTTGGTAATGGTGGTTTGGGACGTTTGGCAGCCTGCTTTATCGACTCAATCGCTACACTTGGTTTGAACGGTGACGGTGTTGGTTTGAACTACCACTTTGGTCTTTTCCAACAAGTTCTTAAAAACAACCAACAAGAAACAATTCCTAACGCTTGGTTAACTGACCAAAACTGGTTGGTTCGCTCAAGTCGTAGCTACCAAGTGCCATTTGCACACTTCACATTGACATCTACTCTTTACGATATCGATGTACCTGGTTACAAAACAGCTACTAAAAACCGCTTGCGTTTGTTTGACTTGGATTCAGTTGACTCTTCTATCATCGAAGATGGTATCGACTTTGACAAGACAGACATCGCTCGCAACTTGACTCTTTTCCTTTACCCAGACGATAGCGACAAACAAGGTGAATTGCTCCGTATCTTCCAACAATACTTCATGGTTTCAAACGGTGCTCAATTGATCATCGATGAAGCAATCGAAAAAGGAAGCAACTTGCATGACCTTGCTGACTACGCAGTTGTACAAATCAACGATACTCACCCATCAATGGTGATTCCTGAATTGATCCGTCTGTTGACTGAACGTGGTATCGAACTTGATGAAGCAATTTCTATCGTTCGTAGCATGACTGCTTACACAAACCACACAATCCTTGCTGAAGCCCTTGAAAAATGGCCTCTTGAATTCTTGGAAGAAGTGGTTCCTCACTTGGTACCAATCATCAAAGAATTGGACCGTCGTGTTCGTGCTGAATACAAAGATCCGGCTGTTCAAATCATTGATGAAAACGATCGTGTACACATGGCCCACATGGATATCCACTATGGATACAGCGTAAATGGGGTTGCCGCTCTTCACACAGAAATTTTGAAGAACTCTGAGTTGAAAGCCTTCTACGATCTTTACCCAGAAAAATTCAACAACAAAACAAACGGTATCACTTTCCGTCGTTGGCTCATGCATGCTAACCCAAGCTTGTCTCACTACTTGGATGAGATTCTTGGACGCGAATGGCACCATGAAGCTTCTAAATTGGAAGACCTTCTTGCTTACGAAGACAAGGCTGCTGTCAAAGAAAAATTGGAAAGCATCAAAGCTCACAACAAACGTAAATTGGCTCGTCACTTGAAAGAACACCAAGGTGTGGAAATCAATACAAACTCAATCTTTGATATCCAAATCAAACGTCTTCACGAGTACAAACGTCAACAAATGAACGCTTTGTATGTGATTCACAAATACTTGGACATCAAGGCTGGTAATATCCCTGCTCGTCCAATCACAGTATTCTTTGGTGGTAAAGCAGCTCCTGCCTACACAATCGCTCAAGACATCATCCACTTGATCCTTTGCTTGTCAGAAGTAATCGCTAATGACCCAGCAGTTGCACCACACTTACAAGTGGTTATGGTTGAAAACTACAACGTTACTGCAGCAAGCTTCTTGATTCCAGCGTGTGATATCTCTGAACAAATCTCGCTTGCTTCTAAGGAGGCTTCAGGTACTGGTAACATGAAATTCATGTTGAACGGAGCTTTGACTCTTGGTACTATGGACGGGGCTAACGTGGAAATCGCTGAGTTGGTTGGAGACGAAAACATCTACATCTTTGGTGAAGATTCAGAAACTGTTATCGATCTTTACGCAAAATCAGCTTACAAATCAAGCGAATTCTACGCTCGTAAAGCGATCAAACCATTGGTTGACTTTATCGTGAGCGACGCTGTTCTTGCAGTTGGTAAGAAAGAACGCTTGGAACGTCTTTACAATGAATTGATCAACAAAGACTGGTTCATGACTCTTCTTGACTTGGAAGACTACATCAAAGTGAAAGAGCAAATGCTTGCTGATTACGAAAACCGTGATGCATGGTTGGATAAAGTGATCGTCAACATTGCTAAAGCAGGATTCTTCTCATCTGACCGTACTATCGCTCAGTACAACGAAGATATCTGGCACTTGAACTAAGATTAAACAAAAACGCATCTATTAAAGATGCGTTTTTTAATATTTAAACTAATTTACAGTGCTTTCCCAACCAGAATCTCTGCTTCGATAGTAATCTCAGTCAACTGACTCCAGTCAATCATGCTTTGATCGACGTGAAAGAGTAGGGGCGTCATGCTGAGTAAGGCCTGTCTTTGCTCTGCGGTGATAGGCTTGGTTAGGGAAGCTATCTGACTAGATTGGATGCTGAAATGTTCTTGGAAATGTTCCTTGATATCTTGGTTGGAATAGTCCTTCTTTGTTAGTTGCTCCTGTACCACTTGACGGATTTCCTTGAGATGATTTTCAGTTGGAATGACCTTAATTAAGATACCGTTTTGGGATAAAACGCGGCGAAATTCACCGTAGTTGGCAGGTGAGAAGATATCAAGCAGGATATCCATACTAGCGTCTTTTATAGGAAGGCGAGCCAGGTCGCCAACGAACCAATTGACCGCCCAGTTGGTTTCACTTTTAGCAGCGATTTGGACCGAGTCTTTTGAAATGTCAAAGGCATAGAAGGTTTTATCAGAGTGACTTTCTTGGAGTTTACGAGAGTAGAAGCCTTCGCCACAACCGATGTCCAAGACAGATTTTGCGGATGGTTTGGTTGCTAGTAAGTCCGAGATGCCTTCTAAGATAGCCTGATAAAAGGCAGCTTCTAGGATTTGCTGGCGATTTTGAAAGTTTTCCTTGTCGTAGTTGGCCGATTGCTTGATTTGTGGTGCTAGATTGACATAGCCGAATTTTGCCAGATCAAAAGAATGGCGGTTGCTACACTTGAGGCTAGTCTCAATCAAGGTCAGATTTTCTTGGCAGATAGGACAGGCAAAGGCACTAGCAGAAGCAAAGCGCTGGAGTTTGGGTTTGAGGTTTGTATTCATAGTTTTAGTCTAGCAAAAAAAGGACTGGATAGCAAATGCCTCCAGTCTGTTTTTTAATATGTAAGGACGAAGTATTTTTTCTTACCACGGCGGATAACAGTGAGTTCGTTCTCTAACTTATCTGCGTCACTCAAGACATAGTCAAGGTCTTGGATGCGGTCGCCGTTGACGTAGATAGCACCGTTTTGAACATCTTCACGGGCTTGACGTTTTGAGTTAACCACGCCAGAAGATACGAGAAGTTCAACGATGTTGTGATTTTCGTCTGCTTGTACTTGGTAGTTTGGCACGCCACGAAGTCCTTGTTTGAGTTCTTTGACAGAAAGGTTTTTGATATTTCCTGCAAAGAGTTGTTCAGTGATGTTAAGGGCTTCTTTGTAAGCTTCTTCTCCGTGGACAAGAGTCACAACTTCACGAGCGAGGACTTTTTGAGCCAAGCGTTCGTGTGGCGCCGCTTCAAATTGTTTACGGATGTCTTCAATCTCGTCTAATGACAAGAAAGTAAAAATCTTCAGGAAGCGAACAGCGTCAGCGTCCATGACGTTCATCCAGAATTGGTACATTTCGTATGGAGAAGTCTTTTCAGGGTTGAGCCAAACAGCATTCCCTTCAGATTTACCAAATTTCTTACCAGTTGCATCTGTAATCAGTGGAACAGTAATAACGTGGCCAGTCTTGTCAGCCTTACGACGAAGCAACTCAGTGCCAGCTGTCATGTTTCCCCATTGGTCAGAACCACCGATTTGAAGAGTAACATTGTGCTCTTGGTTAAGAACGAAGAAGTCGTACCCTTGCATGATTTGATAGGCAAACTCAGTGTAAGAAATCCCTGTTTCGATCCGTTTCTTCACAGATTCCTTGCTCATCATGTAGTTGACAGTGAAGTATTTTCCGATATCACGGAGGAAGTCAATGAAGCTGATACTGCCAAACCAGTCGTAGTTGTTGACCATGACAGCTTTATTTTCACCATTTTCAAAGTCAAGAAAGCGAGAAAGTTGTCCTTGGATAGACTTGACCCAGCCATCCACTGTGTCTTTTGTTTGGAGACTACGTTCAGCATCTTTGAAGGACGGATCTCCGATGAGACCTGTAGCACCGCCAACGAGCGCATATGGTTTGTGACCTGCTAACTGCAAGCGACGACTTGTCAAGATTGCAACAAGGTGGCCTAGGTGAAGGCTGTCAGCAGTTGGATCGTAGCCAGTATAATAAGAAACTTGACCTTCTTCTAGGGCTTTACGCAAAGCTTCTTCATCAGTCGTTTGAAAAATCAAACCACGCTCTTTTAGCTCATCAAAAATGTGCATGTGTCTTTTCTCCTTTTTAAAATATTGTTTCTACCTATTGTACCACAAAGTCAGGAAATAGCCTAGTATCTTAGGGGAGAAAGTTGCTGCTTGGACTTTTTTGGAAACGAGTGAAATATGGTATAATAGCACTAGCTTATTTTCAGAGAAATAGATAAAAATCGTTAAGAAAGGGGCTGAAAGATGTCTCATATTATTGAATTGCCAGAAGTATTGGCCAATCAAATCGCAGCAGGAGAGGTCATCGAACGTCCTGCTAGTGTAGTCAAGGAGCTAGTTGAAAACGCCATTGATGCTGGCTCTAGCCAGATTATCGTAGAAGTTGAAGAAGCTGGACTTAAGAAGATCCAAATCACAGATAATGGTCACGGAATCGCCCACGACGAGGTAGAATTGGCTCTCCGCCGTCATGCGACCAGTAAGATTAAGAATCAAGCGGATCTCTTTCGGATTCGGACCCTCGGTTTTCGTGGTGAAGCTCTGCCTTCTATCGCTTCTGTCAGTGTTTTGACTTTGTTGACAGCAGTGGATGGTGCCAGTCACGGGACCAAGTTAGTGGCTCGTGGGGGTCAAGTTGAGGAAATTATTCCTGCGACCAGTCCTGTGGGGACTAAGGTTTGTGTGGAAGACCTCTTTTTCAATACACCGGCTCGGCTCAAGTATATGAAGAGCCAGCAGGCAGAGTTGTCTCATATCATTGATATTGTTAATCGTCTGGGGTTGGCTCATCCTGAGATTTCCTTTAGTTTGATTAGTGATGGCAAGGAAATGACACGAACAGCTGGTACGGGTCAACTGCGTCAAGCCATTGCTGGGATTTATGGTTTAGCCAGTGCTAAAAAGATGGTTGAAATTGAGAATGCTGACCTAGACTTTGAAATTTCAGGCTTTGTCTCATTGCCGGAATTGACACGGGCTAATCGCAACTATATCAGTCTCTTCATCAATGGGCGTTATATCAAAAACTTCCTGCTCAATCGTGCCATTTTAGATGGTTATGGCAGTAAGCTCATGGTGGGGCGTTTTCCGCTGGCTGTCATTCACATCCATATCGATCCTTATCTAGCAGATGTTAATGTGCACCCGACCAAGCAAGAAGTGCGGATTTCCAAGGAAAGAGAACTGATGGCGCTGGTTTCAGAAGCTATTGCAAAGAGTCTCAAGGAACAGACCTTGATTCCAGATGCCTTGGAAAATCTAGCCAAATCTGCGGTTAGAAATCGTGAAAAGGTAGAGCAAACGACTTTGCCACTGAGAGAAAATACGCTCTACTATGAAAAAAACGAACCGACAAGACCGACACAAGCTGAGGTGGCAGACCATCAGGTGAATCTGACGGAAGAAAGACAGGATTTGAACCTGTTTGCCAAGAAAACCTTGGACCAGATGACCAAGCCAGCCAAACTGCATTTTGCAGAGAGAAAGCCTATCAGCTATGACCAACTGGACCATCCAGAGTTAGACCTGACTAGTCTTGATAAGGCTTATGACAAGTTGGAACGGGAAGAATCTTCAAGCTTTCCAGAGTTGGAATTTTTCGGTCAGATGCATGGAACCTATCTCTTTGCCCAAGGTCGAGATGGGCTCTACATCATAGATCAGCACGCGGCTCAGGAACGGGTTAAGTATGAGGAGTATCGTGAGAGCATTGGCAATGTTGACCAGAGTCAGCAGCAACTCCTAGTGCCCTATATCTTTGAATTTCCTGCGGATGATGCCCTTCGTCTCAAGGAAAGAATGTCACTTTTAGAGGAAGTTGGTGTCTTTCTAGCAGAGTATGGAGAAAATCAATTCATCCTTCGAGAACATCCTATTTGGATGGCAGAGGAGGAAATCGAGTCAGGTATCTATGAGATGTGCGACATGCTCCTCTTGACCAAGGAAGTTTCAATCAAGAAATATCGAGCTGAACTAGCCATTATGATGTCCTGCAAGCGGTCCATCAAGGCCAACCATCGTATTGATGACCACTCGGCTAGACAACTCCTCTATCAACTCTCTCAATGTGACAACCCCTATAACTGTCCCCACGGACGTCCGGTTTTGGTTCACTTCACCAAGTCAGACATGGAAAAGATGTTCCGTCGCATTCAGGAAAATCATACTAGCCTACGAGAGCTAGGAAAATACTAATACTCTTCGAAAATCTCTCTAAACTGCGTCAGCTTTACCTTGCCTAACTCAAGTTATGCCTACGGTTAGCTTCCTAGTTTAGATTTGATTTTCATTGAGTATAAATTGAAGGGAAAATTATGTACGAATATCTAAAGGGTATTATTACCAAAATTACTGCTAAATACATCGTTCTAGAAGCTAACGGTATCGGCTACATCCTGCACGTAGCTAACCCTTATGCCTACTCAGGACAAGTCAACCAAGAAGTGCAAATCTATGTGCATCAAGTCATCCGTGAAGATGCTCATCTACTTTACGGTTTTCGCTCGGAAGATGAGAAGAAACTCTTTCTCAGCTTGATCTCTGTGTCGGGCATTGGTCCTGTTTCCGCTCTTGCCATCATCGCAGCTGATGACAATGCAGGCCTCGTTCAAGCTATTGAGACCAAGAACATCACCTACTTGACCAAGTTCCCTAAAATCGGTAAGAAAACAGCCCAACAGATGGTATTGGATCTAGAAGGTAAGGTGGTTGTGGCAGGGGACGACCTCCCTGCTAAGGCTGCAGCTCCATCTAGCAGCGACAACCAAGAATTGGAAGAAGCCATGGAAGCCATGTTAGCCCTGGGCTACAAGGCTACTGAGCTTAAGAAAATCAAAAAATTCTTTGAAGGAACGACTGATACAGCAGAGAATTATATCAAGTCGGCCCTTAAGATGTTGGTGAAATAATGGGGATTGCTCGAATCACTTTAGTTGGAGCAAAGAACAGTAGCAACCATGTCAAGATAAAGTTTAAAAATGGGAAGATTGATAAACTATGGCTACACTGTACCGTTTTTCCATTGTTTTGTAAAAATTGTCAACAGAGCCAAACAGGATTATTCTTGCATAGTGGCTCTCGCTATGGTCAAGTTGGCTCACTTCCTTGTGAATTTTGTGGTGCAAGTATTGCCATAGTGGATAATGACAATATAGTAGATAGTATAAAAGTGAATGATGAACCTTGTTCTTTCGAGAAACTCTACCTGTTAGGTGCAGACTATATTGAATGGTTTGAAGAATGGTATGGGATAACAATGGCTCCAGAAAGCTTATTTGAAGGTTGGACTGATTGGATGTCTGTAGACCAGCTTCGAGAACAGATTGAAACATTAACTGGAATAGAAACAGGTGATGGTGTAAGGTATCAAACGGACGAGAGATTTAACCCTCTGCCAACAGATATTAATCGTTGGATTAATCTATTGGATAAGTCTACTGCTCCCTTGCCTGATTATGTTTCAAAGATAGGAGAATAAGATGTCAAAACGCTGTGGCTGGGTTAGAATGAACAACCCTCTGTATGTAGCTTACCATGATGAAGAGTGGGGCCAACCTCTCCACGATGACCAAGCCCTTTTTGAGTTGCTCTGTATGGAGACTTATCAGGCGGGCCTATCCTGGGAAACGGTGCTCAACAAACATCAAGCCTTCCGAGAAGCCTTTTATGGCTATCAAATTAAAGCAGTCGCAGAGATGACTGACACCGAATTGGAAGCTTTGCTGGATAATCCAGCCATCATCCGAAATAGAGCCAAGATTTTTGCGACACGTGCTAACGCCCAGGCCTTTCTACAAGTGCAGGCAGACTATGGTTCTTTTGATGCCTATCTTTGGTCTTTTGTGGATGGACAAACCATCATCAATGATGTGCCTGACTACAGCCAGGCGCCTGCCAAAACAGCTCTATCTGAGAAATTATCCAAAGATCTCAAAAAACGAGGCTTTAAGTTTACGGGTCCTGTTGCAGTTTTGTCATTTCTACAAGCTGCAGGTTTGGTTGATGACCATGAGAATGATTGTGAATGGAAAAGTGGAAATAAGTGACGTTAGATGACTAGAACATCAGAGAATATAGAAAAAGCTGAGAAATTCATCTCAGCTTTCTTTGTTATAGTAAAAGCGAATGACTTGCTCCGTTGCGTCTACATACGCGTGGACTCCAAAGGGAACAATTGCTCTTGGTGTAGCATGGCCAACGTTTAGATTATAGACAATCGGGATATTGCTATCAATGGTGTCCATTAAAGCCTCCTTATAGTCGTCAAAGAAGGCTTCATCCATAGGTTTTCCGACCAAGAGTCCACTGATGACCGCGAATATGCCCGTGTCCTTTAAAGTCCGCAACATCTTTTTGAAGTCTTCAGGCTTAGGCTTTTCTTCGCTTATTTCTAGCAAGAGGATTTTTCCTTCCCAGTCTGACAAGTCAGGGAAAAGTTTGTATTTTTGGCAGAGGTCTGTGCTATCTGCGTGTAGAGAGTTGTCAAAAATATCATAGAGAGACTCGAGGCAACCACCGAGGATTTCTCCCTCAAACTGAGCATTGCCTTGTAACAAGTCAAAACCAGTATTTGCATGGCTGACACGAGGTGTTCCCAAGGCTTTGGGACTAAAATCAGTCCGTTCCTCGTACCAAACGTTACTAGGGCGGATTTCTGAGATTCTTCCAGTCTCAATCAATTCTTTAAAGTAGTGAAGGCTATATGGCAACATTTCTTTGTCTAACTCACAAATGTCGGCTAAAAAGGATTGGCCGTAAAAAGTCTTGACCCCTAGCTTATGCAACATGAGGTGGTTCATGGTTGTATCCGAGAAACCGAGAAAAATCTTTGGTTTGATAACCTTTTGTAGTTGGTTATTTTCAAAGAGGTAGGGTAGCAAACGATAGGTATCGTCTCCACCAATGGCGCATAGGATTATGTCGATGATATCATCAGAAAAGGCATGAATCAAATCCTCTGCACGTGCCTCAGGATGCTCCTTGATAAAGTCTAATCCTTTTAGTGAATGGGGCAAAAAGATAGGATTGAGTCCCAGGTCCTTGAGACGTTGAATACCCAAGTCCACTTCGTGCTTGACAAAGTCTTCACCGATAATTCCACTAGATAAGCTCACAATACCAATAGTAGAAACCATGTCTTGACCCTCCTGAAAATAGATTAAGCCTATCTTATCACAGGAGATGAGATAAAACAACAAGAATTAGAGCCAGAAGAAGACTTTTAGATCGAGAAAATAGTAAAAAAGCAACCGCTCGATGTGGTTGCTTTTTATAGTAGTTGCATTCTTATAGAGCAGTAAGGAAGGTCAGTCCGCCAAGGATAACCCCAGCCGAGTTTGGAATGATTAGAATCCAGTCTTTCTTAGGCTCTTTTGTCCATCCATAAATGACCCAGATTAAGCAAGAGACTGCTGCTGATAAAGGTTGAAATGGTTGAGCTTTATTTCCTTGTAAATTGGCAAAAATTTGGGGGATGTAGGCTATAAATACAATAATCCCGATAAAGGCACCAATTGAACCAACAATTTGATTAATTCTCTGTTTAGTCATATATATTTCTCCTTATTACTTTATTAGTATAACAGAAAAACAACTTGGATTCAAGGATAAAACCTCGGGATTCCAAGGGAAGACTTTACATTAGAATGTTATTAGAAAATGTGTTTACTTCTTTTGAGAATCGAAAAATGATTTGGAACTACAAAAAAAGTAGTCTGTCTACAAAACACACTACTTTTATTGTTTATCTTAATATCTAGCTGGTCCTGCACTTGCGCTCTTGATGTTGAAACGTTTCTTGAGGTAGAAACGTAGGGCAAGGAGAGCTCCTCCAATCACCAATAAAACAAGTGGTGGGAGGCTGATGTTGATGGCTTGTGGAAGGAAGTTACTCAAGAAGAGGATGAGAACCCAAGCAAACATAGTCGCTAACATAACCAAAAGTGATTTCCAGAATGGAGGGCGTTGGCTACGGTCAGTATCTGGTCCGTAGTAGCGGTAGATGAAGTGGTAGAGAAGGTAAAAGGCAACCCCACCAAAGGCCCCTACACTGATAAGTGTTACCAATCCGTAAGCTACGGGTTGGTTTGAGAAGAAGCTCATCAAGGCGCTAACTACTGCAAATAATCCTGTGATGAAAAGGGCTGAATCCAACATCATCAATTTTGGATCGTCGTTTTCTTTTGGATGTTCTTTTTCGTATTGCTCTTTTTCGCTGAAGCTATGAGCCCAGTGAGTTGGTGCTCCGTAGATAGAACGTGCTGTCACTCCCTTTGGTTGTTCTTCAAGGATATGAGGAATGACTTCTTCAAGGATAGCCTTGATTTCAGCATCTGTTTTTCCGTCCTTGAGAAATTGCTGGGTTGCAATATGGATAAATTCCTGGTTTTTCTTTGTTAATTCTTTTAAATCAATCTGTGACATAATAACTCCTGTTTAGAACCATTTTTTATGGATGAGGTAAAGAGTGAGAGAAACACTCATAGCAAAGGCGATAAAGACGATGAGCCAAAAAGCATGCGGTTCTCCGTTTAAAGGGATTTCATTGTCCTTAAAGTTCATTCCGTAAGCTGAGAAAATCATAGTCGGGATAGACATAACGATGGTCACGAGGGCCAAGGTTTTCATGATATTGTTCTGGTTGTTTGAAATGATAGAGGCAAAGGTCTCTGTCATAGAGTGAAGGACGTTTCCATAGATATCCGCCATCTCGATGGCCTGTTGCGTTTCAATCAAGGTGTCTTCAAGTAAGTCTTCGTCTTCAAGGTATTTCTTAATATTGCTAGTTGCGCTAGTCAGTTTTTTAATCACGCGCTCGTTTGTCTTAAGAGAGGCCTTGAAGTAGACGATGGTCTTTTCCAACTCCATGAGTTCAATCAATTCTTCATTTCGAGTAGACTTGTGAAGTTGGGTTTCGATTTGCTCACTCTTACGTTCAATTGAACGAAGGGCTGTCAGATAAATTTCAGCGTTGCGGTAGAGGATTTGAAAGATAAAGCGTGAACGCATGAAGGTATAGAAATTCCGAAGTCTACGATTGATAAAGACATCAAGAAGTGGGAGAGGCTCCAAGCAAGTAGTAATGATAGCCTCTTCTGTGATGATAATCCCCAAGGGAATAGTCACGTAGTAGGTCTGGTTATTTCTTTCCTCTGTGATTGGGACGTCTACGATGATCAAGGTGTACTCATCTTCGATGGTGATACGAGACATCTCTTCCGCATCGAGCGGTGCACGGAGGTCGGCGATATCAATATCAAAGGCCGAGGCGATTTCCATCGATTCACTTTGGGTAGGATTGACGAGATTGATCCAAGTGCCCGGCTGGAGCGTATCGATCTCTTTAAATTCAGTTGTAGTTGAGAGAAAGACTTGTTTCATATCTCCTATCCTTTCCTAATCTATTCTGTGTTTAAGTGATTTTTAGCACCGTACTATTATACTACAAATTCGGCTTTTTTGGTAATAGAATTTCACTTTTTTTGGTATAATGGAAAGCAACAATGGACTAGAAAGAAGTAACATGCAAGATAAGATTGTCATCCATGGGGCACGCGCCCATAATTTAAAAAATATTGACGTGGAAATTCCACGTGACAAGCTAGTGGTGGTGACGGGGCTGTCGGGTTCGGGCAAGTCGAGTCTTGCCTTTGATACCCTGTATGCAGAAGGGCAACGTCGCTACGTTGAAAGTCTGTCAGCCTATGCTCGTCAGTTTTTAGGCAATATGGAAAAGCCAGATGTGGATTCTATCGATGGTCTCAGCCCTGCCATTTCTATTGACCAGAAAACGACTAGTAAAAACCCTCGCTCAACGGTTGGGACAACGACGGAAATCAACGATTATCTACGTCTCCTCTATGCTCGTGTAGGAACACCCTATTGTATCAATGGGCATGGGGCTATCAAGGCTTCGTCTGTAGAGCAGATTGTCGACAAGGTTTTGGAGTTGCCAGAGCGCCAACGCTTGCAGATTTTGGCTCCTGTTATTCGTAAGAAAAAAGGGCAACATAAGACGCTGATTGAAAAGATTCAAAAGGATGGCTATGTTCGTGTCCGTGTCGATGGGGTTGTCTATGATGTGACCGAAGTTCCTGAACTTGAAAAGAATAAACAACACAACATCGATGTGGTGGTAGACCGTATTATCATCAAGGAAGGTATCCGTAGTCGTCTCTTTGACTCCATCGAAGCAGCCCTTCGTATCGCAGAAGGTTATGTGGTCATCGATACTATGGATGATTCAGAGTTGCTTTTTTCAGAACACTATGCCTGCCCAGTCTGTGGTTTTACAGTTCCGGAACTAGAACCTCGTCTCTTCTCCTTCAATGCTCCGTTTGGTTCTTGTAGTGAGTGTGATGGTTTGGGGATCAAGCTAGAGGTTGATACGGACTTAGTCGTACCAGATGCTAGCAAGACCCTTCGTGAGGGAGCATTAGCACCTTGGAATCCTATCTCTTCTAACTATTATCCAAATATGCTAGAACAAGCCATGACAGCCTTTGGAGTGGACATGGATACGCCTTTTGAGGCCTTGTCAGAGGAGGATAAGAATCTCATTTTCTATGGTTCAGATGGTAAGGAATTCCATTTCCACTATGAAAATGAATTCGGTGGAGTTCGTGATATCGATATTCCATTTGAAGGTGTTATAGGAAATATTAAGCGACGTTACCATGAAACCAATAGCGACTATACCCGCACACAAATGCGTCTTTATATGAATGAGCTAACTTGTGGCACTTGTCACGGTTATCGCCTCAACGATCAGGCCTTATCCGTTCGTGTAGGAGGAGAGAAAGCCCCTCATATTGGAGAAATTTCAGACCTCTCCATCGCAGACCATTTGGAGGTTATTGATCAACTAAGCCTATCTGAAAATGAAGCTATCATCGCTCGTCCGATTCTTAAGGAAATCAAGGACCGCTTGACCTTCCTCAATAATGTCGGACTCAACTATCTGACCCTTTCTCGTTCGGCAGGAACCCTATCGGGTGGAGAAAGCCAACGTATTCGCTTGGCAACTCAGATTGGTTCTAATCTCTCAGGAGTTCTCTATATTTTAGATGAACCGTCAATCGGTCTTCACCAGAGGGACAATGACCGCCTGATTGCCAGTCTGAAAAAGATGCGTGACTTGGGGAACACTTTAATCGTAGTAGAACATGATGAAGACACCATGCGAGAGGCTGATTATTTGATTGACGTTGGCCCTGGTGCAGGTGTCTTTGGTGGAGAAATTGTCGCAGCAGGAACGCCTAAGCAGGTGGCTCGCAACAGTAAATCCATCACAGGACAGTATCTATCAGGAAAACGTGCGATTCCAGTGCCGTCAGAACGCCGTGTAGGAAATGGTCGCTTTATCGAGGTGACTGGAGCGCGTGAAAATAACCTACAAAATATCACTGCTCGTTTCCCACTCGGGAAATTCATTGCGGTGACGGGGGTCTCTGGCTCAGGGAAGTCGACACTTATTAACAGCATTCTCAAAAAAGCCATTGCTCAAAAACTTAATCGCAATTCAGACAAGCCTGGTAAGTTTAAGACGATTACAGGGATTGAGCATATCGACCGTCTGATTGATATTGACCAGAGTCCTATTGGACGAACACCGAGGTCTAATCCTGCTACCTATACAGGTGTTTTCGATGACATCCGAGACCTCTTTGCTCAGACAAATGAAGCCAAAATCCGTGGTTACAAAAAGGGTCGTTTCAGCTTCAATGTTAAGGGTGGTCGCTGTGAGGCCTGCTCTGGTGACGGGATTATCAAGATTGAAATGCACTTCTTGCCAGACGTATACGTAGCTTGTGAAGTCTGCCACGGAACCCGTTATAACAGTGAAACGCTAGAAGTTCACTACAAGGAAAAGAATATCTCGCAAGTCTTGGATATGACCGTCAACGATGCGGTAGAATTTTTCAAACATATTCCGAAAATTCAACGCAAACTCCAGACCATTAAGGATGTAGGTCTAGGCTATGTGACCTTGGGACAACCTGCCACAACTCTTTCTGGTGGAGAAGCGCAACGTATGAAGCTGGCTAGCGAGCTCCATAAACGCTCGACTGGTAAATCCTTCTACATTCTAGATGAACCGACAACTGGTCTTCATACCGAGGATATCGCGCGTCTACTGAAGGTTTTGTCTCGCTTTGTAGACGATGGTAATACAGTTCTCGTGATTGAGCATAATCTAGATGTCATCAAAACAGCAGACCATATCATCGATTTAGGTCCAGAAGGCGGTGTCGGTGGTGGTACCATCATTGCAACAGGAACTCCAGAAGAAGTAGCTGCCAATGAAGCAAGCTATACAGGACAGTATTTGAAAGGAAAGTTACATCATGAATAAACGTGTGCAAGCATTTCTCGATAAAATGCAAGAAAAAGAACTAGATGGAATCATTATCAATAACCTTAAAAATGTCTACTATTTGACAGGATTTTGGGGTTCAAATGGAACAGTCTTTATCAGTCGTGACCGTCAAATTTTGGTGACGGATGCCCGCTATATCATCGCTGCTAAGCAGGAAGTTACTGGTTTTGAGATTTTTGCAGAACGTGACGAGTTGGCTGTTATTGCAAAGATTGCGAAAGACATGGGCCTTTCACGGATTGGTTTTGAAGATGAAATTTCGGTTTCTTATTACCACCGCATGCAAGTCGCTTTTGAAGGTTTGGAATTAATTCCTCAGACACAGTTTGTTGAAGCTCTTCGTATGATAAAGGACGAGACAGAGATTGCGACTATTCGCAAGGCTTGTTCAATATCAGACCAAGCTTTCCACGATGCGCTTGAATTTATCAAGCCAGGGAAGACTGAAATTGAAATTGCCAACTTCCTTGATTTCCGTATGCGTGAGCTGGGAGCGGCAGGTTTGTCTTTTGACACAATCTTAGCGAGTGGCATCAACTCTTCTAAACCCCATGCCCACCCAATGCACAAGCCAGTAGAACTAGGCGAAGCTATCACTATGGACTTTGGGTGTCTTTATGAGTATTATGTGAGTGATATGACTCGTACCATCTACCTAGGCCATGTCAGCGACGAACAAGCAGAAATCTACAACACCGTTTTGAAGGCTAATCAAGCATTGATTGACCAAGCTAAGGCTGGCTTAGGTTTCCGTGACTTTGACAAAATCCCTCGTGATATCATAGTGGAAGCAGGCTATGGACAATACTTTACACACGGTATCGGACACGGTATCGGACTTGATATCCACGAAGAGCCATACTTTAGCCAAACTTCTACAGAAGTTATTAAATCGGGTATGGTCTTGACTGATGAACCCGGTATTTATATCGAAGGTAAATACGGAGTTCGTATTGAAGATGATATCTTGATTACAGATACCGGTTGTGAGTTATTAACCCTTGCTCCAAAAGAATTAATCGTAATCTAAGAAAAATGAGATAAATCGTTGACTTTTACTAGTTAATGGTTTATACTGAAAGGCGAAAACGGTAGGTGAGGCTACCATAGGGATACGGATGACTACCGCAAAGCAGTGGAGACACTACTCGTTGGTCAACAGTCCTGGTCGCGAAGGTCAAGACTAAGCTCATTACATCGCCCTATGGAGTTAAAGCTTGAACGAAAACAGATCATAAGTTTTTTAGTCCTGCCATTTTATGGCAGGATTTTCTGCTGTTTTTAAAACAAAGAAAGGAGATAAACGATGCAAATTGACGATCATCCAGAACCGCACATACACAGCCAATCGCTGATTTGTGTCGTTCTGTCCCTATAAAGTGATTGGTCTCTGTGTATGATACTCTTCGAAAATCAAATTCAAATCACGTCAACGTCGCCTTGCCGTACTCAAGTACAGCCTGTGGCTAGTTTCCTAGTTTGCTCTTTGATTTTCATTGAGTATGAAATCACCATTCATACAGATAGGAGAAACCAATGAAAACTACAAAAGAAAGACTAGCAGTAGCTATTCAAACTCCATTAAAAGATAGTCTAGCTTTTTACCATACAAGTCTAAAAGGCTTAGACCAAGAACAGGTCGAAGAAAACCGTGACCTATATGGTGAAAACACCATTACCAAGGGTCAAGAGGATTCCATCTTTAAAAAGATTTATGAGTCCATTATCAATCCTTTCACAATCATTTTGCTTGTAATTGCCTTTATTTCTCTCGTTACAAACGTCTGGCTTGCCAAACCTGGTCAAGAGGACCCTACGACCTCTATCATTATCGTTGTCTTGGTTTTGATTTCAGGAGGCATTCGTTTTGTACAAGAGTTGCGGAGTGACAAGGCGACAACCAATCTTTCAAAAATGATTGTCAACACTGCAACTGTTATTCGCGATGGTCTTGAACAAGAGTTGCCAATCGATGAGTTGGTTGTGGGAGACCTCGTGAAATTGAGTGCGGGAGATATGATTCCAGCAGATGTTATCTTATTTGAATCCCGTGACTTTTTCGTTCAACAGTCAGGCTTGACTGGAGAAAGTGATGCAGTCGAAAAACTTGCTTTAAATAAAGCCACTGGTCAAAATATAGATAGCCTTTTAGAAGCAGAATCCTTGGCATTCATGGGGACAAACGTTATCTCAGGAAGTGCGACAGCTATGGTCCTAGCAGTTGGGGATGACACCATGATGGGAGCCATCGAACAAACTCTCAACACCTATGATGAGCCAACTTCTTTTGAACGTGAAATGAACAGCATTTCTTGGCTCTTGATCCGCTTGATGCTTGTCATGGTTCCGATTGTGTTTTTTGCAAATGGTTTAACCGATGGAGATTGGCTAGAAGCGGGAGTGTTTGCCTTGAGCGTTGGTGTCGGACTGACACCAGAAATGCTGCCAATGATTATTACAGCCAGCTTAGCAAAAGGTTCCATTATCATGGCCAAGGAAAAGGTAGTCATCAAAAAACTCAATGCTATCCAGGACTTAGGAGCAATCGATATCCTTTGTACGGATAAAACTGGAACTTTAACGCAAGATGAGATTGTCTTAGAATATCCCTTGGATATCCATGGTGATTTGGATATGGCGGTCTTAAGAAGAGCTTATCTAAATTCACATTTTCAAACAGGTTTGAAAAACTTGATGGACCGTGCCATCATCAGTAGAACTGAAAAAGAAGCCAAGGAACACGCTATCCTACAAAATCTAGACACCAGCTTCCAAAAAATCGACGAGCTTCCATTTGACTTTGAGCGCAGACGCATGAGTGTTATCGTCAAAGATGATAGCAATGTTGTTAGTATGGTAACCAAAGGCGCCTTGGAAGAAATGTTGACCATTTCGACACATGTGGAATATCGTGGAGAAATAATCCCTATTACGGAAGGTATTCGTCAAGAAGTGTTGGCGGAAGTTGGTCAATTAAACCGTCAAGGTTTACGTGTATTAGGTGTTGGTTACAAGTCAGGTCTACGTGAAGATTATGCCTATGCTGTGACTGATGAAAGTGACATGATCCTTACGGGTTACCTTGCCTTCTTGGATCCACCAAAACCATCTGCAGCACCAGCTATTCAAGCTTTGCTTGAGCATGGTGTCAAAACAAAAATTTTAACTGGAGATAACGAGAAAGTAACCCAAGCCATCTGTGAAAAGGTTGGATTGGATGTTGAGCATATGCTCTTAGGTGCTGACATTGATCAAATGACAGACCAAGAATTGGCAGAAGTGGTTGAAAAAGTAACAGTCTTTGCTAAATTGTCACCTGACCAAAAAGCCCGCATCATTCTACAGTTAAAGAGAAATGGTCATGCCGTTGGTTATATGGGTGACGGTATTAATGATGCCCCATCTATGAAGGTGGCAGATGTTGGAATTTCCGTTGATACAGCAGTAGATATCGCAAAGGAAACAGCTGATGTTATTTTGCTGGACAAGGATCTCATGGTCCTTGAAACTGGTATCGTTGAAGGTCGGAAGGTCTACGCCAATATGACCAAATATATTAAGATGACAGTTAGTTCAAACTTTGGGAATATCTTCTCACTATTGGTTGCAAGTATCTTCTTGCCATTTTTACCAATGGCTCCTGTTCATCTCATTGTCCTAAACCTAGTCTACGATTTATCTTGTGTGGCATTGCCGTTTGATAATGTGGATCAAGACTTCCTAAAACAACCCCATACATGGGAAGCAAAATCCATCACGCGATTTATGGTTTGGATGGGCCCAATCTCATCTGTCTTTGATATTTTGACCTTTATTTTCCTCTACTTTATTATTGTTCCTTTGATGACAGGCTATCATTATGTTCATGGTTCTGAATCTGCCCTTCAGTTTATTATCTTGTTCCAAACAGGATGGTTCATTGAATCTATGTGGTCTCAAACCATGGTTATCCATATGCTTCGTACGGCAAAAGTTCCTTTTGTACAAAGCAGACCAGCTTGGCTTGTAATCTTGACAACCTTGGTAGCCGCAATTTTCGTAACTAGTCTGCCTTATGGACCGCTAGTAAATATTCTTCATTTAGCTCCATTAGGGCTTCCTTATTTCTTGTTCCTAACCTGTATTATTTTCTTGTACATGTTTAGCGTCACAGTTATTAAGAAATGTTACATTAGGAAGTACAAAGAATGGTTATAGTTCGGTTTTTGTCAAGAAAAAAGATAGAAAACTGGGGAAAAAGTTAAATTTTTTTAAAAATAGGTCGCAAGTCGGATGTTTTTTATGGTATAATAGAATAAACTGATAGTAACATGTAGCGAAAGGGGTAGGTACATGATCAAAATTTATACAGTCTCAAGTTGTACTAGCTGTAAAAAAGCTAAGACCTGGCTCAATGCCCACCAGTTAAGTTATAAAGAACAAAACCTCGGTAAAGAGGGGATTTCTAGAGAAGAATTATTAGATATTCTAACAAAAACAGACAATGGAATTGCGAGCATTGTATCATCAAAGAATCGCTACGCTAAAGCTCTCGGAGTTGATATCGAAGATTTGAGTGTCAATGAAGTGCTTAATTTAATCATGGAAACACCACGCATCCTAAAAAGTCCAATTCTTGTTGACGAGAAACGTTTACAAGTTGGCTATAAAGAAGATGACATTCGTGCCTTCTTGCCACGCTCTGTCCGCAATGTAGAAAATGCAGAAGCACGTTTACGTGCAGCACTATAAAACATAAAGGCTGGGAGTGACTCCTAGCCTTATTTGATAGATAAATAAGGAAAAATAAATATGAAGAAGATAGTTATCGGTACAGTTGCGCTCCTATTTTTGCTAGCTGGCTGTGGACAGAAAAAAGAGTCTGCGGAACCTTCTAAAGATACAACGACAGAAGCTCTTCAATCAACTTTGCCTGTTCTAGAAAATGCCAATAACAATACAGTTGTAACAAAGACGCTTGTTCTACCTGCTGACGAAAATGGGGTTCAACAAACCCAGACCATTACCTATAAGGGCAAACAGTTCTTGACCTTAACGATTCAGCAAAAACGACAAGTTTCAGAAGACCTCAAGAACTTTATTGCAGAGCATGGATTAGAGGAAGCAAAAAAGGCCTTGAAAGAAGGAGAAGACAAGGATGAATCGGTCCAAGAAGCACGGAAAATTCCTGGATTTAACATTGAAACCAATCTTTTAAGTGAAACCGAGATTGAAACAAAAACAAGTTATGATTTTCAAGTTCTAGACGTTAAAAAGGCAAGCGAAAGCGAATATTTAAAAAATGTGGGATTAGAAAATCTACTAAAAAACGAACCAGAAGAATATATTGAAAATCGAGTTGCAAGTGGCGCGACTGTCCAGTAAGGAAGTCACAGAAAATCAGCAAAATCAGGCTATGTCATTTGTAGAATGGCTGTGAATGTGCTATAATAGTACTATTCTAAGGAAAGAGGGTGTTAGAATGGGATTTACTGAAGAAACCGTACGTTTTAAATTGGATGATTCCAATAAAAAAGAAATTAGTGAAACATTGACAGAAGTCTATGCTTCATTGAATGAGAAGGGGTATAACCCTATTAACCAAATTGTGGGCTATGTTCTCAGTGGAGACCCAGCCTACGTTCCTCGTTACAACAACGCAAGAAATCAAATCCGTAAATACGAACGCGATGAGATTGTTGAAGAATTGGTCCGCTACTACCTTAAGGGACAAGGAGTCGATCTATAACCAATGAGAATTATGGGGTTGGACGTTGGTTCCAAAACAGTAGGAGTAGCGATTAGCGATCCGTTAGGGTTTACAGCACAAGGGCTCGAAATCATCCAAATCAATGAAGATCAAGGAGAGTTCGGCTTTGAACGACTCAAGGAATTGGTTGACACCTATAAGGTGGAGCGCTTTGTTGTTGGTTTACCTAAAAATATGAACAATACCAGTGGACCTCGGGTGGAAGCGAGTCAAGCGTATGGAGCAAAACTGGAAGAACTCTTTGGTTTGCCAGTGGAGTACCAGGATGAGCGCCTAACCACGGTTGCTGCTGAGCGCATGTTGATTGAGCAAGCAGACATTAGTCGCAATAAGCGTAAAAAAGTTATTGATAAATTGGCAGCTCAGTTGATTTTGCAAAATTATTTAGATAGAAAATTTTAAGACAGAGGAGAAACTATGTCACACGATCACAACCACGATCACGAAGAACGTGAACTTATTACACTTGTAGATGAGCAAGGAAACGAAACTTTATTTGAAATCCTTTTGACTATTGACGGAAAAGAAGAATTTGGTAAAAACTATGTTCTTCTTGTACCAGTTAATGCAGAAGAAGATGAAAACGGTGAAGTTGAAATCCAAGCATACTCATTCATCGAAAATGAAGATGGAACTGAAGGTGAATTGCAACCAATCCCTGAAGATTCAGAAGATGAATGGAACATGATTGAAGAAGTCTTCAACAGCTTTATGGAGGAGTAAAAATGTTCAGTGAACATTTTTACCCTTGCGATAGAAATGAAGACCGCAAGTCAGTCCAGGGGATGTTTTTAGCCCAACTCCTAGAAACTAGAAAGAGTTGGAACATCCGGGGGACGTTTTTAGCCCTGCGCTAGAAAATAGAAACGCAGGTAGTCTGGGAGACTGTATCAGCCCAGTTCCTTGAAATAAGAGAGAACTGGTAAGTCCAGTGGACGTTTTTAGCCTGACGCTAAAAATAAAATTTAGCTAGGGATTAGCTAATTAGGTAAGAGGTTGGGATAAGAATCCCGGCCTCGCTTTTTATTAGCCATCAAATTTTGACGCGGTAGCTGATTGGACTTTTTGTTCGTCTTTTAGACTACAAAAAGATCCTAATCAGCCTCGCGGGGCTGGGACTACGAAATCGAGACTTCGTCGATCGATTTCTGTCCCACCGCCTTTTTTGTTAAGGAGATAAGCATGATTGAAGTAGAAAAATGGCTTCATAGTCGGATTGGCTTGAATTTTAGATCAGGATTGGGACGGATGCAAAGAGCGGTAGATTTGCTGGGGAATCCTGAGCAAACCTATCCAATTATCCATGTGACAGGGACAAATGGCAAGGGCTCAACTATTGCTTTTATGAGGGAGCTTTTTGTTGCCCATGGGAAAACGGTTGGTACCTTTACTTCGCCCCACATTGTCAGCATCCATGACCGTATCTGTATTAATGGTGAGCCTATATCGGACACAGATTTTATTCGTTTAGCAGATCAAGTCAAAGCAATGGAGCAAAGACTTTTAGAAACCCACGATCAGCTATCTTTTTTTGAGTTGCTGACCTTGATTGCTTTGCTTTATTTTAAAGAGCAAGAAGTAGATTTGGTCCTACTGGAAGTTGGGATAGGTGGACTTCTTGATACCACTAATGTGGTGACAGGAGAAATTGCAATCATCACATCAATCGGCCTCGATCACCAGGAGACTTTGGGCGATAGTTTAACAGCAATTGCAGAGCAGAAAGCAGGAATTTTTAAGCCTGGGAAATCAGCTGTGATTGCAAATCTAGCACCGGAAGCCCAACTCGTTTGTCAAAAAATTGCCACTGATTTGGGTGTAAGTCTCTACCAAGCTAATAAAGATTTTTCTTTCCGAAATGGGAACTTTTCTTCCTCTCTAGCTGACTTTAACCACCTAATATTGGGACTGGAGGGAGCATATCAGGAGGAAAATGCAGCTCTTGCCTTACAGGCTTTTCTACTATTTATGGCACAAAGAAACGAGAAAGTAGATCAAGAAGCAGTACGTGCTGCCTTGCAAGCTACTAAATGGGCTGGAAGGCTAGAAGCTGTCACTGAGCACATCTATTTGGATGGGGCTCACAATTTACCAGCTCTAGAGCGTTTGGTTGAGTTTATCCAAGAAAAAATCCAGCAAGGGTATCAGCCTCAAATCCTATTTGGTGCCCTAAAGCGGAAAGATTATAGTGGAATGCTTACTTATTTAACAGAGCATTTACCTGATGTAGCTCTCTATGTTACGAGTTTTGACTATCAGGGTTCCTTGGAAGAGCAAGACTTTGGAGATTATACAAGCATTGCTTCCTATCGAGATTTTATAGATAATTTTGAAGCTTCTGCACAAGAGAAAGACTTGCTATTTGTGACAGGCTCTCTCTATTTTATATCTGAGGTTCGCGCTTGTCTTATGAAACAAAAGTCATTTGATTGACCCTCCTATCTTTATTTGTTATAGTAAAGGTGTGGTGGCTCAGCAGGGTTATTCTGATTTTAAGCCACTAAAAGAAAGGAGCCATCATGTCACTAAAAAAATTCACACTTTCTCTTGCTTCTTTGGCAAGTCTTAGTCTCTTAGTTGCATGTTCGCCAAAAGAGCAAGCAATTCCTTCAACTCAAGCAAGTACTAGTACGGAAGTAACGACTGCTCAGTCAGCAGAAACGACTGTTTCTAGTTCGACTGCTAGCTCAGTAACCAACATTGATGGGACCTATAAAGGGCAAGATGAGGGAGATAGCATTACTCTCGTAGTTACTGGTAATACTGGAACATGGACAGAAGTAGAACCTGATGGTGATCAGGAGATTAAAAAGGTCACCTTCGAACCAGAAAGTCAGAGAGTCTTTATTGGAGATGATATCAAGGTTTATGTAGCTGATGGCAATCAAATTATTATTGATGATATGGATCGCGAAATTTCTGATCGTATCGTTCTAAAAAAATAGACATCTTTTGTAAGGATTTGAATCTCGTTAACACGGATTCGGGTCCTTTTTTCTTTAATCGATTTTTGGCAAAAAAAAAAATCCATACGATTAAGGTAGCTATTTTCTACCAAAAAAGTATGGAGGGATAGTTTTTATTAAAGGAACTGCTCTTGTAAAAAGTGAGCGACTCCGTCTTCTTCGTTGGTTAGTGGTAATTGCTCGTCTGCGAAAGAGAGTAGAGCGGGATTAGCATTTTTCATGGCATATCCTCTACCTGCAAAGGAGAGCATTTCTTGGTCATTGTGTTCGTCACCAAAGGCAATCAGGTTCTGTCTGTCTATATTCATGACATTGAGGAGGTATTCAAGGGCAAAGGCCTTGTGAACACCTTTTGTAGTACATTCAAGAATGTTCAAGGGACCGCCCCAAGTATTGATATTGAGCTGATGCTTGTAAAAGCTAGTCATCTCTTCTGCTAGTGCATATTTATCGTCTGCCCTAGTTTGTAATAAAATACAGTTAGGCCCCTTAGTCACTAAGTCAGACTTGAATTGATTTTCAGGGCGAAAGTTTTCAACACCAAACAATTTAGGATCTGCAATTTCCTTGTCCGGGGATGTAATGTAAAAATTTTTACGGTATTCACCTGCGATAAAGTCTGCCTCGATATCCTCTTTTCGTTTTACGATATCTAAGAGATATTTTTTGTCCACAGTAAGGCATTTTTCATGTTGCCAAGCCCTACCAGGTAGGTGAGTGAGCGAACCGTTGAAGTTAATCATAGGAGTCTCGAGTTCAAGTTGGTCATAAAAATCTTTGGCCATACGATATGGGCGACCAGTTGCGATAACCACATGGTGGCCTTTCTTAGAAATTTTTTTAATGGTTTCTTTTGTAAAGTCAGAGAGTTTGCTTTCTCCATTAAGTAAGGTACCGTCTAAGTCCACGGCAATTATTTTTTTAGTCATAAAATCCTCCCGAATTTAGTTTCAGATAAGATGTTTCCTATTATATCAAAAAGCTGAAAGAAAAGCTGACTATAAGCAAAAATAAGAAGAATCATATCCTTTAAGAATTTTTAAAAATAGGAAAAACAGCTTGAAAATGTGAATGATTGATGATATAATAGTCATATTGTTCGTAAAATGACAAAGGAGATTAAAAATGGACAAATTATTTAAACTAAAAGAGCACGGGACAGATGTCCGTACAGAGGTGCTTGCTGGTTTAACAACTTTCTTTGCAATGAGTTATATTCTCTTTGTAAACCCTCAAATGCTTTCGCAAACAGGAATGCCTGTTCAGGGTGTATTCTTGGCAACAATCATCGGTTCTGTAGTAGGAACTTTGATGATGGCTTTCTATGCTAATTTGCCATACGCACAAGCTCCAGGTATGGGACTTAATGCTTTCTTTACATTTACGGTTGTATTCGGAATGGGCTATACTTGGAAAGAAGCTCTTGGGATGGTCTTCATCTGTGGGATCATTTCTCTGATTATCACCTTAACCAATGTTCGTAAAATGATCATTGAGTCTATTCCTGCAACTCTTCGTTCAGCAATTTCAGCTGGTATTGGTGTTTTCCTCGCCTATGTTGGTATTAAGAATGCTGGTCTCTTGAAATTCTCAATTGACCCAGGAACTTATACTGTAGCAGGTGAAGGAGCAGATAAGGCTCAAGCAGCGATTACTGCAAATGCAGCAGCTGTTCCAGGATTGGTAGATTTCAATACTCTAGCAGTATTGGTAGCTATTGCAGGTCTTGCCATTACAATCTTCTTTGTTGTCAAAGGTATTAAAGGTGGAATCATCCTTTCTATCTTAACAACGACAGTCCTTGCGATTGCGGTTGGTCTTGTTAATTTGTCAGGAATCGATTTTGCTAGCAACAATCTTTCAGCAGCAGTTAATGACCTAGGAACTTTATTTGGTGCAGCCCTTGGTTCAGAAGGTTTGGGTTCTCTGATTTCAAATACTTCACGTTTACCTGAAACCTTGATGGCCATTCTTGCCTTCTCATTGACTGATATTTTTGATACAATTGGTACTCTTATCGGTACAGGTGAAAAAGTTGGGATCATCGCATCAAGTGGTGAGAACAATGAATCAGCTAAATTGGATAAGGCTCTATATTCTGACTTGGTGGCGACATCAGTTGGTGCCATTGCAGGTACTTCAAACGTTACAACTTATATTGAGTCAGCAGCAGGGATCGGTGCTGGTGGACGTACTGGATTGACAGCCTTAGTTGTTGCTATCTGTTTTGCTCTATCAAGCTTCTTTAGCCCACTTCTTGCCATTGTGCCTTCAGCTGCGACAGCACCAATTTTGATTATCGTCGGAATTATGATGCTCTCTAACTTGAAAAACATTCCTTGGGATGATATGTCAGAAGCTATTCCAGCCTTCTTCACATCTATCTTTATGGGATTCAGTTACTCCATTACACAAGGGATTGCTGTTGGTTTCCTAACTTACACTTTAGCGAAGATTGTTAAAGGTCAAGTTAAGGAAGTACATGTCATGATCTGGATTTTAGACGCTCTGTTCATCTTGAACTACATCAGCATGGCTCTTAACTAATGATAAAAACTTAAAAAAAGAAGGAGGATTCTCCTCTTTTTTTATTACTAGAAATGTCGCAAAAGAAAACTTTTTGGTATAATAATAACATGCACATAAAAAATGAAGATGAACTCATTGCTCTTGGACAAGAGTTAGGTTCTTTACTAGAGAAAAATGATGTATTGATTTTGACTGGTGAATTAGGTGCTGGGAAAACAACACTTACAAAAGGTCTAGCTAAAGGACTAGGGATTCATCAAATGATCAAAAGTCCTACTTATACCATTGTTCGAGAATATGAAGGACGCCTACCCTTATATCACTTGGATGTTTACCGCATCGAAGGGGATGCAGATTCAATCGACCTTGATGAATTTCTTTTTGGTTCAGGTGTGACGGTTATTGAGTGGGGACACCTATTAGGCGAGGCTCTCCCATCAGACTATCTGGAATTAGAAATTCTTAAAGATGGTGAGGGCCGTGAAGTTGTCTTTCATGCTCATGGTCAACGAGCGACAGAACTCTTGCAGAGGTTGACAGATGGAGTATGATTTATTAATTCGTGAAGCAGAAGCCCAAGATGCTACAGAACTTATTGCACTTTTGGATCAGATTGGTCATGAATCTAGTTTTACCAGTCTGGATGAAAATGGAATTGCAATGAGTGAATCTGAGATGCAGCGTTTTATTAACAAGCAGGCCCAGTCGGATAATCAGATTACTTTACTAGCTTATTTGAATGAAGAATTGGCAGGAGTGATCAATATAACGGCTGATCAACGTCCACGAGTTCGGCATATTGGGGATATCTTTTTGGGTATTAAAAAAGCCTATTGGGGAAATGGTCTCGGTAGTATCTTGATGGAAGAAGCTATTGAGTGGGCCCAATCGAGCGGAAGTATTCGCCGCTTACAATTGACAGTTCAAAAACGAAATCTGGCAGCTGTTCATCTATATAAAAAGCTGGACTTCATCATCGAAGGCCAGCAGGAACGCGGCGCTTGTATAGAAGGAGGAGAGTTTCTTGACGTTTACCAAATGGGTCGACTGATAGACAAATAAATATATGGCAAAAAAAATAATCGGAATGTTTTTAGGCTTTGTTCTTGTGACAGTGCTTGGTGTGGGAGCTTATGCCTATACTATCTACCAACAAAGTACACAGACTTTAGCCAAAACTTATAAACAAATCGGAGAAGAAACCAAGGTTATCGAGGCAACTGAACCATTGACAATCCTTCTTATGGGGGTAGATACGGGGAATGTTGAACGTACAGACCCATGGGCAGGAAATAGTGATTCAATGATCTTGGTAACAGTGAATCCGAAAACCAAGAAAGTCGTTATGATGAGTTTGGAACGTGATATTCTGACACAAATCCAACAACCAGATGGTAGTGTTAGAGAAGCTAAACTCAACGCTGCCTATGCTGATGGTGGGGCAGAGCTTGCCATTTCGACCATTCAAAAAATGATGAATATCCACATCGACCGCTATGTGATGGTCAATATGCACGGTCTTCAAAGAATGGTTGATGCTGTCGGAGGTATCACAGTAAACAACACTCTAGGTTTCCCAATCTCTATCCAAGACCAGGAACCATTTAACACGATTTCTATCGGTGTTGGGGAACAAACCCTAAATGGTGACGAGGCGCTAGTATACTCACGCATGCGCTATCAGGATCCAGAGGGAGACTACGGTCGTCAGAAACGTCAGCGCGAAGTCATCCAAAAGATTGTTGAAAAAATTCTTAGTTTGAATAGTGTCAGCCACTACCAAGAAATTTTGAAGGCTCTTAGCGATAACATGCAGACAAATATCGAGATTACGACAACAACGATTCCTCAGTTGATGGGCTATCAAGATTCCTTTAAGAATATTGAGTCTCAGCAATTACGTGGAGAGGATGCAATGATTGACGGAGTATCTTACCAAATCGTGACATCTGAGCATATGTTAGAGATGCAAAATCTTTTACGTCGTTCATTGGATAAGCCAGAAGTGACCGAATTGGAGACAAATGTAGTCTTATATGAAAATATTTATGGGCGTTTACCACAAACAACTGGTTCTGTTGCAGATCAAGAACAACAAGGCCAACAAGTACAACAAGAACAATAAGAAATGAATACTAAAATCGTAGGAATTTTCCTGCGATTTTTTCAAAGAAATCCGAATAGATAGGTAGGAGGAAAAAATGAAAGCGGAAATCATAGCTGTTGGAACAGAGATTCTAACAGGTCAAATTGTCAATACCAATGCTCAGTTTTTATCTGAAAAGTTGGCTGAAATCGGTGTTGATGTCTACTTCCAAACGGCTGTAGGAGATAATGAGGCTCGTCTCTTATCCTTGTTGGAGATTGCTAAGAATCGTAGCAATCTGGTTATCCTAACAGGAGGACTGGGACCGACAGAGGATGACTTGACCAAACAAACCTTGGCACAATTTCTAAGGCGTGATTTAACTTTTGATGCTCAAGCGCAGGCTAAATTAGATAATTTCTTTGCTCATCGACCGGACTATGCCCGAACTCCAAATAATGAACGCCAAGCT
Organism: Streptococcus sp. 20925_1_44; assembly: GCF_041432435.1. Classification (NCBI taxonomy): domain Bacteria; kingdom Bacillati; phylum Bacillota; class Bacilli; order Lactobacillales; family Streptococcaceae; genus Streptococcus; species Streptococcus sp. 20925_1_44. The sequence goes on from NZ_JAPVZQ010000003.1 coordinate 114,215, forward strand.
CAAATCGTTGAGGGTTCAATCCCGCTACCTAATGAAACAGGACTAGCAGTCGGAGGCATGATTGAGGTGGCTGGCGTGACCTATGTCGTCCTACCAGGTCCGCCAAGTGAACTGAAACCCATGGTTTTAAATGAATTACTGCCAAGATTGACAACTGGAGCTAAGTTGTACTCACGTGTGCTTCGTTTCTTTGGCATTGGCGAGAGCCAGCTAGTAACGATTCTGTCGGATTTGATTGAAGAGCAGACAGATCCAACCTTGGCCCCTTATGCAAAAATAGGAGAAGTGACTCTGCGTTTGTCTACCAAGGCTCGCAGTGAGGGCGAGGCTAGAAAAGCTTTGGATAATCTGGAGGAAAAAATTCTTGCTCGCCAGACTTTTGAAGGTGTTGCTTTAAAGGATATTTGCTATGGTTATGGTGAGGAAGCGAGTCTAGCTAGTGTAGTTGTTGAGGAGTTGAAAAAGCAGCATAAAACCATAACGGCTGCGGAAAGTTTGACAGCAGGGCTTTTTCAAGCAACTTTGGCAGACTTTTCGGGAGTGTCAGCTATCTTTAAAGGTGGTTTTGTCACTTATAGTCTGGAAGAAAAGGCTAAGATGTTAGATATTCCACAAGTAGAGTTGGAAAAACATGGAGTTGTTTCAGCCTTTACGGCGGAAAAAATGGCAAATCAGGCACGGCTTAAAACTCAATCAGACTTTGGAGTTAGCTTGACAGGTGTGGCTGGTCCGGATAGCCTAGAAGGGCATCCAGCAGGGACAGTTTTCATCGGCCTATCTCAAGCATCAGGTACCGAAGTCATTCAAGTCAATATAGCTGGAAGAAGCCGAGTGGATGTTCGTAAGATTGCAGTCATGCATGCTTTTAACTTGGTTCGCAAAGCTTTATTAAGTGACTGACTTTTGATATAATAGAATAAGGTTCTTAGAATCATTAAAATATAGGAGAACAAAATGGCGAAAAAACCAACAAAAAAATTAGATGAAATTGGAAAAAAATTTGGAGCTGATCGTGAAAAAGCTTTGAATGATGCCCTTAAATTGATTGAAAAAGACTTCGGTAAGGGTTCAATCATGCGCTTGGGTGAGCGAGCAGAACAAAAAGTGCAAGTGATGAGTTCAGGCTCTTTGGCACTTGATATTGCACTCGGTTCAGGTGGTTATCCAAAGGGGCGTATCATCGAAATCTACGGTCCAGAGTCATCAGGTAAGACAACAGTTGCCCTTCACGCTGTAGCGCAAGCACAAAAAGAAGGCGGAATTGCAGCCTTTATCGATGCGGAACACGCTCTTGACCCAGCCTATGCAGCAGCTCTTGGGGTTAACATTGACGAATTGCTCTTGTCACAACCAGACTCAGGTGAGCAAGGTCTTGAAATTGCAGGGAAATTGATCGACTCAGGTGCGGTTGACCTTGTGGTTATTGACTCAGTTGCAGCTCTTGTACCTCGTGCGGAAATCGATGGAGATATCGGAGATAGCCACGTTGGTCTTCAAGCTCGTATGATGAGCCAAGCTATGCGTAAACTCGGTGCTTCTATCAACAAGACAAAGACAATTGCTATCTTCATCAACCAATTGCGTGAAAAAGTAGGGGTTATGTTTGGAAATCCAGAAACAACTCCTGGTGGACGCGCCCTTAAATTCTATGCTTCAGTCCGTTTGGATGTGCGTGGAAGTACACAAATCAAGGGAACTGGTGACCAAAAAGATACGAATGTTGGTAAAGAAACTAAGATTAAAGTTGTGAAAAACAAGGTGGCTCCACCGTTCAAAGAAGCTCTTGTTGAAATCATGTATGGTGAAGGGATTTCTAGAACTGGTGAACTCTTGAAGATTGCTAGTGATTTGGATATTATCCAAAAAGCAGGTGCTTGGTACTCATACAAGGGTGAAAAAATCGGACAAGGTTCTGAGAATGCTAAAAAATACTTAGCAGATCACCCAGAAATCTTTGATGAAATTGACCACCAAGTTCGTGTTCAATATGGTTTAATTGAAGAGGAAGAAGGCTCTAAAGCAAGTGCAGCAGCTGATGCAGATTCTAACCAAGAAGTAACACTTGATTTGGGCGACGCTCTTGAAATCGAAATTGAAGAATAAAAAGAAAAGTAGCAGTAAAACTGCTACTTTTTGTTTCATGATGACTAGTGGTCACTAAAGCGTCGGTATTCGATACGAAAGTCGAAGTAGTTCTCTTCTTGCAATTTTTGAAAGATGTTCCGATAGGCCTCTTCATCAAAGTGGTCGCCACGATAGAGAATTTCGAAACTCATTCCCTCGTATTCCAAGAAGGCGTTGGCAGTTTTAAAGCCATTTTGTAAGTAAAAGTCCATGCGGGCTTTTCGTTGTTCGAGATTGTCACAGTCTTCATCTAATCGCTCCACTTCAAGAATCATGGTACGCTGGTAAAAATCAATGAGTTTTTCAATGATTTCTCTCCCGTACCCATGACTGCGGAGATGGGGCATAATGGCAAAGAAGCTAATGTAGAAAGCTTTTTGATTAGAAATGGCAAAAGCGAAGCCGACAAATTCTTCTTCGTTATAAAAGGCGAAAAAGTGGGCGTCATCTCTATCCTGGTAACTTAAAAATTCCTCCAAAGAGACGCGTTCTTCTTCAGGGAAGGCCTCCTTGTTTAATTGTTCCACTTTCTCAAGGTCTGGGAATACATTTGTAATTAACTGACTTGTTAAGCTCATACATACCCTCCTTTTCTGTCACGATTATACCAGATTGTTTACATATAGGCAACGCTTTCTTAAGGAAACTCCCTTGTTCCTCAACTTGAAAGCTGATATAATAGCCTTATGAATAAAAAATCAACGGTGGACTTGATTCATGGTCCCATTCTTCCTTCACTGATTAGTTTTGCATTACCGATTCTATTGTCCAACATCTTTCAGCAACTCTACAATACAGCTGATATTTTGATTGTTGGGCGTTTTTTGGGACAAAATTCCTTGGCGGCAGTCGGAGCTACGACAGCTATTTTTGATTTGATTATTGGCTTTGCTCTCGGAGTCGGAAATGGGATGGGAGTTGTTATTGCTCGGCTTTATGGTGCTCGTAATTTCACAAAGATTAAAGAGGCTGTCGCAGCGACTTGGATTTTAGGTGCAATCCTGAGTGCTCTTGTCATGCTGATGGGTTTCTTCGGCCTTTATCCGCTCTTACAATATCTCGAAACACCTGCAGAAATCCTCCCCCAATCCTATGAATACATCTCAATGATTGTTAGCTGCGTGGGAGTTAGCTTTGCTTATAATCTCTTTGCAGGATTACTACGCTCGATTGGTGATAGCCTTGCGGCACTTGCTTTTCTTATCTTTTCAGCCATTGTTAATGTCATTCTAGATTTATATTTTATTACACAACTGCAGTTGGGGGTTCAATCTGCAGGTCTTGCAACTATCATCTCGCAAGGTTTGTCCGCTATTCTCTGTTATTTCTATATCCGCAAGAGTGTTCCAGAGCTTCTTCCAGAACTTAAGCATTTCAAATGGAACAAGGCTCTCTATGTTGATCTCTTGGAGCAGGGGCTAGCCATGGGGCTGATGGGTTCAATCGTCTCTGTCGGAAGTGTCATCTTGCAATCCTCTGTTAATGGCTTTGGAGCAGTTATTATCAGTGCCCAAACGGCAGCACGTAGAATTATGGCTTTTGCTCTATTGCCAATGACGGCAATTTCGGCTTCTATGACGACTTTTATCTCTCAAAACTTTGGGGCAAAACGTCCAGATCGTATCGTCCAAGGTCTTCGTTTAGGGAGCTATTTGAGTATGGCTTGGGCAACCTTTGCTTGTGTGTTCCTATTTTTTGCAAGTCCTAGCCTAGTTTCTTTCTTAGCGAGTTCAACAGATGGTTACTTGATTGAAAATGGGACCTTGTACCTACGTATTAGTTCTGTTTTCTATCCGTTTTTGAGTCTTTTGTTGATTTATAGAAATAGTTTGCAGGGACTCGGTCAAAAACTCTTACCCCTCATATCTAGTTTTATCGAATTTATCGGGAAAATTGTTTTCGTCGCTTGGATTATTCCTTGGGCAGGTTATACAGGTGTGATTCTATGTGAACCGCTACTTTGGCTTGTTATGACTGCACAGCTTTATATCTCACTCTCTCAGCACCCTTGGATAAAAGAAGGCAAGAAAATCTTGGCTGTCGGCGGACAATCCTAGCTTCATTTATAAAAGAAAAATCCATTTCCTCTAGTGAAAATCGACTAGACTTGTGTTATAATAAGAAAGATTAAAATGTGAAAAAAGGAGATTCCTAATGGGACGTAAATGGGCCAATATCGTAGCCAAGAAGACGGCTAAAGATGGAGCTAACTCTAAAGTATATGCAAAATTTGGTGTAGAAATCTATGTAGCAGCTAAAAAAGGTGATCCAGATCCAGAATCAAACTCAGCTTTGAAATTCGTTATCGACCGTGCTAAACAAGCGCAAGTGCCAAAACACGTTATTGATAAGGCTTTGGATAAGGCTAAAGGAAATACAGACGAAACCTTTACAGAAGGACGTTACGAAGGCTTTGGGCCAAATGGTTCAATGCTCATCGTGGATACCTTGACTTCAAACGTTAACCGTACAGCTGCTAATGTCCGTGCTGCCTTTGGTAAAAACGGCGGAAACATGGGAGCTTCAGGTTCAGTATCTTACCTCTTTGACAACAAGGGTGTCATCGTATTTGCTGGTGATGACGCTGATGCTATCTTTGAACTCTTGCTTGAAGCAGATGTCGATGTAGACGATGTAGAAGCAGAAGAAGGAACAATCACTGTTTACACAGCTCCAACTGACCTTCACAAAGCCATTGTGGCTTTGCGTGAATCTGGTATCGAAGAATTCCAAGTAACAGAACTTGAGATGATTCCTCAATCAGAAGTTGAGTTGTCAGGGGATGACCTTGAAACCTTTGAAAAACTTTATGGCGTTCTTGAAGATGACGAAGATGTCCAAAAAATCTATACCAATGTAGATGGATTCTAATAGAAAAGCGAACAGCCTTAATAGCTGTTCGCTTTTTTGTTATGTTAAACTTTCACTCCATCATCAGTTTTCTCTTTTCTATCCAAGCCTAGGGCAAATTTTCGGATGAGAAGAAACTGGCCGTTTTCCTGCTTTGCGAAAGTGAGTACGACTGTCTTGGTGTTTGAACCGAGGGATAGATAGGTGATTTTCTTAATGTCGTAATCACCTGAGGTTGACTCAATTTCAGAATCTGGTAATCCATGCTTGCTGATGATATCTTTGTAGTTGGAGCCGCCTTTTCCTCTGTTTGCAGTGTCTCCCTCTATCAAAGCATCGAACTGCTCCTGGGTCCAAGAGAAGGTACCGGTATCTTCGATATCCTCTTCATCATGATTCTCGTCTGGTTTATAATCTGGTAATTTTCCAAATTCCTCATCCTCTGTTAAAGAGGTCAGACTTCTATATGGGTGTCGAAAGTTTTTAGCCAAGTCAGTAAAGACACCAGAAGGTAATACTTGCGTCATTAAGACAAGAAAAATGGATAGAATACCTAGGCTTGTTCCGATAATAGCCAATATTTTACGATTTTTGAGATTAAGGCCAATACCAAAAATGCCTAGGGCGATAGCAATAATGGCAAAGAAAAAGGCTAGAATGCTAATGATTGGTAGCCAGGAACCAAGAAGGGCCAGGGTTCCAAAGATGATGGCAAAGATTCCTAAAATTTTCTCTTCTTTATGTTTCATTTGTAAGTTTCTCATTTCTAATCAGGGTGTATTCTTATAGGTGTGAGATAGTGTTTATTATAGATAAAATAAGAGCTGATGTCAATTACTGCTTAGATAGTTCTCATTGAAACTTAAATGTTCTTATGAGAACTATTTTTACTTAGAAGGGAGAAAGAATGGATAAACCGATGTTGGTCTTTAAACGTTTTTCAATCTCCAGTCTATTGACTCGGACGACTAATGATATCACGCAGATTCAAATGCTCTTTACCATGGGACTCCAAGTGGTCACTCGTGGTCCTATCATGGCTATTTGGGCCATTGGGAAAATCCTTGGCATGTCAGAATACTGGATTTGGGCAGTAGTGGTGGAGTCATTGTCAACGATCCGCAATGCTGACTTGATTCTGGTCATGAAAGAAGGAAACATCATTGAGCAAGGCAATCATGAAGAGCTTATGGCTCAGGGTGGTTTCTATGCAGACCTCTACAATAGTCAATTTACAGAAGACGAAGCAGAAGAATAAATCAAAAGAAGGCTTGACGGCCTTCTTTTTCTGCACTATACTAGAATAGGAGATGCTTGCAGACTTGTTCTGTCAGGCTTCTTGTGTAAAATCTAGAAACAACGAGAAAACAGATGAAAAACTATCAAGAGTGGTACGATAAGAGGAAATCAAGTCTTCTTCGACACCCACAATTATTGCAATTGATGCGAGTCTTTAATCGCATGATGACAGTTCTGATGCCCTTGGCCTACTTGAGCTTATTGGGAACAGTCCTTATAAGCAAGGGCTTGGGACAAGACCTTTACGCTTATATTTTAGTTCCAGCTTTAGGATTTCTCCTATTGACGCTTGTACGTAAGTGGATCAATCAACCGCGTCCCTATGAAACTTGGGAAATTGTCCCACTACTAGATAAGGACAGCTCTGGGAATTCAATGCCTAGTCGCCACGTCTTTTCGGCAACCATCATTTCCATGGCTTGCTTGCATGCAAATCTGCCTGTGGGGTTGGTTTTGTTGATCTTATCAGTTCTTCTCGGTCTTGTGCGGGTCTTAGGAGGCGTTCATTATCCCAAGGATGTTTTAGTTGGCTACGCCTGTGGTCTCCTCTTGGGAATTCTTTTCTTTATTTTGTAAGAAGCAAAGCAAGTGGGCTTGGCCTCGTAACCACTTACGGGTTAAAAGTGACCACTTGCTTTTTTGCCCTTGTAAAGTCTTCTGGCCTTTGGTATAGTAGATGCAGAAAGGAGATAGGATGAAGTTACGAATCGAGATTGATAGTGAATTAACTGAGACAGAGATTGTCATCAAGGCTGCAGCCCTGACAGATGAGATAGCTGACTTGCAACGACTCTTGCAAGAAACCAAGGCTCCTAGGTTGATCTTTTACAAGGGGACGGGTGAGTACTACTTAGACTTGGCAGAAATCCTCTTCTTTGAGACGGAAGGTAGCAAGATTTACGCCCATACCCAGAAAGAGGCCTACGAGGTTCGGCTCAAGCTTTATGAGTTGGAGTCTATCCTGCCACGTTATTTCAGTCGGGTATCCAAGTCGACCATTGCCAATATCCGGCAAGTTTACTCGGTTGACAAGTCCTTCTCAGGGACAGGCACTATTTCCTTTTATCAAACCCACAAGGAGGTTCACGTGTCACGGCACTACCAATCCCTCCTAAAAGAAAATCTAAGAAACATGAGGTAAGAATATGAAAAAGAAAGCATTTGGTATTGTGTTGCTAGTATTGGCAGCTTTAGTATTATTACAGGGGAATTTTGGAATTCCTTCATTTGGAGGGCAGATTTGGCCCTTGATTGGTATTGGATTTTTTGCCTATCAATCAGTTGAGGCAATCCTTCGTCGTCATTTCACTTCAGCCTCTTTTACAGCCCTAGTGGCCCTCATGATTGCGAATCATTTTTATGACATTTTACCGATTCCCAATCAATCATTGTTCTGGGCGGGAGTGCTAATCGTTCTCGGAGTTGGCATGTTGACTAATTCGAACAAAACATGGAACGAGAAAAAATGGTGGTATGACGCTGAAAAGACCATTCTAACAGAAAAGGAAGTTTCCTTTGGTAGTGGAACTTTTTACAAACAGGACCAAGACTTGGTAGAAGACCAGTTTGAAGTTAGCTGTGGAAATGCCAAGATTTATTATGACAATGCAGAGATGTTAGGCGATAGTGCAACCTTGAAGGTAGAAGTCAGTTTAGGGAATGCAGTTATCTATGTGCCCCAACACTGGAGAGTGGACCTGAAGGTGGAGACTTCTTGTGGAGTAGCTAAGGCAGATGCTCCTGTAGCCCCAACCAGCAAAACCTTGATTATCCGTGGAGAGGTAGCTTTTGGTAAATTAGAAGTTGTCTACGTCAAATAAAAAAAGTCTTCCAATTCCCTTGCCAAAAATAAGAAAGTGTGATAACATAGTACGGTATGTGGTGCTAGCACATCCGCTATATTAGATCTAATAGGAGGAAAACACAATGGCTAAAGTATGTTACTTTACAGGTCGTAAGACTGTATCAGGAAACAACCGTTCACACGCGATGAACCAAACTAAACGTGCCGTAAAACCAAACCTTCAAAAAGTTACTGTTCTTATCGATGGTAAACCTAAAAAAGTTTGGGCTTCAGCTCGTGCTTTGAAATCAGGAAAAGTAGAACGCGTTTAATAAACATGAAAAGACCTACAGGGTCTTTTTTGTTTTGCTCGAAAGCTGAAATCATTTGAAAAATCAAGCAAATATCCGATGATACATCATTCTGCTTTTACAGTTGGGCTGAAATATGATAAAATAGAGTATCAACTATTTGAGGTAAAAAAAATGACTGTAAAAATTAATACAAAAGATGGTCAAGTCGAACTGACAGATGATGTAATCGCTACTGTCGTAGGTGGTGCAGCAACTGAAATTTTTGGTGTAGTCGGTATGGCTAGTAAAAATGCCCTCAAAGATAATTTCCAAGCCCTTCTTGGTAAGGAAAATTATTCAAAAGGTGTAGTCGTTAAAGCAGCTGAAGACGGTAGTATTGCAGTTGATGTATATACTGTATTGAGCTACGGTACAAAAATCAGTGAAGTTTCAAAAAACATCCAAGAACGAGTTCGCTTTAGCCTAGAGAACCAACTTGGGATCACTGCTCAAACTGTGAATGTCTACATTCAAAATATCAAAGTTGTAGGAGAATAATCGTGTCAAATATTACTACAAGCTTATTTCAAGAAATGGTACAGGCTGCTTCAACTCGTTTGAACAAGCAAGCCGAATATGTCAATTCATTGAACGTCTTCCCAGTTCCAGACGGAGATACAGGAACAAACATGGGAATGACGATCGAAAATGGTGCTAAAGAAGTAGCAGACAAACCAGCTTCAACTGTTGGTGAGGCTGCAAGTATCTTGGCTAAAGGTCTTTTGATGGGTGCGCGTGGGAACTCAGGAGTTATCACTTCTCAGCTTTTCCGCGGATTTTCACAAGCCATCAAGACAAAAGAAGAGCTAACAGGAAAAGACCTAGCTCTTGCCTTCCAATCAGGTGTTGAGGTTGCCTACAAGGCTGTTATGAAGCCTGTTGAAGGGACAATCTTGACAGTATCACGTGGTGCTGCCATCGGTGCTAAGAAAAAAGCAGAGCAGACAGATGACGCAGTTGAGGTTATGCGTGCAGCCTTGGAAGGAGCTAAAGCAGCCCTTGCTAAAACTCCAGAAATGCTTCCAGTATTGAAGGAAGTTGGAGTTGTGGACTCAGGTGGTCAAGGTTTGGTCTTCATCTACGAAGGATTCCTTTCAGCTCTTACTGGTGAATACAGTGCGTCTGAAGACTTTGTAGCGACTCCAGCCAATATGGGTGAGATGATCAATGCAGAACACCACAAATCTGTAGCTGGACATGTGGCAACAGAAGACATTACCTTTGGTTACTGTACTGAAATCATGGTTGCTCTTAAACAAGGTCCAACTTATGCTAAAGAGTTTGACTACGAAGAATTCCGTAACTACTTGAACGAACTTGGGGATTCTCTACTTGTTGTTAATGATGACGAAATCGTTAAAGTTCACGTCCATACAGAAGATCCAGGACTTGTTATGCAAGAAGGTCTCAAATATGGTAGCTTGGTCAAGGTTAAAGTCGATAACATGCGTAACCAACACGAAGCTCAAGTGGAAAAAGAAGCTCAAGTCAGCAAGCCAGCTGAAGAAAAAGAATATGCCCTTATCGCAGTAGTAGCTGGACAAGGATTGGCAGACATCTTCCGTGCTCAAGGTGTGGACTATGTCATCGAGGGTGGACAAACCATGAACCCTTCGACAGAAGACTTTGTCAAGGCTGTTGAGAAAGTTAATGCTCGTAACATCATCTTCTTGCCAAACAACAAAAACATCTTCATGGCAGCTCAATCTGCAGCTGAAGTATTGGAACAACCAGCTGTTGTAGTAGAAGCGCGTACAATTCCTCAAGGATTGACTAGCCTTCTAGCATTTGACCCAAGCAAGTCTATCGAAGAAAACCAAGAACGCATGACTGCAGCCCTTGGCGATGTTGTCAGCGGTAGTGTAACAACAGCCGTTCGTGACACGACTATTGATGGTCTAGAAATTCATGAAAATGACAATCTTGGTATGGTGGATGGTAAGATTCTCGTATCAAATCCTGATATGCACCAAACCTTGACTGAAACCTTGAAACACATGTTGGATGAAGACAGTGAAATCGTAACTTTCTATGTTGGCGAAGACGGAAGTGAAGAATTGGCAAATGAAATTGCTCAAGAAATCGCAGAAGAATTCGAAGATGTCGAAGTAGAAATTCACCAAGGTCAACAACCGGTTTATCCATATCTTTTCAGTGTGGAATAAAGATTAAATAATAGAAAAAAGAAAGTTGAGAAATCAACTTTCTTTTTTTGTGACATTTGTCATATCTCCTTATGACAGAAGCTTCTAGTGGCACATGCTTCAAAGAATTATACTAGATATATCAAATGGAGGAAGAACAAAATGAAACATAAAGTAATTGTCGCAATGAGTTTAGTAGCAGCAGGAGTCATGACTTATCTCATGTTTTCAGGATTGGATGAAGGCTTTTATCATTTTCCTTGGGAGTTATTTGCAAGCTTTGGAATCATGTCTTGGTTGATTCGAGAAGGTTTGAAATTGGTCTCAGATGTGAAAAAGGAGTTTGAAAAATGAAAAAAGCGATTCTCTATCTTTTTATTGGACTATCACTAGTGGTATGGTTGGTCGAAATGTTTACAGGTTGGTTTGATCAAGCCTTCCTTCACCAAGCTATTCGTGGTGCCTGGGGATTAGGATTTATGATTTTTATCGCCTTTCCGATGGGAAAGGAGTGGCTGAAAGGAGAATATCATGAACATGATTAAGGTAGAAAGCCTAAATAAAAACATCAAGGGAAAGGCTATTTTGAAGGATATTTCCTTTGAGGTAGCTGAAGGTGAATGCGTCGCTTTGATTGGTCCCAATGGTGCTGGGAAGACCACACTGCTGGACTGTTTGCTTGGAGATAAACTGGTTACAAGCGGTCAAGTATCCATTCAAGGGTTGCCAGTGACGAGTTCCAAGTTAGACTACACTAGATCCTATCTCCCTCAAGAAAATGTCATTGTTCAAAAACTAAAGGTTAAAGAGTTGATTGCTTTCTTTCAAAGCATTTACCCAAATCCCTTGAGCAACCAAGAAATCGATCAACTATTGCAGTTTGACAAGCAACAAAAAGAACAATTGGCAGAAAAATTGTCAGGTGGGCAAAAGCGTCTCTTCTCTTTTGTCTTGACCTTGATTGGGCGACCAAAGCTTGTCTTTTTAGATGAACCAACTGCTGCCATGGATACTTCAACCCGTCAACGTTTTTGGGAAATTGTCCAGGATCTAAAAGCGCAGGGAGTTACCATTCTCTATTCGTCCCATTATATCGAAGAGGTAGAACATACAGCGGACCGAATCTTGGTCTTGAATAAGGGAGAGTTGATTCGCGATACAACACCTCTAGCCATGCGCAGTGAGGAGATTGAAAAGCACTTTATCCTACCTCTGGCTTATAAGGAAGTCGTTGAACAGTCAAACTTGGTTGAAAACTGGTCACAAAAACAAGATGCTCTACAAGTAGTCACACGCGAAGCAGATGCTTTCTGGGAACTGTTAGTGCAAGCAGGATGTAGGATTCAAGAAATTGAAGTCAATAATCGTAGCTTGTTGGATACAATCTTTGAAGAAACACAAAAAGGAGATGACTAAGATGAAACGATGGATCGCACTAAATAAGATAGAATTTCTATTGACCAAACGACAATTAGTCTATTATCTGTTATCCGTAGGGATGCCGACAGCCTTCTATTTATTCTTTTCAGGTATGTACCAGGACACACCTGGTGGACCAGATAATTTTATGCGTGATTACCTCATCTCCATGACAGCCTTTTCCATGATGTCGACAGCTATGTTTTCATTTCCAGCTGTCTTACATACCGACAAGATCAACAACTGGCAGAAAACATTACGCCATACTCCAGTAAATATGGTAGAATATTATCTATCAAAGATAACAAGTATGATGGTTGATTATCTGGTTTCAATCCTGGTTGTTTTCTCAGTTGGGCACTTGGCCAGAGGTGTGGATATGCCTTTAGGAAGCTGGATTGGGGCTGCGCTCTTGCTGATAGTAGGAAGTGTTGCCTTTGTAGCACTTGGCTTGACCCTGACACTCTTGCCTTCTAGTCAGCTGATGTCAGTCGTGGGGAATCTTCTCTATCTAGGCTTGGCTGTTTTAGGCGGACTCTGGATGCCTATCACTTTATTTCCAGACTGGATGCAAGCAATCGGTAAGTGCCTGCCAACCTACCAGTTGATGGAGTTGCTCAAGACCTTCTTAAACGAGGGTGGCATCAATTTATCAGCCACAGTTTATCTACTTGTTTTTTCAACAGTTTTGTTTGGTTTGACCATTTACCTTCAAGGTCATAAGGAGAATGCTTAATGCTTGTAAGACTGAAAAGCATAGATTATATGTATTGGGCCAGTTTGATTTTTATGGTTTTTCCCATCGTTCCTGTAGTGACTGGGGAGCTTCCTAGCTGGCATTTGTTGATTGATATTCTATTTGTCTTGGCTTACTTAGGTGTTTTAACCACCAAGAGTCAGCGTTTATCCTGGCTCTGTTGGGTTATCATGCTAGCCTATGTAGCTGGCTATACTGCCTTTGTTGGTGTAAATTATATCTGGTTCTTCTTTTTCCTTGCCAATCTCTTAATTTATCATTTCGGCGTACGTAGTTTTAATTCTTTACATGTCCGAACTTTTCTCCTTGCTCAAGTCCTTGTTGTGGGGCAACTTTTGATTTTTCAGGAAGTTGAAGTTGAGTTTCTAGTCTATCTACTTGGAATTCTCACTTTTATCGATTTAATGACTTTTGGCTTGGTTCGGATTCGTATTGTGGAGGATTTGAAAGAAGCTCAGGCCAAGCAAAATGCCCAGATAAATCTATTGCTTGCTGAAAATGAACGTAGTCGTATCGGTCAGGATTTGCATGATAGCTTGGGACATACCTTTGCTATGCTAAGTGTCAAGACAGATTTAGCCTTGCAGTTATTTCAGATGCAGGCTTATCCACAGGTGGAGAAGGAATTAAAAGAAATTCACCAGATCAGCAAGGATTCCATGAATGAAGTGCGAACCATTGTGGAAAATCTGAAATCACGGACCCTAGCTTCAGAGCTTGAGACTGTCAAAAAGATGCTAGAGATTGCTGGGATTGAAGTTCAGGTTGACAATCAGTTGGACAAGGCTAGTTTGACCCAAGATGTAGAGTCGACAGCTGCTATGATTTTGTTAGAACTGGCGACCAATATCATCAAGCATGCTAGCGCTGAAAAAGCCTATCTAAAACTGGAACGTACAGATCAGGAATTGCTCCTGACAGTTAGAGATGACGGGAAAGGATTTGCAACTGTAAAAGGGAATGAACTCCATACAGTCCGTGACCGTGCAGCAGCATTCTCAGGTCAAGTAGAGCTGGTCAGTTTGAAAGATCCCACAGAGGTGCGCGTGCATCTGCCTTATAAGGAGAGAAAGTAGATGAAAGTATTAGTCGCAGAAGATCAAAGTATGCTTAGAGATGCCATGTGCCAGCTCTTGAGTTTTCAACCAGATGTGGAGGCTGTCTTGCAGGCGAAAAATGGATCTGAAGCTATTGAGGTTTTAGGGAAAGAAGCAGTAGATATTGCCATCCTTGACGTCGAAATGCCAGTAAAGACGGGACTAGAAGCGCTCGAGTGGATCAAACAAGAAGTGCCTGAAACCAAGGTGGTTATCGTTACGACCTTTAAACGCCCAGGCTATTTTGAACGAGCGGTCAAAGCAGGAGTCGACGCCTATGTCTTGAAAGAGCGGAGCATCGCCGAGCTCATGCAAACCCTGCATACGGTGTTAGAGGGACGCAAGGAATATTCTCCAGAGCTCATGGAAGTCATGATGACCCATCCCAATCCCTTGACCGAGCAAGAAGTCGCTGTTTTGCATGGAGTAGCACAGGGGCTGTCCAACCAAGAAATTGCGGACAAGCTCTACCTCTCAAACGGAACCGTCCGTAATTACATGACCAATATCCTCTCCAAACTAGGCGCAAGCAACCGAACCGAAGCAGCTAAAACTGCCGAAGAAGAAGGTTGGTTGTGAGGGGAGAGAAAGAAAAAATCTCTTAGAAATGAATCTAAGAGATTTTTTTGTTTATTTCACCAACTTCTTCATCTCATCAATACGTGCTACGGTCGCATCGTATTTGGCTTGGTAGTCGGCTTGTTTGTCGCGTTCTTTTTGGACGACTTCTGGTTTGGCATTGGCTACGAAGCGTTCGTTAGAGAGCTTCTTACCGACCATATCCAGTTCTTTTTGCCATTTAGCCAGTTCCTTGTCGAGACGAGCCAACTCTTCTTCGACATTGAGGAGGTCTGCCAGCGGCAAGTAGATTTCTGCTCCTGTGATAACACTTGACATAGCGAGTTCAGGTGCAGGGATGTTTGATGCGATTTCCAAGTGCTCTGGATTTGTGAAACGTTTGATGTAGTTGACATTGCTGTTAAAGAAGGCTTCCAAGTCGCTATCGCTTGTCTTAACAAGGATGGTGATCGGCTTGCTTGGAGCAACGTTTACTTCCGCACGCGCATTACGAACAGCACGGATCAAGTCCTTGAGACTTTCCACACCAGTGTGGGCAGCGAGGTCTTCAAAGGCTGGGTTGACAGTTGGGTATGCTGCTGTGACGATAGAGCCTTCTGAGATTTGCCCAAAGATTTCCTCGGTCACGAATGGCATGATTGGGTGAAGGAGACGAAGGATCTTGTCTAAAGTATAAAGGAGAACAGAACGTGTGATGACTTTCTCTTCTTCGTTATCGCTATAAAGGACTTCCTTAGTCAACTCAACATACCAGTCCGCAAACTCATCCCAGATGAAGTTGTAGAGGATGTGACCAGCTACACCAAATTCAAACTTATCAAAGTTAGCAGTAGCTTTTCCGATGGTTTCATTGAGGTTGTGAAGAATCCAGCGGTCTGTGACATTTCCAGCTTCCTTGTTAACAACTTTTTCGACATTGGCAGTTGCTTGCTCAAGGGTCAAACCTTCATTGTTCATGAGGATGTAGCGAGAGATGTTCCAGATCTTGTTAATGAAGTTCCATGAAGCATCCATTTTCTCGTAAGAGAAGCGCACGTCTTGCCCTGGTGCAGATCCGTTTGAAAGGAACCAACGAAGGGCATCAGCACCGTATTTCTCAATAACATCCATTGGGTCAATCCCGTTACCGAGAGATTTAGACATCTTACGTCCTTGCTCGTCACGAATGAGACCGTGGATAAGGACATTTTGGAATGGCTGACGGCCAGTGAATTCCAATGATTGGAAGATCATACGAGACACCCAGAAGAAGATGATGTCGTAACCTGTAACCAAGGTTGAAGTTGGGAAGTAACGTTTGAAGTCTTCTGAGTCGACATCAGGCCAGCCCATAGTTGAGAATGGCCAAAGGGCAGAACTGAACCACGTATCCAAGACGTCTTCGTCCTGAGTCCATCCGTCGCCTTCTGGAGCTTCTTCACCGACGTACATTTCACCCTCAGCATTGTACCAAGCAGGGATTTGGTGACCCCACCAGAGCTGACGAGAGATAACCCAGTCGTGAACATTTTCCATCCATTGAAGGAAGGTATCGTTGAAACGAGGTGGGTAGAATTCTACCTTGTCGTCTGTGTCTTGATTGGCAATGGCATTCTTAGCCAATTGGTCCATCTTGACGAACCATTGAGTAGACAAGCGTGGCTCAACTACAACACCTGTACGTTCTGAGTGACCAACACTGTGGACACGTTTTTCAATTTTGACGAGGGCACCGATTTCTTCCAACTTAGCAACGACTGCCTTACGAGCTTCAAAGCGGTCCATACCTGCAAATTCAAAGGCCAAGTCATTCATAGTTCCGTCATCGTTCATGACGTTAACTTGTGGCAAGTTATGGCGTTGACCAACCAAGAAGTCGTTTGGATCGTGGGCAGGCGTGATTTTCACGACACCAGTACCAAACTCAGGATCAGCATGCTCATCCCCAACGATTGGAATCAATTTATTAGCGATTGGAAGGATAACATTTTTACCAATCAAGTCCTTGTAGCGTGGGTCTTCTGGATTGACCGCAACCGCAACGTCCCCAAACATAGTCTCAGGACGAGTGGTTGCCACTTCAAGGGCGCATGAGCCGTCTTCCAGCATGTAGTTCATGTGGTAGAAGGCACCTTCAACATCCTTATGGATCACCTCGATATCAGAAAGGGCTGTGCGAGCTGCTGGGTCCCAGTTGATGATAAACTCACCACGATAGATCCAGCCTTTCTTGTAAAGGTCCACAAAGACCTTACGAACAGCTTTTGACAAGCCTTCGTCAAGCGTAAAACGCTCGCGAGAGTAGTCAACAGAGAGCCCCATCTTGCCCCATTGTTCCTTGATAGTAGTGGCATACTCGTCTTTCCATTCCCAGACTTTGTCAAGGAATTTTTCACGACCGAGATCATAACGGCTGATGCCCTCGCCACGCAAGCGCTCCTCAACCTTAGCTTGAGTCGCAATCCCAGCATGGTCCATACCAGGAAGCCAAAGTGTATCAAAACCTTGCATGCGTTTTTGACGGATGATGATATCTTGCAAAGTAGTATCCCAAGCGTGACCGAGGTGGAGTTTCCCAGTTACGTTTGGTGGTGGAATGACGATAGAGTATGGCTTAGCTTTTTTATCGCCAGAAGGCTTGAAAACATCCTCGTCAAGCCATTTTTGGTAACGACCAGCCTCAACCTCGGCTGGATTGTATTTAGGTGAAAGTTCTTTAGACATGTGTGTTCTCCTTTTATTCAGTTAGATAATAATATTTACCGTCTTTTGAGATTATTTTAGTTTCTTTTTCGAGTAAATTCTCAGTTGTATTTTTTATCTCAAGTGAATTATCTAGTTGTTTATAAATTTGTGTGATTACAGAATCAGGTATTTCATTATATTTCCAATCATTGATAATCATTCCAGGGATTTCGAATAATAATCCTTCCCAACCTTGTTTAGCATATCTCTTATTATCCAAATCAAGTGCAAATGTTTTGATGCTCTCATCATGCCATTGATTTAATAAATTTCTAGCATCAGTAGATTGTTCAATATAAATGTTATATAAAGAATAACAATGATCAGAAGATACGGTACCCTTGTTTAATAGATAAATTAATCGTCCAATTTCTTCTAAAATTGAGAGCAAGTATTGTTGAAATCTAATCAGTCTATCAAGATCATCAATACTTTCTTGGTATTTATTGAATTCAGAGTTGTGACCTTTAGATACGATATTTTCTATTGTTAAATTGACTTGTTGTAATAATTCAACTGCATCATCCCTATATCGATTCAAGTCATCTAAAGAACGTTTTCTCAATTCATCATTCTCAATGATTTCGATATTAAATTTGGAAATGTTCCCAACTTTTCCTATTAAAGCTATTATTCTAGCTTTAAATTCAGTTTGTTGAAAATCATATATTTTATCTATTCCTTCTTGCATTTCTGCCATTTTAGTATCAATTTGAGCCATATAATATTGACCTACAACCATGGAGGAAATATTCATTACATCAGCTACTGTATTTGATATAGCTGTTAAATTTTCAACATCCATTGGTATAAGATTGGCTTGACCAGCAAGTTTATTATTTATGGTGTAACCACCACGAAAAGCTCCAAGAACTTCTTTAGAATCGTAAAGTTTTGCTTCAGGTGGGATAACTACTTGATAAATATTACCTTCTTTGACTTTATTTAATAACTCTTCAATAGGTTTATTTTTGACATGATTGGTGAAATTTTGAACGATTTGAGGCACAAGAGCATCTAATTTCGCTACAACATTTCCATCTAAAATCTCATGAACAGGTTTTTCATCAAGATTAATCTCTGTAGGTAAGAACTCAATTTTAGGCATAAGAGCTAAAAATTCTTCGTTTATTGGAGATACTTCATAATCAGTATTTGGAATAATTTCATTAGAGTAGCCAAAATCTACCTTTTTATTATTATTCTTTTTCTTGGTATAAAAGTAAAAAAATACAGGTATAAGTAATAAGATAAGCATCCATTTCATTTTTTCATCTCCCACTCACTCTTCAGCAAGCCATATCTCAAATCATCACAGCGGTTGCCTTGAGCATCTTTGCGGTCTCGGATGCGAGCTTCAAGGGTAAATCCTAATTTTTCCGCAACTCGTTGACTTTGAAGGTTGTAACCAAAGCAAGACAATTCAATCTTGTGTAGGTTCAATTCTTTAAAAGCCAGTTTGACCAATGCACGCGCTGCTTCTGGCACATAACCTCGGCCCCAATAGTCTGGGTGCAAGGTATAGCCAATCTCCAGCACATCGTCTTCGTGGCGATGGTTGAAATCAACAGATCCTATAACTTTATCAGTCCCTTTGACCACAATGCCGTAGCCAGCTGGGAGATTGTCCTTTTGATTGCGTTCAGGAAGGATATGCTCCAGATAGTAAATTTCATCTGCCAAGGTCTTGACGGGCGGAAAGCCCGCTGGATAAGAGACTTCTGGCAGACTAGCGTAGGCATGAATATCCTCAGCATCAGCTACTGTACGAACTCGTAAGACAAGTCGGTCAGTCTCTATTCGTTCTGGTAGTTCAGCTCTTGTCATCCTTCTTCCTCGCTTTCTTGATAAAGCTTCCCATGGGATCGACTCGGTCATCTAGATAACGATAAACGCGCTGATGGCCGTCCCCCATAAAGTAAGTCGGCGCAAAGCGGTCATTTTTAAAATGGCCCTTATCATCTAAGAGCTTTGGATCAGCCAGACGGTCGATAATCTTGGCAAAGATATGGCAGATGCCATCTTCCTCGATAATCCTATCCACCTGGCAATCCAATACGACTGGACAAGCCTCTAAAATCGGCGCCTGAGTCTGTTCAGAAATCTCGTAGTCAAGTCCCAAATGTTTCAATTTCTCCCGATGGCTGATAAAGCCAGCCTGTTCCATTTCGAGCATGAAGTTTTCATCAGGGATGTTTACGGTAAACTGTTGATAATGCTTAATCTGGTCGGCTGCATTTTCCTCAGCACCAACACCGATAACCAGCCAATCGCCCAGACTATAAGAGGAACTGCAGGTTGTGATATTGTACCCAAAGTTCTGATCCTGATACCCTAAGATGAAGATAGGAAAACCATAGTAGAGTTTACTTGTTTTGAAAGATTGTTTCATGACAACCTCCTTTTGCTAGGTCGCAACAAAAAAATCGCCCCTGTCATTAATCTGACAGGGACGAATGTGTTTATCCGCGGTACCACCCAATTTCGGGCAGATGCCCGCAACTTTAATCTTCTTGTTTCACTTTTATGACGTCGTTAGCTCGTCTTGGCGTACTTGAGTACAGCCTGCAACTCGCTGCCTAGTCCTAAAAGGAAACAAAAAGATAATTCTAATATTTCATTTTCATCCATTAGCAACCAGTTTTGACACATTTGTGGACTTCTCAGCTCCGCCACTTTCTGTAAAATGTGGGACTCAAAACACCTCTAATGGCTTTATTTTAACAAGTTTTTGACGGAAATGCAAGGGACAAGAAAGATTACTTGAACTTGATGCCGTTTTCTTTTAATTTCTTAATAGTAGCTGGACCGATTCCTTTTAAGGCAAGGAGTTCTTTTTCTGTCCAGTTTTTGAAGTCAGCAGCAGACTTGATCCCTTCATCGTAGAAAGTTTTAGCACGGTCAAGTGGAAGTCCGCCTAGGTCAGCTGCGAAATCTTCAACAGAAGTTGTAAGCTTGTGGGCTTGCTCTTTAGTTGATTCTACAGCTTTTTCTACTTGCTTAGAGACAGCTTTTCCTGCCTCACTTGCTGCTTTTTCAGCATGCTTCACAACTTTTTTTGTTTCTTCGACAACCTTGTTTACAGCATTTGAAAGTGCACCTGAACGACGAAGGTTGTTTCTTAATTGTTTTTTACGTTGTAGTTTTTTTGACATGATAAGATCCTTTCAATAAAAAACCCCTGTGATTGAACAAGGATAAATCTTTATGTTTTATTGTATCAACTTTCTTTGGGAAATGCAAGGCATGTTAGTTTAGAAAGATAGGAGTCCTATAGGGAATTCCGCCTTAGAATAAGAGAATATGATAGAAGAAAAGCGAAAAATATGGTATAATGAAACGATAGATTTTTGAATAGGAATACAATCATGTTTGGATTTTTAAAAAAAGATAAAGTAACAGAAACACCAGCAGTGGTGCCAGCACATATCGGAGTTATCATGGATGGCAATGGTCGTTGGGCTAAAAAACGGATGCAACCACGTGTCTTTGGGCATAAGGCTGGGATGGATGCTCTGAGAACGGTAGCCATTGCTGCTAGTGATATGGGTGTCAAGGCTATGACTGTGTATGCCTTCTCGACTGAAAATTGGACACGTCCAGACCAGGAAGTCAAGTTTATCATGAACTTGCCTGTTGAATTTTATGATAAGTATGTCCCCGAATTGCACCAAAAGAACATGAAGATCCAAATGATTGGGGAAACTGATCGCTTGCCAAAACAAACTTTTGAATCTTTGAAAAAAGCGGAAGAGTTGACCAAGTTGAACACAGGTTTGATTCTTAACTTTGCCCTTAATTACGGTGGACGAGCTGAGATTACACAAGCGGTCAAATTGATTGCACAGGATGTTTTGGATGCCAAGGTGAATCCAGGCGATATTACAGAAGAGTTGATTGGGGAATACCTCTTTACAGGGCATTTGCCTAAGGTCTTGCGTGATCCGGACTTAATCATTCGAACGAGTGGGGAGCTTCGCTTGAGCAATTTCTTGCCTTGGCAAGCAGCTTATAGTGAACTTTATTTCACAGATGTTTTGTGGCCTGACTTTGATGAGGAAGCTTTGAAAGAGGCTATTGCAGAGTATAATCGCCGCAATCGTCGATTTGGAGGAGTTTAGGAAAAGTTATGAAAAAGGATTTATTAAAGAGAACCATATTTGCCGCTCTGGCATTAGCAATCTTTATCCCGCTCTTGGTGATTGGTGGGCTTTGGTTACAGATTGCTATGGGACTTCTAGCCATGCTAGGGGTTCATGAGTTGCTTCAGATGAAAGGGTTAAATACCATGACCCCTGAAGGTTTGCTGACCTTGTTAGCGACTTTTGCACTGACAATCCCCCTAGAAAACTACTTGACATTTTTACCTGTAGATGGGAATGTTGTCGCATATGGTGTTGTGATTTTTATCATGTTAGGTTGCACTGTTTTTAGCAAGAATTACACCATTGAAGATGCTGTATACCCAATCGCTATGAGTTTCTATGTTGGTTTTGGATTCAACGCTTTAGTGGATGCTCGAATCGCAGGTTTGGATAAAGCCCTCTTGGCCCTCTGTATCGTATGGGCAACTGATAGTGGGGCTTATCTCGTAGGAATGAATTTCGGTAAGAGAAGATTGGCACCGAGAGTCTCTCCGAACAAATCCATCGAGGGAGCCTTTGGTGGAATTTTAGCTGCCATGCTTGTCACTCTTATCTTTATGTTAGTGGATAGTACGGTTGCCCTTCCTTACGGCATTTACAAAATGATGCTCTTTGCTATTTTCTTTAGTATTGCAGGGCAATTGGGTGACTTGATTGAAAGTGCCATGAAACGCCATTTTGGAGTCAAGGATTCAGGCTTCTTTATTCCAGGACATGGTGGAGTACTGGATCGCTTTGACTCTATGTTGGCTGTTTTCCCTATTATGCACCTCTTTGGCTTATTTTAAGGAAAGGTGAACAAATATTAAATGTTAGGATTATTAACCTTTATCCTTGTTTTTGGAATTATCGTGGTGGTTCACGAGTTCGGCCATTTCTACTTTGCTAAGAAGTCTGGAATTCTGGTTCGTGAATTTGCCATTGGTATGGGTCCAAAGATTTTTGCCCATATCGGGAAAGACGGGACTGCTTACACGATTCGTCTCCTACCGCTTGGTGGTTATGTCCGCATGGCAGGTTGGGGTGAGGATACCACAGAGATTAAGACAGGAACTCCTGTTAGTTTGACCTTAGCCGAAGATGGTAAGGTGAAGCGCATCAATCTTTCTGGTAAGAAGGTCGATCAAACGGCTCTTCCTATGCAGGTCACTCAGTTTGACTTTGAGGATAAACTCTTTATCACAGGTCTGGTTTTGGAAGAGGAAAAAACTTTCTCTGTAGACCATGATGCAACTATCGTGGAAGCTGATGGGACGGAAGTTCGTATCGCTCCGCTAGATGTTCAATATCAGAATGCAACTGTCTGGGGCAAGTTGATTACCAACTTTGCAGGTCCTATGAATAACTTTATTCTAGGAGTTATCGTTTTTTGGATTTTGATTTTCATGCAAGGTGGCGTTCGTGATACGCAAACGAATAACTTCAGTATTATTCCCAACAGTGCATTAGCTAAGGTCGGTGTTGAAAATACAGCACAAATCACTAAAGTCGGTTCACACGAAATTAGTAACTGGCAAGATTTGATTCAGGCAGTTGAGACAGAGACCAAAGACAAAACAGCACCTGTATTGGATGTAACAGTCTCTGAAAATGGAACTGAAAAACAAGTCAGTGTGACCCCTGAGGAAAACCAAGGTCGCTATATTCTAGGTGTTCAACCAAGACTCAAATCAGATATCTGGTCTATGTTTGTAGGTGGATTCACCTCTGCAGCTGACTCAGCCTTGCGCATTCTCAACGCCTTGAAGAGCTTGATTTTCCAGCCTGACTTGAATAAATTGGGTGGACCTGTTGCTATCTTTAAGGCAAGTAGTGATGCTGCTAAAAATGGTCTTGAGAATGTTTTGTTCTTCTTGGCTATGATTTCCATCAATATCGGGATTTTCAACTTGATTCCTATCCCGGCACTTGATGGTGGAAAAATCGTGCTCAACATCATTGAAGCTATTCGCCGCAAACCGCTGAAACAAGAAATTGAAACCTATGTTACTCTAGTTGGAGTTGTGATTATGGTTGTCTTGATGATCGCCGTGACTTGGAACGACATCATGCGTACCTTCTTTTAAGAATTAGAGGAAAAATATGAAACAAAGTAAAATGCTTATTCCAACGCTTCGCGAAATGCCAAGCGATGCTCAAGTTATCAGCCACGCCCTTATGTTGCGTGCTGGTTATGTTCGCCAAGTATCAGCAGGAGTCTATTCTTACCTGCCACTTGCTAACCGTGTTATCGAAAAAGCCAAGAACATCATGCGTCAAGAGTTTGACAAGATGGGCGCTGTTGAAATGTTGGCTCCAGCCCTTCTCAGTGCTGACCTTTGGCGTGAATCTGGCCGTTATGAAACCTACGGTGAAGATTTGTACAAATTGAAAAACCGTGAAGGATCTGACTTTATCTTGGGCCCAACTCACGAAGAAACCTTTACAGCGATTGTCCGTGATTCTGTCAAGTCTTACAAGCAATTGCCTTTGAACTTGTACCAAATCCAGCCTAAGTATCGTGATGAAAAACGTCCACGTAATGGACTTCTTCGGACCCGTGAGTTCATCATGAAAGACGGCTATAGCTTCCACGCTAATTACGATAGCTTGGATGTAACCTATGATGAGTATAAGGCAGCTTACGAGCGTATCTTTACTCGTAGTGGCTTGGACTTCAAAGCCATCATCGGTGACGGTGGAGCTATGGGTGGTAAGGATAGCCAAGAATTTATGGCCATCACACCTGCTCGTACAGACCTTGACCGTTGGGTTGTTTTAGATAAGTCTGTCGCATCATTTGATGAGATTCCTGTAGATGTACAGAAAGAAATCAAGGCAGAATTGCTCAAATGGATGGTTTCTGGTGAAGATACCATTGCCTACTCAAGTGAGTCAAGCTATGCAGCTAACTTGGAAATGGCGACAAACGCCTACAAACCAAGCAACCGTGTTGTGACTGAAGATCAAGTGGCTCGTGTGGAAACGCCAGGTGTTAAATCTATCGATGAAGTAGCAGCCTTCCTAAATGTTTCAGAAGAAGCAACAATCAAGACCTTGGTTTATATCGCAGACGAGGAGCCAGTTGTTGCCCTACTCGTTGGCAATGACCAACTTAATGAAGTCAAATTGAAAAACTACCTTGGTGCAGACTTCTTGGAACCTGCAACCGAGGCGGAAGTGAAAGAATTGTTGGGAGCGGACTTTGGTTCACTTGGGCCAGTCAATCTTCCAGAAAATGTCAAGATTATCGCAGACCGCAAGGTGCAAGATAGTCGCAATGCTGTTGCTGGTGCCAACGAAGATGGCTACCACTTGACTGGTGTCAACCCAGGTCGTGATTTCACTGCTGAGTATGTCGATATCCGTGAAGTTCGTGAGGGTGAAATCTCTCCTGACGGACAAGGTGTTCTCAACTTTGCGCGTGGTATCGAAATCGGTCACATCTTTAAACTCGGAACTCGCTACTCAGCAAGTATGGGAGCAGATGTCTTGGACGAAAACGGTCGTGCAGTTCCAATTATCATGGGATGCTATGGTATCGGTGTCAGCCGTCTCCTTTCAGCAGTCATGGAACAACACGCTCGCCTCTTTGTTAACAAAACTCCAAAAGGTGAATACCGTTACGCTTGGGGAATCAACTTCCCTAAAGAATTGGCACCATTTGATGTACATTTGATTCCAGTTAATGTCAAGGATGAAGCAAGTCTTGCATTGACAAATCGTATCGAAGAAGCCTTGGTCAACAAAGGTTACGAAG
Source organism: Streptococcus sp. 20925_1_44 (assembly GCF_041432435.1). Classification (NCBI taxonomy): domain Bacteria; kingdom Bacillati; phylum Bacillota; class Bacilli; order Lactobacillales; family Streptococcaceae; genus Streptococcus; species Streptococcus sp. 20925_1_44. The sequence goes on from NZ_JAPVZQ010000003.1 coordinate 139,228, forward strand.
TCTTGACGGATGACCGTAACGAACGTGTCGGTGTTAAATTTAGCGATAGCGACTTGATTGGTCTTCCAATCCGTATCACTGTCGGTAAGAAAGCAGCAGATGGTATCGTAGAAGTCAAGATCAAGGCGACAGGGGATACAATCGAAGTTCATGCAGATAGCTTGCTTGAAACCCTTGAAATCCTAACAAATAAATAAAATCTATAATCAGAAGAAAAACAAGACAAAAATGTAACTAGTTTTTGCCTTGTTTTTTCTCTATAATGAGATAAAATAAAGATAAAAAGAGTAAATAAAGAGGTAGAGCTATGCTAAAATTTCCAAAGGATTTTGTCTGGGGTTCCTCAACTTCTGGGCCACAGACAGAAGGGCGATTGCCTAGTGACGGAAAGGGAGATAATCTCTGGGATTATTGGTTTCAAGTAGAACCAAATCGCTACTACAATGGGATTGGACCAGATAAGACATCGACCTTCTATGAAAATTGGGAAAAAGATATCGAATTATTGTTAGAAACAGGGCATACAGCCTTTCGGACTTCTATCCAGTGGTCTCGTATTTTCCCACAGGGTCGTGGAGAAGTCAATCCTCAAGGTGTAGCTTTCTACCGTCAGGTCTTTGAAGCTATTAAGGCCAAGGGAATCCGTCTCTTAGTCAATCTCTATCATTTTGATTTGCCTTTTGCCCTTCAAGAGGATGGCGATGGTTGGGAAAACAAGGCGACCATCAAGGCTTATGAAGACTATGCACGTTTCTGTTTTGAGACCTATGGAGACTTGGTGGATCAATGGATTACCTTCAATGAGCCTATCGTTCCTGTAGAGTTTGGCTATTTCTATGATGCTCATTATCCACATAAGGTGGATGCCAAAGCTGCGGTTAAGGTTGCCTATCATACCCAGCTAGCCAGCACTCTTGCGGTTAAGGCCTGTCATGAGGTTTTGCCTGATTCTAAGATTGGAATTGTCCTCAACTTGACACCAGCCTATCCACGTAGTCAGCATCCTGCGGATGTCAAAGCTGCACGCATTGCTGATCTATTCCAAGCTCAATCTTTCCTAGATCCATCTGTCTTGGGAACTTATCCAGAAGAATTGGTGGAGATTTTAGCTGAGCATGACTTGTTACCAGAGTACACGGCCGAAGAATTGGAAGTCATTCGTGAGAACACAGTCGACTTCCTAGGAGTGAACTACTATCAACCTTTGCGTGTCATGGCGCCACGTTTTGCTAAGCATCCTGACAGCCCGCTTTTACCAGAGCATTTCTATGAACCTTATGTTATGCCAGGTCGTAAGATCAATCCGCACCGCGGTTGGGAAATATACGAGCAAGGGATCTATCATATTGCTCAAAATATCAAGAAAAACTATGGCAATATCGAGTGGATGTTGACCGAAAACGGTATGGGCGTTGAAGGTGAAGACAAATTCCGTGAGAATGGTATGATTCAGGATGATTACCGTATTGACTTTGTCAAAGGTCACCTTCGTGAGCTTCATCGTGCCATTGAAGATGGTGCCAACTGTAAAGGCTACTTGATCTGGACCTTTATCGACTGCTGGTCATGGCTCAACAGCTATAAAAACCGCTATGGTTTGGTCGAGCTTGACCTTGAAACGCAAGAACGCCGTCTAAAAAAATCAGGCCACTGGTTCAAAGAACTCAGTGACAATAATGGATTTTAAGCAACTTTTTATAAAGATTCAAAAAACCATTGGAAATGAACTTCTCAATTTGAGAACTTCCAATGGTTTTTCTTGTTCTTAGAATAGTCCGATAAAAAGTAGTAGAGCTGATAAAGCAATAAAAGCTAGGGTTGCTAGACCACGTTGGCCTGGGCTGTAAATCTTTCGTTCTCCTCGAACTGGGAAGACGATAGCCAGTAATGCACCCCCGACAGCACCTCCGACATGCCCAGCAAGGCTGATTCCAGGGATTAAGACACTACCTACTAGGTTGATGACTAAGAGGGAGAGGTAGGATTGACCAAGCTGTTGGAGATAGGGATTGCGTGAAGCATATCGGAGAACAACAATTGAGGCAAACATACCGTAGAGGGCAGTTGAAGCCCCTGCAGTAATAGCATTGGGACTAAAAACTAGGACAAAGAGATTCCCCATCATACCTGATAAGAGGTAGATAAAGAAAAACTGCTTGGAGCCAAAGATTTGCTCCATCTGACGCCCCAAAAAGTAGAGGGATAGCATGTTGACTAAAAAATGCTCCAAGCCAATATGAACAAAGGTTGCTGAGAATAAACGCCATATCTGTTCAGGCATGGCTTTAATAGCAGGAGGATAAATAGCTCCAAACTGATATAAGGTTCCTGCACTTGTGTAGTTGAAACCACTGGTTAGAAACATGAGTACAAAAACCAGGCTTGTCACGAGTAGAAAGAAGCTTGTGACAGGATACCGACGATCAAAAATTTCTTTCATAGATGAGTACCTCCTCAACAGGAATATCGTAGTGCTCAGGTTGAAAATTCTGAATCTGACATGGGAAAATCGTACTAATAGTATGACCTGGGAAATGCTCCAAGTAGCGGTCATAGTAGCCACCACCGTAGCCAACCCGATATCTAGAAGGATTGAAAGCTAAACCAGGAACATGAATCAGGTCAATCTGAGAGGGTTCAAGGATTGTGATGTCTCCTTGAGGTTCAAGAAGTCCAAAAGAATTTCTTTCGAGTTTCTCTGGTTCATATAGAACAAAGTCCATTTTCCCATGTGGATAGGTTTTGGGAATGAGGAGTGTCTTCCCATCTTTTTGAGCTTGTTCAATGAGTCTAGCTGTCTGAAATTCATGAGGAAAAGACAGGTAAGTGGCGATGGTTTTTACTTCCTTGTAGAAGGGATGTAGAAGTAGTTGCTCAGTCAACCAAGCGTCCATGACTTCCTTTTCTTCGGCTGATAGAGATTTGAGTTCTTGCAAGACCTTCTTGCGTAGGGCTTTTTTCATTGTTTACTCCGCAACTTTCTTTGCTAAAAAGCTTGATACAGCCTCGACACCGACAGCCAGAGCTTCTTCCTTAGGACTCATCTGTGGATGGTGAAGAGCATAGGGACTATCAATTCCAAGCCAGAACATAACTCCAGGAACCTTGGAGAGAAGATAACCAAAGTCTTCTCCTGTCATGGCAGGTTCGATGTCGATTAGTTCAATTCCCTCTTTTTCATCAAAGAAGGTCATTAATTCTCGAGCTAATTCAGGGTTGTTTTCGACTGGAAGGTAACCTCCCTGCTTGAGTTCAACTTCTACTTCCATATCAAAAGCAGCTGCTACACTTTCTGCAATGGCTTTGACTCGTTTTTGTACCAGAAGGCTCATCTTATGTGTTAAAGCTCGGATAGTTCCATGCAAGAAAGCTGTATCAGCGATGACATTATTGGTTGTACCAGCTTGAAAAACACCGAAAGTGACGACAGCTCCCTCGATAGGATCGACATTACGGCTGACAACCGACTGAACTTGGGTCACAAAATAGCTAGCTGCAACCAGAGCGTCATTTGCTTGATGTGGAAAGGCTGCATGGCCACCTTTACCCTTAAAGCGAATCTTGACCTCGCATGTTCCAGCAAAGAGTGTATGGGTATTGGTCGCAATCTGTCCAACTTTTAAGTCTGGACGAACATGGAGTCCATAGAATTGGTCAGGCAACCAGTCGCCAAAAGCATCATCTTCATACATGAGCATACCACCTGCTTCGTTTTCTTCCGCAGGTTGGAAGAGAAAGAGGAGATTGTTTTTAGGTTGGTTTTCTAGAGCACGTTCGAGACTTCCAAGGGCAATGGTCATGTGAAAATCATGTCCACAAGCATGCATACGGTCTGGATGCTGAGAAGCAAAGGGAAGGCCTGTTTGTTCAAGGATTGGGAGGCCGTCAATGTCTGTCCGCCAACCAATGGTACCTTCTGGCTGACTTCCTTGCAAGTAAACTAAAATACCTGTCCGCCAGGTTCGAATCTGAACAAAATCCTTACCAGCTGTTAATGTTTCAATGACATTGAGTAAATAAGCGTGAGTCTTGAATTCTTCTAAGCCAATCTCAGGAATTTGGTGAAGATCGCGTCGAGTTTTAATCAAATCTAACATAGTTAATTTCCTTCTATTGATACGAGAAAGAGGCTGGAAATATTTCCGCCTCTGTTCACTTTTACAAGGTACGAAGCGCATCTTCTAGCGCTGTTTTTTGTTGGGTTTGGCTATCTATTTCTTTGATGATACGAGCTGGAACACCTGCCACCACAACATTTTCTGGAACATCTTGAGTGACGATGGCACCTGCTGCGACAACAGATCCGCTACCGATTTGAACACCTTCGATAACCACAGCGTTAGCACCGATGAGTACATTATCACCGACACGGACAGGCTCTGCACTAGCTGGTTCGATAACACCTGCAAGAACAGCTCCCGCACCCACGTGACTATTTTTACCAACAATAGCACGTCCACCTAGAATAGCACCCATGTCAATCATAGTACCAGCACCGATTTCAGCACCAATATTGATTACAGCTCCCATCATGATAACAGCGTTGTCACCAATCTCAACCTGGTCACGGATGATAGCCCCTGGTTCGATACGAGCGTTGATGTCGCGTTTATCAAGAAGAGGTACAGCAGAGTTGCGAGCGTCTTGCTCAACAACATAGTCTTTATTTTCTGTTAGTCCTTCAAGAAGAGGTGCGATATCCTTCCAGTCTCCAAAAAGAACATTTCCAAGTTTGGTAACAGAAGCAGGGATAGCTCCGGCAAGTTGCCCCTCAAAGGTTACTTTTACGCTGGTCTTTTTCTCAGCATTGGCGATAAATTGGATAATTTCTTGTGCATTCATTTTTGTAGCAGTCATAGATGTCTCCTCACTCTTTGTAATGCTTACTATTCTACCAAAAAAGGCTTCAAAATTGAAGCCTTAAGTGTTAAAAGAAGATTCTTTCAGTTTGTCCTTTGATTCTTCGATGGACAAGAAGATCATGGGAATAATAATCAAAATCATAGCTAATAGCAGGTAACCGTCCAAGACCAGACCTAGAAATAGAAGGCTTAGAATAGCAGAGGATAGCGGTTCACTTGCACTAACCACTGACACCACTAATGGGGATACGAGCGAGACAGCCTTCATGGATAGGAAAAAGGCAAAAGCTGTTCCCAGAAAGGCAATGGTCAAACAAATCAAGATGCTCACCCAATCCAGTTGAAAACTAATTCTATAAACAGGATAGAGAAAATTACTAAAGAGTCCAGCCAGCATCATTCCCCAACCAACAGTAGGAACAAAACCATATTTTCGAGCAAATGGCTGGGGCAAAATGACATTAAACATAACTCCTAGGGCACTGAGCAGTCCAGTTAGTAAGGCGATAGGAGTGATGGATAACTTAGAGAGATCGCCTTTGGTAGCCATCAAAAAGACCCCAAGCATAGCAGTTAAAACATAGAAGATTGCTTTTTTAGAAGCTTTTTTCTTGTAGATGATGCGGTTGTAGATAAGAATGAAGACAGGACTGATAAATTGTAGGATGGTTGCAGTTGTCGCATTAGAGTATTCTACGCAGAGATAAAAGAAATACTGAACAGAGAAGATTCCTAAGATGGCATAAGCCAGAAAAGGCAGGTAGTTTTTGCGCTTTCTCCAGACATCGAATAGCTGTGAGCGAAACTTAAAGCTAGACAAGATGAGCACGAAACCACCTGCAAGACTTAGTCGCATAGAAGTGATCCAACCAGAGGAAACTGGATAATGCGTAAAGAAGAATTCTCCTAAAATGCCACAAATACCCCATATTAATCCGGAAAGGAGGGAGTATATGGTTCCCTTGAAAATATTCTTTTGATAGTGATTCATATAAAAGGTTAGCGTTGTAGTCTGTTTGACGAAGAGTCGTTACTTCCATTGGTAATATTATTGTTACTATTACTGTTATTATTGTTGTTGCTGTTATTATTGCTATTGTTATTTCGATTATTGTTGTTGTTGCTATTGTTGTTTGAATTATTATTGTTTGAATTAGATGATTTTGGTAAACTTCCCAAAATAGTATTCCAAGCATTTTGGTAATCAGAGTCACTTCCACCAATAGCAAATCTGTAGGTAGTAGTCGGAGCACCAGTTTGGTTTGCCCAGTAACTTGTTACCATTTCTCCAGTTACTTCAATTTCTCTACCGTTAATAGTAACCTTACCTGGTTTCTGACCAGTCGATCTAAGGACTTGAGAAGAAGTGATACTTGAGTCTAGGCTAAAGCGTTCAGAACCCCAAACAGAAGGAGAAGCTTGCTGAATAGCATTGACCAGATAAGCCATATATTTAGCATTGCGGTAGTGACCAGCTCCCTTTCCAAGAGGTCTATTGTCATCGTGACCAAGCCAACCGCCAAGTGTCAATCTTGGAGTTGAAAGCATGAGCCACATGTCACCATCTTCATTGGTTGTACCAGTTTTACCAATCCAGTCAGCACCTGCTAAACTTGGATTAATCGCAGCAAGGTCGCTCTGGAAGCTTGAAGTGACTCGTGACGAAATAACATCTCTCAACAAGCTCTGCATAATAGTTGCAGTCGCTTTAGAGTAGACCTGTACAGGTTCGTCTTTGTGCTCATAGATAACCTCACCACTAGTTTTTTCGATTTTTGAAATCATAAATTTTTTATGATACACACCGTTGTTGGCTAAGGTTTGGTATCCGTTTGTATGTTGAGCTACAGTAACATCGATTCCTCCACCCATAGGCAAACTTTCAATGTCGTATTCCGGGATTTCATAGCCCATTTTTTCCATGTAAGAGCGAACATCAACACCCTTTTCACGGAGTGTGCGGTAAGTCCAGTAGGCTGGAATGTTCCACGAATAATTGAGGGCTTCTTTCAAGCTCATCATGCCTGTACCAGGGCTATTGACATACATGATTGGGTTTCCGTTTGAGAAGTTAGTTGGATAGTTAGATAGGACACTTGCACTTCCCATCAAACCTTGGTCAATGGCAATACTGTAGGCTAGGATTGGTTTAGTAGTTGAAGCGGGAGAACGTTTGGTATTAAAAGCGTGGTTGTTTTGGTTACTTTGGTAATCGCGACCACCGACAAATCCTAAGATAGCTCCCGTTTGATTATCCATCAAAACATTTCCGACTTCAGGTTGACCGGTATTATCGTCGACTAGATAGCCATAGTTTGCGACTGCATCTTGCATGGCAGTATGGATAGCTTTGTCGATTGTAGTTGTGATACGGTAACCACCATTTTGAATCTCTTTTTCAGCTAATTCACGATAGGATTTTTGGATAGACTCGTTTTTGAGTTCTTGGGCAGAGACATTGTCTTTTTGTACCAAGTAGTCATACATGAGATTAGTTGCTTCATCGAGAGCAGTAAAGTAGAGATAGCCCCTAGAAGTTACGTTTACACTTTCTGCTGGCAAGAAATCTTGTTTGATGTCGTATGCTTTATAGGTTTCGTAGTCTTCTTGACTGAGGACCCCTGTTCTGTACATATTGTAAAGAACATCTTGAGAGCGTTTGATACCAAGTGCCATATCTTCTTCACTCTTCATTTCTCCCGTAGATTCATAAGGTGAGTAAGAGATAGGACTTTGTGGCAAGCCTGCTATGAAGGCTGCTTGAGGTATCGTTAGCTGATAGGCATCAACACCGAAAATACCCTTGGCTGCTTGTTGAGCTCCTGCGATATTTTGCCCTTTATTGTTACGACCAAATGGAGCGACATTGAGATAGGTTGTCAAGATTTCGTCCTTGCTCATTGCTCTCTCTAAGGCCAAGGCATCCACGATTTCAGTAGCTTTACGAGCTAGTGTAGGAGCATCACCAACCACTTGTTGCTTGATGAGCTGCTGTGTTAGTGTAGAGCCTCCACTAGAAGAACCAAGTCCGATAAAGTTTCCTAGGCTGGCACGAATAACCGCTTTAGGAACAACTCCATTATGTTCGGTGAAATGTTCATCTTCAGTCGCAATGATAGCCTGCTTGAGATTGTCTGAAATAGCATCCGATGCTACAGATGTCCGTAGGAGGTCGCTTTCAATAGCACCAATCATGGATCCATCAGCATAGCGAATCTCAGAAATGGATGGGATATCGTTCACTTGTTTGACTAGATCTTCTGTTTGAGGAACGGTCACTTTGTCAAATAGAGATACAGCATAACCGAAAACAACCCCAGTACCTAAAAGTCCACCAAGAAAGGCGATGATGAATAGGGTATTAAAGGTTGCCTTGATTCCCAGTAAGATATTGGCAAAGATAGTCCAAATATTCGTTTTGGTTTGCTTTTTCTTTTTAGAATTTTTAGGACCTTTTTTTCCTAGATGTATATTTTTTAGTTTTGTTTTAAGGGACTCCAGTAAGGCCAGTCCTTTTTCTTTCATAGATAATAATTTATTCTTCATTTCTTTCCTCACTCCTTATTATTATACCATAAAAGCAATGATTGCAAGAAATTAGGCTTGGACTAGCTTTGGAGGTGTTTAGGCAACAAAAAGACCAGGTGTTTTCAACCTGGTTTAAGGGCTTATTTTTCTCCTGAGAGTTCTTTCCCGAGGTTAATCAAATAAGTCTTCAAGTCATCTTTGACTTGAGGATGTCTAAGTGCGTAGTCGATTGAAGTTTTCATAAAGCCAAACTTGTCTCCAACATCATAACGAGCCCCCTTGAATTCACGAGCAAATACACGTTGAGTTTTGTTGAGGGTATCAATAGCGTCTGTTAGCTGGATTTCATTTCCGGCACCAGGCGTTTGATTTTCAAGAATACCAAAAATCTCTGGTGTGAGGAGGTAACGACCGATAATCGCTAAATCACTTGGTGCGTCCTCAGGTGCTGGTTTTTCAACGAAAGTTTCAACGCTATAAAGTCCACCTTTTCCTTCACCTTGAGGTGCGATAACACCATAAGCAGAGACTTCTTCGTGTGGTACAGGCATTACGGCGATAGTAGAAGCGTGAGTTTCTTCGTAATCATTCATGAGTTGCTTGGTCAATGGGACAGCATTGTCATCAGTGATATCCATGAGGTCATCTCCCAGCATGACCACAAAAGGTTCATTCCCAACGAATGCTTTGGCTTGTAAAACGGCATCTCCAAGCCCGCGTGGGTGTGTTTGACGGATGAAGTGAAGGCGCATGCCAGTCGTTTCATCAACTAATTTTAAGAGATCTGTTTTTCCTTTTTCCTTGAGGTTGTATTCTAGTTCAAAGTTTGAGTCAAAGTGGTCTTCGATAGAACGTTTTGACTTCCCTGTTACAACAAGAATGTCCTCAATTCCAGACTTGAGAGCTTCTTCTACGATGAATTGGATGGTTGGTTTATCCACGATTGGCAACATTTCTTTGGCCAAGGCTTTGGTTGCCGGGAGGAAGCGAGTTCCAAGTCCCGCAGCAGGGATAACAGCTTTTCTAACTTTTTGCTTCATGAGCATCCTTTCTAACGGTGATTAAGACCACTCGTTTTCTGCCTTGAACTCGTTACTCATGAGTTCAGAAACAGCATCCTTAATATTAACATTTTCATAAATAACTTGGTAAATAGCCTGGGTAATAGGCATATAGACTCCAAGCTCTTGCGCCAATTCGTAAGCAGCTTTGGTAGTTGAAATTCCTTCGATGACCATTCCCATGTTGGCTTCGATATCTGCCAAGGCTTCACCACGCCCAAGAGCATCGCCTGCTCGCCAGTTACGTGAGTGGACAGAGGTTCCTGTAACGATTAAATCCCCAACACCTGAAAGTCCGCTATAAGTCAGTGGATTTGCTCCAAGCTTGACTCCTAGACGAGTGATTTCCGCAAGCCCGCGCGTGATAATAGCTGCTTTAGCATTATCACCAAAGCCAAGTCCATGGAGGGCCCCTGCACCAACAGCAATGATATTTTTAAGAGCACCAGCTGTTTCCACTCCAATCACATCTGTATTGGTATAAAGACGGAAGTAGTGGTTGCTAAAGAGTGCTTGAACATACTGAGCTGTTTGTAAATCTTTAGAAGCAGCAGTAATCAAGGTGATGTCGCGGACAATTGTTTCTTCTGCGTGACTAGGACCAGATACAACCACAATTTCACTGCGGAACTCTTCAGGGATTTCTTCTTCAAGAATGGTTGAAAGACGTTTGTGACTATTTGGCTCGAGACCTTTTGAAGCATGCATAATAACCACTTTATGATCCAAAACAGCAGCTACCTGTTGAGCTACCAATCTTGTCACCTTAGTTGGAACTACGAACAAGACAGCGTCAACGCCCTTCAAGACTTCTGCCAAATCATGATAGGCAACAATCTTTTCGTCTAATACAGTATCCTTAAAATAGCGTTTGTTGGTATGTTGTGTATTGATTTCGTCAATTTGGTCAGGAATATTTCCCCAGATACGTACTTCATGTCCATTGTCATTTAAAACTTGTGACAGAGCAGTACCCCAAGAACCAGGCCCTAAAACAGCGATGGTTTGTTTGTTCATTTTTCCCTCCTTCTGAGAAAGCACTTTCCTATATTCTACCATAAAAAGCACTAACTTGCATTAATATTATTTATTAAGAATTGTTTGAATAGGAAATTATATAAATTGGAGAAATTTGAGAAACTATCAGTATAAATATCTAGTATTTAAAGGTCAAAACGATAAAAATGACGAAAAGAGAAACAATATTTTCCTTAAAAATGGTATAATAGGAGCATCACGAAAATTGGAGAGACAGCATGAGTTTTTACAATCATAAAGAAATCGAGCCTAAGTGGCAAAAACACTGGGCTGACCATCACACCTTTAAGACAGGAACAGATGCATCAAAACCGAAGTTTTATGCATTGGACATGTTCCCTTATCCATCTGGAGCAGGTCTGCACGTAGGGCACCCAGAAGGCTATACAGCGACCGATATCCTCAGTCGTTTCAAACGTGCCCAAGGCTACAACGTCCTTCACCCAATGGGGTGGGATGCTTTTGGTTTGCCTGCAGAGCAATATGCTATGGATACAGGGAATGACCCAGCAGAATTCACAGCGGAAAACATTGCCAACTTCAAACGCCAAATCAATGCGCTTGGATTCTCTTACGACTGGGATCGTGAAGTCAATACTACAGACCCAAACTACTACAAATGGACGCAATGGATTTTTACTAAGCTTTACGAAAAAGGCTTGGCTTATGAAGCTGAAGTGCCAGTAAACTGGGTTGAAGAATTGGGAACAGCCATCGCCAACGAAGAAGTTCTTCCAGATGGAACATCTGAGCGTGGTGGCTATCCAGTTGTCCGCAAACCAATGCGCCAATGGATGCTTAAAATCACAGCTTATGCAGAACGCTTGCTCAATGACTTGGATGACCTTGATTGGCCAGAGTCTATCAAGGACATGCAACGCAACTGGATTGGGAAATCAACTGGTGCCAATGTCACCTTCAAAGTCAAAGGAACAGACAAGGAATTCACCGTCTTTACCACTCGTCCAGATACCCTTTTTGGTGCGACCTTCACTGTTTTGGCGCCTGAGCATGAACTAGTAGATGCTATCGTAAGTGCGGAACAAGCTGAGGCTGTTGCTGAATACAAACACCAAGCTAGTCTTAAATCAGACTTGGCTCGTACAGACCTTGCCAAGGAAAAAACAGGGGTTTGGACTGGTGCTTATGCCATCAACCCTGTAAATGGCAAAGAAATTCCAATCTGGATTGCCGACTATGTTCTTTCTAGTTACGGAACAGGTGCTGTTATGGCTGTACCTGCCCATGACCAACGTGACTGGGAATTTGCTAAACAGTTTGGCCTTCCAATCGTAGAAGTGTTGGAAGGTGGAAACGTAGCAGAAGCTGCCTACACAGAAGATGGTCTTCACGTCAATTCAGACTTCCTAGATGGACTCAACAAAGAAGATGCGATTGCTAAAATCGTGGCTTGGTTGGAAGAAAAAGGTTGTGGTCAAGAAAAGGTGACTTACCGTCTCCGTGACTGGCTCTTTAGCCGTCAACGTTACTGGGGTGAACCAATCCCAATCATTCATTGGGAAGACGGGACTTCAACAGCCGTTCCAGAAAGTGAATTGCCACTTGTACTGCCAGTAACCAAGGATATCCGTCCTTCAGGTACTGGCGAAAGCCCATTAGCTAACTTGACCGACTGGCTGGAAGTGACTCGTGAAGATGGTGTCAAAGGTCGTCGTGAAACTAACACTATGCCACAATGGGCAGGTTCAAGCTGGTACTACCTCCGCTATATCGATCCACATAACACTGAGAAATTGGCTGATGAGGATCTACTCAAACAATGGTTGCCAGTCGATATCTACGTGGGTGGTGCAGAACACGCCGTTCTCCACTTACTTTACGCTCGTTTCTGGCATAAATTCCTCTATGATATCGGTGTCGTTCCAACCAAAGAACCATTCCAAAAACTCTTTAACCAAGGAATGATTTTGGGAACAAGCTACCGTGACCATCGCGGTGCTCTTGTGGCGACTGACAAGGTTGAAAAACGTGACGGTTCCTTCTTCCATGTGGAAACAGGGGAAGAATTGGAGCAAGCACCAGCTAAGATGTCTAAATCCCTCAAGAACGTGGTGAACCCAGACGATGTGGTGGAACAATATGGTGCTGATACCCTTCGTGTCTATGAAATGTTCATGGGACCACTCGATGCTTCCATCGCTTGGTCAGAAGAAGGTCTAGAAGGAAGTCGTAAGTTCCTCGACCGTGTGTACCGTTTGATTACAAGTAAAGAAATCATTGCGGAAAACAATGGTGCTCTAGACAAGGTTTATAACGAAACCGTTAAAGCTGTCACAGAGCAAATCGAGTCTATGAAGTTCAACACAGCCATTGCCCAACTCATGGTCTTTGTCAACGCAGCTAACAAGGAAGACAAACTCTATGTAGACTACGCCAAAGGCTTTATCCAATTGATTGCCCCATTTGCGCCTCATTTGGCAGAAGAGCTCTGGCAAACAGTCGCAGCAACAGGCGAGTCTATCTCTTATGTAGCTTGGCCAACATGGGACGAAAGCAAATTGGTTGAAGATGAAATTGAAATCGTCGTCCAAATCAAAGGAAAAGTCCGTGCCAAACTCATGGTAGCCAAAGACCTTTCTCGCGAAGAATTGCAAGAAGTTGCTCTCTCTGATGAAAAAGTCAAAGCAGAGATTGACGGCAAAGAAATCGTGAAAGTGATTAGTGTACCTAATAAGCTTGTAAATATCGTAACGAAATAAATTTAAAAGTCCTTCAGAGCTAAGTTCTGGAGGATTTTTTGTAGATTACCTGTGAGATGTGATATACTATTCACATCTTTAGACTTATAAGTGGAAGACAAGGAGAAAGCTATGCCAGTAAATGAATACGGTCAGATGATTGGTGAACCTGTAGATGATACACCTGGAGTTTTGCCTTCACTTGTACGGATAGAAGGGCGATATACGATTATAGAAGCTCTATCGGTGGAAAAGCATGCAGAGGATTTATTAGCTGTCTATGGCCCAGATAGTCCTCGTGACATGTGGACCTATCTCTTTCAACCACCAGTAGAAAATCTCGAAGAATTAATCGTCGCTTTAAAGCAGATGATTGAGCGAAAGGATCGCTTTTACTACGCAATTATCGATAAAGCGACTGGTAAAGCACTGGGGACTTTTTCGCTCATGCGTATTGACCAAGCCAATCGCACCATTGAAGTTGGCGCGGTGACCTTTTCTCCGGCTCTCAAACAGACCAGGTTGGGAACAGAAGCTCACTATTTGCTAGCTCGTTATGTTTTTGAAGAACTCAACTATCGCCGCTATGAGTGGAAGTGCGACGCCCTCAATCTTCCATCTAGAAAAGCAGCAGAACGTTTGGGCTTTGTCTATGAAGGAACTTTCCGCCAGGCAGTTGTTTATAAGGGGCGTACGAGAGATACGGATTGGTTGTCTATGATTGATAAGGACTGGCCTCAAGTCAAAGCTCGTTTAGAAACATGGTTGGCTCCTGAAAATTTTGATAAAAATGGACGACAGTGCAAGAGCTTGAGAGAACTTTAAGAGGTGTTGACATGATCACTATTAAAAAGCAAGAAATTGTTAAGTTAGAGGATGTTTTGCATCTCTATCAGGCAGTTGGATGGACAAATTATACACATCAACCTCAGATGTTAGAGAAAGCCTTGTCTCACTCATTAGCGATTTATCTGGCATTTGATGGTGATGCCGTGGTGGGCTTGGTCCGTTTGGTCGGAGATGGTTTTTCATCGATTTTTGTCCAGGATTTGATCGTTTTGCCTAGCTATCAGCGCCAAGGGATTGGTAGCAACTTGATGAAAGAGGCTTTAGGTGACTTCAAAGATGCCTATCAAGTCCAACTAGTGACCGATCAGACAGAAAAAACCTTGGGATTCTATCGTTCTCTGGGTTTTGAAACCTTATCTACTTATGATTGTATAGGAATGATTTGGGTGGATCGAAAAAAATAAAATAATTTTTTTATCTTAAGTTAACTTTAAGTTTACTCATGTATCATGTAATCATTAAGTAAAGACCTCCTAACTTTATTTAATAGAAATCCTAAACTTTTCTTTTTCATAATAATCTCCCTAAAGAAGCCACCAAATCAGGTGGCTTTTTTTATGTTCAAATGCAGAAGTTTTAAGGTAGAATTGACCACATAATCATCCATTTCGACCACATAGCACCAAACTATATTTTTTCTTTTTCCTTTTTGTTAAACTGAAGGTGTAAAAAGGAGGAAGGAAATATGATTTTACAAGCAAAAGGCCTCACTAAGAACTATGGAGACCATACAGCAGTAAAAGATATAAATTTAGAGTTTAAAAAAGGAAGTTTTAACGCAATCTTAGGACCTAATGGGGCTGGTAAATCGACCACGATTTCAATGTTAATCGGACTTAAACGAGCAACTAATGGTCAAATCATCTATGCGCCCAATACTAGGATTGGAGTTGTTTTTCAAGCAAGTGTATTGGATGAAAAGTTGACGGTCAAAGAAAACCTAGCCATTCGTGCCCAGCAGTATAAGGGGATTAAAGGTGGTCGTGTGGAAGATTTAATCAATCAACTAGGGTTGACTGCTTTTCAGAAACAACTTTATGGAACTTTATCAGGAGGACAGAAACGTCGAGTTGACATTGCTCGGGCTCTCCTATCCAATCCCGATATTTTATTTCTAGATGAGCCTACGACTGGACTAGATATTCAGACTCGCAAATCCATTTGGGATTTATTGTATCGTCTACAAAGAGATGAAGGGATGACTATTATCTTAACGACTCATTATCTGGATGAAGCAGATGAGGCAGATCAACTTTATATTATAGATCATGGAAAGGTTATTGCCCAAGGTTCTGCTGCTGAAATTAAAAGTGAGTACGCTTCCAATCTTTTAAAAATTTGTTTTAAAGACAAGCAGGTGGAGAAATTCTTACCTAAAAATATGCCTGTGGAAAAGGAAAATGAGTTTGAGTATAGTCTTTATCCTAAGAGCCAATTGGAAGCTATTGATTATTTGACCCAAGTTCGTGAGAAGATTGCTAGCTTTGAATTTCGTCCAGGAACTATGGATGATGCCTTCATAACCCTTACAGGAAGAGAGGTGCGCTAATGTTAGCCTTATTAAAACGTGATTTTTTGATGTATTTTCGTAATCGTTCAGGAGTCTTTTTCTCATTACTGGGAGCTTTGATTTCCTTTCTACTCTATATCTTTTTTTTGCAGAAAAATTTGATGGATGCCTGGTCCCAACTTCCTGATAATAAGAGCCTTTTAAATAACTGGCTGATGGGTGGAACCTTGGCTGTGACTGGGATTACAACCAGTTTTACAGCTTTGACCCAGATGGTACAAGACCGTGAAAATCAAGTGGATCAGGATCTCTTTTTGACAGATTTAGGGAGCTGGGGCTTGCAACTGTCTTATCTTATTAGTAGTCTTATTATTTCCTTTGTTATGCAAGCCTTTATGCTTATTGTTATGAGCCTTTATTTTCAAGAAATTCCAGCTATGAGTAAGCTATTTGAAATAAGTTTAATCATGCTGCTAAGTAGTCTCCTTTCAACATTGGTAAATGTACTCTTGATTTATCATTTCCAGTCAGTAGATAGTCTGGGTAAATTGGCTACAATTGTAGGTACAGCTTCAGGATTTTTAGTAGGAACTTATGTACCAATGGGAATTCTTCCTAACTTCGCTCAAGTTCTCATGAAGTGCACACCGGCTACCTATCTTGCTTCTCTCTATAGACAGGTCTTAATGAAGGAGCAATTAGAAACTACATTTATGGGGAATAGTAGCTTATTAGAAGAGTTTCAAGAAAAATTAGGAATCCGGCTTAATTGGCAGAACCTTTTAACAAAGGAAGAAACATACTTAATAGTGGTGAGTATCTGCCTCCTAACTTTTCTGCTTTGGCTGGTAGTAGTTAAAATCTCTAGCAAAAAAATAAAATTTATAGGTTAAGCTAACTTTAAGTCTTCTCTTGTATCATATGGATATTAAATAAAGACCTCCTAACTTTATTTAATAGAAATCCTAAACTTTTCTTTTTCATAATAATCTCCCTAAAGAAGCCACCCAATCAGGTGGCTTTTTTGTTTGTGGGCTGGATTTTTGCTATAATAGGAACATGAGTAGAATTTTAGATAATGAAATCATGGGCGATGAGGAGTTGGTAGAACGTACCCTCCGTCCCCAATATTTACGTGAATATATCGGACAAGACAAGGTCAAGGATCAGCTTCAAATCTTTATTGAAGCAGCTAAAATGCGTGATGAGGCGCTGGACCATGTTCTTTTGTTTGGCCCTCCAGGTCTCGGGAAAACAACCATGGCTTTTGTCATTGCCAATGAATTGGGAGTCAATCTCAAGCAAACGTCTGGTCCCGTTATCGAAAAAGCCGGTGATTTGGTAGCGATTTTGAATGACTTGGAGCCAGGAGATGTGCTCTTTATTGATGAAATTCATCGCTTGCCCATGTCGGTGGAAGAGGTGCTTTATAGTGCAATGGAAGATTTCTACATCGACATCATGATTGGTGCAGGGGAAGCTAGCCGTAGTGTTCATCTAGACTTGCCTCCTTTTACCTTGATTGGTGCGACGACACGAGCAGGGATGCTCTCAAATCCTCTTCGTGCACGTTTTGGGATCACTGGTCACATGGAATACTATACCCATGACGACTTGACAGAGATTGTCGAGCGGACGGCAGATATCTTTGAGATGGAAATCACTCATGAAGCTGCTTCGGAGTTAGCTTTACGTAGTCGTGGAACTCCTCGTATTGCTAATCGTCTTCTCAAGCGCGTGCGTGACTTTGCGCAGATTATGGGCGATGGCTTGATTGATGATGTGATTACGGATAAGGCTTTAACTATGCTGGATGTAGACCATGAAGGTTTGGACTATGTAGACCAGAAAATTCTCCGCACCATGATTGAAATGTACGGTGGCGGTCCTGTCGGTTTAGGAACACTTTCGGTAAATATTGCTGAAGAGCGTGAGACGGTAGAGGATATGTATGAACCTTACCTGATCCAGAAAGGCTTTATCATGCGAACTCGTTCAGGACGGGTCGCGACAGCTAAGGCTTATGAGCATTTGGGATATGAATACATTGAAAAATAAGACTGAAATCTTAGACTCTTTCAGAGAAAATCCTGATATGATGGCTATTCTGACCATCATCCGTGACTTGGGGTTGAAAGATTCCTGGTTGGCAGCTGGTTCGATCCGAAATTTTATCTGGAATTTCTTGTCAGATAAGCCAGCATTTGACCGTGAAACAGATGTGGATGTGATTTTCTTTGACCCAGATGTGAGTTACGAAGAAACGCTAGCTCTAGAGAGCAAGCTGAGAGATGATTTTCCCCAGTACAAATGGGAATTAAAAAATCAAGCCTATATGCATCAGCATAGTCCCCATACGGAACCGTATGTGAATTCCTGTGACGCTATGAGTAAATATCCCGAACGTTGTACGGCGATAGGACTTCGCTTGCATGCTGACGCAACTTTAGAGCTCTTTGCTCCTTATGGTTTAGAGGATATTTTGAATTTTCAGGTTTCTCCAACTCCCCATTTTTTAGAAAATGACGACCGGATGAAGCTTTATCAACAGCGTTTATCTAAGAAAAACTGGCAAGTAAAATGGAAAAATCTCACATTTAAAAATACTTAAGGAAACTTTAAGATAGGAGCTGTATACTTATCTCATAAGTTAAGAAGAACTTAACTTATACTCCTAAAACTTTTTCATAATAATCTCCCTATAAAAAAATTAAGTCGCCCAATCAGGCGGCTTTTTTTGTTGTGAACTTGAGATAAGGATAGTTCTAAACAAGGGCAAACACTGGAGAAATGTTGACAAAGGTCAAAGATTTCTCTAGTATAAGAAGTGAGCTAGAGATTTTCTGAGATTAGAGTAAATTGAAGTCCAGTGGTTTGAGAAAGAGATGTTGAACAATGACTAAAAGAATGAAAAACAATAGGAAACTAGTTAATCTAGGATTGTTTAAAAATAAAATAGTCTATTATGACTTAAAAGAAAAGAAACTTTACTTTTCCATTCTCGAAAGAACATCTAAGAATCACCATTACTATACTCTTGGACTCACTTTGCTATCTCTCCCCATTATTAGATTGCTGAATGGTTTAACCATTTTTGATATACCTACTATCAAATATTCTAGTTTCATTCTATGTTCCTGTCTTTCCTTGCTCATAGGGAAATTTGTAGTTGACTATTATGACAAAGACTTGGACTTATATCCTGCATTGTTTACAGATATTGAGTACACAGAATTTTTAGAAATAGCAAAGAAAAATGGAACTCTTGCTTTCGTATTTAATATTATTAGTAGTGTCAGTTTGATGGGTTCCTTGATAGTTTACCTGGTCTATGCAAAGTTTTTAGGATTGCTGATTTATTCTGTTCTTTTGTTCATTCTTTACATCTGTGTGGTCAATAATGTACATAGACGGAATAAAGTGATTAAAAAACTAATTTGGTTAACGATTAACGAATAAAGACCTTCCGTATTTTCCATATGATTTGGTTGCGGAAGACGCGAAAATATAGGATGGGTTAAAACTAGATATGATTCAGATAGTATAAGTCCTCAAAGGAGATATGATGAAAAGAGATACTATTTTTATTGAAGAAAAAATTAATGAACTCATTAAATTTAATGAAATGATGATTAAGGAATGGTTACAAGAGTTAGACCAACTTAACCAAGGAATTAATCCCTATAAACGTCCAATTGAAGAAGTTATTAGACTAACTAGAGAAGATATTTCTATTTATCAAGAAAAGAAAATGATAGCCACCTACACTGCAGGTTATTCTATTGAGAGATTCAAAGAAGAGTACCTTAAATATGTCGATAGCCTTCTCCCTATTTGGTATAGTAATTCAGGATATGATGCAATGCTCTGGGCTCTTTCCATTGGTATTTTGTTAGAGGTTGATGAAACGACTTTTGATAAATTGGTAGATTTGGTAAGGAAAGATGATCCAGAGGACTATTTGATCGATTACCTTATCCAGTCTCGTCATCCAGAGTGGACGATTCGGATAAACTATAATTTTCCAAGACCCTATGGCTTTACTCGGAAAATTATTGAAGAAGAGAATGCTGAACAGGCCCTCAAACTGCTCAAAGAATATGTAACTAAGAAATGGTATTCAGGACATAGGGATACAGGTTGGTATGACCTGCATAAAGAGAATATTGATAATTATTATGGGTATTGGTCCTTTGAATCTGGCGCTCTCTGCAAGCTTAAGGACTTGGATTACAAGGAATTGGAAGGTGTTCCGTATTTCCCTTATGATTTGGTTGCGGATGGTGAGACGGAAGAATAAGTCTCGTAGAGTGTTATTGATTAAATTTAAAAAAAGATTGGAGTAAATATGAGTAGCAAAGTATCAATTATGCAAGAAATGTTCAAAAAAGAAGGTTCAGATGAACTCGTTCCTGCAGTAACCATTATCTTAGATGGTCAAATTAGAAATATCATCGATGCCTTTTCAGAACAGAATGGCTATGAAGGTTATCCAGAAGCTATATCAGAAATTCTTTTCAAAGGAATAGAAAGTATGATTAAAAAATAAATCCGGGAAAGCAAATACGAGAAAAAGAGAGCGAAAACCGCTCTCTTTTTGTGTTATAATAGCCCTATGAGATTAGATAAATTTTTAGTTGCCTGTGCTGTCGGGAGTCGGACTGAGGTTAAAAACTTTCTCAAGTCAGGGCGCGTGATGGTCAATGGCAAGAAAGAAAAATCTGCAAAGCTACAAATCAATGAAGATACGGACGAAATTTGTTTTGACGGTAAAAAATTAGAGTACGAAGAGTTTGTCTACTATATGATGAACAAGCCCCAGGGTGTTATCTCAGCGACTGAAGATCCTAAACACAAGACTGTCTTGGACTTGTTGGATGACTATGCACGTGCCAAGGAAGTTTTCCCAGTAGGGCGCTTGGATATCGATACGCATGGACTCTTGCTCTTGACCAATGATGGCAAACTGGCTCATGCCCTTCTTTCACCTAAACGCCATGTGGATAAAACCTATCTTGCGCAAGTCGATGGAATCATGACGGATGAAGATATTGAGACATTTGCGCAAGGAATACCGCTCAAGGACTTCACCTGTCAGCCTGCCAAGCTAGATCTTGTGTCTATTGATACGGAAAAGGAAGAAAGTCTGGTCCGAGTGACCATTGCAGAAGGGAAATTCCACCAGGTCAAACGGATGGTGGCCTACTGTGGTATGGAAGTTGTGGACTTGCAACGTTTAACCATGGGAACTTTGACCTTGGATGAGGATTTGAAACGTGGGGAATGGCGTCGCTTAAGCAAGGAAGAACTAGAAGCTTTGCTTGAGAGTGTTCAATAAACTGGATAATCGGAAAAGGTAGGGGAAATATCCCTACCTTTTTCAGTTTTTGGTTGCTTCCTTTGTGAAAAGCGTTATAATAGACAGTAAGAAAAAAGGAGGATTTTATGAACGCGATTCAAGAATCATTTACAGATAAATTATTTGCCAACTATGAAGCAAATGTAAAATACCAAGCTATCGAAAATGCAGCTAGTCACAATGGAATTTTTGCAGCCCTAGAGCGTCGCCAAAGCCATGTAGATAACACACCTGTTTTCTCACTTGACTTGACTAAGGACAAGGTCACTAACCAGAAAGCATCTGGTCGTTGCTGGATGTTTGCGGCACTTAATACTTTCCGCCACAAACTCATCTCTCAATACAAACTTGAAAACTTTGAGTTATCACAAGCCCACACCTTCTTCTGGGACAAGTATGAAAAATCTAACTGGTTCTTGGAGCAAGTCATTGCGACAGCTGACCAAGAATTGACAAGCCGCAAGGTTAGCTTCCTACTCCAAACTCCACAACAAGATGGTGGTCAGTGGGATATGGTAGTTTCTCTCTTTGAGAAATACGGTGTCGTTCCTAAGTCTGTTTATCCAGAGTCTGTTTCATCTAGTAGCAGCCGTGAGCTCAATGCCATCCTTAACAAATTGCTTCGTCAAGATGCTCAAATCTTGCGTGACCTCTTGGCTTCTGGCGCTGACCAAGCGAATGTTCAAGCCAAGAAAGAAGACCTCTTGCAAGAAATCTTTAATTTCCTTGCCATGTCACTAGGTCTCCCACCACGTCAATTTGACTTTGCTTATCGCGATAAGGATGACAACTACCAAAGCGAAAAAGGCATCACGCCACAAGAATTTTACAAGAAATACGTTGACCTTCCACTAGAAGACTATGTTTCTGTGATCAATGCTCCAACTGCTGATAAACCTTACGGTAAATCTTACACAGTTGAGATGTTGGGAAATGTTGTTGGTAGTCGTGCAGTTCGCTACATCAACGTACCGATGGAACGCTTGAAAGAACTGGCCATTGCTCAAATGCAGACAGGAGAAACTGTTTGGTTTGGTTCAGATGTTGGTCAGCTCAGTAACCGTAAAGCAGGGATTCTTGCGACAGATGTTTATGACTTTGAATCAAGCATGGACATTAAACTCACCCAAGACAAGGCTGGACGTTTAGATTACAGCGAAAGCTTGATGACCCACGCTATGGTCTTGACAGGTGTTGATTTGGATGAAAATGGCAAATCAACCAAGTGGAAGGTTGAAAACTCTTGGGGAGACAAGGTCGGTACAGATGGTTACTTTGTTGCCTCAGACGCTTGGATGGACGAATACACTTATCAAATCGTTGTTCGCAAAGAATTGCTGACAGCAGAAGAACAAGCTGCCTATGAAGCAGAACCAATCGTACTTGCTCCATGGGATCCAATGGGTGCCTTGGCAGAATAATTGAAAATAAAAAAGAATCAGATGATAAACCTGATTCTTTTTTTGTTTGTACATTCTCGCCGAGATTACATGATACCGAAGAAACGAGCTGCGATACCAACTGCAAAGAGGGCAAGGATGATTGTGATTGGAGATACTTTTTTCTTAAGCAACCACATGCAAAGGAAAGTAAGGAGAAGTCCCATCAATCCTGGAATCAATGAGTTCAACTGACCTTGAAGCGTTTGTGGTTGAACGCTATCCAAGCTCATACCACTAAGTGCTTGGCCAAGAATACCCTTCAATTCTCCACCTGTAACAGCACCTTCTGGGAAGTTGATGTAGGCACCTTCTGATAATTGTTTACCTGGAAGGTTGATAGTGAAGTTGATGGATACCCAACGTTGTACAAGAACGGCAAGGATAAACATACCAAGGATAGAAGCTCCTTTAGTGATGTCTTTCAAGATACCACCTGACATGTCTTTAGTGATTTCAGATCCAGCCTTGTAACCAAACTCTTGTGTGTACCATAGGAAAGACATACGGATTGCATTCCATCCAAAGAAGAAGAGAAGTGGTCCAACGATATTACCAGTTGCAGCAAGTGATGCACCAAGGGCACCAAGGATCGGACGAACTGTAAACCAGAAGACTGGGTCACCGATACCAGCAAGAGGTCCCATCATACCGATTTTAACACCTTGGATAGCAGCGTCATCGATTTCAGTACCGTTAGCGCGTTCTTCTTCAAGTGCAAGAGTAACCCCCATGATTGGAGCAGCTACGTATGGGTGAGTGTTGAAGAACTCAAGGTGGCGCTCAAGAGCAGCAGCTTGGTCTTCTTTTTTAGTGTAAAGTTTCTTGATAGCTGGGATCAAAGAGTAAGCCCAACCCAAGTTTTGCATACGTTCGTAGTTCCATGAACCTTGAAGGAATTGTGAACGCCACCAAACTTTTTGGCGATCTGATTTTGATAATTGAATTTTTTCAGCCATGATTGTTCCCCTTTCTAGTAGTCTTCTAGGATATCACCGATTGGATCGTTAGAAGTTGCAGCTCCTCCGCCACCGTTTCCACCTTGTTTAGAAAGGTTGAGGTAGATGAAGGCAAGGGCAACACCGATGACACCAAGGGCAATCAAAGTCAATTGAGAAATTGCTGCAAGAGCAAAACCGATAGCAAAGAATGGCCATACTTCACGAGTAGCCATCATGTTGATAACCAAAGCGTAACCAACGGCAACGACCATGGCACCACCGACAGCCATACCACCGTTCAACCAGTCTGGCATTAATTTAAGAGCATCTTGAACAGCAGAAGCAGGGATAGCAATAAGGAAGGCTGCAGGAATCGCGATACGAAGACCTTGAAGAACAAGGGCAAAGTAGTGAGCGCGTTCAACAGCTGCAATGTTTCCTTCTTTAGCAGCAGCGTCAGCAGTGTGAACCAAACCAACTGAGATTGTACGAACAATCATAGTCAAGAAAAGTCCAGCTACGGCAAGAGGGATTGCAGTTGCAGTTGCGACTGCGATACCTTCAGTAGTAAAGTTACCACCTTTAATCATGATGATTGCAGCAGCAACAGAAGCAAGAGCCGCGTCAGGAGCTACGGCAGCTCCGATGTTTGCCCAACCAAGAGCGATCATTTGAAGTGATCCACCAAGCATAACCCCAGCTTCGAGGTTACCAGTTACAAGCCCGATAAGGGTACATGCTACGATTGGTTGATGGAATTGGAATTGGTCGAGGATACCTTCAAGACCTGCGAAGAAGGCAACAACTACAACCAAGATAGCAGAAATGATTGAAATATCTGACATGGTTTTATTCCTTTTCTATTTAATGTAAATTATTGAACGTTAGCTTTGCTAATCAAGTCAAACAAATCTTTTTTCGTGTCGTTTGGTACTTTACGTACGTCAAATTCAACACCAAGGTCACGCATTTTTTCAAATGTAGCAACGTCGTCTTTGTCCATTGACAATACGTTGTTGACCATTGTTTTACCAGTTGAGTGAGCCATAGATCCTACGTTAAGAGTCTTGATTGGTACACCGCCTTCGATAGCACGGAGGGCATCTTGTGGTGTTTCAAACAAGATAAGGGCGTGTGTGTTACCAAAACGAGGGTCTTTTGCAACCTCAATCAATTTTTGGATTGGAACAACGTTAGCCTTCACTCCGTTTGGAGCTGCTTGTTTGATCAATTCTTTACGAAGGTCATCTTTAGCAACGTTATCTGAAGCAACGATGATACGGTCTGCTTTTGAATCTGGTGTCCAAGCAGTTGCGACTTGCCCGTGAAGGAGACGTGTGTCAAGACGTGCAAGGTTGATTTTCAATTTTCCGTCTCCGATAACAGTTCCTTCTGGAATAGCAGCTTGGGCTACTGGAGCAGCTGCAGCAGTTGCAACTTCCTCAGCTGGGTTTAGCTCTTCTGGAAGAGCCTTGATGCCATCCTTAGCTTCTTTAATGATGTTCGCAGCAACTTTAGCCACTCCGGCATTAGCGTCCATCAGGCGTTCGGTGTAGGCTTGGATTAACATCGGCAAGTTAAGTCCTGTGATGATGGCAAATTTACGCTCAGGATTTTCTCCCATTACGCGGCTAGCTTGGTTAAATGGAGAACCACTCCAAAGGTCAGCCAAGACTAGAACCTCATCTTCTGCGTCAAATGCAGCCACAGCATTGTTGAATTTTGCGTATAAATCATCTGGACCTTCGTTTGGCATAAAGGTTACAACTTGAACCTTTTCTTGTTCACCAAAGATCATAGATCCTGACTGATGAATACCCGCGGCAAATTCACCGTGACTCGCAATAATGATTCCGATACTCATTATTGTCATTCCTCCTTATAAAATGTTTGACTTGTAGTTTAAGAAAACTTTAAGACTAACTAAGTATAAACCGTTTTCATAAAAAATCAACAAATTAAATTAAATTATACAAAAATTATAGGAGTAATGATTTTTAAAGATATTGTTATATCAACATTTTTAGAAGAGGTTTTAAAAGCAAACATGTAAAATTTAATATAAATTCCAAATCTGCTCTTATTTTGTAAAAAGTTTGTTTTCGACAAGATTATCTCTGATTTTTGGTATAATAGAGAGTAATTCATTTTCTAGTATGAGAATTTAGAGTGAGAGGTATGTATGTCCCCTTCAATTCAGTTATTAAAAGACCGCTATTTAAAAAATATCAAAGAAAATCCAGATCTCTACATCGGTATTGAGTTGGAGTTTCCGATCGTTCATACGAAAGGCCAACCTACAGATATTGAAGTCAGCAAGGATTTGTTGCGCTTTTTGGTGGATGCTCTCAGTCTGAAAGTTGAAAAGGTAGACCAGGAGGGCAATCCGATTCAACTTGTAGAACCGATGAGTCAAGATCGGATTTTGTTTGAAGTTTCTTATACAACCTTGGAGTTTGCCTTTGGTAGGGCTCAGAATATCCAAGAGGTTGAAGGACGTTTTCAGGCCTATATGAAGGTAATCCAAGAAAAGCTAGGCGAAAAGAATCATGCTATCCAGGGTTGGGGGATTCACCCAAATTGGAATCAAAATGACAACCGACCTGTGGCTTATCCACGCTATCAGATGCTGATGGATTATCTGAGTATGGGGAGTCACCAAGAAAGTGCGCATTTACATGACTTTCCGCAATACGGAGCCTTCATCTGCGGGAGTCAAGTCCAGTTGGATGTTTCGACCGATAACTACCTACGTGTCATCAATGCTTTCACACAGATAGAGGCAGCCAAAGCTTACCTGTTTGCCAATTCTGAGTTTTCTGGAGCGGACTGGGACACCCAGATTTCACGAGATATTTTTTGGGAAGACTCTATGCATGGGATTTATCCAGAGAATGTTGGTGTCAATTCAAAACTATTTCAAAATGAGGATGATTTCTTTGATTATTTAGACCATTCTGCGATTTTCACAGCAGAACGAGATGGAGAAACCTATTATTTTTCTCCGATTCGAGCCAGAGATTACCTAGCTACTGATGAGATTCCTGCTTATACTCTAAATGGGAAAGAGACTCTACTTGCCCCTCAAGAGAAGGATTTCCAAACGCACCGTAGCTATCAATTCCAAGATTTAACAACTCGAGGAACGGTCGAATTTCGGAGTGTTTGTACACAGCCGCTAGACCGCACCTTTGCTTCAGCAGCCTTTCATCTAGGTTTGTTGGTGAATCTTGATAAGCTTGAAACTTACCTAGAAACAGCTCCTTTCTTTGAAAGTTTTGGTCGTGACTACAAGTCTTTGAGAAGACAATTTTCTAAAAAACACCTCACAGATGAAGAAACAGCTGGGATAGTCCAGTTCTCCAAAGACTTGCTAGCGATAGCAGAGCAAGGACTTGAGATGAGAGGTCAGAGTGAAACGACTTATTTAGAACCTTTGAAAGAAGAATTGGACGTATAATTTTCTTATAACGGAAGAATTTTCTGAAAAATCATGTTATAATGAATGAGACTATAGATAAAGGATAGAGATTTATGACATTAGTTTATCAATCAACGCGTGATGCGAAAAATACAGTAACAGCCAGCCAAGCGATTTTGCAGGGCTTGGCAACAGATGGAGGCTTGTTTACTCCAGTTAGCTATCCAAAGGTTGATTTGGATTTTGAAACATTGAAAGACGCTTCTTACCAAGAAGTAGCCAAGCTTGTCTTGTCAGCCTTCTTGGATGACTTTACAGCAGAAGAGTTGGACTACTGTATCACCAACGCCTATGACAGCAAGTTTGATACACCAGCAATTGCCCCTCTTGTCAAACTCGATGGCCAATACAACTTGGAACTTTTCCACGGTTCAACCATTGCCTTTAAAGATATGGCCTTGTCCATCTTGCCATACTTTATGACAACGGCAGCTAAGAAACATGGCTTGGAAAACAAGATTGTCATCTTGACAGCAACATCTGGAGATACTGGGAAAGCTGCTATGGCAGGATTCGCGGATGTCCCAGGTACTGAAATTATCGTCTTTTATCCAAAAGACGGTGTCAGCAAGGTACAAGAATTGCAAATGACCACTCAAACGGGCGAAAATACCCATGTTATCGCTATTGATGGAAACTTTGACGATGCTCAGACAAACGTAAAACATATGTTCAATGATATGGCTCTTCGTGAGAAACTAGCAGCCAACAAGCTCCAGTTCTCATCAGCTAACTCTATGAATATCGGTCGTTTGGTACCACAGATTGTCTACTATGTTTATGCCTACGCTCAGCTTGTTAAAACTGGCGAGATTAAGGCTGGTGAAAAAGTAAACTTCACCGTACCGACAGGAAACTTTGGGAATATCTTGGCTGCCTTTTACGCAAAACAAATTGGTCTACCAGTCGGCAAGCTAATCTGTGCTTCAAATGACAACAATGTCTTGACAGACTTCTTTAAAACTCGTGTCTATGACAAGAAGCGTGAGTTTAAGGTAACCACTAGCCCATCGATGGATATCCTAGTATCTTCAAACTTGGAGCGCTTGATTTTCCATCTTTTGGGAAATGATGCGGTTAAGACAGCTGAACTTATGAATGCTTTGAATAACCAAGGTCAGTATGAGTTGACTGATTTTGATGCAGAGATTCTGGATCTCTTTGCAGCAGAGTATGCGACTGAAGCGGAAACAGCAGCAGAAATCAAGCGTGTTTATGAGGCAGATGCTTATATTGAGGACCCTCATACAGCAGTTGCTTCGGCCGTATATAAAAAATACCAAGCGACGACAGGCGATGTGGCTAAGACCGTGATTGCTTCAACAGCTAGTCCATATAAATTCCCAGTAGTTGCAGTAGAAGCTGTAACAGGGAAATCAGGTTTGAGCGACTTTGAGGCCTTGGCTCAATTACATGAAATCTCAGGAGTAGCAGTGCCACCAGCAGTTGATGGCCTTGAAACAGCTCCAGTTCGTCACAAGACAACTGTTGCAGCGGCAGATATGCAGGCAGCAGTAGAATCTTATCTAGGACTTTAAAAGAGAGGAAGTAAACTCGGTTGGGAAACTAACTGAGTTTCTTTTCATCAGGAGGAAGGATTGTTTAAGAAAAATAAAGAGATTCTCAACATAGCCCTGCCAGCCATGGGTGAAAATTTCTTGCAGATGCTTATGGGGATGGTGGATAGCTATCTGGTGGCACATCTGGGCTTAATCGCCATTTCGGGTGTGTCTGTAGCGGGCAATATTATAACCATTTACCAAGCGATTTTTATTGCTTTGGGAGCGGCTATTTCCAGTGTCATTTCCAAAAGTTTGGGACAGAAAGATCAATCTAGACTAGCCTACCATGTGACAGAAGCACTTAAGATTACCCTACTACTGAGTTTAGTTTTAGGGGGTTTGTCCATCTTTGCAGGTCAAGAGATGATTGGTCTTTTGGGTACTGAACAGGCTGTGGCTGAAAGTGGTGGCTTATACCTATCTTTAGTTGGTGGGACAATCGTTCTCCTGGGCTTGATGACTAGTCTAGGAGCCTTGATTCGCGCTACCCACAATCCTCGACTGCCGCTTTATGTTAGTTTTTTATCCAATGCTTTAAATATCCTTTTTTCAAGTGTCGCCATTTTTATCCTTGATATGGGGATAGCTGGTGTAGCTTGGGGGACTATTTTGTCTCGTTTGATCGGGGTTGTAATTTTGTGGTCACAATTAAAACTTCCATATATGAGACCGACGTTTGGACTGGATAAAGACCTGCTGACCTTGGCTTTACCTGCAGCGGGAGAACGTCTCATGATGAGGGCTGGTGATGTAGTCATAATTGCCTTGGTTGTTTCCTTTGGGACGGAGGCAGTCGCGGGAAATGCTATCGGTGAAGTTTTGACTCAGTTCAACTATATGCCTGCCTTCGGTGTCGCTACGGCTACAGTCATGCAGGTAGCTCGAGCAGTTGGGGAGAATGATTGGGCAAGGGTGGACAGACTAAGTAAGCAAACTTTTTGCTTGTCTTTCTTTCTCATGTTGCCTTTAACACTTAGTATCTATGCTCTCGGGACACCACTAAGCTATCTCTACACCAGCGATCCTGCGGCTATTGAGGCCAGTGTTTTAGTGACTCTTTTTTCACTTTTAGGAACTCCTATGACAACGGGAACGGTCATTTATACAGCTGTCTGGCAAGGTTTGGGAAATGCCCGACTTCCCTTTTATGCGACAAGTATTGGAATGTGGTGCATCCGTATTGGAGCTGGTTACCTGATGGGAATTGTTCTTGGATGGGGTTTGCCTGGTATCTGGGCAGGAACGCTTTTGGATAATGGTTTCCGTTGGATTTTCCTACGCTATCGTTACAAATCTTATATGACATTGAAAGGATAAGAAATGCAAGAAACTGCTTTTATTTGGGATTTAGACGGGACTTTATTGGACTCCTATGAAGCTATTTTGTCAGGAATTGAGGAGACCTATGCACAGTTTTCCATTCCTTTTGACAAGGAAAAAGTTCAAGCTTTTATCTTGAAATACTCTGTCCAGGATTTACTAGTGCAAGTGGCAGAAGAAAGAGGCTTGGATGTTGATAGGCTCAATCAAGTCCGTGCTCAGAGCTTGGCCGAAAAGAATGCCCAGGTCATCTTGATGCCGGGGGCCCGTGAGGTTTTAGCCTGGGCAAATAAGCAAGGAATTCAGCAATTTGTTTACACCCACAAAGGCGATAATGCCTTGACTATTTTACGAGATTTGGGATTGGATGTTTATTTCACAGAAATTTTGACAAGCCAGAGCGGTTTTGCTCGTAAACCAAGTCCAGAAGCAGCGACCTACCTTATCAGCAAATACCATTTAAAACCAGACCGCACCTTTTATATAGGGGATCGTACTTTGGATATCGAGTTTGCTCAGAGTAGTAGCATTCAGAGTATCAATTTCCTTGGAACTCCGGTGGATTGCAATCATCAGATTTCTTGTTTAGCGGATATTCCTTCTCTCTCTTTATGAAAGAGAATATGTCAGCTTTGTGACAAAATTCATACAAACTATTTCAATTAATGTGGTTTGTTACAGAGCTTAGACAGTTTTATTAAATAGCCCCCAAAGGGCTTTTTTTCTTTTTTCTTTATGTTATGATAGAAAGGTACTACATTTGAAAAGGAGTTTGAATAGTATGAAGAAACGAATTATTTTAGCATCAACAGTAGCTTTATCACTTGCCCCTACCTTGGCGACTCAAGCAGAAGAAATTGTATGGTCACCACGTTCAGTTGAGCAAATTCAAAACGATGTTGCTAAAAGCGAAAATAAAACAAGTTACACAATTAAGTACGGAGATACCCTAAGCACGATTGCAGAGGCTTTGGGAGTAGACTTAAATGTCCTTGCAAACTTGAACAAAATCACAAATATTGACTTGATTTTCCCAGAAACTGTACTGACTACAACTGTTAACGAAAATGAAGAAGTAACAGAGGTTGAGGTTTATACACCTCAAGAAGTTGGTTCTGATGTAGCAAGTGCAACAGCAGATTTAACAACGAATCAAGTAACAGTAGATGAACAAACTGTTCAAGTCGAAGATTTGACACAACCAGTTGAAGAAACAACGACTACTGTTGAGGAGACAACTACAACAGAAGCAACAACTGAAGCTGTAGCAGAAACTGTAGCAGAAACTACAGTATCGTCAGAAGCAACAACTGAAGCTGTGGCACCTGTCGTTGAAGAAACAACTACGGTCGCTGAACCAACAACTACAGTTGAGGAAACAACTACGGCTGCTGAACCAACTACAACAGTTGAGGAAACAACTACGGTCGCTGAAACAACTACAACAGTTGAAGAAACAACTACGGTCGCTGAACCAACTACAACAGTTGAAGAAACAACTACAACAGAAGCAACAACTGAGGCTGTAACAGAAGCTCAATCAGCTCCAGCAACTTACCAAGCTGAACCAAGCCAAGGTGCATCGGCAACTTATACAGCGCCAGCGGCTCCTGATTATGCAACTATTGCAGCAACAAAATCTGAAAATGCAGGTCTCCAACCACAAACAGCTGCATTTAAAGAAGAAGTAGCTAACTTGTTTGGTATCACATCATTTAGTGGTTACCGTCCAGGAGATCCAGGTGACCACGGAAAAGGTCTTGCTATTGACTTCATGGTTCCAGTAAGTTCAGCTCTCGGTGATCAAATTGCAGATTATGCTATCCAAAATATGGCTAGCCGTGGAATCAACTACATCATCTGGAAACAACGTTTCTACGCACCATACGATAGCAAATACGGACCAGCCTACACTTGGAATCCAATGCCAGATCGTGGTAGCGTAACAGAAAACCACTATGACCACGTTCACGTATCAATGAATTAATAATGAATGAGAAGTTGGGAACTGATTCAGTTTCCGCTTCTTTTTTCTATTTCGAATTCTTAGGTAGTGAAAAAATTCAGGCATAAATATAGATAAAAAGCCTTATAGAAACATGACGAGGAGACTGTTTTATATTTTTGGAGAGTAGTTCTGGTTAAAATAAAAAAAGCAGCACTTTCTATGAAGGTGCTGGTTTTTAATAACTGATCTTAAACTTTTCTCCGCTTGATTTCCAGTAGCCTTTGATAGAAGAAGATTTGGCTACTATAGATATAAGGGAAGATAGAGATACTTGCAATTCCAAAGCTAGTCCAGATAAGGATATACCAAGGAAGTAGTTGTAAATCAAGTACAAAGCGTTGGAACTTATAGCCTTTCATGAGAAAGCGGCTGGTATGCAGCACGCGGCTCGGTTTGGCAATTCCGATTGCAAGGGTGTCACATAAAAGTAGTTCAACTTGGGAATAGGCATAATATTGTGGCAGATAGATAATGGTTCCTAAAATCATTACTAGGACGCTACCAAAGAAATAGAGAGCGAAAGTAAGTAGGAAGTGTTCGATATCTGGATTGGTCACGTCGACAGATGGAAACTCGGGATGAAGTTCAACGAATTTACGAGCCATTGCACTGCTATAAAAAAGCAAGTAAACTCCAAAAAGATTAGGAATGCTCCATAAAAAGAGGTAGAAACGCTTGAGTAAGAGCGTTAGAAATGTCTGGGTAAAGAAGCGGTTGTCAAGCAAGGACAGGCTATCTTTAAAGGACAGCTCTATCTCAGAAATTCTGTAAAGATTAATCGTGGTAAAGAGAGCACCAGCTAGGATGATGGAACTTGTAAATCCAACGGCTATCGGAAAGAGAGCAGACTGGATTGTAATCCCTAGAAAACTCAAGAAGGACTGTTCAAGAATGCCTTCATCAAGTAGGGATAAAGGTCTGATAAAGCTCGATAGAATCAAGAGAATACTTGGTAATAAAAAGACAAGCAGCAAGCGAGGATGCTCGGCTTGAAATTGTCTAGCCTGCTGGCGAACTTCTTTTAAATTAATTTTTGGGTACTTCATTCTTTCATTATACCATAGTTCGTGACAGTTCCTGTTTTTTTTGATAGAATCATACAGTATGCCCTTGGGTATAAAGTAAGAACTGGGACTGTCTTTCCCAGCTTCGGAGGTAAAAAATGTCAGATTCGCCAATCAAATATCGATTGATAAAAAAAGAAAAACACACAGGAGCTCGTTTGGGTGAGATTATCACCCCCCATGGGACCTTCCCAACGCCTATGTTTATGCCAGTAGGGACTCAGGCAACGGTCAAGACTCAGTCGCCAGAAGAATTGAAAGAGATGGGGTCAGGAATTATCCTATCCAACACCTATCACTTGTGGCTTCGCCCTGGGGACGAACTCATTGCCCGTGCTGGAGGTCTTCACAAGTTCATGAATTGGGATCAACCGATTTTAACAGATAGCGGTGGCTTCCAAGTGTATTCTCTAGCGGATAGCCGTAATATTACAGAAGAAGGAGTAACCTTCAAGAATCACCTCAACGGTTCTAAGATGTTTCTTTCACCTGAAAAGGCTATTTCTATCCAGAACAATCTAGGCTCAGACATCATGATGTCCTTTGACGAATGTCCCCAATTTTATCAACCTTATGATTATGTAAAAAAATCGATTGAACGTACTAGCCGTTGGGCAGAGCGTGGTTTAAAGGCTCATCGTCGTCCGCATGATCAAGGTCTATTTGGGATTGTACAGGGGGCAGGATTTGAAGATCTTCGTCGTCAATCGGCGCATGATCTTGTTAGCATGGACTTCCCAGGCTACTCTATTGGAGGACTAGCAGTTGGAGAAACACACGAAGAGATGAATGCAGTTTTGGACTTTACGACCCAACTGCTTCCTGAGAACAAACCTCGTTACTTGATGGGAGTAGGAGCGCCAGATAGCTTGATTGATGGTGTTATCCGTGGCGTCGATATGTTTGACTGTGTCTTGCCGACTCGTATCGCTCGTAACGGGACTTGTATGACCAGTCAAGGTCGCTTGGTAGTCAAGAATGCTCAGTTTGCGGAGGACTTTACACCACTTGATCCAGAGTGTGATTGCTACACATGTAAGAATTATACCCGTGCTTATCTACGCCATTTGCTTAAGGCTGATGAAACCTTTGGTATCCGCTTGACAAGTTACCATAATCTGTATTTCTTGCTCAATCTGATGAAGCAGGTTCGCCAGGCTATCATGGATGATAATCTCCTGGAATTTCGTGAACATTTTGTTGAAAAATATGGTTATAACAAGTCAGGGCGAAATTTCTAAATTTAGCTTGAGATCCACTAAAAATCCTAAGTTTTATCTTAGGATTTTTCTGTTTTTTTTGATAAAATAAAGGTACTATGAATGAAAGTTAGATGGCTTTTTTGCCAATCTAATGAATGGAGAATAGACTCGTATGCGTATTAAATGGTTTTCCTTGATTAGGATTACAGGTTTGCTTTTGGTACTCTTGTATCATTTCTTTCAAACGACTTTTCCAGGAGGTTTCTTCGGGGTTGACGTCTTCTTTACCTTCTCAGGTTTTCTGATCACATCACTTTTATTAGAAGAATTTGGACAAAAAGGGAAGATTGATATCTTAGGATTTTTTAGAAGACGTTTCTATCGAATTTTTCCACCAGTTGTTTTAATGATTCTTGTCATCATGCCATTCACCTTCTTGGTTCGCCAAGATTATGTGGCAGGAATTGGTGGGCAGATTGCTGGTGTTCTAGGATTTATGACTAACTTCTATGAAATGCTGACAGGAGGAAGTTATGAATCTCAGTTTATCCCTCACCTCTTTGTTCACAACTGGAGCTTAGCTGTTGAAGTTCATTATTATATCTTGTGGGGCTTGGCAGTCTGGTTCCTATCTAAGCGAGCGAAATCAAGCGGACAACTACGAGGAACAATCTTTCTACTTTCATCAGCGGCCTTTATCGTCAGTTTCCTTTCGATGTTTATTGGTAGCTTTATCGTTAGCTCCTACTCAACACTCTACTTCTCAACTTTGACTCATGTCTTTCCATTCTTCTTAGGAAGTGTACTTGCGACCTTGGTAGGTGTTCGCCATGTAACGCCTCTTCTCAAACGTTTGAATAGAAGCTTGGATTTGAAGCAGACTTTGCTAGCCTTTGGAGCTGGGCTCGGAATCTTGCTCTTACTGACCTTCTTTGTGAAATTTACGTATCTCTTTGCCTATTTACTCGGCTTCTTGTTTGCAAGTTTAGCAGCGCTTCTGATGATTGTTGCGGCACGCGTTTTGCATGAGAAAACTCCGACGATCAAAGAGCCAAAGATTATCAGCTTTTTAGCGGATACCAGCTATGCTGTCTATCTTTTCCACTGGCCGTTCTATATTATTTTCTCACAGTTAATGGGAAATATTCCGGCAGTGATTTTAACCACCATCTTCTCTTATATCTTCGCAACCCTTTCTTTCTATGTTATCGAACCTTTAGTAGCAGGAAAATCTACTGATCTCTTGCAAAAGGCAAAAGAAATTCCGCACATTAAACCAATTTTTGCTGGTAGTGCAGGAGTGCTTAGTTTGATTACTTTAATCGTGATACTGATAGCCCCTCAAGTCGGTGCATTTGAAACGGATTTGATGGTTAATGGTCTCAATCAGGCGCAAACCAATATGAACCGAACAAAAACCATGGCAGATCAAGCAGAAGCCAGTCGCTATAATATAGCTGACGGTGTATCCATCATTGGAGATTCGGTAACCTTGCGTGCTTCAGAGGGACTTAAAGAAGTCTTGCCAGATGCGCAGATTGATGGTCAGGTCAGTCGAACTACCAAACAGGCAAATGAATTAATGCTGAATTACAGTCAGAATAAAGCCTTGCCTAAAATTGTAGTCATTGCGACTGGCGTTAATAATCCTGAAAATTATAAAGCTGATCTGGATTTGCTGATAACAAATCTTCCAAAAGGACATCAACTTGTTTTAGTTACTCCATACGAGGGAGATACAACGCAGGAAACGCAACCTTATGTTGAGCAGTATGCAAGCTATGCGCGTGAATTGGCACAAAAGTATCCATATATAGCACTAGCAGATTGGAACCAAGTCGCCAAAGATCATCCAGATATTTGGAAGGGAACAGACCAGGTTCACTTCGGTAGTGATACGACTAAGCAGGATGAAGGAGCAAAACTTTACGCAGAAACCATTAATGCTGCCGTTAAAGCTCTCGCAGACAAACCTGTCAAATCAAAATAATCACTAAAAAGTAGAGATTTTATCTCTACTTTTTAGCTTTAAACAGGATTGGGAAAAACTTGCCAAATTGTCAGAATTATGAGAAAATAGGAACAATCAAAAAATGGAGGGAATGCAATGAGAGAAGACATCAAGATTAATGACCGTGCTCTAGCATTGGAAGATCAAATCATTGAAGTACTCGAAAAAATTTATGATACAGATGTAGAGTTAGATGTATACAATCTTGGATTGATTTATGAGATTCATTTAGATGAGGCTGGCCTTTGTACAGTTGTTATGACCTTCACTGATACTGCCTGTGACTGTGCAGAAAGTCTGCCAATCGAGATTGTGGCAGGTTTAAAACAAATTACTGGGATTGAGGATGTCAAGGTTGAGGTTACCTGGTCTCCAGCATGGAAGATTACACGCATCAGTCGTTATGGGCGTATAGCTCTAGGGTTACCTCCACGATAATGATTTATTTTGAAAATACAAAAAAGCAAGCCAGTTGAGGCTTGCTTTTGATTTGCTTATTTTTTACCAGATTGTTCCATATTCCAGAAATCTGTAACGGCACCACGTGATGCAGAAGATACGGTATGGGCATATTTACCGAGGACACCACGGCTATAAAGTGGTGGCAAGGTTGTTTCTGCCTTGCGTTTTTCAAGTTCTTCATCGGAAACGGCCATGGAAATTTCTTTGGTATCTTGGTCGACAGTGACGATATCGCCTGTACGGAGATAGGCAATTGGTCCACCATCCTGAGCTTCAGGAGCGATATGTCCAACAACCAGACCATAAGTACCACCAGAGAAGCGTCCGTCTGTCAAGAGGGCAACTTTGTCTCCTTGGCCTTTACCAACGATCATTGATGAAAGTGATAGCATCTCAGGCATACCAGGACCACCCTTAGGACCAACGAAACGAACAACGACAACATCGCCATCAACGATTTCATCTGACAAGACAGCTTGGATAGCATCTTCTTCTGAGTCAAAGACCTTAGCTGGACCAACGTGACGACGAACCTTAACACCTGACACCTTGGCAACGGCACCGTCAGGAGCAAGATTACCGTTCAAGATAATAAGCGGACCGTCCGCACGTTTAGGATTTTCAAGTGGCATGATGACTTTTTGACCTGGAGTAAGATCTGCAAAGTCAGCTAAGTTTTCAGCGACAGTCTTACCAGTACATGTGATGCGGTCTCCGTGAAGGAATCCATTTGCCAACAAGTACTTCATAACTGCAGGTACACCACCAACCTCGTAAAGATCTTGGAAGACATATTGACCAGAAGGTTTCAAGTCAGCTAAGTGAGGCACACGTTCTTGGATTGTATTGAAGTCCTCAAGTGACAAGTCAACGTTAGCTGCGTGGGCAATGGCGAGCAAGTGAAGAGTAGCATTTGTAGAACCACCTAGAGCCATTGTCACTGTAATGGCATCTTCAAAGGCTTCACGAGTCAAGATATCTGAAGGTTTGATACCAAGTTCAAGCATTTTGACAACTGCACGACCGGCTGTTTCGATGTCTTCTTTCTTCTCAGCAGATTCAGCTGGGTGAGAAGAAGAACCTGGCAAACTCAACCCCAAAACTTCGATAGCAGTAGCCATAGTATTGGCAGTATACATACCACCACAACCACCAGGGCCAGGGCAGGCATTACATTCCAGACGTTTCACGTCCTCGGCTGTCATATCACCGTGGTTCCACTTACCGATTCCTTCAAATACAGAAACCAAGTCGATGTCTTTGCCATCCAGTTTTCCAGGGGCGATAGTACCACCGTAAGCGAAAATAGCTGGGATATCCATGTTGGCAATGGCAATCATGGAACCAGGCATGTTCTTGTCACAACCCCCGATAGCTACAAATGCATCGACGTTGTGACCACCCATAGCTGCTTCGATAGAGTCCGCAATGATATCACGAGACGTTAGGGAGAAGCGCATACCCGGCGTTCCCATGGCAATACCGTCGGCTACGGTAATGGTCCCAAACTGCACAGGCCAAGCACCAGCAGATTTAACACCTTCTTTAGCCAATTTTCCAAAGTCATGCAAGTGAATATTACACGGTGTGTTTTCTGCCCAAGTCGAAATGACCCCAACAATCGGTGTTTCAAAGTCCTTATCTGTCATACCAGTCGCACGAAGCATGGCACGGTTAGGTGATTTTACCATGCTGTCATAGATGCTGCTGCGGTGACGTTTATCTAATTCTGTCATTTGTTCCCTCCCATTTCAGTTTGTTCCATTATAGCACAATTTTCACATGAATAACAGAAGAAAATTTTTAAATTTTCAGACAATTCAGCAGTGTACGATAAAAAAATACAACTTTTTTTGTCAAGTAACTTTACTTTACAAAAAAGTTTTGATATACTATTAAAGTTGATGAAAATCAAACCTAATTGAATTTATATCTTAAAAGGAGAAAAACGAAATGGCAGTACCTGCACGTCGCACATCAAAAGCGAAGAAAAACAAACGTCGTACGCACTACAAAGTAACAGCTCCATCTGTAAACTTTGACGAAACTACTGGAGATTACTCACGTTCTCACCGTGTATCACTTAAAGGATACTACAAAGGACGTAAGATCGCTAAAGCTGCATCAGCTGAATAATAGAAGGGAGATACCATGCGCGTAAATATTACACTTGAACACAAAGAATCTGGTGAACGCTTGTACCTTACTTCTAAAAACAAACGTAACACTCCAGACCGTCTTCAATTGAAGAAATACTCACCAAAACTTCGCAAACACGTTGTGTTTACAGAAGTGAAGTAAGCATTCAATACGAATCAATATATAAGAAAAACGCTGATTTCAAGCGTTTTTTCTTTTTTCAATTTCAATACATTTCACTATATTTCAGTCCAAACTCTACTTTTTTAGATAAATATATCATCTGGATATTGAAGTTAAGCCCTGCTATCATTTCGATGGCAGGGCTTTTTAATGTTTAGTACACTACCTTCTTATCTATATTTTGATGGAGCTGAAGTTGACATCTACAAAGTTTAATGTTAAAATACATTCAAAAATATATTTGAATGAGGTGTTTTATGGTTCAAAATGTTGTTACTTCAATAATCCTGTATTCTGGGACAGCCGTAGACTTACTTATTATCCTAATGTTATTTTTTGCCAAAAGAAAAAGCAGAAAAGACATCATTAACATCTATTTAGGACAATTTCTAGGCTCTGTTAGTCTAATATTGCTAAGTTTACTTTTTGCATTTGTCTTAAATTATATTCCTAGTAAAGAGATTTTAGGTTTGCTCGGTTTGATTCCAATTTTCCTAGGACTCAAAGTTTTGCTTTTAGGAGATTCTGATGGAGAAGCTATTGCAAAAGATGGTTTGCGCAAAGATGATAAAAACCTGATTTTTCTAGTCGCTATGATTACTTTTGCAAGTTGTGGTGCTGACAATATTGGTGTTTTTGTCCCATATTTTATTACCTTAAATTTAGCGAATTTGATAGTGGCTTTACTTACTTTTCTAGTCATGATTTATCTCCTGGTTTTTTCTGCCCAAAAATTGGCACAAGTCCCTTCTGTTGGAGAAACTTTGGAAAAATATAGCAGATGGTTTATTGCCGTTGTTTATTTAGGATTGGGGATGTATATCCTGATTGAAAACAACAGCTTTGACATGCTAAGGACTTTATTAAGCTAGGAGAAAAAATTATGAAAAAAGATAGTATCTGCCAAGTGAATGTTATAAATCAACAAAATGTTACAACCGCAACGAACTACCTTGAAAAGGAAAAAGTCCAAAAATCACTTCGCATTTTATCAAAGTTTACCGATAGTAAACAGATAAATATCATCTTTTATCTCCTTGCTGTTGAAGAACTCTGTGTCTGTGATATAGCCTTTTTACTAGATCTCAGTATGGCATCTGCATCCCATCATCTTCGTAAACTAGCCAATCAAAACATCTTGGATACTAGAAGAGAGGGGAAAATTATATATTATTTTATAAAAGATGAGGAAATCAAAGACTTTTTTAATCAACTAGGATAACAACTATTTTTACTACTCTACCATTCACTCTACCTTTTATTATGTAGCATTCTAAAAACATTGATGTACCAACGTTTCTAACAGCTAAAATAGAAATTATTTAATCTTTTTATAGAAGTGAAGTAAGCATTCAATACGAATCAATACATAAGAAAAACGCTTATTTTAAGCGTTTTTTCTTTTTTCCAATTTCAATGTATTGCAAAAAAATCAACCGAATGACTACATTTTTTGTGAAATAAAATAGATGTTCGGATATATAGAAAAGGCTCTAGTCACAATGACTAGAGCGTTTTTGTATTGTTTTAAAATTTATTTAAGCATATATTCGTGAGCATATAATTTGAGTGCGCTCTCATATTTTGATATACTATACTTAACCCAGATATATTGGGGCTATGAAAGGAGGCGCATATTATGTTGTGGTCCATTATTGTAGGAGGCTTTATCGGCCTTGCAGCAGGAGCAATCACTAAAAAAGGTGGCTCAATGGGAGTAATTGCTAATATTTTTGCCGGTTTAATCGGTTCATCAGTAGGTCAATCACTCCTTGGTACTTGGGGACCTTCACTAGCTGGTATGGCTATCATTCCATCTATTGTTGGTGCAGTGATTGTAGTTTCTGTGGTATCGTTCTTTTTGGGTAAAAAAGGTTAATTTTTTACTCGAAAGCAGACTATAGCTTTTAATTTATAATGACGGGTAAAGCTATGGTTTGTTGCACTAATTGAAAGGATTTTATATGTCAAAATCAAAGAAAATATTATTGTTTATTTTCTGTATTTTAATCTTGACAATTTTCCTTCCTATTTTGATAGATTACCACCAGGTTAGTGATTTAGGGATTCAATTGACTAGCTGGCGACAGACATCATTTGAATATTATCTCGCTAGATATGTATTTTGGGGGCTTCTAGGCCTGTCTATCTTAGTTTTATTATGGATGTTAGTAATCCTGTTTTATCCTAGACAATATCTGGAAATAAAACTTGGAACTAAAGACGATAAATTAAAACTAAAAAATTCAGCTATTGAAGGGTTTGTTCGATGTTTATTGGATGAACACAAGATGGTCAAAAATCCCAAAATTCAGGTACATACTCGGAAAAAGAAATGTTTCGTTTATGTAGAAGGTACAGCTGTTCTTTCAGATAACATTGCTAACAAATTTGAAGTAGTTCAAAACGAAATCACTCAAGGATTGAAAGAATTCTTTGGTATTGATCGAGAGGTTAAACTGGAAGTTTCAGTGAAAGAATATGACCCTCAAAAAGCAGCTAAGAAAATTGTTAGTCGTGTAAAGTAAGGAAGTAAAAAATGGAATGGTTTAAAAAATATCAATACCCAATTCTATGTGGTGTAGTAGGTATTATTCTAGCCTGCTTCATCCTATCCTTCGGTTTCTTTAAAACATTGTTTGTTTTAATCTGTGGAGCCTTAGGAATTTGGTTGGGATACTATGTACAGAAGAATTATTTAAATAAATAAAGGAGTTTCATATGTCAAACGTAGAAAAAAATGTAAATGTAAATACTGAAAAAAAAGATGTTGTTGTTTCTAAAGATGTTCGCGGAGAATTAACTTACGAAGATAAAGTTATTCAAAAAATCATCGGTCTTTCACTAGATAGAGTCCCAGGACTATTACATGTGGATGGTGGGTTCTTCTCAAATCTTACAGAAAAACTTGTTAACACTAACGATGTAACACACGGTGTTAACGTTGAAGTTGGTAAAGAACAAGTAGCAGTTGACTTGAACGTTATCGTAGAGTACAGAAAAAACGTTCCAACTCTATACAAGGAAATCAAAGACGTTATCGTATCAGAAGTTGCGAAAATGACTGATCTAGAAGTAGTTGAAGTTAACGTTAATGTTGTTGACATCAAAACTAAAGAACAATATGAAGCAGACTCAGTTAGCCTTCAAGATCGTGTAACTGACGTGGCAGAATCAACAGGTGAGTTCGCGTCAGAACAATTGTCTAGAGTGAAATCTGGTATCGGTTCAGGTGTCGCAGCAGCACAAGAAAAGCTTGGTGAAGGCGCTGAATTCGTTCAAGAAAAAGTTGGCCAAGGCGTTGACAATGTTAAAGATGCTGCAGCCAAAGCAGAACCACGTGTTCAATAATTACTAATTTAGAAAAAATAAAAGGAGGACATACTTATGTCTACAGAAGAAAAATTCAACCAAGCAGCAGGAGCTGTTAAAGAAGGCGTTGGTAAATTGGTAGGTGACAAAGGACTTGAAAGCGAAGGAGCTGCTGAAAAAGTTGCTTCTAAAGTGAAAGAAGTTGCTGAAGATGCAAAAGACGCAATTGAAGGCGCTGTTGAAGGTGTTAAAAACATCTTTAAAAAAGACGATGCTAAATAATAAAATTTAGGTAATCTTACTATTTTCCTTGAAAACACTCCCTAACTGGGGGTGTTTTTGTTATTCGTTTTTATCAATGCACGTTTTATAGAGAAAAAAAGAATACAGGACAAACAAATTCCTGTATTCTTAAAATAACTTAGAGCAGCATTAACAAAACAGCGACTAATATGATTATAGTGCAAATTATTTTTCCGATTTTTTCATGTTGCTTGAACAATTTTTCAGAGAAAAGAGTCAATATAAGCGCAACACACATCAACACAGTGCTTAAAGTTTGAGTAGTCATGGTACATACTCCTTTCGTTATTTTGTTGAACCAGTAAATAAGTTGAATAGTAATTATCTAATTTTCAAACATATCCATCTGCCCTGGTAAAGCCTTTGTTCTTTGATTATTAATCGGTATCTCTTTCTATCTTTATTATAGCACAAACATCATTGTTAAACCAATAAATGTAATTTTTTATAGTTTG
Source organism: Streptococcus sp. 20925_1_44 (assembly GCF_041432435.1). Lineage (NCBI taxonomy): Bacteria > Bacillati > Bacillota > Bacilli > Lactobacillales > Streptococcaceae > Streptococcus > Streptococcus sp. 20925_1_44. Next base: position 182,016 of record NZ_JAPVZQ010000003.1, read on the forward strand.
GTGTTTGTACACTTTTAATAAGGATGGCCCCTACTCCAAGCTTACTTCTAAAAAAGTAATGAGTTAAATTCTCTTGCCTTTTTTACTGCTCCTATTTTTGAGAGCGCTTGAAATATGTTATAATAAAACTAGATTAATGTATAGGAGGCAAACCGTGGGAAATTTCATTGAGCTAGTCTTTCATCGTTTCTTTTTGGGGATGATTGCGACGGCTTATTTTTGGTTATTGACACTAGCAGGAGGAGTGGTCTTTGGTATAGCACCCGCTAGTGCAACTCTCATGAGTTTATTTGCTGAAAACGGCTATTCTTACCGTGCTTATCGTTTCAAGGAAGCATGGGCTTTATTTAAGAGCAATTTTGTCAAAAGTAATCTCAGTTTCTACACTTTTATAGGGATTGACTTGATCTTGATTTATGGCTTGTATCTGATGATTCAGTTGCCAAACCAGACCATTATCCACTTGGCAGCAACATTTTTAAATATCTTTTTAGTAGCCTTGGTATTTTTGGCCTACACAGTATCTTTAAAGTTACAGGTTTACTTTGAATTGTCCTATAAAAACACCTTAAAGCTTGCCTTTATCGGAATTTTTATGAGTTTATCGGCAGTGGCCAAAGTTCTCCTTGGTAGCGTCTTGTTAGCCATTATTGGCTTCTATATGCCAGCCCTCATCGCTTTTGTAGGTATTGGGATGTGGCATTTCTTTATTAGTGATTTATTGGAGCCTGTTTATGAAAGTATTCATGAAAAATTGGCAACCAAATAAGACCAAACAATTCCGCCTCCACTCACTCTTAAGAATCTATAGTCTGGTGATGATTATCATCATTTCCTGCTTTGCTCTCTTGATTTCTTATGCAGACTGGGATATGCGTGAAAGGGAAGCCAATCGTGTCGGCCAGCGTGTTCTCGCTCGAACAGTTGATGAGGTTGAATACTATTATCGAGAGTCAACCCGTCTAGCCCAGAGTTTAGTGGATAATCAAGCTAGGATTGAAGGGATTTACAAATATTTTAGCCTTAGTACGCCGGATTATTTTTACTGGCAGTTAGAACGCAAGGCGTCACCCTATGTTTCCGTTTCTATTTATGAAAATATCGATGATATATACGTGCGAAACGATTTTGTAACAGGTATTTCGATTGTTCTACAGGATTCAACAGATGTATTTGTTTCCAAAAGAGGAAACAGAGGTGGACAGAAAATTCCAGCTGAGAGCTTTAAACCGGATGCTAATAGTTTCGCTGTTCCAGTGTCTGATCCCATCTCGGATCAGGCTCTTGGAGTCATTTATATTTCCGTAGAACCAGAAGTCCTCTATAAAGCGATTGACAATACTAGGGGAACAATTCCTGTTGCAGTAACGGTCATTGCACCATATGAAACAGATATGTTCTATATTGGAGCGAAGGGAACGAATGAGTCTTGGTTGGTAGGAACAACTGCCCATGGTTATCAAGTTCGAGTAGCTGTACCAAAGGATTATGTTTGGAGTGGGACTTTAGCGAGTTCGGCACTTATTTTAGGTTTGAGCGCCCTCTTTATCATCATTTTATATATGACCTTAAGAAGGACTTTTTCTGACTATCAAAGTCAGGTTGTGGACTTGGTGGACTCTATCCAAGCTATTACTAAGGGAGAGCAGACCAAGAGAATCGACACAGATAAAAAGGACCAGGAATTGCTACTAATTGCTGAGTCGACAAATGATATGTTGGATCGACTAGAAAGTAATATTCACGATATTTATCAACTGGAACTCAATCAAAAAGATGCCAACATGCGAGCCTTACAAGCTCAAATTAATCCGCATTTCATGTACAATACTCTGGAATTTTTGCGGATGTACGCGGTGATGGAAAATCAAAATGAACTAGCAGATATCATCTATGAGTTCAGTAGCCTCCTACGCAATAATATCTCTGACGAGCGAGAAACGACCCTCAAACAAGAAGTGGAGTTTTGTCGGAAGTACAGTTATCTCTGTATGGTTCGCTATCCAAAATCCATTGCCTATGGATTTAAGATTGACCCTGAATTGGAAGAAATGCGTATTCCAAAGTTCACCCTCCAACCGTTAGTGGAAAATTATTTTGCCCACGGAGTTGATCACAGAAGAACAGATAATGTTATCAGTATCAAGGCTTTGAAAAAAGATGGCTATGTCGAAATCTTAGTAACCGATAATGGCCGTGGGATGTCTGCTGAAAAACTAGCAGAAATTCAAGCTAAACTGGCTCAAAGAACCTTTGAACACACAGCAGATTATAAGGGGCAACGACAGTCTATTGGGATTGTTAATATCCACGAACGCTTTGTGCTCTACTTTGGAGACCGCTATAACATCAGCGTAGAATCAGCTGAACAAAAAGGTGTTCAATATAGAATCACCATTCAGGATGAAGAGAAAGGATAAACATGTATAAAGTACTATTAGTTGACGATGAGTACATGATTACAGAAGGACTTAAGCGTTTGATCCCTTTTGAAAAATGGGATATGGAAGTCGTTGCAACAGCCAATCATGCTGACGACGCTTTGGACTATGTTCGAGAACATCCCGTAGATATCGTCATTTCTGATGTCAACATGCCTGGCAAGACAGGACTTGAAATGATTGGGGAAATGAAGGAACTCTTGCCAGAGGCTTACTATATCCTTCTTTCTGGCTATCAAGAATTTGACTATGTCAAGAAAGCCATGAACCTCAATGTTGTAGACTATCTTGTCAAACCAGTTGATAAGGTTGAACTGGAGCATTTACTTGAGAAAATCCTTGGTCAACTTTCTGAGAAAGTGCATGAGCCAGAAATGTTAAGTCAAAAGTTAGACGACGAAGCATTTAAAGCACACCTGTCTCAAAAAGAAAACTGGTGGATTGGACTCTCCCAAGAGAAACAAGGGGATTTTGTCATTCCTTACTATGTTTTAGGTCAGGACTGGCAGATTGTGATTGCAGCTCAGAAATTCGATGGTTTACTCGTTATGCCTTTTGAGTCACCTTATCAGGCAAACTTTGAAAAATGGAAATTTGACGTTGAAAAAGCACTCTTCTATGGAACTGTAAACCTCGATCAATCTGAAAGTCTCTTTTCTTATTATGAACCCATCTATCGAGTTATTATTCAGGGCAATCTTCAACAGATTATCGAGGAGTTGAACCTACTTGAGAAGATTGTGTTAGAAAATACACCGAGGGTGTCCATTACCAAGCAACTCTTTACTCAGTTTGTGATGGACGTCTTCCATCTCTTTGAGCATTTGAAAGCAGATGATATGACAGATATTGTCAAAAGAATTCATGCCATTACAAACTTTGAAGATTTAGTGGCTTATACCAAGGAAACCTTGACGTCCTTCTTTGGTCAATATCGTATGAATGAAAATGTCGTCAGTGTACTTGAAGTTATTGGTAGAGACTATAAAAAAGAACTTTCTCTCAAGGATATCAGCAAGGATCTCTTTATCAATCCTGTGTATTTAGGTCAGTTAATCAAGAAGGAAACCAATTCAACCTTTGCTGAGCTTCTCAATAAGCAACGGATTAAAGCAGCCCAGCAACTTTTGCTATCAACCAATGATAGTATTGAGGATATTTGCTATACGGTTGGTTATAGTAATGTAGGGTATTTCTACAAGGTCTTTCGAAAACTATGTGGAAAGTCTCCGAAAGCCTACCGCAAGCAGGTGGAAGTAAACTTGTAGGATTTGTTTTACTTGTTAAAATATGCTATAATAAATTCAAAAATATGAGGAGGTTACTTTTATGAAAAAGAAACCAATCTATCTATGGGTTTTATTGGTCTTATCAGCGATTAATTCAGCCTTGGCAATAGTTGGAATATTCACTCCAGTACCTAGTAAGGACGCCCTTCGTGCTAGCCAAGAAAATGTTGGGACACTTAGTGCTCAACAAATAGAAGATGCTGTTAACTATGCCCACCAAGTGTCAGAGTCATCTCACTCTATTTTTAACACGATACTCATTATTCTATCTGCTATCCTAGTTGTAGTAGCCTTTGTTTTCTTAATTCGTAAGAACCTGCAGTTGGCAAACTACACTTATGTTGGATATGCCTTGCTAGCTATTGTTGGACTAGTCCATGACAATATGAATCTACAAGATGCTATGCAATTGATTAAAGATGACACCCTACGTTTAGGAATGGAAGTCATGTCAAAAGTAACCACTATCATATTCATCGTCATCAATGTTATCTTTTTGGGAATCGTCTTCTATAAAATATGGCGTCAGCAAAAAGAATTAACAGAATCTCAAGAGGAAGAACTCGCCTAAGAGTTGACAAAGGATAACTATCAAGATACAATCTTGGTAGTTATTTTTTTGGATTCGAGAAAGAGGGAGGAAAAGATGAAAAAAATTTCCTTAGTTTATATCAGTCTAAGCGGCAACACGGAGAGTTTCGTAACACGTTTGAAAGCTTATTTGTTAGAGCAATATGCGAATATTGATGTGGAAAAAATTCATATTAAAGACTTGGTCAAGGAAGGTGAAGACTTCTTTGAGATGACCAACCCATATGTGGCTTTTCTACCGACTTACCTAGAAGGTGGCAATGGGGTTGACAATGGAGATGTGGAAATCTTAACCACTCCAGTAGGAGACTTTATCGCATATGGTGATAATGCTAGTAAGTGTTTTGGTGTCGTAGGATCGGGTAACCGTAATTTCAATAACCAATACTGTTTGACCGCCAAGCAATATAGTCAACGTTTTGGTTTCCCTGTTTTAGCTGACTTTGAGATGCGTGGTATGTTGGGAGACATCAAGAAGGTTGCTGGGATTATTGCAGAGCTTTATGAACTTGAATCCTTGTAAGGGGTTAGAGTTGCTGGGCTAAATTTTTATCTCCTGGATCATAGAATTATTTCAAAAGAGAACAGTTCAAATGAGTAAATTACAGAGATCATTTTTAAAGTATATAAAACGCAAACCAAGCTTCAAGGATATTATGCTATGCAGTGCCTTGCTACTATTAGCGATTGCTCTGCTACTGTTCTCTGAGAAAATTTTTGATGAAAATTTAGCACCAGTTGGAACCATGGTATCCTTAGGGATTGTTATCCTGGTAGGAATCTTAGTTGTCAGAAATAAATAAAAAGACTCGAGAAATGTCATCTCGAGTCTTTTTGTTAGTTGCGAATTTCGTCAACGATTTCTTTTGAAATGGGAATCCCTAAACGGTAGCCTTTGTTGATGTAGTCAATGACATCATTGATATTTTCTATCGTTTGGATTTTTTCTTTGATAGTTGCACGAAAAGCTGGATCTTTCAATAGTTGGTCCTGAAGCAGTCTTTGAAGTTTCTCTTTTTCATATTTGTTGACAAGAAAGAGAAAAAGAAGACTGATAACAACTAGAATATAAGCATACTGGCTCATAAAAATTCTCCCTAGGTAATAAAGAAGTAAGTGGTTAGAGAAAAACGAATATCCTTCGCCTTTTGAGTGATAGTATTGTAAGCGCCTGGCTACTTGTTATTAATTAGTAAGACGTTTAGGCAAATCGCCTCATTTACGACGTCGTGGCCCCTAAATCGATTATATTTAGGGAGTATGACTAGTGAAGCAGTTAGCTAGTCCGCATAAAAGCGACTAGCGTCTAACAATTAGGAATTTTAGTTACAGTCACTTGAAGATTACGACGTCTTTCGGTAGAAATCGATAATATTTCTATCGAAAGACTAGTGAGGCGCCTAGCCAAAGTCCGAATAGGATTTGGCGTTAGTTACTTAGATTGCTTTGCAATCAAGTAACTTTGGCGAGTTACATCTTCTCTGGCGCCTCTACACCCAACAGACGAAGCGCTTCTTTGAGGACAACCGCGGTTGCATAGCTAAGGGCTAGACGACTATCACGTTCTGGACTTTCATCTAAGATACGAGTGTGGGCATAGTATTTGTTAAAGGCTTGCGCTAAGCTGATTGCAAATTTAGCGATGATAGAAGGTTCGTAATTATCAGCTGCACGTTTAATAATACGTGGGAAGTCTTGGATTAGCTTGATGATTTCCCAGCTTTCAGCCTCGTTCAAGCTATAGTTGGCATCTGCTTCAGGTTTGAAATCGGCTTTACGCAAGATTGATTGGATACGAGCGTAGGCATATTGAACATAAGGGCCAGTCTCCCCTTCGAAGGATACCATAGCTTCAAGGTCAAAGTCATATCCATTTGTACGGTCAGTTTTAAGGTCATAGAATTTAATGGCACCAACCCCAACAGCATGAGCGACCTGCCCTTTGTTTTCAAGTTCTGGATTTTTGGCTTCGATCTGCGCTTTAGCACGGCTGATGGCTTCTGCAACAGTTGGTTCTAGCAAGATAACATTCCCTTTACGAGTAGAAAGTTTTTTCCCTTCTTTTGTAACCAAGCCAAACGGAACATGGACAATATCTTGGCTCCAATCGTAACCCATCTCTTGTAAGACAGCCTTGAGTTGCTTAAAGTGAGCTGATTGCTCTTGACCAACGACATAGATAGATTTGGCAAATTGGTATTCGTTTTTACGGTAGAGGGCCGCAGCCAAGTCACGTGTGATGTATAGAGTTGCGCCGTCAGATTTCTTGATAAGAGCTGGGTGTTCAATTCCATATTTTTCGAGATTAACAACTTGAGCCCCTTCTGATTCGACTAATAGTCCTTTTTCAGAAAGGATGTCTACAACTGCATCCATTTTATCATTGTAGAAAGCTTCTCCGTTATAGCTGTCGAATTCAACTTGTAACTCATTGTAGAGACGGTTAAATTCTACCAAGCTTTCATCGCGGAACCATTGCCAAAGAGCGAGAGCTTCCTCATCGCCGTTTTCAAGCTTGCGGAACCATTCGCGTGCTTCTTCATCCAAACTTGGGTCGTTCTCAGCTTCAGCATTGATGCGGACATAGAGTTTGAGAAGTTCATCAATTGGATGAGCTTTGACAGCTTCTTCGTTACCCCATTTCTTGTAGGCAACAATCAACATCCCAAACTGTTTGCCCCAGTCTCCCAAGTGGTTGACTTTGACAGTTTGATACCCAATTTTTTGGAAGATATGTGACAAGCTGTCTCCGATAACTGTTGAACGAAGGTGACCGATTGAAAATGGTTTAGCGATATTAGGGCTAGACATGTCAATAACGACATTTTCTTGATTGCCAATCTCTTGGTCAGCGTAGTGCTCTTTTTCAGTGATAACGTTTTGTAGAACTTGACCAGAAATGGCAGCCTTATCAAGGAAGAAGTTTACGTAAGGACCTGTTGCTACAACCTTTTCAAAAGCTTGGCTATTGATCTTTTCAGCGATGTCAGCAGCAATCATTTGAGGAGCTTTACGTTCAACCTTTGCCAATGAGAAGGCAGGGAAGGCGATATCTCCCATATCTGAGTTTTTAGGTGTTTCTAGTAAATTTAAAATAGCCTCTTGGTCCAGGCTATCGATGACGCCAGCTAATTCACTAGCAATCAATTCTTTTGTATTCATTTAAGGCTCCTTTAGGGCTTTTCTACTATTTTATCATAATTTACAACATTTTTTTTGAAAGAAGAGATATTTTTTGAAATATCCAGTTTTTTTGATATAATGTTCTTACTAAAAAAATGTAAAATGTTATAAATATGCACTTGAAAGGATCTTATGAGAAAAAGAGAACGTCATCAGCTCATCAAGCGAATGATTACAGAAGAAAAATTAGGAACTCAAAAGGAAATTCAAGATCGTTTGGAAGCCTGTGATGTCTTTGTGACACAAACGACCTTATCTCGTGATTTGCGAGAGCTTGGCTTAACCAAAGTTAAGAAAAACGATGTTGTTTACTATGTGCTAGCAAATGAGACAGAGAAGATTGATCTGGTCGAATTCCTTTCACATCACTTAGAGGGTGTTGCGAGAGCCGAATTCACCTTGGTTCTCCACACTAAACTTGGAGAAGCATCCGTTTTAGCCAATGTAGTAGATTCAAATAAAGATGGGTGGATCTTAGGTACTGTTGCCGGAGCGAATACCTTGTTGGTTATCTGTAAAGATCAACATGCAGCTAAAGTCATGGCAGAACGCTTGCTAGAGTTAATGGAAGATAGATAAGGTCTTGAGAGCTTCTCTCAGGACTGTTTTTACAAGGAGAGAGTAAATGACTACTGAAAAATTATCACCTGGTATGCAACAGTATGTGGATATCAAAAAACAATATCCAGATGCTTTTTTGCTTTTTCGTATGGGTGATTTTTATGAGTTGTTTTATGAAGATGCAGTCAATGCTGCACAGATACTAGAAATCTCACTAACCAGTCGCAATAAAAATGCTGAAAATCCGATTCCCATGGCTGGAGTTCCTTATCATTCTGCCCAACAGTACATCGATGTCCTCGTTGAGCGTGGCTACAAGGTTGCCATCGCCGAGCAGATGGAAGATCCTAAGCAGGCTGTTGGTGTTGTTAAGCGCGAGGTTGTTCAGGTCATTACACCAGGAACAGTGGTTGATAGTAGTAAGCCAGATAGTCACAATAACTTTTTAGTGGCTATTGATCGTGAAGGTTCCCAGTATGGACTAGCCTATATGGACCTAGTGACAGGTGATTTCTATGTAACGGGATTATCAGATTTCTCTCTAGTCTGTGGTGAAATCCGTAACCTAAAGGCCAGAGAAGTGGTGATTGGTTACAACTTGTCTGAAGCAGAAGAACAGATTCTCAGTTGTCAAATGAATCTAGTGCTTTCCTATGAACAAGAAACATATGAAGACGTTCATCTGTTGGATTCAAGATTGGCAACTGTTGAAGGAGCAGCTAGTGGGAAACTTCTTCAGTATGTTCATCGGACGCAGATGCGAGAGTTGAATCACTTAAAACCTGTTATTCGTTATGAAATCAAAGATTTCTTGCAGATGGATTTTGCGACCAAGGCTAGTCTTGATTTGGTTGAAAATGCTCGCTCAGGTAAGAAACAAGGCAGTCTGTTCTGGTTGCTAGATGAAACTAAAACTGCTATGGGTATGCGTCTTCTACGTTCTTGGATTCAACGCCCTTTGATTGATAAGGACCGTATCCTTGAACGTCAGGAGGTTGTGCAAGTCTTTCTGGATTATTTCTTTGAGCGCAGTGATTTAACAGAAAGCCTTAAGGGAGTCTACGATATCGAACGTCTGGCTAGCCGAGTATCTTTTGGGAAAAGTAATCCTAAAGACCTCTTGCAATTAGCGACTACCTTGGGAAGTGTTCCGCGAATTCGCGCCATTTTAGAAGGAATGGAGCAACCAGCTCTAGCTTATCTGATTGAACAACTAGATGCTATCCCAGAGTTGGAAAATCTCATTAGTGCAGCCATTGCTCCTGAGGCACCTCACGTGATTACCGAAGGTGGTATTATCCGAACAGGCTTTGATGATACCTTGGATAAATACCGTCGTGTGCTGAGAGAAGGGACCAGCTGGATTGCTGAGATTGAAGCCAAGGAAAGAGAAAACTCTGGCATCAATACTCTCAAGATTGACTACAATAAAAAAGATGGCTACTATTTCCATGTAACCAACTCGCAGCTAGGTAACGTACCAGCTCACTTTTTCCGCAAGGCTACGCTGAAAAACTCTGAGCGATTTGGGACAGAGGAATTGGCGCGTATCGAGGGAGAAATGTTAGAGGCGCGTGAGAAATCAGCAAACCTAGAGTACGAAATCTTTATGCGTATTCGTGAGGAGGTTGGCAAGTATATCCAACGCCTACAGGCTCTGGCTCAAGGAATCGCTACTGTCGATGTCTTGCAAGGCTTGGCAGTAGTTGCAGAAAAACAACATCTCATTCGACCAGAGTTTGGACAAGAGTCGCGGATTGATATCCAGAATGGTCGTCACGCAGTTGTTGAAAAGGTCATGGGAGCTCAGACCTATATTCCCAATAGTATCCAGATGGATGAAGATACTAGCATTCAACTAATTACAGGTCCGAACATGAGCGGGAAGTCAACCTACATGCGTCAACTAGCCATTACGGCGGTTATGGCTCAGATGGGTTCTTATGTCCCTGCAGAAAGTGCTCGTTTGCCAATTTTTGATTCAATTTTTACCCGTATCGGGGCGGCAGATGACTTGGTTTCAGGTCAATCTACCTTTATGGTAGAGATGATGGAAGCTAACAATGCCATTAGTCATGCGACAAAGGATTCATTGATTCTTTTTGATGAGCTTGGTCGAGGAACCGCAACTTATGATGGTATGGCTCTAGCTCAGTCTATTATCGAGTACATCCATGAGCATATTGGTGCCAAGACTCTTTTTGCCACGCACTACCATGAATTAACCAGTCTGGAAGCTAGTCTTGAACATCTAGTAAATGTACACGTGGCTACGCTTGAGCAAAATGGTCAGGTCACTTTCCTTCATAAGATTGAACCAGGTCCAGCAGACAAATCGTACGGTATTCACGTTGCTAAGATTGCAGGATTGCCAGCAGACTTGCTAAAAAGAGCGGATGCGATTCTAACTCAACTAGAGAGCCAAGGCCAGGAAAATCCAATTTCTATCAATCAAAGGAATGTTGTCAATGAGCAAATGTCTCTCTTTGATGAAAAAGAAGAAAATCCTATCCTAGCAGAGTTGGCCCAAGTAGATGTGTACAATATGACACCGATGCAAGCCATGAATCTCTTATTAGAGCTAAAACAAAAATTATAAGCAAAAACCCACTCCGTTTTGTGAGTGGGTTTTTAGGTCTTATTTTTTCTGAGCTAATAGTTGGTTGATGTGGGCAACCTTCTTTGATTCTCTTTTGTAGAGAATCGTCCAGATGATGAGGTAGACGATGGCAAACTCTGGGATGAGTTGAAGGATGAAAGTCCAGTGAAGAGGGAACCAGCCTGCTAGGATTGCTAGAGGTACAAAACCTAGCAACATAAGGAAGAAATGAGTGACAGTCGCACGAAGAAGGCTCCAATCTTGAGCGAATAGACGGCTACCAAAACTAAAGAGGATTCCAATCGCTGCCCAGATAAGTGTACAGTAGAGCAAAACTAGAGCACCGTGAACCTGATGACTAGTCATGAGTTGACCAATCAAAGAGTTGGGGCTGAGAGGTTCGTAGCTACTTGGTGAGTAGATAAAAGAAAAGATAATAGATAGGATGAGGCCGATGAGGATACCGGTTGTGGCATCGTGAAATACTTGTTTTTTCATAGTTCTAATTTCTCCTTAATAGTTTTGAGGTAACGGCGAGATGAGTAGGTAAAACTTTCGTTTTTAAGATAAATTTCAATCAAGCCGTTAGAGGTTAGTTTTAGATGACTAATTGCATCAATGTTGACAATTTCCGATTGGGAAATTTGGATAAAGGAAGCAGGTAGAATTTCACTTGCTTGGTAGAGACGAATGTCAAGTGCATAGGTTTGGCTATCCGTTTCGGCCAGAACCTTACGATTTTCAATGTATACACGCTGAATCTTGCTAATCTGAATCAAGTAGACCTGGTCTTGGTATTTTCCTTTAAGAGTTTCTTTTTGTTCAAGATTTTGTACAAAGTCCTGAACCTTTTGAATTTTTGAAGACAAGGCAGGTGCTTCTATGATGATTTGCTCTTCGGTGTATTGCTGATCAATATCAAGTCTGAGTTTCATAATTTCTCCTTTATAAAGTTGTAATAGAGATCTCTTACTTACAAATCTATTAAACACCATTTTGTCGACAAATACAAGAAGGTCTGTCTATGTGGTCGGTTGAAGAGTCTATCTGGTAGGTGACCGTTTTCAAAGAGATTTTAGAGCAAAGAAGTCAAAAAATAAGAAGAAATATATTGACAAAAATAGAAAAAACGTGGTACAATGTTAGACGGTACTTTTTACTTTTGGTCTCTCAAGAGTGTACAGGGACGTGCTGACAAATGTTGCAAAAGTACACACAGATGATAGCTGTCACCAAGTGTATCATCACCAAAAATAAAAAAACACAGGAGAATGTAGATGCCTACAATTAACCAATTGGTTCGCAAACCGCGTAAATCAAAAGTAGAAAAATCTAAATCACCAGCTTTGAACGTTGGTTACAACAGTCATAAAAAAGTTCAAACAAACGTTTCTTCACCACAAAAACGTGGTGTAGCAACTCGTGTTGGAACTATGACACCTAAAAAACCTAACTCTGCCCTTCGTAAATTTGCTCGTGTACGTTTGAGCAACCTTATCGAAGTTACTGCTTACATCCCAGGTATCGGACACAACTTGCAAGAGCACAGCGTGGTGCTTCTTCGTGGTGGACGTGTAAAAGACCTTCCAGGGGTACGTTACCATATCGTCCGTGGTGCACTTGATACTGCAGGTGTTAACGATCGTAAACAAGGCCGTTCTAAATACGGTACTAAACGTCCAAAAGCATAAGGAAAGGGGATAAAGAGAAATGAGTCGTAAAAATAGAGCTCCAAAACGTGAAGTATTGCCAGATCCGCTTTACAATTCACAATTAGTTACTCGTCTTATCAACCGCGTTATGCTTGATGGTAAACGTGGTACAGCTGCTTCAATCGTTTACGGTGCTTTTGAGCAAATCAAAGAAGCTACTGGTAACGATGCACTTGAAGTATTTGAAACAGCTATGGAAAACATCATGCCTGTACTTGAAGTACGTGCACGTCGTGTTGGTGGATCTAACTACCAAGTCCCAGTTGAAGTTCGTCCAGAACGTCGTACAACACTTGGACTTCGTTGGTTGGTAACAATCGCTCGCCTTCGTGGTGAACACACAATGCAAGACCGTCTTGCAAAAGAAATCTTGGATGCTGCTAACAACACTGGTGCAGCAGTTAAGAAACGTGAAGACACTCACCGTATGGCTGAAGCTAACCGTGCCTTCGCACACTTCCGTTGGTAATAAAATGATACCAAGAGCGGCAAAGGCCCAAGGCAAAAATAGGAAACTGATGCAGTGTTCCGTGAACACAAAGCAGTTTATCTTTTTTGCACCGGGCCTCGCTCGGGTTCAAATCAGTTAACTTGAGCTTTTAGCCCGGGTTCAATTGATCTCAAATCGGCTAATTAACTTTAGCCCGAGTACAATTCAACTTCCCATCTCACAAGTTGAAACCAACTAAACAAGATAAACATTGAGAACGGGTGGGTCCTGCCTATCCGTTTTTATTGAAATCGTGTTATAATAGAATAGAAATAAAAAATATAGGAGAAACAAACCTCATGGCACGCGAATTTTCACTTGAAAAAACTCGTAATATCGGTATCATGGCCCACGTCGATGCTGGTAAAACAACTACAACTGAGCGTATTCTTTACTACACTGGTAAAATCCACAAAATCGGTGAAACTCACGAAGGTGCGTCTCAAATGGACTGGATGGAGCAAGAGCAAGAACGTGGTATCACTATCACATCTGCTGCTACAACAGCTCAATGGAACAACCACCGCGTAAACATCATCGACACACCAGGACACGTGGACTTCACAATCGAAGTACAACGTTCTCTTCGTGTATTGGACGGTGCGGTTACAGTTCTTGACTCACAATCAGGTGTTGAGCCTCAAACTGAAACAGTTTGGCGTCAAGCAACTGAGTACGGAGTTCCACGTATCGTATTTGCCAACAAAATGGACAAAATCGGTGCTGACTTCCTTTACTCAGTAAGCACACTTCACGATCGTCTTCAAGCAAATGCACACCCAATTCAATTGCCAATCGGTGCTGAAGATGACTTCCGCGGAATCATCGACTTGATCAAGATGAAAGCTGAAATCTATACTAACGACCTTGGTACAGATATCCTTGAAGAAGATATTCCAGCTGAATACCTTGACCAAGCTCAAGAATACCGTGAAAAATTGATCGAAGCAGTTGCTGAAACTGACGAAGAATTGATGATGAAATACCTCGAAGGTGAAGAAATCACTAACGAAGAATTGAAAGCTGGTATCCGTAAAGCGACTATCAACGTTGAATTCTACCCAGTACTTTGTGGTTCTGCCTTCAAGAACAAGGGTGTTCAATTGATGCTTGATGCGGTTATCGACTACCTTCCAAGCCCACTTGATATCCCTGCAATCAAAGGTATCAACCCAGATACTGAAGAAGAAGAAACTCGTCCTGCATCTGATGAAGAGCCATTTGCAGCTCTTGCCTTCAAGATCATGACTGACCCATTCGTAGGTCGTTTGACATTCTTCCGTGTTTACTCAGGTGTTCTTCAATCAGGTTCATACGTATTGAACACTTCTAAAGGTAAACGTGAACGTATCGGACGTATCCTTCAAATGCACGCTAACAGCCGTCAAGAAATCGACACTGTTTACTCAGGTGATATCGCTGCTGCCGTTGGTTTGAAAGACACTACAACTGGTGACTCATTGACAGATGAAAAAGCTAAGATCATCCTTGAGTCAATCAACGTTCCAGAACCAGTTATCCAATTGATGGTTGAACCAAAATCTAAAGCAGACCAAGACAAGATGGGTATCGCCCTTCAAAAATTGGCTGAAGAAGATCCAACATTCCGCGTTGAAACTAACGTTGAAACTGGTGAAACAGTTATCTCTGGTATGGGTGAGCTTCACCTTGACGTCCTTGTTGACCGTATGCGTCGTGAGTTCAAAGTTGAAGCGAACGTAGGTGCTCCTCAAGTATCTTACCGTGAAACATTCCGCGCTTCTACTCAAGCACGTGGATTCTTCAAACGTCAGTCTGGTGGTAAAGGTCAATTCGGTGATGTATGGATTGAATTTACTCCAAACGAAGAAGGTAAAGGATTCGAATTCGAAAACGCAATCGTCGGTGGTGTGGTTCCTCGTGAATTTATCCCAGCGGTTGAAAAAGGTTTGGTAGAATCTATGGCTAACGGTGTTCTTGCTGGTTACCCAATGGTTGACGTTAAAGCTAAGCTTTACGATGGTTCATACCACGATGTCGACTCATCTGAAACTGCCTTCAAGATCGCTGCATCTCTTGCACTTAAAGAAGCTGCTAAGACTGCACAACCAGCTATCCTTGAGCCAATGATGCTTGTAACAATCACTGTTCCAGAAGAAAACCTTGGTGATGTTATGGGTCACGTAACTGCTCGTCGTGGACGTGTAGATGGTATGGAAGCTCACGGTAACAGTCAAATCGTTCGTGCTTACGTTCCACTTGCTGAAATGTTTGGTTACGCAACAGTTCTTCGTTCTGCATCACAAGGACGTGGTACATTCATGATGGTATTCGACCACTACGAAGATGTACCTAAGTCAGTACAAGAAGAAATCATTAAGAAAAACAAAGGTGAAGAATAATTCACCGTCACTTTAAAAGAAGTCACTTTGTGGCTTCTTTTTCTGTTTGGTAGAAATAGCTAAAATTGCCTCAAATATGGTAAAATATAAGGAGTATATTGTGAGGAAAATGGATGTCAACCACTTTTGAAATTTTAATGAATCAGTTGGGAATTCCCGCTGAGATAAGAAATCATGAGGCCTTCTCCCAGGCTGAAATTGAACAAGTTATTGTACACAAGCAAAGTAACATTTGGGAGTTTCGTTTTGTCTTTGAGAATATTCTGCCCTTTGAACTCTTTTTAGCATTGAAGAAGGGATTGAAAGAAGAATTTTCAAAAACAGGAAATCAAGCGACTTTCGAGATTAAAACGAAAAATCAAGATTTTTCAAGAGAGCTTTTACAGGCCTACTATCGGGAGGCTTTTTCAGCTGGCCCTTGTTCTAGTCAAGGCTTTCGAACCATGTATCAGGATTTTCAGGTTCGATTTGAAAATGATCAGTTGATTATTGAGGCCTCTGAAGCAGCAGATACAGAGCATTTCAGAAAAAACCATTTGCCAAATCTTAGCAAACAACTTGAGCTCTTTGGTTTTCCTAAGTTTAAATGCCATTTAGAGAAAAATGAAGATTTGACAAAGGAAGAGCAGGAAGCTTTCCATTCTGAAAATCAAATGATTGTTCAGGCTGCCAATGATGAGACCCTTCGAGCTATGGAACAGTTAGAACAGATGGCACCGCCTCCTCCAGTTGAGGACAAGTCTGTCTTTGATTTCCAAGCCAAGAAGGCAGCTGCTAAGCCTAAACTCGATAAGGCAGAGGTAACTCCAATGATTGAGGTCAATACCGAAGAAAATCGACTGGTTTTTGAAGGGGTTGTCTTTGATGTGGAGCATAAAGTGACTAGAACGGGTCGTGTCTTGATTAATTTTAAGATGACGGACTATACGTCTAGTTTCTCCATGCAAAAATGGGTCCGAAACGAAGAAGAAGCTCAGAAGTTTGATATCATTAAGAAAAATTCTTGGCTTCGTGTTCGTGGAAATGTCGAGGTCAATAATTTCACACGAGACTTGACCATGAATGTGCAAGATGTACAGGAAGTTGTCCACTATGAACGGAAGGACTTGATGCCAGAAGGTGAGCGTCGCGTTGAGTTTCATGCCCATACCAACATGTCGACTATGGATGCTCTTCCTGAGGTTGAGGAAATCGTTGGAACAGCAGCAAAATGGGGCCACAAAGCAGTGGCAATCACAGACCACGGCAATGTTCAGTCTTTCCCTCATGGTTATAAGGCCGCCAAGAAAGCTGGTATTCAGCTCATTTATGGGATGGAAGCCAATATCGTAGAAGACCGTGTTCCTATCGTCTACAACGAAGTGGAGATGGATCTTTCTGAAGCTACCTATGTAGTCTTTGACGTGGAAACGACTGGTCTATCTGCTATCTATAATGATTTGATTCAGGTAGCGGCTTCCAAGATGTATAAGGGCAATATCATTGCTGAATTTGATGAATTTATCAATCCAGGGCATCCCTTGTCAGCCTTTACTACGGAATTAACAGGGATTACGGATGATCATGTAAAAAATGCCAAACCCTTGGTTCAAGTTCTGAAAGAATTCCAAGAATTCTGTAAGGATACCGTTCTTGTAGCCCATAATGCAAGCTTTGACGTTGGTTTTATGAATGCCAACTATGAGCGTCACGGTCTTCCAAAAATTACTCAACCTGTCATCGATACGCTAGAGTTCGCTAGAAATCTCTATCCAGAGTACAAACGCCATGGTTTGGGCCCCTTGACCAAACGTTTTGGTGTAGCTTTAGAACACCACCATATGGCCAACTATGATGCGGAAGCAACTGGCCGTCTGCTCTTTATCTTTATCAAAGAAGTTGCAGAAAAGCATGGTGTGACGGACTTAGCACGATTAAATCTTGATTTAATCAGTCCGGATTCTTATAAGAAAGCTCGTGTCAAGCATGCGACAATCTATGTGAAAAATCAAGTGGGCTTGAAAAATATTTTTAAGCTGGTTTCTCTCTCAAATACCCAGTATTTTGAAGGAGTTCCACGGATTCCACGTACGGTACTAGATGCCCATCGAGAAGGTTTGATCTTAGGTTCAGCCTGTACGGAAGGGGAAGTCTTTGATGCAGTCGTATCACAAGGTGTAGATGCGGCAGTCGAAGTAGCCAAATACTATGACTTTATCGAGGTTATGCCTCCGGCTATCTATGCACCTCTGATTGCCAAAGAGCAGGTCAAGGATATGGAGGAGCTTCAGACCATTATCAAGAGCTTGATTGAGGTCGGAGACCGTCTCGGTAAGCCAGTTCTTGCGACAGGAAATGTCCACTATATCGAATCTGAGGATGAAATTTATCGGGAAATCATCGTGCGAAGTCTCGGTCAGGGTGCCATGATTAACCGAACGATCGGTCATGGAGAAGCTGCTCAACCAGCTCCGCTACCAAAGGCACATTTTAGAACAACCAATGAAATGTTGGATGAGTTTGCCTTTCTAGGGGAAGACTTGGCTCGCAAGATTGTCATTGAAAATACCAATGCCTTGGCAGAGATCTTTGAGCCTGTTGAGGTCGTTAAAGGTGATTTGTATACACCTTTCATTGACAAGGCTGAGGAAACGGTCGCCGAGTTAACCTATAAAAAAGCTTTTGAAATCTATGGAAATCCACTCCCTGATATCGTTGATTTACGGATTGAAAAGGAACTAACCTCTATCTTGGGGAATGGGTTCGCCGTGATTTATCTGGCTTCGCAAATGCTAGTGCAGCGCTCCAATGAACGAGGCTATTTGGTCGGTTCCCGTGGGTCTGTTGGATCCAGTTTCGTTGCGACCATGATTGGAATTACCGAGGTCAATCCTCTCTCTCCTCACTATGTCTGTGGTCAGTGTCAGTACAGTGAATTTATCACGGATGGTTCCTACGGTTCAGGCTTTGATATGCCAGATAAAGACTGTCCAAACTGTGGCCACAAGCTCAGCAAGAATGGACAGGATATTCCTTTCGAGACCTTCCTTGGTTTTGATGGGGATAAGGTACCTGATATCGATTTGAACTTCTCTGGTGAGGATCAACCAAGCGCCCACTTGGATGTTCGTGATATCTTTGGTGAGGAATATGCCTTCCGTGCAGGGACGGTTGGTACGGTGGCTGCCAAGACAGCCTATGGATTTGTCAAGGGTTACGAGCGTGACTATGGCAAATTCTACCGAGAAGCCGAAGTTGAGCGCCTAGCCCAAGGAGCTGCTGGTGTTAAACGTACGACCGGTCAGCACCCAGGAGGAATCGTTGTTATCCCTAATTATATGGATGTCTATGACTTCACTCCAGTACAGTATCCTGCAGATGATGTCACTGCTGAATGGCAGACCACTCACTTTAACTTCCACGATATCGATGAGAACGTCCTCAAACTCGATGTCCTGGGTCATGATGATCCGACCATGATTCGGAAACTTCAGGACTTATCAGGCATTGATCCAAATGATATTCCGATGGATGATCCTGATGTCATGGCTCTCTTTTCGGGCACAGATATCCTTGGAGTGACACCTGAACAAATCGGTACCTCAACTGGTATGCTTGGTATTCCAGAGTTTGGAACTAACTTTGTTCGAGGGATGGTTGATGAAACTCATCCGACGACCTTTGCGGAGTTGCTTCAGCTTTCTGGTTTGTCTCACGGGACAGACGTTTGGTTAGGAAATGCTCAGGACTTGATTAAGGCAGAGATTGCGGACCTTTCAACCGTTATCGGATGTCGGGATGACATCATGGTTTACCTCATGCACGCTGGTCTAGATCCAAAGATGGCCTTTACCATCATGGAGCGAGTGCGTAAGGGCTTGTGGCTTAAAATCTCAGAAGAAGAGCGCAATGGTTATATCGAAGCCATGAAGGCCAATAATGTGCCTGAGTGGTATATCGAATCTTGTGGAAAAATCAAGTACATGTTCCCTAAAGCCCATGCGGCAGCCTACGTTATGATGGCCCTTCGTGTGGCCTACTTCAAGGTTCACCACCCGATTTATTATTATTGTGCTTACTTCTCCATCCGTGCTAAGGCCTTTGATATTAAGACCATGGGTGCAGGCTTGGATGCTATCAAACGTAAGATGCAAGAAATTGCTGAAAAGCGTAAGAACAATGAAGCTTCCAACGTAGAAATTGACCTCTACACAACACTTGAAATCGTCAATGAGATGTGGGAACGTGGCTTCAAATTTGGGAAATTGGACCTCTATCGCAGTGATGCGACTGAATTTATCATCGATGGAGATACTCTCATCCCACCGTTTGTCGCTATGGATGGACTGGGAGAGAACGTTGCCAAGCAATTGGTTCGTGCCCGTCAAGAGGGAGAATTCCTCTCTAAAACAGAACTCCGCAAGCGTGGAGGACTCTCATCAACCTTGGTTGAAAAAATGGATGAAATGGGCATTCTCGGCAATATGCCAGAGGATAATCAGTTGAGCTTGTTTGATGATTTGTTTTAATAAGGCAGATTATTCTAAATTTTACAGAGATGTTTGATAATTAAAAAATAACAGGACAGTAAACAATCCTGTTATTTTTTAATTATAAGCATAAATATACAATGGTTATAGATTATTAATCCTCTAAGGTTATCTCATCTTCTATTAAAGACTCTATCAGTTTCTGCTTGTAATGAGTGAGAGAAAGTATTTTTTGGCCTACCCAAGATTTTTTAAATAAGTCCAATAATTCTTTATTTTCAATGAGGTCTTCTGGTTCGATAGTTTTTCCAATTAAATAGTTATCTTTGCAAAATGATATTAGGGGATTATTATCTATTGTAGTACGGTATGGTGTGTAGTAAATACTATTGTCAAAAAAATAATTAATAAAATTCTCGAGGTTATCTTTGGGGTGTACGAATCCTAAACTAAAAGACGTGTTGTTAAAATCAGAATTAACAATAATTTTTACTGGAAAATTGAGAATGTAATATTCAAATAAGTCTTCTTCATCAGATTTAGATTCTTCAAATTTATCTAATAAAGGAATTAAAATATTATTATTAAAGCGTTGGGTACTCATGTCTTCTAACATAGAGAATACCGAATCTGCACTAGTTCTAAATTTTCCTGATTCTATTAGATGAAAGCTGTAGTCTCGCATCTTATAGTCTGTTTGTATATTTAGAAAATAAGAAACAAAATATTCTTGGAAGGAACGGTGAGAAAACTTGTATCTGTTTCCTTCTTTGTATAGTACACATAGGCAATTTTCTAAATCGTGGATAAAGTTGCCTATATTAAGCTTGCATTGAATTCGAAGAGGAAATTTTTTAAAAATTTCTACAATCTCTGGGAATGTAAACTCTGTTTTTGCCTTTTGGTATGTTAGAAAACAGAAGATTGCAAAATATTCTTTAAAAGTATCTGAACTCAAATTAGATAGCAGTTCTCGTCGATAACTTTTTGTGGCATCGTGCTTAGAGAGCATGGTATCGAAAGCTTGGTAGTAGAAAAGGTGTAATTTTTGCGGAATTTCTGCATAGTCATTATAAGTGGAGAGCATAATATTTAGTAGCAGAGGATTTGAAGCAAAGGATTCATGTCTATCATATAAACTGTCCTGTAAGTCACAGATAAATCTATCTTTGAGTTCCTCATCTGGATATTCAATTTTAGCAATAAGACTAATAGCTTGTTCCTTAGTAAAAGGAACCGCTTTTAAAACTGTGAATCGTTGAAATTCAATGAATTCGGATTCGCTATAAGGTCTTGAAGAAAGGATGTAATAGTTTTCAGGATATTTGTCACAAAAATCATTTAACTTTTTGAAAAATTCTTTTTGGTTTTCGGTGTACAATTCATCATAGCCATCCAATAGGAATAAAAAGCATCCAGATTGAAGTGCATAATCTAAATAGTCTTCTTGAAATTTATTGTGAAATTGATTTAGTTTTTTTAACAGTAATTTCTCAAGGTCTAAATGACCCTCTTCGTTAAAATCTTTTAATTCGATAAAAATAGGAATATAGTCGTTTAATTTCAATTCACTTAGAAATAGGTGTTTCATAAGAGTAGATTTACCAATTCCACCAGAACCTTCAATGATTAAAAATTTTGAGAGATCAGTTAGTACTTGTGTTGTAGTGGGCATGATGATATCTGAACCTTTTTTTAAAAAAGGAACTTCAAAAAAGCTGTACAATTTTTTTGGTTCTATGCCGTAGATAATCGTTTTGGTTTTACTATATTTTTCATAAGAATTTGTCAAATACGCTTGGAATGGAATTTCTAGATAAATTTTTACTTCATTATAGGTAATTTTTAGTTTATTAGCTATTTTTGAAATTAGAGGTGAGAGATACTCATCAAAAATGGCATTCATAAATTTACTTGCTAAGTCATTGTTAAAGTTTTCGTCCATTATCTTTTTGCTCCTGTGTATTTTTTAGTGTATATCTAAGAATATCACCTCATCTTTTTTATGTCAATATAATTATAACAAGAACGTCAATATAGTTCTATATTGCATTTTCAATTCTTGGATATGTAATTAAAAACAAGCTTTAATGAGCTTGTTTTTTAAAATGCTAATATATGTGATATACTAGTAAGGGAAGAATTTTGAGTAAGACAAATATGCTCAAAGATTTGAAATAAAAATAGAAAAGAGAAACAAGATGGTTTTACCAAATTTTAAAGAAAATCTAGAAAAATACGCTAAGCTTTTGGTTGCAAACGGAGTGAACGTGCAACCTGGTCACACCTTGGCTCTCTCTATCGATGTGGAGCAACGTGAGTTGGCTCACTTAATCGTCAAAGAAGCCTATGCACTTGGAGCGCACGAAGTTATCGTTCAATGGGCAGATGATTTTATAAACCGTGAGAAATTCCTTCACGCGCCGATGGAGCGTTTGGACAATGTGCCAGAATACAAGATCGCTGAGATGAACTACCTTCTTGAAAACAAAGCAAGTCGTCTCGGTGTCCGTTCTTCTGATCCAGGTGCCTTGAACGGAGTGGATGCAGAAAAGCTCTCAGCTTCTGCTAAAGCAATGGGAATTGCCATGAAACCAATGCGTATCGCAACTCAATCTAACAAGGTTAGCTGGACTGTAGCAGCCGCGGCTGGACTTGAGTGGGCTAAGAAGGTCTTTCCAAATGCTGCAAGCGACGAAGAAGCAGTCGATCTCCTTTGGGACCAAATCTTCAAAACTTGCCGTATCTACGAAGAAGATCCAGTTAAGGCTTGGGAAAAACATGCTGCTATCCTCAAGAGCAAGGCAGAAATGCTCAACAAAGAACAATTCTCAGCTCTTCACTACACTGCTCCTGGAACAGACTTGACACTTGGCTTGCCTAAGAACCACGTTTGGGAATCTGCCGGAGCAATCAATGCTCAAGGCGAAGGTTTCTTGCCAAATATGCCAACAGAAGAGGTCTTTACAGCCCCTGATTTCCGTCGCGCAGATGGTTATGTAACGTCTACAAAACCTCTTAGCTACAATGGAAATATTATCGAAGGCATCAAAGTGACCTTTGAAAATGGTCAAATCGTTGATATCACAGCTGAAAAGGGTGATCAAGTAATGAAGGACCTTGTCTTTAAGAATGCTGGTGCGCGTGCCTTGGGTGAATGTGCCTTGGTACCAGATCCAAGCCCAATTTCACAGTCAGGTATTACCTTCTTTAACACCCTTTTTGACGAAAATGCTTCAAATCACTTGGCTATCGGTGCCGCTTACGCAACTAGCGTTGTTGGTGGAGCTGAGATGAGCGAAGAAGAGCTGGAAGCTGCAGGACTTAACCGTTCAGATGTTCACGTTGACTTTATGATTGGTTCCAACCAAATGGATATCGATGGTATCCGTGAGGATGGAACACGTGTACCACTCTTCCGCAATGGAGATTGGGCAAATTAAGGAGAAACTATGCTTGGAAGTATGTTTGTTGGTCTTTTGATCGGACTATTAGCAGGAGCTATCACCAATCGTGGAGAACGGATGGGATGCTTCGGGAAAATGTTCCTGGGTTGGATTGGTGCTTTCCTGGGTCAAATGCTTTTTGGAACTTGGGGGCCTATCTTAGCTGATACGGCTATTATCCCATCAGTTTTAGGAGCCATGATTTTATTAGCCATCTTTTGGAAAAAAGACAGCTAGTTTTAACTTGCTAGAAGAGATAAAGAGGTTGGAAATCTTCCAACCTCTTTTTTATGAGCTGCAAAAAGACTGATATGCGACTAGCTTGGCTTTCAGTTACTGGTTCTTTTTATATTGCCTCAAGTATGGTACAATAAAAACATGAGAATTCAACAATTACACTATATTATCAAAATTGTAGAGACTGGTTCGATGAATGAGGCTGCCAAGCAACTTTTCATTACACAACCGAGTCTATCAAATGCCGTTCGTGACCTAGAAAATGAGATGGGAATTGAGATTTTTATCCGAAATCCTAAGGGAATTACCCTTACACGTGATGGGATGGAGTTTCTATCCTATGCCCGTCAGGTTGTTGAGCAAACGCAACTTCTAGAAGAACGTTATAAGAATCCAATCGCTCATCGCGAGCTTTTTAGTGTGTCTTCGCAGCACTATGCCTTCGTAGTCAATGCTTTTGTTTCCTTGCTCAAGAAAAGCGATATGGAAAAGTACGAGCTTTTTTTGCGTGAAACCAGAACTTGGGAGATTATCGATGATGTCAAGAACTTCCGAAGTGAAGTGGGAGTTCTCTTTTTAAATAGCTATAACCGGGACGTTCTTTCAAAGATGTTAGACGACAACCATCTAGTTGCCCACCATCTCTTTACAGCCCAACCCCATATCTTTGTCAGCAAGACCAACCCTCTTGCTAAGAGAGACAAGGTGCGATTGGTAGATCTAGAAGACTTCCCATACTTGAGCTATGACCAAGGTACCCATAATTCCTTCTATTTCTCAGAGGAGATTTTGTCTCAGGAACACCACAAGAAATCCATCGTTGTTAGTGACCGTGCGACTTTGTTCAATCTCTTGATTGGTTTGGACGGCTATACCATCGCAACTGGTATCCTTAATAGTAACCTCAATGGAGACAATATCGTTTCGATTCCACTTGATATTGATGATCCTATTGAACTGGTTTATATCCAGCATGAGAAAACTAGCTTGTCTAAGATGGGTGAACGCTTCATCGAGTACCTACTTGAAGAAGTTCGCTTTGATAAGTAATTTGAATAAATGAGAAGAGAAAAGAAGAATGACGACATTAAATACAAATGATTTTGATTTTCACTTGCCGGAGGAATTGATTGCTCAGACTCCTTTGGAAAAGCGCGATGCCTCTAAACTCTTGATGGTCAATCGCCAAACTGGAGAATTTCAAGATCGCCACTTTCACTCTATTATTGAGATGCTAGAGCCAGGTGATGCCCTGGTGATGAATGATACCCGTGTCTTGCCAGCTCGACTTCATGGTCAAAAAGAAGAAACAGGGGGCCACGTTGAACTCTTACTCTTGAAAAATACAGCAGGAGACGAATGGGAAGTGTTGGCAAAACCAGCCAAACGTCTCAAGGTTGGTGCCCGAGTTGTTTTTGGAGATGGCCGACTAAGCGCGGTTGTGACTGAGGAATTGACCCATGGTGGCCGTATTGTCCGTTTTGAGTATGAAGGAATTTTCCTAGAAGTACTTGAAAGTCTTGGAGAAATGCCGCTACCTCCTTATATTCACGAAAAATTGGATGACCGCGAACGTTACCAGACAGTCTATGCCAAGGAGAGTGGCTCAGCCGCTGCCCCAACTGCAGGTTTGCATTTTACCAAAGAATTACTAGAAGAAATCCAGCAAAAAGGCGTTCATCTAGTCTACCTGACCTTGCACGTTGGACTTGGGACCTTTAGACCTGTTTCAGTAGATAATCTGGATGAGCACGAGATGCACTCAGAGTTTTATCAATTGTCTGAGGAAGCTGCAGCGACCTTGCGTCAGGTCAAAGAAAATGGTGGCCGTGTCATTGCTGTGGGGACTACCTCTATCCGTACGCTAGAGACTATTGGAAGCAAGTTTGACGGCCAAATCCAGGCCGATTCTGGCTGGACTAATATCTTTATCAAGCCAGGCTATGACTGGAAGGTGGTAGATGCTTTTTCTACTAATTTCCATTTGCCGAAGTCTACCTTGGTCATGCTTGTCTCAGCTTTTGCAGGCCGTGAATTGGTCCTCAAAGCCTACCAGCATGCTATCGATGAAAAATACCGTTTCTTTAGCTTTGGCGATGCCATGTTTATCTACTAAAAAACGAGCAAATCAAAACTAGAAATAAAAGGGCTAATTCCTACTTGGATTAGCCTTTTTTCGACATATGATAGCTGTTGAATTAAAAGCAAATAAATGATACACTGAAGACTACGATACAGCCGTCAAACATATGCAAAATCTGACGAGCTACTTTTATCTGTGTCTATTCAAAGGAGATTTTTATGAAAAACAAAACATTGCGCTATACGAGCCTATCAGTCCTGACCTTGTTGGCTGCCTTGACCTTGGTTGCCTGTGGTGGAAAGACTGACAAGAATACGTCATCTTCAAACCAAAAGGAGACAACAAGCAAGGTGACTACAGAGTCCGCAAGTAAAACTGAAGCAGGCCAAAAAGAGGAGCAGAAGTCAGAATCAAATAGTGCGACAGAAGCTACAACTACTCAAGCAGAACAAAAGGAAGATAAGAAAAAATCACAAGAGGCTTACGCTAAATTTGTAGGAACTTGGGAAAACTACGCGGGAATCACTGCAACAGTCACAGCAGATGGAATTGTGACAATCCAAAGTTCAAATGGAACCTTTAAATACGAGATGGGTCAAGTAGAGGAAAAAGATGGCTATTACTTAACAGGTATTCATCTTGTCGGTGGTGGACAAGGAGCACGACTGATCTTTACCCCAGCTGGAGTCCAAAACGAAGTGACAGGTACAGATGGCAGTCAAGATGTCTTGTCTATCGGTCAATCTGTAAGCGATAAAGATAACCAGTTTTACCGCAACTAAGAACATCAATCAGAAGTATGGGTGGAGAAATGTCCTTGCTTTCTAACCAATTTTAAAAGGAATATAAAATGAGAATGACTTTTGTTGTTTTCTTTATCATCTTTATGTTACTAATCTTTGTTTTTGTAGCAGGGATTATTTATTGGGCTATTAGCCACGCCAATAAAAATAACAATGAATATCTAGCCTTTGCAACTGCGCACGGCTATCAATTTGACCAAGCTCAAGGTAGAGACAACTATAGAGATTACTCAGGCAGAACGATATCTAATACGCTCACTATAACTCCTACACAAAGTCCATATGTAGAAAAATATGCTAATTTCAGCCATTATCCTTTTGGGTGTGGACATGAGAGGAAAGTTGCCTATGTCATCTCTGGTAACTACAATGGGGAACAATTCCGGGCCTTCACTTATCATTTTAGAGGCAATGCAATCGAGGGTACAGGAACAGGTGGTGTCTTTAATGTTGTTATGGTTGAATGCCCAAATACACCAAAAGGTCAGCTTTCAGAGCAAGTTTTCTACGAAAATGGATTTCTTTGTGAATACCAACATGGAAATTTAAATGTGGAAACCATTCATGATCGAGTGAACCAACTAGGAAATATTGCTCAAGGTTTATAATTCTTTCATTTTTTATCTCTCTTTGGGAAAAAATCTATCAATTGTGCCATAAATTTGGAGGAGTCAATGGAGAAAAAATCTCTTTTTCAGGGAAGTTTTAAGAAAATCAGTTGGTTAGAGGAGAAAGACAAGCATGCTTTTTAGGAAAGTGATTTATATAGGGGAGAGCGAAGGTCAGGCTATTTATGTCCATGTCGATGAGCCACGAAATCCTCTAGCAGCTCCTAAAAGTAAATTTTTAGATACTGAGGCATCCCGTGGAAATCGAAAACACATTGTCTGGTTGATTTGTGGCCTTTTAGCATTCAGTAGCATCATGCAGTTTTTTCCGGCAACACGCTTTTTTACGGGTGTCTATAGCTGTGGAACTCTGATTTATTTTCTGCTAATTTGGTTGCTGGAAGCCATTTTACTATTGGTGATCGTGGAGCGAGCACTCTATAAAAATGTTGCCTTAGCGCAACCTACCGGCAAGGAAAACTTCAGAAGAGCCGTCAATAGCAATCCCTTTTGGAATAATCTTTCAGATAAGAAGGTTACCCTTGGCAAGAAGCTAATTGCTTGGGTTTTCACAGTCTTTATGTCAGTAATCGGCTTAGCTGGTCCGATTTCTATCCTCTCCATGCTTGTTTTGAAGATGATGGGAACACCAATCGGCAGTGAGCTATTTCCTTTAAGCCTGATGGGGATTTTGCCGGCTGTCGCAGCGTTATTGCTGTGGCAAAATAATATGATTCGATGGCTGAAGGCAGTTGAAAGGTACAGAAATAGTCGAGTTAAGAAGGAAATATAACAAAGGAAATAGAAAGAGGTCAATATGTTTTTTCTCGGACGACGTCTGGAATACAAAGAATATCTGGGAATTAGCGACCGCGAATGGTACAGCAAACGCTATTATAAGAAGTTAATCAAAAACGGTCAGCTAGAAGAGGAGTAGTGGGATATGAACCGTCAGTCAGAAGCATTAAATAAGGAATATTTTCAAGCGCTGGGTTCCACGCGAGCCTCTGTTAGAATGTTGAGTTTGGCCTGGGCTGGTTTGTTTGTATTGAGTATCGACCTGACTCATGTATACTTTTTTATCAAGGAGCAGTTCACAGTAGATCCCTTTTCTAATGTCCCTTTTCTTTTTCTATGTTTCCTTCTATTGCTCATGCTGGTCTGTCAGATTATGTCATTCAGCAAGACATTCATCTATAAACATCAACTCTTTAGTACTGCGATGCTCTTTGTACTAATCAATGGGATTCATCTTTCATTGGTTTTAATGGATTATATCCTCACTATTTTAACGAATGAGGTTCTAAAAAATTCGCTGATCTACTCGCTGATTTATTGGTTAAGTTCCATTGGTTTATTCATGGGGTTAATTGTTTATAATGCCAGTTGGTTAAAAAAGCAACTAAGAAAAGGATTTTCAGAAAAACGAACAACTGCTAACTATATAGCCTTTTCAAGTGTTTACAGTAAACCATCCCTTTGGATTATTATAGGAGTTACTTTGTTAGGCGGAGGATTGGCTAGTTTATCCGGTTATTATTTGCAAACATTTGGGATTGTGAGCAATATAGTGTTTATTTCAGCTTTTTCAAGATTAATCGTCGAAGTTGGTTATCTACTTTATCTAAGAAGTAAGGATAAGACCTATTGGGAAGAAGTACCTAAGGAAGGCCAGAGTCAGTTATTTTTGAAATCTATAGATCTAAGAAAGGCAAAGCACCGCTTGACTACAGAAGTTGTCTTATTTTTGACTCTAGCAGTATGTTTGAAGATACTTAAGATAAATGTTGAAAATAGCCCGATTTGGCTTATATGGACAATAAGAACTTTTGGTTATTCAATTCTTTTGGATACCACTATTAGTTTTATTTATTATCAGATTAAAAAGAAGAGATAGAGAAAGAAGAATCAGAAAGCCTTCTTTGTCTATTTAGAAAGAGGTGGTAAGAGTAATGTTAGATAAAATGAAACAGTTTAAGTGGTTGATAATAGTATCTTTTATCTTATTAGTCATTCCTTTGTATCTCACTTTTAAAAATTCTCAAGAATCTAGTACTCTAAAAACAGCTTTTGAAAAACAGGATAGAGTCGAAGTTCTTCATTATTTAATGGCCTCGGAAAAGTATGCATCTCAAATACGTGAAGCGGGGTACATCATTCCATCTGATGGTGCTATTCGTCTAGATGGAGTTATTTATCCGCTTGAAATAGAAGGAGAAGTACATTTGAAAATCAGCCCTCCTCAGAAAGATGCAAAAGATTTTCAGTTATTTTTCATTACACAAGTTAATGAAAAACAAACATATGTGGCTTTCGTGTTAGATAAAGACCTTAATTTAATTTATTCTAACTATTCTCAGGATAACGACAGTGGAAAAAGAGAAGGAGTCTCTATCTCGCAATCCGAAGAAGCTCGTCTGTTGAAAACTGTTCGAGGAGAGATTGATGGCTTCATGGAAAATATGTATCGGATCTTATATGCCTAAGTATAGATATAGGTACTGCTAAAAGTAAGCTCTTAAATACAGATGTTGCGCGTGGAAATCGAAAACACATTGTCTGGTTGATCCGATGGCTGAAGGCAGTTGAACGGTACAGAAATAGTCGAGTTAAGAAGTAAATATAACAAAGGAAATAGAAAGAGGTCAAGATGTTTTTTCTTAGACGCCGTCGTGTATTTATCGGCGAATGTGATGGACAAGCGGTCTATTATGACCAAAAGACGAGAGAGGCTTTAGCTGCTCCCAAGAGTATCCTACTCAATACTGAAGGGGCTCGTATGACCAACGCCTATATTCCTGAATTGGTGATTTTCTTCATGGCAGGTGGAACGGGTGGCTTTGGCTTCCTTGCGGCTATGAGTATCGGGGTCTATAACTGGACCAGTTTGATCTTTATCCTGTTATTTTGGTTGGCTGAGTTTTTGTTTATGGTTGCTTTACTCGAACGAGCTCTCTATAAAAATGTACGCAAGGCCCAGCCAACGACAGAAAAAGTCTTTTACTATGCGGCTTCTCATAACCTGATGGTGGGAGAAGAAAACTTTGATCCGGCCAAGCTGTCGACTAAAATCTACCGAATCGTTCGCTTTCTAATAATTGCCGCTAATATCTATTTGTTATATATTTTTTATAATTACACTCAAAAGTTTGGTCAGGAGATTGAACTAGGTTATGAATTTTGGGTAGCTGGATTAGTAATCTTTGCGCTCGTGTTAGTGTACAACCAAAACAATCCAATCCGATTAGTGAAAATTATGAAACTATACAGCCAAGGAAAAGTGCTCTTTAAGAAAGAACAGGATGAAAGCGGAGCGTAGCAAGTGCTAAATCGCTAATAACACAAAAAGCCCTACATCATGGCTTTTTTTACTTGCTAATATAAGAAATCAATTCCGTAGTTTTCTTTTAGATAGGTCGCCAACTCGGCTTTTTCTTCCTCTCTAAATCGACAGAGGCTAAGGGCGAGTCGCAATATCAGAACACTTGTATCGATGATGACGTTTGACTTAGAGATATCTTCTAGCTGGGTCACCTCTCTCAGGTCAAAATCTAAATAGCAAGCCTTGCTGTTGACATGGTCAGGGTCGCTGACATCCACTTCAACATAAGATGCTCGCAACAATTCTTCTTTTGGGATGAAAATTTCCTTGGAAAAGAAGAGCCCAGGATAGACATAAATACCTTCCAAGGTGAACTCAAAGGAGAGTCTGCGACTAGAAAGTCTTTTGATGCCTGCAATCGTTGCATAGATAGCAGTGAAAAAGAGGATGGTTGGTACCACAGTGAGAAGACTGAGCTGAGAAAAGTCGATCAATCCATGCGCGAGAAAAAAGAAAAATTGAAAGAATATACCTACCGCAAAAACTAGATAGCCGACACCGACAAATTTTGAATAATAGATTTTCATAGAAACCTCCAGATATAGAATTGAACTCTCCAACGCTTTTTCAGTAGAAGTCGTAAAGATCATGCAGAGTTAAAATTTTAGGTATTCCCATCATATCCTATGGAGCGAAGTTCTGTCAACCTTTTAGCAAGATGTGGCTCTTAGCTATCTTATGACCTAGCAAGTTGGTTTATGGTATACTAGGATAATAAAATTCCAAAATTTGAAGACTTGTTTTCATAAATAGAAAGAGGTCAATATGTTTTTTCTCGGACGCCGTCGTGTCTTTATCGGCGAATGCAATGGTCAGGCTGTTTATTATGACCAAAAGACAGGAGAGGCTTTAGCTGCTCCAAAGAGTAAGTTGCTCAATACTGAAAAAGCTGGTGAAACGAATTCTTTTATTCCTGAATTGGTAATTCTCTTACTAGCAGGTGGACCTGCAATTTCGGGCTTCTTTTCCCTCAAGTTTATTGGTGTCTATAACTGGTTCAGTCTAGCCTGTATTCTTCTATTTTGGTTGATGCAGTTTTCCTTGTTGGTTGCTATACTTGAACGAGCACTTTATAAAAATGTTCGAAAGGCCCAGCCAACGACAGAGAAAGTCTTTTTCTTTGCAGCATCTCATAATTTGTTTGTAAAAAACCAGTTTGATCCTAGACAACTGTCTGCTTTACCTTATCGATTTGCCCGCTTTGTAGTAAATATAGTGTCTATCTATTACTTTTTGTATTTCTTGATTCTTCCTCTAAAATTTGGCCAACCGATTGGTGATGAAGGCTATGGTTTGTGGTTTGCTGGCTTGTTATTCTTTTCAGTATTTCTTTTGTATAACCAAAACAATCCAGTTCGCTTTGTGAAGATTATGAGATTATACAGCCAAGGAAAAGTACGATTTAAGGAAGAAGTGGAACATTGAGAAACTATCTTGGGATTCTGCTAAATATCTAGAGAAAATCTTTTAGAAAAACAAAAAAGCCTTGTAAATCAAGGCTTTTTCCTGTTGTTTAGATGCCCCCTGCAGGCTCTTTGAAAGAAACTTAGAAAAATCTAAAATGAAATTATTTCAAAATGGGGTAAAAGCAAAATTTCCCTCCCTACTTTCTCAATTATTCCTAATTTTAGTTCCAAAAAGCTTCAATTCATAATCTAATTATAATATGGGTAATGGGTACTATCTTATTACATTCAGATTTTTGTTCTCTTCAAAGAGTTATGTAGGCTTTATGGTTTTAAATAAGTAAAAAGTTGAACTATAGGGAATATTGTGTCATAATAGGTAATAGATGAATAATTAATAGATTGGAAATAATGCTTTCTTACCTTAACAAGTTGAATTGGTTATACATTTTTTCGTCGCAATTGTGTCTATCTCTCGAGTTTAGCTAGTTTTTATAAGCTCTGGTTTCTAATCAATATAACAAATTTTAGAAGTGCATAAGACAAGATGGTGACATTACTACAGTCATTTCTAGTCACCATATGTTGCTGGCACAGGCTGTTTGTAGTGTTGGCTATTTACTAGTCAGTTTAATCGGAGTGTTTAATTTTTATTGTTGAAAGGTTTTTATATGGCGAAAATTCTATCTTTAGGTCTGACAGGTAAGAAATTACTTGCTCAGGGGTTCTTGTTTGTTCTGCTAGGTCTCATCTTGATGGTCACGGGGACTTGGTTGCCAGTAACAGTTATTCGCCTGGTTCTGTTTTTAGCTTGGATAGCAACGGTCGTAGATTTGCTATTAAGAGTTTTCAAAAAAAGCCAGTCAACGGATACCTTGGGAGTTGCACTGGTTAAATTGTTAGTGCTGGGATATTTGCTAGGTTCTAATCTTGCGACTGATATACCGATTTATGTTCTGGCTCTTGTGATTGGAGTTTATCAGATTTTTCATGCTAGTATCAACCTTGTCACCTATGTTCTCTACCGTAAAAATAATATTCGACCTCGTTTTCGTCTCTTACTAGATGGTATTCTACTAGTTTTTCTTGGTGGAGCTAGTCTTTTGTCCTCTACGGGAAATTCTGTCTTTCAACTCTTTGTTTTAGGGGCTTATTTTTTCCTTTATGGTCTGTCCAATATCCGTGACGGTTTCTTATTTGAAGGGGAAATTGGGAAAAACCATCTCAAACGTCGCATTAGAATTAGCTTACCTATTGTCCTAGCCGCTCTCATCCCTGCAAGAACTTTAGCAAAAATTAACAAATTTATGCTGGAAAATGCTGATGAGGAAGAAGATATCCATCTTGGAATAGTGAAGTCTGGTAAGACAGCGGAGCTTGAAATTTTTGTTCATACAGCTGAGACCTCTCTGTTTTCGGCAATTGGTCATGTGGATATCTGCTATCAAGGCCGTGTTATTTCTTATGGCAACTATGATCCGTCTTCTGAGACCTTATTTGGCATGGTAGGAGATGGTGTCTTATATTTCTGTGATCGTGACAAGTACATTGACCTATGTAAACGTGAGAGTCAAAAAACGCTTTTTGGTTATGGGATAGATTTGACGCCTGAAATGGAAAAAGCAGTTCAGAAAAAGTTGGCTGAATTGAAACAACTGACGATTCCATGGGAGCCAAGTGCAGATA
Source organism: Streptococcus sp. 20925_1_44 (assembly GCF_041432435.1). Lineage (NCBI taxonomy): Bacteria > Bacillati > Bacillota > Bacilli > Lactobacillales > Streptococcaceae > Streptococcus > Streptococcus sp. 20925_1_44. The sequence goes on from NZ_JAPVZQ010000003.1 coordinate 215,383, forward strand.
AAATCATGACAGGTGATGGTAAGGAAGACTACACCTACGCTTATAAAATCAGACATGAGACAGATGGGGAACTTTATAAATTTATCAAATCTAAGTTTAAATCCTACTTTGTCTTATCTACAAACTGTGTGCTCTTGGCTGATACCATAGTCGGTCAGGCTGGCACCGATATCCTCTCACCCAAAGGATTTATCGCTCCAGGAACTTACCAAGCCTACCTTAATCGAGAGTTTGAAAAACCAAATAGTATAGTCGTATCTAAACATGTTTATTAAGGAGAATTTATGAACTTAGTAAAAAAATACACCCCGTTAATACTTTTTATAGGGCTGGTTGCTCTTGTAATTCTGAATGCATCGAGCTTTATATCAGGAGCAATCTCTCTCTTTGATGTAATATCAACCTTGATTTATGGTGCTGTTATTGCTTTTGTGCTTAATGTTCCTATGAAAAAAATTGAACAGTACTTAGTTAAATTGAAGGTAAAGGCAGAGTTGCGTCGTCCGATTGCCATGGTACTTGTTTTCCTAGCTCTTATCTTAATCGTGATTGCTCTTTTGGTTTTGGTGCTGCCAACCCTAGCCCAGACTATTAGTCAGCTGGGAACAGTCCTTTCAACAGTCCTTACTCAACTTGGGAAATTGCTAGGCAGCTCGGAATTTGTAACCAAAGACATGTTGTCAACTATCGTATCAGGCATACAGGGACAATCTAGTTCTATTAGCCAAGCTTTGATAGGTTTTTTATCAGGTCTGACTAGTAATATCGGCAATATTTTTTCAAGTTTGATGAATGCCTTTTTGATTATAGTCTTCACCTTTTTATTTTTATCCAGTAAGGAACATTTGGCAGCGATGACGAGTCGACTTCTAAAAGTTTTTCTTCCAGAGAAGGTGGTGATAAAGTTGACTTACATTGGACAAGTAGCACTAGAGACTTATGACCAATTTTTGATGAGTCAGCTGATTGAAGCAGTTATCATAGGAGTTATGATAGCGGTTGGTTACAGCGTGTTTGGGATACCCTATGGAGTAATGACAGGTATCTTTGCAGGAGTGCTATCGTTCATTCCTTATGTAGGGCCTATGATTGCTTGTGTTGTGGGAGCGATTTTTATCTTCACAGTGAGTCCTACTCAAGCCTTACTTTCTCTTCTTCTATATCAAGTTATACAGCTGATTGAAGGAAACCTTATTTATCCTAGAGTTGTAGGTCAGTCTATTGGTTTGCCAGCTATTTTCACGCTTGCGGCTGCTAGTATTGGAGGCAATCTCTTTGGCTTACTTGGGATGATATTCTTTACACCGATATTTGCTGTTATCTATCGATTGGTTAAGGAATTTGTCGTTGCAAAGGAAAATCAGGTAGATTGAGAAAGACTGAATTTAATAAGATATACTAAGAAGAGAGTGAAAGATTCTCTTCTCTTTTATTTCTAAATGACTTGCTCTTGTTCTGTTGCGAAAATTTATGAATTCATAATAGCCCATTTTAATCTCTATGCGGATTGGCCATGTAATATGGGCACAAATTAGTATAGTTTAGTTAATTATAGACTAGCTCTGTACTGTAAAAAACAGTTGGTCTTATCAAATATTGCTAGCAATTGATTGAGAATAAATGATAAGTTTGATAAGGTTGGAAAACCTTTATAATGATTTGCTACAAAAAGTTATTTGACATCAAAAAAGCCTTATAAATCAAGGCTTTTTCCTGTTGATTTAGATGCCCCCTACATGGATTTGTAAGAACTTTTCATATTGAAAATAAACAAAAATGTTGAAATATAGCTGATTTTAGGGAAATACTTTTAGGTATTTTCAATGTCAGGATTTAAAAATGGGGCAAAAGCGGGGCAAAAACGAATGACTCGTATTTTGTTTGAAAACCTATAATACCTAATGATTATGCTATTCTAGATATATAGTTTTGTTATAAATAAATGTCAGTGCGAGATCAAATTGGAGAATAAAATGGAAAAACAAATTTCTACGTAGAATGGAATGCGAAAAAGTGATAATTAAAGAGACGAAAAAGCTGAGAATATGATTTCCCAGCTTTTTTGAATGCGATAGAAATAGCAACTAGACTATTTACGAAAGGCCTCAATAATGTAGGTGAAGCCAGTAACTAAAAATGAAAAGGCAATGACATAAACGACAAAGACACCTGTAGCCACTGGATTGAACAGAATCACTAGACCTAGTAAAAATTCAAGCAAGGCTACCCACATGATATTGCTACCAATAATAGGGAAAATCAATCTTAGACGATTGCCTTTAAAGAAAGCAATAATGGCTTCTACAATTAACCAAATTCCTACAATGGTCGGAATGACGACCGGCAGGGTCACAAAGCCATAAGCAACGAGGTAAAGAGCTAAGAGAAGACTAACAAATCCTTGGAAAAGATAAACAGGTGAGCGAAGCTCTTTTGGTGCAGAGAAATAGCCTAAAATAGCTGCTATAGAAGAAACCAGTAAACCAAATGAAATCCACCAGCTGTAAGCAACAAGATTAGCTACTGGGTTTGTAAATAGGAAAAGTCCTAAAAGGACAAAAACAACTCCTGCAAGGAATAGCAGTAAACGATTAGAAAATTTCATTTCAATACCCCCTATATAGTATAGTTTCTAATAAAACTATTGTACTTATTTTTATAGAAAATGTCAATAAAATAAATAAACAATTTGGAAGTTTCAGTCTGACTTACAAAAAGAAAAGGAGTTTTCACTCCTTTTCACAGATTGAAGACAAAGTCCTTATAAAAGTGTCTTCTAAAGATTTTAACTTCAATCTGAAGCGAGGTTATCCTCGCTTTTTCTATTTATCAAACAATTCCTTATTTTCAATTAAGAGTTCTAGTGGAGATTTATCTCTTGCTTCAATAAAACCAGGTTCATATTGGTTATGAAGTGTTCTTTTCTGAGAAGTTGGATCAATATACAACTCATCTCCATCTTCTGTGTATAGTTGGTTGCCTCTTGTTAAGTAAAGTAAATCCTCTAAGTACTGTCCATCAGTATGTAGGAAATGCTCGATGTATTTGACAGCTTTTAAGATTTCACTTACTTTATCAGAGTATTCATTAGATTCAAGAACACTCTTTTCTAACTCAATCTCTTTACTCGTTCCAAAGAGTTGGGTTGGAGTTGCATTAAAATATTCCGCTATCTTATCCAAATTTGCAAAGGTAGGATAGCTTTTTTGTTTTTCATAATCAGAGATGTCTGGAAAGATTGCTCATAAAAAAAATGTGGGGCAAATGATGGGGCAAATCAGTTATAGACAAGCAAAAAAGCCTTATAAATCAAGGCTTTTTCCTGTTGATTTAGATGCCCCCTACAGGGCTCGAACCTGTGACCCATAGATTAAGAGTCTACTGCTCTACCAACTGAGCTAAGGAGGCAAATAAAAAGCTGTATTGGTGCCGAAACTTCACGGTTTGTATTGAACCCGCGCAATTAAGCAGGTGGGCAACTCGCTCTAACTGAAGCTGTTTCCGTGTGAGACGGCCTACATGCTGTTAGAAGACTTTTGTTTCCCTAATAATACAAAAAATAGTCGGTCAACACTTAAATGTGAAGTCGTACACCACAGCGTTTCTATGATTATATGATACCACTTTTTCAAAAAAAATCAAGGGAAAATTAAAAATTTTGAAAAGGATTTCATAAGTTTCGTAATTTATCAATGGTTTCCTTGCGTTGAGCCAGGGCACGTTCGTATTTTCCACTATCTTCTGGTGAGAAGTAGCTATGGTTGCGAATTTTTTCTGGCAAGTACTCTTGTTTGACCCAGTGACCTGGGTAGTTATGTGGATAGAGGTAGTTTTGGGCATTGCCTAATTCCTTGCTACCACTATAGTGGCCATCTCGCAGGTGACGTGGGATTGGTAGGTGACCTGAGGTTTTAAGGTCAGACAGAGCCTTGTCCATAGCTACATAGGCTGAGTTGGATTTTGGAGAAAGGGCCAAATCAATCACAACATTGGCAATGAGGATGCGGGCTTCGGGGAAACCGATCCTCTGTGCTGCATCCAGAGCAGTCACGGTATGAATCTGGGCTTCGGGATTGGCCAAACCGATATCTTCATAAGCAATCACAGTCAAACGACGAGCTAGGCTAGGAAGGTCACCGGCCTCTATCAAGCGAGCAGCATAGTGGAGACTAGCGTCCACATCTGATCCGCGAATAGACTTTTGAAGGGCAGATAGAACATCATAGTGCCCGTCTCCATCCTTGTCCATAGTAATGTAACTCCGTTGCAGACTATTTTCCATGATGTCAAGCGTGATATGACGTATACCTTTGTCATTAGCTGGAGTGGAGAGAACTGCCAAATCCAGCGAGTTAAAGGCAGAACGGAGATCACCGTTGGTAGATGTTGCGATAAAATCAAGGGCATCATCATCTAACTCAACAGGGAAATCAAAGCCTCGTTCAGGGTCAGTCAGGGCGATTTGAATGGCCTCTTTGACATCTTGGTTAGACAAGGGTTCCAACTCAAAAATCTGAACACGGCTACGAATGGCTGGCGTGACAGAAAAGAAAGGATTTTCAGTTGTCGCCCCGATCATGATGACTAGACCGCTTTCTAAGAGAGGAAGGAGGAAGTCTTGTTTAGTCTTGTCAAGGCGATGAATCTCGTCTAGTAGCAGTACAAGGGCACCTGAGAATTTAGCTTCCTCAGCGATTTCTTGGAGACGTTTTTTACTATCAACAGTGGCATTGAAGGTCCGAAAAGCATACTTGGTCGTTCCAGCGATGGCTGAGGCAATACTGGTCTTACCAATTCCTGGAGGTCCGTAGAGTATCATAGAGGATAGGCGATTGGCTTCCACCATACGGCGGATGATTTTACCTGGGCCAACCAGATGCTCCTGACCGATGACCTGGTCGATGGTTTTGGGGCGCATACGAAGCGCGAGATTGTCTGGCATAGCAGTCCTTTCTAACATAGATTTTCTGATACTAATGTGGTAATATGGTAGTATCTATTTTAGCATATTTCCGAGTATTCGGGGCGATTTAAGAGTCGTATAGAAAGAGGACAAAATGGCAACATACGGATTTTTAGATGTTTTACAAGAAGAGTTGGATAAGAACTTTCCTTTTGATTATGAGATTAGTTGGGACAAGCGTAATCATGCGGTTGAAGTGAGTTTTCTATTAGAGGCACAAAATGCTGCAGGGGTGGAGATGCTAGATGAAGACGGAGAGGTTTCGTCAGATGATATCCTTTTTGAAGAAGCGGTACTTTTTTACAACCCTGCCAAGTCAACAGTTAATGCAGAAGACTATCTTACAGTCATCCCTTACCTGCCTAAGAAAGGTTTTTCTCGTGAATTTTTAGCTTATTTTGCACTATTCCTTAAAGATACTGCCGAGGTTGGACTAGATGCCCTCATGGACTTTTTGGAAGACCCAGAAGCAGAAGAATTCGTCATGGAATGGAACCAAGAAGTCTTTGAAGAAGGGAAAGTCGGTTTGGAAGAAGGAGAATTTTACCCTTATCCGAGATACTAGAAAATATTCTAAGTGGACATTTTTAAATAATGAATTCAAGGAGAAGGGGGAGACTATGCTAGAAAAAGTCAAACAGTTTTTCAGGAGAAGGTCAGCTAAAACTGAGCCGTCAGTTGATATTCTTCCCCGCAATCGCTTTGCGGATCTAGATTTCGAGAGAGTATTGAAGTCAGGAACTCGTCGCCTTGTTAATGAGGAAGGACGCTATGCTGAGGATGGGAAAATCACAGAACTTGAATTTCCTGAAGATTTTGCGGAATTTGAATTTCTAGTTGGTTTTAAGACGGAAGAGGAAGAGCAGTTTCAGCAACTATTAGCTCGTTTAAATAGTATTGACAATGCCATTCAGTCTTGTTTGGAAAGTGAGATGCAACAAGCCATCCCTCAGTTTGCCAAGGATTTGGGCTATACTCAGAAGAGGTGGGAGAAAACTTTTTACTTCCATCCTTGGGTATTAAGTTTTGAGGAAAATCCGCCTAATCTTCGCTATGTTGCAGATTATGTAAATGATGAGTTTACCGTTTATTTTGCTAAAAAACATGGTAGATGGCAGGCATACTGGGATGCAGATTGCCAAAAGGTAATCGAAGAAAGCTAGCTTGTATTTTCCTAGAGAGTAATTGTCATCATAGAAAAGAGTAAATATCATGGAATTATTGGATAGCAGAATGGATTTCCAAGGTTGCAAGATTGCCTTGATTTGTGGGGATAAGGTCTTGACTATCTTACGTGATGACAAGGACGATATCCCTTGTCCCAACATGTGGGAGTTGCCAGGTGGTGGTCGTGAAGGAAACGAAAGTCCTTTCGAGTGCGCAGCGCGTGAAGTTTATGAGGAACTGGGAATTCATTTAGATGAAGACTGTCTGCTTTGGAGCAAGATTTATCCTAGCGTAATCTTTAAAGACAAGCAATCGGTCTTTATGGTTGGTCAGCTAAGACAAGAACAATTTGACAATATCATCTTCGGAGATGAAGGGCAAGCCTATCAACTGATGAGCATTGAGGAATTTCTCAATTCTAAACAAGCAGTGCCTCAGCTACAGGGGAGATTGAGGGATTATTTGGAGGAGAGTTTATGATAAGCCTTGAACGAGCAGGAGCAGAGGATTTAGAGGACGTCATTGCGATTCAAAGAGCTAGCTTTAAGGCTGTTTATGACAAATACCAAGATGAATACGATCCTTATCTGGAGGACCGTGAACGAATTAAGTGGAAACTAGTCGAGCGTCCCAATAGCTATTACTACTTTGTGAAAGAAAACGAAGATAAAATCGGATTTCTTCGAATTCAGACCAATGACGAGTTAATGAAAGCTTGGTTAGGAACGGCAGCGATTTTGCCCCAGTATCAAGGGAAAGGGTATGGATCTAATGGTTTAAGCTTGCTGGAAAAAGAATTCCCAACCATTAAACAGTGGGATTTGTGTACGGTATTACAGGATGCGGGCATGGTTGCTTTTTATGAGAAAAATGGCTACCGTCAAATCCATATCGAGCCTGAAAAAGAAGGCATGGATATGGTCTACATGAAAAAATTGATAGAGAAATAGAAAGGATGGTTCAGTTACATTTCTAAACTGAACCCGCCCTAAACACGCTGCCAAAAAGATAAACTTCTCTTAGACACAAACGTCTTCAGAGAGTTTCCTATTTTGACTTTGTGTTTTTACGGGCTTGGTATCTTAATGATGGAAACATGGCAAGAGTTAAAAGTTACAGTCAAGCGTGAGGGGGAGGAGCTGGTCTCTAATCTCTTAATCGAGTTAGGTGCCCAAGGGGTAGCAATTGAAGATAGCATGGACTATGTTGGAAATGTGGACCGTTTCGGTGAAATTTTCCCTGAGGTCGAGCAACAAGAAGAAATTGTGGTCACAGCCTACTATCCGGAAACGGTTGATGTGGTAGCGGTTGAAGCGGATTTGCAGGCTCGTTTAGCAGAATTGACAGACTTTATGGATCTAGGAGAGGTCAAGATGGGGACGACTGCCTTGGCTGAGGAAGACTGGGCAGACAACTGGAAGAAATACTATGAACCAGCTCGCATTACCCATGACCTGACCATCGTACCATCATGGACGGACTATGAGGCGACGGCGGGAGAAAAGATTATCAAGCTAGATCCAGGGATGGCCTTTGGAACAGGAACCCACCCTACGACCAAGATGAGTCTTTTTGCCTTGGAGCAGGTCCTTCGTGGTGGAGAAACAGTGCTAGATGTAGGGACTGGTTCAGGGGTTCTTTCTATTGCAAGCTCACTCCTAGGTGCCAAGGAGATTTTCGCCTATGACCTAGATGATGTAGCGGTTCGAGTCGCTCAGGAAAATATTGAGCTCAATCCTGGCATGGAAAACATCCATGTAGCAGCAGGAGATTTGCTTAAGGGTGTTGAGATTGAGGCAGATGTCATCGTGGCTAATATCTTGGCAGATATCCTCATTCATCTGACAGAGGATGCTTATCACTTGGTCAAGGATGAAGGTTATCTCATCATGAGTGGTATTATCAAGGACAAGTGGAACATGGTGCGTGAGTCAGCAGAAGCAGCTGGATTTTTCCTTGAAACCCACATGATCCAAGGGGAATGGAATGCCTGCGTCTTCAAGAAGACCAAGGATATTTCTGGTGTGATTGGAGGCTAGCATGCAGCAGTATTTTGTCAAGGGGAGTGCAATCTCTCCTGTCACTATCGAGGACAAGGAAACCAGCAAGCACATGTTTCAGGTCATGCGTTTGAAAGAAGAGGACCAGGTTACCTTAGTTTTTGATGATGGTATTAAGCGCTTGGCGCGCGTGATAAATGTAGAGGCGCGTCAGTTGGAGCTGATTGAAGAATTGGCTGACAATGTAGAATTGCCAATTCAAGTGACCATCGCATCAGGCTTTCCCAAAGGAGATAAGCTAGAGTTTATCACTCAAAAGGTGACGGAACTGGGTGCTAGCCAGATATGGGCCTTTCCCGCAGACTGGTCAGTCGCCAAGTGGGACGGCAAGAAATTGGGTAAAAAGGTCGAGAAACTAGAAAAAATCGCCCTTGGTGCTGCCGAGCAAAGCAAGCGGAATCTAGTCCCAAGTATTACCCTTTTTGAGAAAAAGGCAGACTTTCTAGCCCAACTGGATCAGTTTGATTCTATTGTGGTGGCTTATGAAGAGTCAGCTAAAGAAGGAGAATCAGCTGCACTTATACAAGCAGTTGCTGAGCTTGAAAAGGGAGCCAAACTGCTCTTTATCTTTGGTCCAGAAGGAGGTCTCTCACCTGCAGAAATTGAATCTTTTGAAGCTAAAGGAGCAGTTCTAGCAGGACTTGGGCCTCGCATCCTACGAGCCGAAACAGCGCCGCTTTACGCCTTGTCTGCCATAAGTGTTTTGCTTGAATTGAAAAAATAAGAGACTATGAAAAAATCACCTAGAAAAGGTGATTTTTTATGCGCTTGAAAGGGTGCGTGAAAGAGTAAATAAGCGAATCCATAATGGCAATGGGAATATTTAATTTTTTGATGATTTCGCAGAAAAAATGGATATCCAAACTGTTCCTAATCTTGTGTTCTATTAAAACAGGGAAAATCATACTATATAGAGCAGGAGAGTATTTCTAGTCTTGAAGAAAGATTATTTTCACTAATAAAAAAATGACTCTGGAAATTGGAGTCGTATAGATGATAAAAGAGGTTAGATTTAATCCAACCTCTTATTTTTTATCTTAATGGAATTGCATACCACCATCGACGATAATGGTTTGACCTGTAATGTAGTTTGAATCTGGTCCAGCAAGGAAGCTAACAGCTGCAGCGACATCTTCTGGCTCAGATAGGCGTTTCAATGTAATATCTTTTGCGAATGTTTGCATACCCCATTCGTCGTCTTTTCCTGCATTTTTCCCAACTTCGTGAGCGATATCATACATCATTGGTGTTTTAACGATACCTGGAGCATAAGCGTTAACAGTGATGCCTGAGTCAGCTAAATCACGCGCCAATGTTTGAGTAATACCACGAACAGCGAATTTTGTACCACCATAAACAGTCAAGTTTGGATTTCCAACAACACCTGCTTGAGAAGTAGCGTTGATGATTTTACCACCGTGACCAAGTGCTTTGAATTGAGCTTGAGCAGCTTGTGCTCCCCAGATTACCCCACCGACGTTAATAGCAAAGGTACGATTGAACTGTTCTTCTGTAATCGTATCTAGAGGTGTAGTCGGAGCGACTCCAGCGTTGTTTACCACAACGTTCAAGTCTCCGAAATGGTCTACAACTTTTTGGAAAGCTGCAGCAACCTCTGCTTGTTTAGACACATCAGCCACAACAGCTAAAGCATTCTCTGCTGACAATTCAGCAACTGCTTTTTCAGCTGTTTCAGCATTGTAGTCTAATACCCCAACCTTAAAACCATCTTGGACCAAGCGTTTTGCGATTGCAAAACCGATTCCTTGACCTGCACCTGTAACAATAGCTACTTTAGACATATGATTCCTCCTTTGGTATCCGTGATACCATTTCAACGTTCATAAAAGAACAGCAAAGGGTTATAAGTGAGTTGTGATAGACTTCTAAAAGAAGTCCTATCGCTTTTTAGTATATACCTTTGTGAAATTAGTGTCAAACAAAGACTGGTTTTTGGAAAAATGAATATTTTTCAAGATCAAAATAATCGAAAACTTTCCTGTGTGAGATTTAGAGTTAGAAAAATAAAACTATCGCGTAAAGGGGAAAGCGCACGATATTTTCCAAGCACATTTCTTGAAACCCTTTCCTCCTTCTGATAGACTAATACATAGTTTGAAAAAAGGAGACTTAATATGAAAAAATTTGTTGCTGAATTGATCGGTACTTTTATGCTTGTGTTCATCGGAACAGGAGCTGTTGTTTTTGGAAATGGTGTTGAAGGTCTTGGACACCTTGGAATTGCTCTTGCCTTTGGTTTGGCAATCGTAGTTGCAGCTTTCTCAATCGGAACTGTTTCAGGTGCTCACTTGAACCCAGCTGTTTCTATCGCTATGTTTGTTAACAAACGTTTGTCATCTTCAGAACTTGTAAACTACATCCTTGGTCAAGTAGTCGGTGCTTTCCTTGCATCAGGATCTGTGTTCTTCCTCTTGGCAAATTCAGGTATGTCAACTGCAAGTCTTGGTGAAAATGCCTTGGCAAACGGTGTAACTGTCTTTGGTGGTTTCTTGTTTGAAACAATCGCAACATTCTTGTTTGTTTTGGTGATCATGACTGTAACTTCAGCAAGCAAAGGAAATGGCGCAATCGCTGGTTTGGTGATCGGTTTGTCATTGACAGCTTTGATTCTAGCTGGCTTGAACATCACTGGACTTTCAGTAAACCCAGCTCGTAGCTTGGCTCCTGCTGTATTGGTAGGTGGCGCAGCTCTTCAACAAGTTTGGATTTTCATCCTTGCACCAATCGTTGGTGGAGTTCTTGCAGCCCTTGTTGCTAAAAACTTCCTTGGAACTGAAGAATAATTGAAACTTAAAAAGCCTTGCTTCTCATCTTGAGGAACAGGGCTTTTTCGTATGATACTCTTCGAAAATCTCTTCAAACCACGTCAGCTCTATCTGCAACTTCAAAACAGCGTTTTGAGCTGACTTCGTCAGTCTTATCTATAACCTTAAAGCAGTGCTTTGAGTAACCTTCGGCTAGCTTCCTGGTATGCTCTTTGATTTTCATTGAGTATGAGTTTAACGGTTGTCAATTTTCTCTGGATAGAGGTCATGTTGGAAGAGGCGTTGTTCTGCCAAGCCTTCATACTTAGTTCCTGGCTTACCGTAGTTGTAGTAAGGGTCGATTGAAATGCCACCGCGAGGTGTAAATTTTCCCCAGACTTCTAAATAGCGAGGGTCTAGCAAGTTGACCAAGTCTTTCCCGATAGTGTTGATACAGTTTTCATGGAAATCTCCATGGTTTCGGTAGCTAAAGAGGTAGAGTTTGAGGGATTTTGACTCGACACAGAGCTTGTCAGGAATGTAGGAAATATAAATAGTTGCAAAGTCTGGTTGAGCAGTGATGGGACAAAGTGAGGTAAATTCAGGACAGTTGAACTTGATGAAATAGTCATTTTCCACATGACGATTGTCAAAGGATTCGAGGACTTCTGGTTGATATTCGAAAATGTAGTTGGTTTCTTTGTTGCCGAGGAGGCTGAGGTTTTTCATTTCTTCTTGTTGTGACATGATTTTTTCTTTCTAATCTTAAACACCACGTTGGTTGTCGTAGAGGAGGGTATGGAGTTGAGGAAGGACGCGGACATTGCCCCAGCTATCGTCGGCAGCGACACGTTCCCAGAGTTCTTTGAGGCGATCCAGTTGGTCTTGGACAATATTGCCTGTAGCCTTGGGCTCAGGATTTCCCGCCGATAAGAAGAGGACATCTGGTTGGTAGCGTTCTTGAATACCTTTGGCAAAAGCTAGATCTGCATCATCAAAGACAGGGATTTTAAAGGTTACTTTGTCTGGGTCTAGTTGGGAAACGATAAAGTCCAAGGTCTCAAAGTTGACTTCCATCTTGGAGGAAGGAGGCTTAGGACTCAGAGTGACTTGGTCAATATCTTTTAACCAATTTTGCCAGCGAGATCCCTGGGTTTCAACGGCAAGAGTGACACCACGTTCCTTGAGTTTGGTTACTAGCTCAGCCATGTTGGCTGCTAGGATAGCAGGATTTCCCCCAGATAGGGTGACATAGTCGTAGCTTCCTAGTTTATCTAATTCAGCGATTACTTCATCAGCTGTCATGCGAGTTGGTTTTTCAGAACCATCCCAAGTAAAGGCGGAGTCGCACCAGTCGCAGTGGTAGTCGCAACCAGCAGTGCGGACAAACATGGTTTTCTGGCCAATAGCTCGACCTTCACCTTGAAAGGTAGGCCCAAAAATTTCTAGAACTGGTAGTTTGAGGACACGTTCCTTAGTCATCTAACCACTCCCGTCTAAACTCTGCAAAGGCAGTCGGAGTTTCATAGAGGCGAACATATTCCAAACGGAGACCGCGCTCGTCTGGCAACTCTTGGCTCATGGTTTGGAAAATCCAGTAAACCATATTTTCAGCAGTCGTATTCATGTAGGGCAGGGTTTCATTGAGATAGCGATGATCCAAGTGGGGCTCTAAGTAGTCCTTGTAGATAGCTTTGATGTCTCCGAAATCGTGGGTCATACCTCTATCATCTAAAAATCCACTGACAGCGATTTGTAGATGATAGGTGTGACCGTGTAGGGATTTGCATTTTCCTTCATAGTGAAAGAGGTGGTGGGCAGCATCGAAGGTAAATTCTTTTGAGACTAAGGTTCTGTGAGGATTGTAGACAAGAGATTCCCCAGTTTCTTGTTTGATTTCTTTGGGGGCAAAAAACATCAGGCCTCTCCTTTCTGAGAGAGATAAACCTCTAAACCATGTTGGCGTAGATGGCAGGCAGGACAAGCTCCACAACCAGTACCGATAATCCCATTGTAGCAGGTCAAGGTCTTCTCACGAACATAGTCAAAGGCACCAAGTTGGTCAGCTAATTCCCAAGTTTCAGCCTTGTCTAGCCACATGAGAGGCGTTTGGATCACAAAGTCGTAATCCATAGCAAGGTTGAGCGTGACATTGAGTGATTTAACAAAGACATCCCGACAGTCAGGATAACCAGAGAAGTCTGTTTCGCACACTCCTGTCACGATATCCGTAATTCCACGCTGCTTGGCAAGGACTGCCGCAAAAGACAGAAAGAGATGATTGCGACCGTCAACGAAGGTATTAGGAATCTCTCCTTCTTTTTTCTCAATTTCTAAATCTGAAGTCAAGGCATTTTCAGTAATTTGTCCTAGCAGAGACATATCTAGGATATGATGACGAATTCCTTGTTCCTCAGCGATTTCTTTGGCCACTTGAATTTCTAAATGGTGGCGTTGACCGTAGGCAAAGGTAACGGCTTCGACCCTTTCATAGTGTTGCTTGGCCCAGAAAAGGCAGGTTGTTGAATCTTGACCGCCACTAAAGACGACCAAGGCTGATTGACGTTTCATAGTACTCCTTCCAAAATGGGAAATGTTCAGAGCACGCAAAAAGCTCCCCAGAGGGAGCTAAAAAATACCAAGTAAAGGTTTTTTTTAGCGATGGCATGTCCCAAACATCGTAATATTCTAGTTACAGTCTAGCATATTTTTTGAAAAATGGCAAAGGGCAAGAAAAAAGAGACCAAATGAATGCATTTGGTCTCTTTTTTGATTAGCTTAATTCAGCAACGATGGCTTTGATTTGTTCTGCAGTGTGGACACCAGCCACTTGTTTAACAACTTGTCCATCTTTCTTGAAGAGAAGAGTAGGGATAGACATGATACCAAATGCACGAGCTGTGTTTGGATTTTCATCAACGTCCATTTTAACAATCTTCAAGACATCTTCTGAAAGTTCTTCAGACAATTTGTCCAAGATTGGACCTTGCATACGACATGGACCACACCAAGTAGCCCAGAAGTCTACCAAGACCAATCCGTCTTTAGTTTCTTGTTCAAATGTTGCATCTGTAATTGCTTTTGCCATAGTATTTCTCCTTTTTAATTATATTGGCTTAAATCTTATTTCATGAGATAGAAGAAAACATCTCCATAAGTCCCATGGTAGTCCAAATCATGTCCCTTGTAGGTTACTTTTTGGACAGGGTAGTAGTCTGCGACACCAATCAGGCAGGCATGTTGAGAACGTTCAAATTCTTCGTATGACTCGAAGCTCATGGTTCTCTCTTGCTTGCTGGCATCAAGATAAGTGATTTCAATCATAGGATTCTCCTTTGCTAAATCATATCTTCATTTTACTCCTTGGAAAAAGGAATGTCAAGAAAATTGCTTGCGCACGCAAGTTTTTTTGTAAAAATTTTAGGAAAGCCAACTTGCTTTTGTTTCAAGGCTTTCTTCTACAGCTTTTTGTAGATAGGCAAGAGTTGTCTGACCCTCCTTAGTGAGGCAGATAAAACTAGCTCGCTTATCCTGGTCACAACATCTCCGACTAAGTAAAGCACAATTTTTGGCTTCTAGGCGTGCCACCATTCGTGATACAGCACTTGGACTCAGATGGAGTTTATCAGGCAGGTCAATCTGTCTCAAAGATTTTTCTTGAGCCTGATTTAAAAAGTGCAAGAGATAGAATTCTTTGAGCGTTAGACTTTGGTCACTCTGCTCAGCAATCGTTTGCTCTAAAAGAGCTTCTAGCTCTACTTGTCGGCGGTTGAAGTCAAACCATTTTTCTAAGTAAGTCATATCAATCTCCTTTCTATATGGTAGTTATAAACAGATTTGCCTATCTGAGATGCTTGCGCACGCAATTAGTATACAACTTTTTGGAATAGATAGCAAGAAGGATGTTTCTTGTGTATTTCCTTGAAATTTTCTGAAAAAAGAGTAAACTGGTATGCAGAAAGTCTATTTGTGGAGTAAACGATGAAATTATATGTTCAGTTAATGATTCTCTTTGTCATTTCTCTGATTGGTGAGGGAATCTCTAGCTTTTTCCATTTGCCTATTCCTGGAAGCATTATCGGTTTAATTATTTTATTTTTAGCCTTGCAGTTCAAGTGGTTGCGGGTACGTCATGTCAACATGGTTGGGAATTTTCTCCTAGCTAATATGACTATCCTCTTTCTACCTCCTGCAGTTGGGATTATGGAGAAATTTGATGTGATTGCTCCCTATTTATTGCCCATTGTCTTGATTGTCTTTTTTGCAGCAGTTATCAATATTATCTTGATTGCGCTTGTAGTTCAGTTTATCAAAAAGCGTTATGAAGGTGATTACGAAGAAAGAGGTGCCAAATGAGCGAATTTGTATCCAATCCACTTTTTGGGATAGCCTTGTCTATTTTGGCTTATCTTGGAGGCATGATTATCTTTAGACGGTACCCTCATCCTCTGACCACTCCCTTGCTGCTAGCAACTTTATTTATCATTGTTTTTCTAAAACTGACTGGTATTTCTTATGTTGCCTATTATCAAGGCGGGGTCTACCTCAATAACTTGATTGTTCCCTCAACAGTAGCTTTAGGAATTCCTCTTTATAAGAGTTTTCACCTCATGAAACACCATGTTAGAAGTATTCTACTCAGTAGTTTCCTTGCTGTTGTTGTAAATACAGTTTTTACAGCTTTAGTTGCAAAATTTTTCGGCATGGATTTCTTCTTGGCGATTTCGCTTTTCCCAAAGTCTGTAACGACGGCCATGGCAGTTGGAATTACGGATAAGCTACAAGGGATAGCGACGATCACCTTGGTAGTTGTGGTAGCAACTGGCATTTTGACTAGTGTTATTGGACCAACACTTTTAAAATGGCTCAAGATTGACGACCCAGTAGCTGCTGGTCTTGCTCTTGGAGGAACTGGTCACGCAGTTGGGACTGGAACAGCCTTTCGCTATGGACCAGTTGCAGGTGCTATGGGAGGACTAGCCATCGGTGTCACCGGTATTCTCTATGTATTTGTAAGTCCCATCGTAGCAGGTTTGATATTGAGTTGAGAAATAAGAATGTTATATTTCTTTGTGTAAAAAGAAGCCCCTAGCTTTATTTGCTAGGGGCTTCATTCATTATTGTAAGTTTACTTTGTTCTTTAAGATATAGTAGGTTCCGAGATAAAAGATAGCTATGAAAATGAGTTCTTCAACAATGCTTACGCTTGCTCCCATATAGAAATTATCATTAAATCCTACAAGTGAATTGACATAGAAGTTAGCACTGGTATTGAAGAAGACTTCTATAACTCCAATGACGATTCGGATACCAATGTAGGCTGCAACAGCGAGTGCTGTACGATATTCATTGAAAAGTTGTCCGATGGATATGGCCAAGTAAATGCAGAGGATCCCTGAAATTGTACTAAGCAGGAAGGATAAGACAGTAAGACCAAAGCCTGTAAAATGTTCTCCAACAAATGATAGAAGAGTAGAAAGTTGAACTTCATAAGAATTTGTTGACAGTAGGATAATATAGATACATAGGAGTAAGACAGCAGTGCTAAACATCGACCAGATAAAAGCACCGATTAGTTTGGCTGTGATGATATGGTGTTCAGAAACTGGCAAGGTTAAAGTCAGATAGCCTTGTCGGTCATAGACACTTCCTTTGAATCGTTTAATAATCAAGAAGATAGTTGAAATCACAAGTGTAACCATCAAACTACCAAAGACAGTAGATAGAAAAACAAGTAGAACAGATAGATTTTTTTCAGGTAGTTTGATTAAGGATTGTGTCTGTACCCCGATAAGGGCAGAAAGGATGATCACAGCACCATAGAGGGCTAAATACCACTTGTTAACATTTTTAAATTCATAACGAACTAAATTCCAAAACATAATAATCTCCTTTAACTAGGCTTTGAATTCGTGACGGAAGAGCTGGTCAATTGATTCACCTGACTCGTAACGAATATCATCCACATTTCCTTGACGGACGACTTTTCCGTCCTTGAGGAAGATAATCTCATCCAAGATTGGTTCGATGTCCGAAATCAAGTGAGTTGAAATCAAGACAGTCGAAGTTGGAGAGTAGTTGTTGATGATGGTGTTCAAGATGTAGTCACGAGCTGCGGGATCGACACCACCGATTGGTTCGTCAAGGACGTATAGACGAGCATCACGACTCATGACAAGAATCAACTGAACTTTTTCTTTGTTCCCTTTTGAGAGTTTCTTGAAACGGCTATTCTCATCGATACCAAGGTCACGAAGAAGACCTTGAGCACGATCCAGATTGAAATCTTTATAGAAGGTCTTGAAAAAAGTAAGAGCTTCTTTGACCTTCATTTGCTCGTTGAGATAGGTCGTATCAGGTAGATAAGAAACGATAGCCTTAGTTGCTGGGCTTGGTTCCATGCCATTGATGAGGATACGCCCTTGCTCTGGTTGGAGTAAACCGTTGATTAGTTTAATCAGGGTTGTTTTTCCGGAACCGTTTGGGCCGAGGAGACCCACAATCTTCCCTGCCGGGATTTCAAGGGAAACATTTTGAAGAGCAGGGCTTGCTCCATAGAATTTTGAAACATTTTCAAACGTTAACAAGGTCATAGTCTAAACTCCTTCAATATAATCTCTTAAAACAGTAGGTAGTTCTTCTTTTTTATAGCCAAATTCTACCATGCCTGTTACAAACTGTTGCAACTGTTCTTCAGAAAGTTGCTTCCGGGATTGGAGGATTAGGTCCAAATCCTCGGTGACAAAACGCCCTGCAGTCCGCTTGGTGTAAACGAAGCCTTCTCTTTCTAGGTCTGATAGGGCACGTTGGA
Organism: Streptococcus sp. 20925_1_44; assembly: GCF_041432435.1. Taxonomy (NCBI): domain Bacteria; kingdom Bacillati; phylum Bacillota; class Bacilli; order Lactobacillales; family Streptococcaceae; genus Streptococcus; species Streptococcus sp. 20925_1_44. The sequence goes on from NZ_JAPVZQ010000003.1 coordinate 233,149, forward strand.
TGGTATTAGGATTGACGCCAGCCTCGCTAGCCAGTTCTCTGACAGTTGGCAGTTGTTGGTTGGGTTCTAGTTTATGAGAAACGATTTGCAGTTTGATCTTATCCATTATCTGCAAATAAATGGGTTTGTTGTTATCAAATGTCCAGGGCATCACGGTCTCCTTTCAACAATTTCTTTTTGTATCACTTAAATAATACAACTAAACAAAAAACTTGTCAAGCCAAAAGGAGAATTATTTTGGGAATTGCTTAAAAAATGGTATAATGAAAAGAAAACGACAAGGAGGGGAAGGCATGCGTTGTCCAAAATGTGGCGCTACTAAATCAAGTGTTATCGATAGCCGTCAGGCTGAAGAAGGAAATACGATTAGAAGAAGACGTGAGTGTGAAGAATGTCAGCATCGTTTTACGACCTATGAACGTGTAGAAGAAAGAACGCTGGTTGTGGTCAAGAAGGATGGCACACGGGAGCAGTTCTCCAGAGATAAAATCTTTAACGGGATTATTCGTTCGGCTCAAAAACGTCCGGTGTCTAGTGATGAGATTGGCATGGTGGTCAATCGTATCGAACAAAAACTCCTCAGTCGCAATGATAATGAAATTCAAAGTGAAGATATTGGTTCTCTGGTCATGGAAGAATTGGCTGAACTGGATGAAATCACTTACGTTCGTTTCGCCAGTGTCTATCGTAGCTTTAAAGATGTGAGTGAGCTCGAAAATCTTCTCAAACAAATTACGCAATCTTCAAAGAAGAAAAAGGAAAAATAAATGAAGCCTAATGATCGTTTTTCTTTTCTAAAGAATAATCGGGTGTCGCAAGATCCCACAACTTTGGTGCAGTGCTACCTTCCGATTATCGGTCAGGATGCGCTGAGTCTTTACCTTTATACCTTAGCTTTTTGGGATGATGGACAAAAAGAACACCTGTTTGCAGCTATCCTCAATCATCTCAATTTTGGGATGGATAGGCTGTTAAAGGCTTTTAAAATCTTATCAGCCTTCAATTTGGTGACCCTCTATCAAAAGGGTGACGGCTATGAACTTGCTATTCATCCAACGCTTTCTAGCTCAGATTTCTTGCGTCATACGGTTTATCGTACCTTATTGGAGAAAAAAATCGGTGAGCCAGCAGTTTCTGATTTGCGCCAAGAGCAGGCAAGTGGAGAGCCTTTGACTGTTCCTTTGAGTCAGGCCTTTCCAGAGATAGAAGACTTGGCTAGTCATGATGAGACACCAGTAACAGCTGATTTTAAAAATGATTTTGATTTGGAGCATTTTCGTCAGCTCATGGCGAGAGATAATCTCCGTTTCCAAGATGAACAGTCAGATGTCTTGGAGTTATTTAAAATTGCTGATGAGAAAAAATGGACCTGGTTTGAAACCTATCAACTAGCTAAAGGAACAGCTGTTTCACAAGTTATTTCTGTCAAGCGCATGCGTGAAAAATTAGCGCAAGAGTCTGTTGCATCGGACTTTAGTCCCCAAGAAGCGACCATTATCCGAGAAGCTAAAAGTAAAACTGCCCTGCAATTTTTAGCGGGGATCAAACAAACCCGAAATGCTGGAATTATCCAAGCCGAACGCGATTTGTTAAAACAGATGGCGGATTTGGGACTGCTTGATGAAGTTATTAATGTTGTTATACTTTTGACCTTCAATAAGGTTGACTCGGCCAATCTCAATGAAAAATATGCCATGAAAGTGGCTAATGATTACTCTTATAACAAGATTCGTTCTGCTGAAGAAGCTGTGCTTCGAATCAGAGAGAAGAATAAAAAGGGGCAAGAACAAAAATCGGCCAATACAAGCCCAGCAAAAACTAATGTTCCTAAATGGAGTAATCCAGAATATAAAAATGAAACCAGCGAAGAAACTCGTTTGGAGTTAGAACGTAAGAAAAAAGAAATGTTAGATCGATTAGGAAAAGGAGGAGACTAGATGGAAAGTGTAGGAGATGTGCTTAAAGGTCATCCCAGCCGTTTTCAATACCAGGACCTGGTCCAGCAGATTGTAAAAGATCCTGATGTTGCGGCTTTTATCCAGAAGGAATCTCTCAGTCAAGAGGAATTGAATCGTAGTATCTCTAAGTTTAACCAATACATCACCGAGCGAGATAAGTTTCTTCGTGGAGATACCGACTATATCGCGCGTGGCTATAAGCCAATTCTAGTTATGAATCATGGTTACGCTGATGTATCCTATGAGGAAACTCCGGAACTGATTGCGGCTGAGAAAGAAGCGGCTATCAAGAACCGTCTCAGACTGATTAATCTTCCAGCTAGTCTTAAAAAAGCTAGTTTGGCTCAAGTTGATTTGGATGATTTGGGACGTTTGCCAGTTTTTGAAAAGCTCTTTACCTTTGTTGAGCAATATCCAGAAGTCCGTAAAGGTCTCTATCTCTATGGAGACTTTGGAGTTGGGAAGAGCTTTATGGTAGCTGCTCTAGCCCATGATTTGTCAGAAAAACGTGGGGTTTCATCAACCCTTCTTCACTATCCTAGCTTTGTTATTGATGTCAAAAATGCTATCGGAGATGGGAATGTCAAGAATTTGGTGGATGAAATCAAGCAAGCTGAAGTCTTGATTTTGGATGATATTGGCGCCGAGCAATCAACGCCTTGGGTTCGTGATGAAGTCTTACAAGTCATTCTCCAATATCGTATGCAGGAAGATTTGCCAACCTTCTTTACCTCAAATTTCAATTTTGAAGATTTGGAAAAACATTTTGCTAAAGGCAAGAACGGAAACGATGAAACATGGGAAGCTAGACGCGTTATGGAGCGTATCCGCTATTTAGCAGAAGAAACACGACTAGAAGGAGAAAATCGCCGATGAGTGAAACAATCACCTTAATGAAATGTCATACCTCGGTTCGCAGATTTAAAGAAGAAGCGATTCCTCAAGAGGACTTGAATGAGATTTTATCAGCTGCCCAAATGGCTTCTTCTTGGAAAAATTTCCAATCTTATTCTGTGATTCTAGTCAGAAGTCAAGAAAAGAAAGATGCTCTTTTTGAGCTGGTTCCTCAGGAAGCGATTCGTCAGTCTGCCGCCTTCCTCCTCTTTGTAGGAGATTTAAACCGTGCAGAAAAAGGGGCTCGTCTCCATACCGATACTTTCCAACCTCAAGGGGTGGAAGGACTCCTCATTACTTCAGTAGATGCAGCCTTGGCTGGACAGAATACCTTGCTTGCGGCAGAAAGCCTTGGCTATGGTGGAGTAATCATCGGTTTGGTGCGTTACAAATCTGTTGAAGTAGCAGAATTGTTCAACCTTCCTGACTATACCTATCCAGTTTTTGGGATTGCACTCGGTGTGCCGAACCAAAAACATGATGTAAAACCAAGATTGCCACTAGAGAATGTTGTTTTTGAGGAAGAATACCAAGAACAAACAGCTGAGGCTATTGAAGCCTATGACCGTGTGCAGACTGAATATGCAGGAGCTCGTGCGACGACCACTTGGAGTCAACGTCTTGCAGAACAATTCGGTCAGCCTGAACCAAGCTCAACTAGAGAAAATCTTGAACAAAAGAACTTAATGTAGAAAGTGAGAAAACATGGCCTTACCAACTGTTGCCATCGTAGGACGTCCCAATGTTGGGAAATCAACCCTGTTTAACCGTATTGCAGGGGAACGCATCTCAATCGTAGAAGATGTCGAAGGAGTGACACGGGACCGTATCTATGCTACTGGTGAATGGCTTAACCGTTCTTTCAGTATGATTGATACTGGAGGGATTGATGATGTTGATGCTCAATTTATGGAACAAATCAAGCACCAGGCAGAGATTGCCATGGAAGAAGCTGATGTCATCGTTTTTGTAGTTTCTGGAAAAGAAGGCATCACAGATGCTGATGAATACGTAGCCCGTAAACTCTATAAAACTCATAAACCTGTTATCCTTGCAGTTAACAAGGTTGACAATCCGGAAATGAGAAATGATATCTATGATTTCTATGCTCTTGGATTGGGAGAACCATTGCCAATTTCATCTGTGCACGGGATTGGTACAGGGGATGTACTGGATGCTATCGTCGAAAATCTCCCACATGAAGTCGAAGATGAAAATCCAGATGTCATTAAATTCAGCTTGATTGGTCGCCCGAATGTCGGAAAATCTAGCTTGATCAATGCCATTTTGGGAGAAGATCGCGTCATTGCTAGTCCTGTTGCTGGTACAACTCGTGATGCCATTGATACACATTTTACAGATGCGGATGGCCAAGAGTTTACCATGATTGATACGGCTGGTATGCGTAAGTCTGGTAAAGTCTATGAAAACACAGAGAAGTACTCAGTCATGCGTGCCATGCGAGCTATTGACCGTTCAGATGTAGTCTTGATGGTCCTCAATGCCGAAGAAGGCATCCGTGAGTATGATAAGCGTATCGCTGGATTTGCCCACGAAGCTGGTAAAGGGATGATCATCGTAGTTAACAAGTGGGATACTCTTGAAAAAGATAATCACACCATGAAAAACTGGGAAGAAGATATTCGTGAACAGTTCCAATATCTACCTTACGCACCGATTATCTTTGTTTCGGCTTTGACCAAGCAACGTCTCCACAAACTTCCAGAGATGATTAAACAAATCAGCGAGAGTCAAAATACCCGTATCCCATCAGCAGTCTTGAATGATGTCATTATGGATGCTATCGCCATCAACCCAACACCGACAGATAAAGGGAAACGTCTCAAGATCTTCTATGCGACTCAAGTGGCAACTAAACCACCGACCTTTGTGATTTTTGTCAACGAAGAAGAACTTATGCACTTCTCTTACTTGCGTTTCTTGGAAAATCAAATCCGCAAGGCCTTTGTATTTGAGGGAACGCCAATCCATCTGATTGCAAGAAAACGAAAATAAAATGGTAAAAAGAGGAAGGTTAACAGACCTTCTTTTTTGTAGATGATACCAAGAGCGTAGATCTAAATTTGTCATCAAATTAACATCATTTTCCTAGTCCTTGTCACGGTTTTGTAATGGAAAGGTACTTTCTTTGTAAGATTCAAAATGCTATAATGCTCTAAACAATTTTCCTTGCATAAGGAGGTTATTATGAAAAAAGATAGATTGTTAAAGAATCCTTTCTTGGTGCGTCTACTTGGATTGCTGATGGCATTTTTCTTCCTATCAGCATTCACTGCACCTGAAAAACCAGACTATGGTATCTATGACCCAAATCATTATTTGACAGAGGAAGTAGTTACTCAGATTCGTGATTTGAATGAAGCTAATAGTCAAAAGGCAGAAAAGCTTCAAATAGGTGTCTATATCGTAGATAGTCTGGAAGGAGAAAGCATTGAAACGGTGGCTAATGAAACTGCCAGGGCTTGGAAGATTGGCTATTCAGGAGATAATTTTGGAAGTCTCATTGTAGTAGCCGTTCAAGACCGTAAATCAAGAATTGAAACCAGTAATAACACCGCCATTAGAATAACGGACTATCAAACCAAGCAGATCTTGGCAGCCAGCCGTACAGATTTCAAAACTGGTGACTATGGTAAAGGAATTCTAGCGATTGCCAAAGGCTTGGACAATCAGTTTTATAGAGGAAGTGGGACCTTCTCGTCTGATGATGACTCCTCTGATATCAAACGTTATTCTGAAAGTATCAGTGGCAAAAAATCGAGTCGCAATAGTAACTCATCTAGTCATCGTAAGAACAGTGACCCTATGGACAATGTGTTCGGAGTCGGGATAATCATTTATTTCATTATCGTATTTATAGCCATTATTAGAGGAGGCGGCGGTGGCCGAGGAGGAGATTCCTCTGACGGAGGATGGTGGTTTAGTGACTCATCCGACTCAGGTTCTTCTTGGTCAGATTCAGGCTCAGACTCCTCTAGTAGCTGGGACGGTGGTGGCTTCGATGGCGGTGGTTCATCCGATGATTGGTGATGCTCGTATAAAATTTAAGGAAATAAGTAGGTTTAGATATGAAAAATAAAGGAATTATTTATGTGTTGAGCATTTTGCTGGCTATTATCTTGCTTGGCGGTTGCTCAGTAGTAGGCACTTATAATGGTCTTGTCTCTGAACAAACCAAGGTCGAACAAGCGCAAGCTGATGTGGCGACAGCTCTTCAACGTCGTTCTGACTTGATTGGAAATTTGGTAGAGTCTGTAAAAGGCCAGATGAACCATGAGACAGAGGTTTTTACCAAGATTGCGGAAGCTCGTGCTAAAATTGGGAATGGCTCCGTGACTTCAAAAGAAAATCAAGAGGCTCAAGGAGAGTTGAGCTCAGCTATTTCACGTTTGATATCGCTAACAGAAAATTATCCAGAACTCAAGAGCAATCAAAATGTGGAACAACTCATGACGGAATTGGCTGGAAGTGAAAATCGGATCTTTGTAGCCCGCAAGGATTACAACAAAGTGGCAACAGAATACAATCAAAAATTAAGAAGCTTCCCAACAGTTCTTTTCGCTAATATGATGAACTTTAAAGAGGCAGAAACCTTTAAAGAAAGCGAAGAAGCTAAGACAGCTCCAAAGGTTGACTTTAGTACTTCTACAACCAAAGAGTAGGCTTGAAATTTCTAAAAGAAAATCAATGATTAGCAATAGTTTGAACATTTACAAAAAAAGGCTCTAAATGAGCCTTTTTTAGCTTGTATAAACACGGATTCTTTCTTGAAAAAGCTGGGCAAATATGCTACAATAAAAAGAACATTCTAAAATATTCAGAATTTAAAGTAAGGAAAAAAATGGCAAATTTATTAAAAACAATCATCGAAAATGATAAAGGGGAACTTCGCCGCTTAGAAAAGATGGCTGATAAAGTCCTCAAATACGAAGATGAAATGGCTGCTTTGACAGACGAGCAGTTGCAAGCTAAGACAGAAGAATTTAAGCAACGTTATCAAAATGGTGAAACGCTTGATCAACTCTTGTACGAAGCCTTTGCGGTTGTACGTGAGGGAGCTAAGCGTGTTCTTGGACTTTTCCCATACAAGGTTCAGGTTATGGGTGGTATCGTTCTTCACCACGGTGACGTTCCAGAAATGCGTACAGGTGAAGGGAAAACCTTGACAGCGACAATGCCGGTATACCTTAATGCCCTTTCAGGAAAAGGTGTCCACGTAGTTACCGTCAACGAATACCTTACAGAACGTGATGCGACTGAAATGGGTGAATTGTACTCATGGCTTGGTTTGTCAGTAGGGATCAACTTGGCTGCGAAATCTCCAATGGAGAAAAAAGAAGCTTATCTCTGTGATATTACTTACTCAACGAACTCAGAAATTGGTTTCGACTATCTTCGTGACAACATGGTTGTTCGTGCAGAGAATATGGTTCAACGTCCGCTCAACTATGCCTTGGTCGATGAGGTTGACTCTATCTTGATCGACGAGGCTCGTACACCATTGATCGTTTCAGGAGCTAATGCAGTTGAAACAAGCCAGCTCTACCACATGGCTGACCACTTTGTGAAGTCTTTGGATAAAGATGACTACATCATTGATATTCAGTCTAAGACAATCGGTTTGTCTGATTCAGGTATTGACAAGGCTGAAAGCTTCTTCAAACTAGAAAATCTTTATGATATCGAAAATGTGGCTTTGACTCACTTTATTGACAACGCCCTTCGCGCCAACTACATCATGATTCTTGATATTGACTATGTGGTCAGCGAAGAACAAGAAATCTTGATTGTCGACCAATTTACAGGTCGTACCATGGAAGGTCGTCGTTACTCTGATGGCTTGCACCAAGCGATTGAAGCTAAAGAAGGTGTGCCAATCCAAGATGAAACTAAGACATCAGCATCGATTACCTACCAAAACCTTTTCCGTATGTATAAAAAATTGGCAGGTATGACAGGTACTGGTAAAACAGAAGAAGAAGAATTCCGCGAAATCTACAACATTCGTGTTATTCCAATTCCTACTAACCGTCCAATCCAACGTATCGACCATTCAGACCTTCTCTACGCTAGCCTCGATGCAAAATTCAAGGCTGTAGTAGAAGATGTTAAGGCGCGTTACCAAAAAGGTCAGCCGGTCTTGGTAGGTACTGTTGCCGTTGAAACCAGTGATTTTCTTTCTAAGAAATTGGTTGAAGCAGGCGTGCCTCACGAAGTATTGAATGCTAAAAACCACTACAGAGAAGCGCAAATCATCATGAACGCTGGTCAACGTGGTGCAATCACTATCGCAACCAACATGGCCGGTCGTGGTACCGATATTAAACTTGGTGAAGGTGTTCGTGAACTTGGAGGACTTTGTGTCATTGGTACAGAACGTCACGAGAGCCGTCGTATCGATAACCAGCTTCGTGGACGTTCAGGTCGTCAAGGTGACCCAGGTGAATCACAGTTCTACTTGTCACTCGAAGATGATTTGATGAAACGTTTTGGTTCAGAACGCTTGAAGGGTGTCTTTGAACGTCTGAATATGTCTGACGAAGCCATCGAATCTCGTATGTTGACACGTCAGGTCGAAGCAGCGCAAAAACGTGTTGAAGGAAATAACTACGATACTCGTAAACAAGTCCTTCAATATGATGACGTTATGCGTGAACAACGTGAGATCATCTACGCACAACGCTATGATGTTATCACTGCAGAACGTGACTTGGCTCCTGAAATTCACGCCATGATTCGCCGTACGATTGGACGAATTGTAGATGGGCATGCTCGTTCTAAACAAGATGAAAAACTTGAAGCAATCTTGAACTTTGCCAAGTACAACTTGCTTCCAGAAGATTCGATTTCACTTTCAGACCTAGAAGGTTTGTCTGACCAAGCTATCAAAGATGAACTATACCAACGTGCATTGAAAGTCTACGATAGCCAAGTTGCTAAACTTCGTGATGAAGAAGCTGTGAAAGAATTCCAGAAAGTCTTGATTCTACGTGTTGTAGATAACAAGTGGACTGACCATATCGATGCCCTTGATCAGTTGAGAAATGCAGTTGGTCTTCGTGGTTATGCCCAAAACAACCCTGTCGTGGAATATCAAGCGGAAGGCTTCCGTATGTTTAATGATATGATTGGTTCGATTGAGTTTGATGTGACTCGCTTGATGATGAAAGCACAAATTCATGAACAAGAACGACCACAAACTGAGCATCATATCAGTACGACAGCAACTCGAAATATTGCTGCGCAACAGAAAGATCTTCCAGCTGATTTGGATCTCAGTCAAGTAAAACGTAATGACTTATGTCCATGTGGATCTGGTAAGAAATTTAAAAACTGTCACGGTAAACGACGTTAAGAATGACTAATTTTCAGGCGGATGCCTAGTGAAAAGTGAATTTTCGCTTGGCGTCCGTTTGCTTTATAAGGAGATGGATAATGGTTTTTACAGCAAAAAGCCCTAAAATTAATATCGATGAAGTTCGTAGTTTGTCTAAACTAGAAGGACAAGTACTTGCGAACAAACTCCAACGTGATCAAGAGCTTGAAGCAATTATTCGTGGGGAAGACCAACGCATCTTGTTAGTGATTGGTCCTTGTTCGTCTGACAATGAAGAAGCAGTCCTAGAGTATGCTAAGCGTTTGTCAAAACTTCAGGAAGAAGTTAAAGACCGCGTCTTTATGGTCATGCGTGTCTATACTGCTAAACCACGTACTAATGGTGATGGCTATAAGGGATTGATTCACCAACCAAACGCCAAAGAAGCGCCTAGCCTCATCAATGGAATCAAGGCGGTTCGTCATCTGCACTACCGTGTTATTTCTGAAACAGGAATGACAACAGCAGATGAAATGTTGTACCCAGAGAACCTTCCTTTAGTAGATGACTTGATTTCTTATATGGCAGTTGGAGCCCGTTCAGTTGAAGATCAACAACACCGTTTTGTAGCTAGTGGAGCAGATTTTGCGACAGGTTTTAAAAATCCAACCTCAGGAAATCTCAATGTCATGTTTAACGGTATTTATGCAGCTCAAAACAAGCAGAGTTTTCTTTTCCTAGGGAAAGAAGTCGAAACTACTGGAAATCCTCTATCGCATGCTATTCTCCGTGGAGCTCTTAACGAGTACGGGAAAAACATTCCTAACTACTACTACGATAATTTGATGGATACTATTGCTCAGTATGAAAAGATGGGACTTGAGAATCCATTCATCATTATTGATACCAACCATGATAACTCAGGTAAACAGTATATGGAGCAGATTCGTATCGTTCGCCAGACTTTAATTAACCGTGATTGGAATGAAAAGATTAAAAAATATGTTCGTGGATTCATGATTGAGTCTTATCTAGAAGACGGTCGCCAAAACGAACCTGAGATATTTGGCAAATCTATCACCGATCCATGTCTAGGATGGGAAAATACGGAAGCTCTTGTTCGCGAAATCTACCAAAGACTAGGAGAATAATATGGCATTTATCGAGAAAGGTCAAGAAATCGATATTGAAGCGATTAAGGCGGAAACACGGCTATCTGCAGAAACCTTGCAACATAAGGAAAATCGTGATCAAGAATTAGCAGATATCCTTTCAGGTAAGGATGATCGTATCCTTTTGGTCATTGGGCCTTGTTCGTCTGATAATGAAGAAGCAGTCCTAGAGTATGCCCGTCGTTTAGCAGACTTGCAGAAAAAAGTGGCAGATAAGATTTTCATGGTTATGCGTGTTTACACGGCCAAACCACGTACCAATGGAGATGGCTACAAGGGCTTGGTTCATCAGCCAGATACTTCTAAAGCTCCAAGCTTAATCAATGGTTTACAGGCTGTTCGTCAGCTTCATTATCGGGTGATTACAGAAACAGGATTGACTACAGCAGATGAAATGCTCTATCCAGCCAATCTCGTCTTGGTTGATGACTTGGTGAGTTATCATGCAGTGGGTGCGCGTTCAGTCGAAGACCAGGAGCACCGTTTTGTAGCTTCAGGAATCGATGCACCAGTGGGAATGAAGAACCCAACATCTGGAAACCTATCTGTGATGTTTAATGCCATCTATGCTGCGCAAAACAAACAAACCTTTCTCTTTCATGGTCAAGAAGTTGAAACTTCAGGAAATCCCTTGGCTCACGTCATCCTTCGTGGAGCTATGAATGAATATGGGAAAAATGAACCTAACTTCTACTATGAAACTCTTCTAGATGCTATTGGGCGTTACGAGTCTATGGGGCTCGAAAATCCCTTTATCATGATTGATACCAACCATGATAATTCAGGAAAACAGTATATGGAGCAAGTTCGCATTGTTCGCCAAACTCTTCTCAACCGTGCCTGGAATGAAAAGATTAAGAAGACAATTCGAGGCTTCATGATTGAGTCTTACTTAGCAGATGGGCGCCAAAACCAGCCAGAAATCTTTGGACGTTCCATTACAGACCCATGTTTGGGCTGGGAAAACACAGTAGCTTTAGTAGAAGAAATCTATTCTACCTTAACAAAATAAGTGAAAAGGATGGAGTTGGGGGAATCTCAACTCCTTTTGATGAAAATGATAGTTGGACACGGAATCGATATTGAAGAATTAGCTTCTATACAAAATGCAGTTGAAAAAAGAGAAGGCTTTGCGCAGCGTGTCTTGACAGACAAGGAAATGGAGCGCTTTGCCAGTCTCAAAGGTCGCAGACAGGTCGAGTATTTGGCTGGTCGTTGGTCAGCTAAAGAGGCTTTCTCAAAGGCTATGGGAACGGGAATTGGGAAGCTAGGCTTTCAGGATTTGGAAGTCTTGAACGATGAGAAGGGAGCTCCCTACTTCAGCAAATCCCCATTTTCAGGAAATGTTTGGTTATCGATTAGCCATACAGAACAGTTTGTGACAGCTAGTGTTGTTTTGGAGGAAAATCATGAAAACTAGTCCACATAGACCAACCAAGGCCCTTATTAATCTAGAAGCAATCCGCTACAATATCCAACAGATGGGAGCACACATTCCTAAAGACACCCTCAAATGGGCGGTTGTGAAAGCCAATGCCTATGGACATGGAGCGATAGCTGTTGCAAGAGCTATCCAGGATGATGTAGATGGCTTTTGTGTGTCAAATATTGATGAAGCCATCGAACTCCGTCAGGCAGGGATCGCTAAGAAAATTCTTATTTTGGGAGTATCTGAGGTTGAATCTTTTTCATTGGCTAAGGATTTTGATATTGCCTTGACAGTGGCGGGATTGGAATGGCTTGAGAATCTCCTTGATACTGAGTCAGACTTAGCTGGTTTAACCGTTCACCTTAAGATTGACTCAGGCATGGGACGAATTGGTTTTAGAAGTGCCAGTGAGGCCGAACAAGCCCAAGCTATGCTCAAAAACCATGGTGCTAATGTCGAGGGAATCTTTACGCACTTTGCTACTGCAGATGAAGAGTCAGATAACTACTTTAAGCAACAGTTGGACTGTTTCAAGACAATCATTGCAGGCTTGAATGAAGTACCGGAATTGGTTCATGCTAGTAACTCCGCAACGACTTTATGGCATGCGGAAACGATTTTTAATGCTGTTCGCATGGGGGATTCCATGTATGGTCTCAATCCAAGTGGACAAGTATTGGAATTGCCTTATGAACTAAAACCAGCCTTAACTTTGGAGTCAGCCATCGTTCATGTCAAAACAGTAGAGACTGGTGCTTGTATGGGCTACGGAGCGACTTATCAGGCAGACAGTGAGCAAGTCATTGCCACTTTGCCAATCGGTTATGCAGATGGTTGGACACGAGACATGCAGAATTTCTCAGTTCTGGTGGATGGCCAATTGTGTCCCATTGTAGGGCGTGTATCCATGGACCAAATCACCATTCGCTTACCTAAGCTTTACCCATTGGGTACCAAGGTAACTTTAATTGGCTCAGACGGTGATAAAGAAATTACTGCAACAGATGTAGCAGTTTACCGAGGAACCATCAATTATGAGGTGGTTTGTCTCCTCAGTGATCGAATTCCAAGAGAATATTATTAAGAAATAGAAGGAAAGGAGTAGAGCATGAATTTACATCGACCCTTGCATGTCTTACCAGGAGTAGGACCTAAATCAGCAGAGAAATATGCCAAACTAGGAATTGAAAACTTGCAAGATCTCTTGCTCTACTTCCCTTTCCGTTATGAAGATTTTAAGACTAAGCAGGTGCTAGAGCTAGAAGAGGGTGAAAAGGCTGTTTTATCTGGTCAGGTAGTGACACCAGCCAGTGTTCAGTATTATGGTTTTAAGCGTAATCGCTTACGTTTTAGCCTCAAGCAGGGGGAGGTTGTTTTTGCAGTTAATTTCTTCAACCAACCCTACCTAGCTGACAAGATTGAACTAGGAGCAACCTTGGCTGTCTTTGGCAAGTGGGACCGTGCCAAGGCAAGCCTCACAGGTATGAAGGTTTTAGCCCAAGTCGAGGATGATCTCCAGCCTGTCTATCGCCTAGCGCAAGGCGTCAGTCAAGCAGGACTTGTTAAGGTCATCAAGACCGCTTTTGATCAAGGACTGGACCTCTTGATAGAAGAAAACATCCCCCAGTCCTTGCTAGATAAATACAAACTCATGCCTCGTAGTCAGGCTGTTCGTGCCATGCATTTTCCTAAGGATTTGGCAGAATACAAACAGGCTCTCCGTCGAATCAAATTTGAGGAACTCTTTTATTTCCAAATGCAATTACAGACCCTCAAGTCTGAAAATAAGGTTCATGGAAGTGGTCTGGTCTTGAACTGGTCTCAGAAAACATTAACTACAGTTAAAGAGAAATTGCCTTTTGCCTTGACCCAAGCCCAAGAAAAAAGCCTGCAAGAAATTCTAACAGATATGAAGTCGGACCATCACATGAATCGACTCTTGCAAGGGGATGTCGGTAGCGGGAAGACAGTGGTTGCAGGTCTTGCTATGTATGCAGCTGTAACGGCAGGGTATCAGGCTGCCCTTATGGTTCCAACAGAGATTCTTGCAGAGCAGCATTTTGAAAGTCTAGAGAGTCTCTTTCCTGATTTGAGATTAGCTCTCCTGACAGGGTCACTGAAAGCTGCAGAAAAACGCAAGGTCTTGGAAACCATTGCTAAGGGGGAAGCCGATGTGATTATCGGAACCCATGCTCTTATACAAGACGGCGTGGACTATGCCCGACTCGGCTTGATTATCATCGATGAGCAACACCGCTTTGGTGTAGGGCAAAGGCGTATTTTACGGGAAAAAGGTGAAAACCCAGATGTCCTCATGATGACGGCAACTCCGATACCACGGACCTTAGCTATCACTGCCTTTGGAGATATGGATGTTTCTATTATTGATCAGATGCCAGCAGGGCGTAAACCGATCGTTACTCGTTGGATCAAGCATGAACAGTTGCCTCAGGTCTTGACTTGGTTGGAGGGTGAGATTCAGAAAGGCTCCCAAGTCTATGTGATCTCTCCTTTGATTGAAGAATCTGAAGCTCTGGACCTTAAAAATGCCATTGCTTTGTCAGAGGAGTTAACAACTCATTTTGCTGGGAAAGCAAAAGTTGCTCTCTTACATGGGAAGATGAAGAGTGATGAAAAAGACCAAATTATGCAGGATTTCAAAGAGAGAAAGACAGATATCCTGGTCTCTACAACAGTTATCGAAGTTGGGGTCAATGTTCCCAATGCGACAGTAATGATTATCATGGATGCTGACCGTTTCGGACTTAGTCAACTTCACCAGCTCAGAGGACGTGTCGGTCGTGGAGACAAGCAATCCTATGCAGTTCTAGTGGCCAATCCAAAAACTGACTCTGGGAAAGACCGCATGCGTATCATGACGGAAACGACCAATGGTTTTGTCCTTGCAGAAGAAGATTTGAAAATGCGAGGCTCTGGTGAAATTTTTGGAACTAAACAGTCAGGTCTACCAGAGTTTCATGTGGCTGATATCATCGAAGACTTCCCAATCCTTGAGGAAGCCAGAAAGGTAGCTAGCTATATCAGCTCCCTCCCAAATTGGAGAGAGGACCCAGAGTGGCACATGATTACCTTAAATCTTGAGAAGAAAGAATATCTGGATTAAGCTTTTTCTAAGATAATGTTAAGTTTGCTTTTAGGGTGAGTATCTATACTAGAGTCATCAAAAAGAAACGAGGACTCTCTCATAACTATTAAAGTAAATTACCAAAAGACATTTCAAAAGGAAACTCAACCTTCTCCTAAATACTAAGAAAAGAGCGAAATCGCTCTTTTTTATTTTTTTAAAACTACTTTCAGAGGCATTCTTGCTGGGGTCGGACATTAAATCCACTTTCCGTTTCCCTTTCTTTCTTGCATTGCTTCCTCATATGTGCTACAGTTATGATAACGGTTACAAAATAAAGGAGAGTTCTATGAGAAATCCAGCATTAGTAGAAGAAATGAAAACATATAAAGGAAGAGATGAAGTACCTCAGGATTTTGATGCTTTTTGGGATGGTGAGATTGACAAGGTTTCGGTCTTGCAAGACTACCAACTAGAGGAACGTGACTTTCATATTCCAAATGTTAAGTGCTATGAGTTAACCTTTAAAGGTACACGTGATGGACTTGTTTATGCACGTGTAGTCTTACCAAAATCAGAAGAGAAAGTACCAGTCATTTTCCATTTCCATGGTTATATGGGACGTTGCTGGGATTGGACAGATATGCTAGCCTTTACCGTCGCTGGTTATGGGGTTGTATCGATGGATGTTCGTGGGCAATCTGGTTACTCACAAGATGGCTTGCGTTCTCCTCTCGGAAATACAGTTAAGGGCCAAATCATCCGTGGTGCAGTAGAAGGGAAAGAGGAACTCTTCTATAAGGATGTTTATCTTGATATTTATCAATTGATTGAGATTGTAGCTAGTCTCCCTCAAGTAGATGAGGAACAGTTGGCCAGTTATGGAGCTTCGCAAGGAGGAGCCTTGGCTCTAGTGGCTTCTGGTCTCAATTCACGTATCAAGCGAACAGTTGCCATCTATCCATTCTTGTCAGACTTTAGACGAGTGCTAGAAATTGGCAATACCAGCGAAGCTTATGATGAGCTTTTTCGTTACTTTAAGTTTCATGATCCTTTCCATGAGACAGAAGAGCAGATCATGGAGACACTTGGCTATATCGATGTGAAAAACCTTGCCCATCGCATTAAAGGTGAGGTGAGAATGATTACAGGGCTTGATGACGATGTCTGCTATCCAATCACCCAGTTCGCTATTTACAATCGTTTGACTTGTGAAAAGAGCTATCGTCTCATGCCAGAATATGCTCACGAGGCTATGAATGTCCATGTCAATGACCAGGTTTACAACTGGTTGTGTGGTAGTGAGATTCCCTTTACCTATGTAGGTCGTTAGAAATATGTAAAAAGAGCCCTGCTAAAACAGGGCTTTCTTTGTTGAGGAGTACAGAAAGTAGTTTCAAAAAGTTTGAAACATAGAAATATATCTGAAAGTAAATTCTATTATAGTTTATTAAGGCTATTATTTAGAATATTTATTATATAATAGGTGTAACATCAAGTCGAAAGGAGTAAAATGGTTGCTTACTGGAAGAAAGTAAATAAAGGTAGCCACATTTCAGATGAAAAAGAATGGGGAAACCCATCAATAATACAGTTTCTTTACATGATTTATGCCTTGGAGGCAAAAAATTTTAAATAAAAAAGAAAGCGCTTTACTTTTGTAAAAAGAAAGGAAAAATATGACACAGAGATATTTTGAACGGAAACAACGTTTTGGAATTAGAAAATTTACAGTAGGAGCTGCATCAGTAGTCATTGGGGCAGTTGTTTTTGGTGCGTCGCCAGTTTTAGCTCAAGAAGCTCCAGCAACCAGTGGTGAAACAGCTGGACAAGCTTTGCCAGAATTGCCAAAAGAAGTAGAATCAGGAAATCTGGCTAACATAGATAAGGAACTTGCTGATAAGTTGGCAGCAGCGACGGACAAAGGAACAGAAGTTAACCGTGAGGAGCTACAAGCAAATCCAGGTTCTGAAAAACCAACAGAAACTGAAACTCCAGCAGCTGAAACTGATAAGACAGAAGAAACTGAGAAACAAGAAGCTATCGCTCGTGATTATTACTCAAGAGAATTGGAAAATGTCAACACTGTCGTAGAAAAAAATGACGTTACAACCAATGCAGAAAATAATCAGCGAGATGATCTTACAAGTGACTTAGAGAAACTAAAGAAACTTCAAGATGCAACAGTGCATATGGAGTTCAAACCAGATGCATCGGCACCACGTTTTTACAATCTTTTCTCTGTATCAAGTGATACCAAGGAAAATGAGTACTTCACTATGTCAGTCTTTGATAATACAGCCCTTATCGAAGGTCGTGATGCAAATGGTGCGCAATTCTATGATAAATACACCGATGCGCCATTAAAGGTTCGCCCAGGTCAGTGGAATTCAGTTACCTTTACTGTGGAAAAACCAACAACTGAAGTCCCTACTGGAAGAGTTCGTCTATATGTAAATGGTGTCTTGTCTAGAACAAGTCTAAAATCTGGGAAATTCATCAAAGATATGCCAGATGTTAACCACGTTCAAATCGGAGCAACCAAACGAGGAAGTAAGACAGTTTGGGGCTCAAATCTACAAGTTCGTAATCTAACAGTCTACGACCGTGCTTTAACACAAGATGAAGTTCGAACACGAAGTCAATTATTTGAAAGAGGAGACTTGAAGCAAGAACTTCCAGAAGGGGCTGAAATTTCTAAAAAAACAGATGTCTTCACAGCGGGTAAAAATGGGCAGTCAAATCCAGATGGTAATAATAGCTATCGTATTCCAGCCCTCCTTAAGACTGACAAGGGAACTTTGATTGCTGGTGCTGACGAACGCCGCTTACACCACTATGACTGGGGTGATATCGGTATGGTCGTTAAACGAAGTGAAGACAAGGGCCAAACATGGGGCGATCGCATCACTCTTACGAATCTACGTGACAATCCAAAAGCCAAGGATCCAAACATTGGTTCACCAGTAAACATCGATATGGTTCTGGTCCAAGATACGGAAACTAAACGAATCTTCTCAGTTTACGATATGTTCCCAGAAGGTAAAGGAATCTTCGGAATGTCTTCTGAAAGAGAAGTTGCCTATAAGGAAATTGATGGAAAAACGTATCAAATTCTATACCGTGAAGGAGAAAATGGAGCCTATACGATTCGTGAAAATGGTGTTGTCTACACACCAGATGGTCAGGCAACGGATTACCGTGTTGTTGTAAATCCTGTCAAACCTGCTTATAGTGATAAAGGCGATCTTTATCAAGGTGAGCAGCTACTAGGAAATATCTACTTTACAAGCAATAAAACTTCTCCATTTAGAATTGCTAAAGACAGCTACCTATGGATGTCTTACAGTGATGATGATGGTAAGACTTGGTCTGCGCCACAAGATATTACTCCAATGGTTAAAGCTGATTGGATGAAATTCTTAGGTGTGGGACCTGGAGTGGGAATTACCCTCCAGAATGGACCTCATAAAGGTCGGATTGTCGTCCCTGTCTATACGACAAACAGAGCTAACCATCTCAACGGTTCTCAATCATCTCGCATCATCTATTCAGATGACCATGGTAAGACTTGGCATATGGGTGGCGGTGTCAATGACAATCGTACACTTCATGATGGTACAGTAGTTGATTCAAGCAACATGAACAATTACTACGCTCAAAATACGGAAGCTTCTGTTGTTCAATTGAATAATGGTCAGTTAAAACTCTTTATGCGTGGTTTGACTGGTGATTTGCAAGTTGCGACAAGTAATGATGGTGGTATTTCATGGGACAACTATGTAGCACGCTATGATGTACCCGATGTTTATGTTCAAATGGCGGCGACTCATACGGTTCAAGATGGTAAAGAGTATATCCTTCTAGCAAATGCTAATGGACCAGGTCGTAAGAATGGCTACATTCGAGTGGCTCGCGTAGAAGAAGATGGCGAGTTGACTTGGTTGCACCATCATTTGATTCAAGAAGGTGAGTATGCTTATAACTCACTTCAACAAATTGGACCAAAAGAATTTGGTCTCTTGTATGAACACCATGAAGCTGGTGGCAATCCATATACTCTATCCTTCAAGAAATTCAACTGGGATTATCTAACTAAAGAGAGACTTGCTTCTAAAGAAGTTAAAGTTACATCGGCTATGGAAAAATGGCCAGGCATTATTGCTATGGAATTTGATTCAGAAGTCTTGGTAAATCAAGCTCCAACTCTCAAACTAGCTAATGGTAAGACTGCAACCTTCATGACTCAGTATGATACTAAGACTCTCCTATTTACAATAGCTCCTGAAGATATCGGTCAAAAAGTTACAGCTATTGAAGCGGGTGCAATTGAAAGTATGCATAACTTGCCAGTATCTGTGGTAGGTACTAAACTTACGAATGGTTTTAATGGTGACGAACCGGCAATCCATGAAGTCCCAGAATTTACAGGTGGTGTCAATGGTGACGAAGCAGCTGTGGCTGAGCTCCCTGAGTACACTGAAGCTATTGGAACAGCAGGTGATGAAGCAGCACCAATAGTGGAAGTCCCAGAATTTACAGGTGGTGTCAATGGTGACGAAGCAGCTGTAACAGAACTTCCTGAGTACACTGAAGCTATTGGAACAGTAGGTGATGAAGCAGCACCAACAGTAGAAGTCCCAGAATTCGAAGGTGACGTAAATGGTGAAGCATCATCTGAATCTGAGCTTCCTGAACACTCTGTTCCTAGCGCAACAGTAGGTGATGAGGCGGCACCAACAGTGGAAGTTCCAGAATTCGAAGGTGGTGTCAATGCAGTCGAAGCTGCAGTTCATGAGCTTCCAGAATTCACAGGCGGAGTAAATGCAGTTGAAGCGCTCAAGAATGAGCTTCCAGAATTCACAGGCGGAGTAAACGCGGTTGAAGCGCTCAAGAATGAGCTTCCAGAATTCACAGGCGGAGTAAACGCAGTTGAAGCGCTCAAGAATGAGCTTCCAGAATTTGCAGGTGGAGCAAATGCCGTTCAAGCCCTTAAGCATGAACTTCCAGAATTCACAGGCGGAGTAAATGCAGTCGAAGCAGCCAAAAACGAACTTCCGGAATATAAGGTTGAAGAAAAACCGCTTGTCACTTTAGTAGCACAACAAGACAAGACATATCAAGCTCCAGCAGCTCAACCACAACAACCAACTCTTCCTGCAACAGGAAGTGAGGTTTCAACTCCTCTAGTATCTGTGGGAATGGTTGGAATGCTTCTCGGCTTGTTTGGAATGGCTAAGAAAAAAGAAGATTAATGGCAACATTGAATCTAAAAAGTCTCTATAAAAAGGTTTAGACTTATATTAGAAGGGTCTGTAACGTTTATTCGTTACAGGCTCTTTATTTGCAGGAAGCGAAGATTTTAGTGGAAATAAGCGGATGGAAGGCGATTCAAACTCGGGTATTTCTCCCTGAAACTACTTTCAGGAGATTCTGTTTCATAAAATTGTTTTGAAACTTCAATCTATTCTAGTACAAGTTATTGAAAGCGCTTTAAAAATGATATATAATAGGCTCATAAGAAAAAAGAAAAGGAGGAAAGTGGATGCCACAGATCAGTAAAGAAGCTTTGATTGAGCAGATTAAAGATGGAATCATCGTTTCTTGTCAGGCACTTCCTCACGAACCGCTTTATACAGAAGCGGGAGGTGTAATGCCCTTGCTAGTCAAAGCGGCTGAGCAAGGTGGAGCAGTCGGTATCCGAGCAAATAGTGTTCGGGATATTAAGGAAATCAAAGAGGTCACAAATCTTCCGATTATCGGAATTATCAAACGTGATTATCCACCACAGGAACCATTCATCACAGCTACTATGAAAGAAGTTGATGAACTAGCAGCTCTAGATATTGAGGTAATCGCTCTAGATTGTACAAAGAGAGAACGCCATGATGGCCTAGAGATTCAAGAATTTATCCGTCAAATCAAAGAAAAATATCCAAACCAACTCTTGATGGCTGACACAAGTACCTTTGAAGAAGGACTAACAGCAGTTGAGGCGGGAATTGACTTTGTCGGAACAACCTTGTCAGGCTACACATCTTATAGTCCAAAAGTGGATGGTCCAGATTTTGAACTCATCAAGAAACTATGCGATGCAGGTGTAGACGTCATCGCAGAAGGAAAAATTCATACACCAGAACAGGCTAAGCAAATCCTAGGTTACGGAGTGCGAGGCATCGTAGTTGGTGGCGCTATTACTAGACCAAAAGAGATCACGGAACGATTTGTTGCAGGTCTCAAATAAGATAATTAAAACACGAGGAGAGTGGTTGATTCGTAAAACAAAATGTAAACGTATACAAAGTTGTCAATACTCATTATCCGTTTCGGATACGCATATCATCATTTAGGAGAATACTAATGAAATTTAGAAAACTAGCTTGTACAGTACTTGCGGGTGCTGCTGTTCTATCTCTTGCTGCTTGTGGCAAATCAGACGCTAACAAAGATGCGGCTAAATCAGGTGGCGACTCTGCTGCTGCAACTACAGAAATTACTTGGTGGGCATTCCCTGTCTTCACACAAGAAAAAACAGGTGACGGTGTAGGAACTTATGAAAAATCTATCATCGAAGCTTTCGAAAAAGCAAATCCAGATATCAAAGTTAAACTAGAAACAATCGACTTCAAATCTGGTCCAGAAAAAATCACGACAGCTATTGAAGCTGGAACTGCTCCAGATGTACTTTTCGATGCACCAGGTCGTATCATTAATTACGGTAAAAATGGTAAATTAGCTGAGTTGAATGACCTCTTTACAGATGAATTTGTTAAAGATGTTAACAATGAAAACATCATTAAAGCAAGTAAAGCTGGTGATAAAGCATACATGTATCCAATCAGTTCTGCACCATTCTACATGGCTATGAACAAGAAAATGTTGGAAGATGCTGGTGTAGCTAACCTTGTTAAAGAAGGTTGGACAACAGATGATTTTGAAAAAGTCTTGAAAGCACTTAAAGACAAAGGATACACTCCAGGTTCATTGTTCAGTTCTGGTCAAGGGGGAGACCAAGGAACACGTGCCTTCATCGCTAACCTTTACGGCGGTTCTGTAACAGACAAAGAAGTTACTAAATACACAACTGATGATCCTAAGTTCGTCAAAGGTCTTGAAAAAGCAACTAGCTGGATCAAAGATGGTTTGTTGAACAACGGTTCACAATTTGACGGTGGAGCAGACATCCAAAACTTTGCAAACGGTCAAACATCATACACAATCCTTTGGGCACCAGCTCAAAACGGTATCCAAGCTAAATTGTTGGAAGCAAGTAAAGTTGAAGTGGTAGAAGTTCCATTCCCATCTGATTCAGGCAAACCAGCTCTTGAATACCTTGTAAACGGATTTGCAGTATTTAACAACAAAGATGAAAAGAAAGTTGCTGCAGCTAAGAAATTCATCCAATTCATCGCTGATGATAAAGAGTGGGGTCCTAAAGACGTAGTTCGTACAGGTGCCTTCCCAGTTCGTACTTCATTTGGAAAACTTTATGATGATAAACGTATGGAAACTATCAGTGGTTGGACTAAATACTACTCTCCATACTACAACACAATCGACGGATTTGCTGAAATGAGAACTCTATGGTTCCCAATGTTGCAATCAGTGTCTAACGGTGACGAACAACCTGCTGCAGCTTTGAAGACATTCACTGAAAAAGCGAATGAAACAATCAAAAAAGCAGCTAAACAATAAGCCCTAAATAAAAAGTAAAATCCCCCCTTTTCCCTGTGCACATTTGTGTACGAAAAGGGGGAGTTTTGTTTAAAAAATGTAAGGAACTAACAGGTCAAAATTAAAATGAAGTTCTTACATAGGTTTTTCTTGGAAAAAATTTCATTTTGATTTTACATCAATGTCAGACAACAATAAAAAAACAAAAACTATTTGAAAGTGAGGTGCCGACTGTGAAAGTCAATAAAATTCGCATGAGAGAAACAATTGTTTCTTATGCTTTCTTAGCACCAGTATTAATCTTCTTTACCGTCTTTGTCCTAGCTCCAATGATCATGGGATTCATCACTAGTTTCTTTAACTACTCGATGACTAGCTTTGAGTTTGTGGGACTGGACAACTACATCCGCATGTTTAAAGACCCTGTCTTTACAAAATCTTTGATTAATACCGTAATCTTAGTTATCGGATCTGTACCAGTCGTTGTACTCTTCTCACTATTTGTGGCATCACAAACTTACCAACAAAATGCAGTTGCTAGATCCTTCTATCGTTTTGTATTCTTCCTTCCTGTTGTAACAGGTAGTGTTGCCGTAACGGTTGTATGGAAATGGATTTATGATCCTCTATCAGGTATTTTGAATTTCGTGCTTAAGTCAAGCCATATCATTAGCCAAAACATTTCTTGGTTGGGTGATAAAAACTGGGCTTTGATGGCGATTATGATTATTCTTTTGACAACATCAGTTGGTCAGCCAATCATCCTTTACATCGCTGCAATGGGTAATATTGATAACTCACTTGTTGAAGCGGCGCGTGTCGACGGAGCTACTGAGTTACAAGTTTTCTGGAAGATTAAATGGCCAAGCCTCCTTCCAACAACTCTTTATATCGCAATCATTACAACAATCAACTCATTCCAGTGTTTCGCTTTGATTCAGCTTTTGACTTCCGGTGGTCCGAACTACTCAACAAGTACACTTATGTACTACCTTTACGAAAAAGCCTTCCAATTGACTGAGTATGGCTATGCCAATACTATTGGTGTATTCTTGGCAGTTATGATCGCTATCGTCAGCTTTGTTCAATTTAAAGTACTTGGAAACGACGTAGAATATTAATAGAAAGGAGACAGCTATGCAATCTACACAAAAGAAACCTTTAACAGCCTTCACTGTTATTTCAACCATCTTCTTGCTTTTATTGACTGTACTGTTTATCTTTCCATTCTACTGGATTTTGACAGGTGCATTCAAATCACAACCGGATACCATTATGATTCCACCACAATGGTTCCCTAAAGCTCCAACAATGGAGAACTTCCAACAATTGATGGTGCAAAACCCAGCCTTGCAATGGATGTGGAACTCAGTCTTCATTTCATTGGTAACAATGTTCTTGGTTTGTGCAACTTCATCCCTAGCAGGTTATGTCTTGGCTAAGAAACGTTTCTATGGACAACGTATTCTGTTTGCTATCTTTATCGCTGCCATGGCTCTTCCAAAACAAGTTGTCCTTGTGCCATTGGTACGTATCGTCAACTTCATGGGAATCCATGACACTCTTTGGGCGGTTATCTTGCCTTTGATCGGATGGCCATTTGGGGTCTTCCTCATGAAACAGTTCAGTGAAAACATTCCAACAGAATTGCTCGAATCTGCTAAAATCGATGGATGTGGTGAGATTCGTACTTTCTGGAGCGTAGCCTTCCCTATTGTGAAACCAGGATTTGCAGCTCTTGCAATCTTTACCTTCATCAATACATGGAATGACTACTTCATGCAGTTGGTTATGTTGACATCTCGTAACAACTTGACCATCTCACTCGGAGTTGCGACTATGCAGGCTGAGATGGCAACCAACTATGGTTTAATTATGGCAGGGGCTGCTCTTGCGGCTGTGCCAATCGTAACAGTCTTCCTTGTCTTCCAAAAATCCTTCACTCAAGGGATTACTATGGGAGCGGTCAAAGGTTAATACTCTGCGAAAATTGAATTCAAACCACGTCAGCGACTCCTTGCCGTACTCAAGTACAGCCTGCGGATTGCTTCCTAGTTTGCTCTTCAATTTTAATTGAGAATAGGAAAATCTATTTATTGAGAACGATATAGTATTATAAGTGTCTACAAAATGGAGAGGAGTTGGTTACTTCATGAAGTTTTGTTAGACACTTATAAACTTGATTTTTGATTTTTAGATATTATCTAGAATAGTTATTTCCCATTTTAGTGGTATCCAAGACAAGAATGTTGTACTTATCTTGGACGGAATTTTTGAGAGTAAAATAGTTCGGGGAACTATTTTAGCCTGAGCCTAGAAATAAATGAGCGAGGAGCTCAAAAATTAGGTCTTTTATTTCATGGTTTTCTAAAATCATCCACTGGATAATTTTACCTTCCGTCCGCACTATTTAAGGGAAATTATAAAAAGATAAATCAAATTGGCAATAAGCATCAGAAGCGAAGGAAATTACTATGATTTTTGATGATTTAAAAAACATTAGCTTTTACAAGGGAATTCACCCAAATCTGGACAAGGCTATTGATTATCTCTATGAGCATCGTAAAGATACTTTTGAATTAGGTAAATACGACATTGATGGAGATAAGGTCTTCTTAGTTGTGCAGGAAAATGTTCTCAACAAAGAAGAAAATGATCGCTTTGAGCATCATAAAAACTATGCAGACTTACATTTGTTAGTTGAAGGACATGAGTATTCTAGCTACGGTTCTCGTATCAAAGATGAGGCTGTAGCCTTTGATGAAGCTAGCGATATTGGCTTTGTTCATTGTCACGAACAATACCCACTCTTGTTGGGATATCATAATTTTGCAGTTTTCTTCCCAGGAGAACCTCATCAGCCTAATGGTTATGCAGGTATGGAAGATAAAGTTCGCAAATATTTATTTAAAATTTTAATCGATTAGTCAGTTAGGAGGAGAAACAATGGCACATAAAGGATCTGGATTGATAAAAGCGGCATTCGATACGGATAACTTTCTAATGCGTTTTTGCGAGAAGGTTTTAGATATCGTGACGGTTAACCTACTCTTTGTTGTGTCTTGTTTGCCTATTGTAACTATTGGAGTAGCAAAAATCAGTCTCTATCAGACTATCTTTGAAGTGAAGCGCAGCCGTCGTATTCCTGTTTTCAAAATCTATATTAGAGCCTTTAAGCAAAATTTGAAATTAGGTTTTCAGTTAGGTTTGCTGGAATTAGGAATCTTTTTAATCAGTGTGGTTGACTTATCACTATTTTGGAGTCAAACTGGTGTTGCCTTTCAGCTCATTAAAGCTATTTGCTTGGGAATTCTGATATTTTTAACCCTAGTTATGTTGGCTAGCTATCCAATTGCTGCACGCTATGAATTAACTTGGAAAGAAGTGCTCCAAAAGGGCTTGCTTTTGGTAAGTTTTAACTTCGTTTGGTTCTTCTTGATGCTTGCGATTATTTTGTTAATCATTATGCTTCTCTATCTATCAGGCTTTACTCTAGTGCTTGGTGGTTCAGCATTTCTACTCTTTGGCTTTGGTCTTCTTGCCTTTTGCCAAGCTGGATTAATGGAAAAATTGTTTGCTAAATATCAGGCAGATTGAAAACGACATGAAACTACTTTCAAACAAGAAAAGCTATGGGAGATGAATAGAAATTAGAATCTAAGTGGCTGAGATGTATTGAAAGCGCTTTTTACAAGGTGTATACTAAAATAGTAAAAAATCATCTGCTCAAAGCAGAAAAAAGAAATCTTAGGAGAAATCTATGTCAGATTTAAAAAAATATGAAGGTGTCATTCCTGCCTTCTACGCATGTTATGATGATGCGGGTGAAGTTAGCCCAGAACGTACTCGTGCCTTGGTACAATACTTTATTGATAAAGGTGTTCAAGGACTTTACGTTAATGGTTCTTCAGGTGAGTGTATCTACCAAAGTGTAGAAGACCGTAAATTGATCTTGGAAGAAGTTATGGCAGTTGCTAAAGGTAAATTGACCATCATTGCTCACGTAGCTTGCAACAATACAAAAGATAGTATTGAATTGGCTCGTCATGCAGAAAGCTTGGGTGTTGATGCTATTGCGACAATCCCACCAATTTACTTCCGTTTGCCTGAGTACTCAGTTGCTAAATACTGGAACGACATCAGTGCTGCAGCACCAAATACAGACTATGTTATCTACAACATTCCTCAATTGGCAGGTGTTGCTTTGACTCCAAGTCTTTACACAGAAATGTTGAAAAACCCACGTGTCATTGGTGTTAAGAACTCTTCAATGCCAGTTCAAGATATCCAAACTTTTGTCAGCCTTGGTGGCGATGACCATATCGTCTTTAACGGTCCAGACGAACAATTCCTAGGCGGACGTCTCATGGGAGCAAAAGCTGGTATCGGTGGTACTTATGGTGCTATGCCAGAACTCTTCTTGAAACTCAACCAATTGATTGCGGATAAAGACTTAGAAACAGCGCGTGAATTGCAATACGCTATCAACGCTATCATCGGCAAATTGACTGCAGCCCATGGTAATATGTACTGTGTGATTAAGGAAGTCTTGAAAATCAATGAAGGGCTTAACATCGGATCAGTTCGTTCTCCACTTACACCAGTGACCGAAGAAGATCGTCCAGTTGTAGAAGCAGCTGCTCAATTGATTCGTGAAACTAAGGAGCGTTTCCTCTAATCAATAGGAGGCTTTATGACTAATTACGTTGCAATTGATATTGGTGGAACTAATATCAAATACGGTTTAATTGACCAAGAAGGACAACTTGTAGAGACTAACGAAGTAGCGACTGAGGCTCACAAGGGTGGTCCACACATCTTACAGAAAACAAAAGATATCGTAGCTAGCTATCTAGAAAAAGGACCAGTGTCAGGTGTAGCCATTTCCTCGGCGGGAATGGTCGATCCTGATAAGGGTGAGATTTTCTACGCTGGTCCACAGATTCCAAATTATGCCGGAACCCAATTTAAAAAGGAAATTGAAGAAAGCTTTAACATTCCTTGTGAAATTGAAAATGATGTTAACTGTGCAGGGCTTGCTGAAGCTGTCTCTGGTTCAGGAAAGGGCGCAAGTATTACCCTTTGCTTGACGATTGGGACTGGTATCGGTGGTTGCTTGATCATTGATGGCCAAGTTTTTCATGGCTTTAGTAATTCTGCCTGTGAGGTTGGTTATCTGCACATGCAAGATGGAGCTTTCCAGGATTTAGCGTCTACGACAGCTCTTGTTAAGTATGTGGCTGATGCACATGGAGATGAAGTGGAACAGTGGAACGGTCGCAGAATTTTCAAAGAAGCTACCGAAGGTAACAAACTCTGTATGGAGGGAATTGACCGTATGGTGGATTACCTTGGTAAGGGTCTCGCAAATATTTGTTATGTTGCCAATCCAGAAGTTGTCATCCTTGGTGGTGGTATCATGGGGCAAGAAGCAATTTTGAAACCAAAAATCCGTAAGGCTTTGAAAGATTCGCTTGTTCCAAGCTTGGCAGACAAGACTCGACTTGAATTTGCCCACCATCAGAATACTGCTGGCATGCTCGGTGCTTATTATCATTTCAGAACCAAACAGTCCTAAATTGGCTTTGCCAATTTAGGTTTTTTTGGCAGGAAAAAAGCTAGGTAAAACTTTAATAAAACTTTGGAAGTCCTTGCATTTCTTGAGATAATATAGTATATTTATTATACTGAGAAATCTCGAAAAAGCGGTTGTAAAATCTAGTCATTTTTTTATTCAGAAAAAATGTAAGCGATTTCTAAAAATGAATCTAAACAGAAGATAAGAGTGGGAGGAAGAAGAGTTTTAAAGTAGCACTGAGAAATAAAATTGTCGCCAGCAGAAACTGGGCTCTTGCAGTAGCTGACTGCTTTTGTTCATTAGGAGAATTTGATGAAACAGTATTTTTTTGAAAGAAGTCGTATATTTAGTATTCGTAAACTAACGGTTGGTGTAGCCTCTGTGGCAGTTGGACTGGCTTTTTTTGCATCTGGAAATGTTGCCGCTAACGAAGTTGTGACAGAGCCAAAACTGGAAGTAGAAGGTCAAGCCAAACCAGTAATCGATGTCGATAAAGAAAAATCTGAAGCAGTTAAGGAAACTAAAGAAGTTAAGGAAACTAAAGAAGTAGTGAGTCCTGTAAAAGAAGAAGTTGCTGAACAAGCAGCTCCTGCTACAGAAAAAGTAACAGAAGAAACTAAAACTACTGAAGAGGTTGGAGATTTACTTCCAGTAGAAATTCCTGACCGTGCCTATCCTGATACACCAGTAAAGAAACTTGACACTTCAGCCATTGTATCAGAAAAAGATAGCCCGAAAGTTGAAACTAAAAGTATTTTAAAAGCTGAAGAAGCAAGTACAACTGAAGGCGAAAAAGAAAATAGAGCTATTATCAATGGTGGCCAAGACCTTAAGCATATCAATTATGAAGGGCAACCAGCTACATCGGCTACCATGATTTACACAATCTACAGTTCACCTCTAGCAGACGGTGGAACTCAGCGTTACCTCAATTCAGGTTCAGGTATCTTTGTGGCTCCAAATATCATGCTGACAGTCGCTCACAATTTCTTGAAGAAGGATGCCGAAACCAATGCTGGTAATATCTTAGGTGGTGATACTGCTAAGTTCTACTACAATGTTGGTTCTAATACTCCAAAAGAAAGATCATTGCCAACTTCAGGAAAAACTGTTTTGTTCCAAGAAAAGGATATTCATTTCTGGAATAAAGATAAGTTTGGTGAAGGATACAAGAATGACCTAGCCTTGGTTGTGGCTCCAGTTCCAGTACAGATTGCAAGTCCAAATAAGGCAGCAACCTTTACTCCGTTAGCAGAGCATCGGGAATACAAAGCTGGAGAACCTGTTAGTACGATTGGCTATCCTACAGATTCAACTTCTCCAGAATTGAAGGAACCGATTGTACCTGGTCAATTGTATAAGGCAGACGGTGTCGTTAGAGATACTGAAAAGTATGATGATAAGGGAACAGTAGGTGTTACCTATCGTTTGACTTCTGTATCAGGTCTTTCTGGTGGTGGAATTATCAACGGTGATGGTAAGGTCATTGGGATCCACCAACGTGGTACTGTTGATAATGCGAACATTGCTGAAAAAGACCGCTTCGGTGGAGGTCTAGTCTTGTCTCCAGAACAATTAGCATGGGCTAAAGGAATCATTGATAAATACGGTGTTAAAGGCTGGTATCAAGGCGATAACGGTAGCCGTTATTATTTCACTCCAGAGGGAGAAATGTTAAGAAATAAGACAGCAGTTATCGGTGAAAACAAATATTCATTCGATGAAAGTGGTGTAGCAACTCTCCTTGAAGGCGTTGACTATGGACGAGTTGTTGTCGAACACCTAGACCAAAATGATAATCCGGTCAAAGAAAACGATACCTTTGTAGATAAGGCAGAAGTTGGTGCTCAATTCAACTATAACTATAAAACAGAAATTGAAAAGACTGACTTCTTCAAGAAGAATAAAGACAAATATGAGATTGTATCGATTGATGGCAAAGCTGTCAATAAACAATTGAAAGACGCTTGGGAAGATGATTATAGTGTTGTGAGCAAGGCTCCTGCAGGAACTCGTGTCATTAAAGTAGTCTATAAAGTGAACAAAGGTTCCTTTGAGGTTCACTATCGCTTAAAAGACTCTGATAAAGAGTTGACAACTGCAGATGTGGATAATAACGAAGGTAAAGAATACGATGTTTCCTTTGTTCATAGATTCCAAGCCAAAGAAATTGCAGGTTATCGTGCAGTAAATGCAAGTCAAGAAGCGACTATCAAGCATAAAGGGGTGAATGAAGTTATTTTTGAATACGAAAAGATTGAAGATCCAAAACCAGCAACTCCTGTAACTCCAGTGGTTGATCCAAAAGATGAAGAAACAGAAATTGCTGCTTACGGTCCACTTCCAAGCAAGGCTCAATTGGACTACCACAAGGAAGAATTGGCTGCCTTCATCCACTATGGTATGAATACCTACACCAACTCTGAGTGGGGAAATGGTAGAGAAAATCCTCAGTACTTCAATCCAACAAACCTTGATACAGATCAGTGGATTAAGACTTTGAAGGATGCTGGATTCAAACGAACAATCATGGTTGTAAAACACCATGACGGATTTGTGATTTATCCATCTAAATATACAGACCATACGGTCGCTGCTAGTCCGTGGAAAGATGGTAAGGGAGACCTTCTCGAAGAGATCTCTAAATCAGCGACTAAGTATGACATGAATATGGGTGTTTACCTATCACCATGGGATGCCAACCATCCTAAATATCATGTTGCAACTGAGAAAGAGTACAACGAATACTACCTCAACCAACTCAAGGAAATCCTTGGCAATCCTAAATACGGAAACAAAGGTAAGTTTATCGAAGTTTGGATGGACGGTGCGCGTGGTAGCGGAGCTCAAAAAGTAACGTATACCTTTGATGAGTGGTTCAAGTACATCAAGAAAGCTGAAGGAGATATCGCTATCTTCTCTGCTCAACCGACAAGTGTCCGTTGGATCGGTAATGAACGTGGTATCGCCGGAGATCCAGTTTGGCATAAGGTCAAGAAAGCTAAAATCACTGATGATGTGAAGAATGAATATCTCAACCATGGAGATCCAGAAGGAGATATGTACTCAGTTGGTGAAGCAGACGTTTCTATCCGTTCAGGTTGGTTCTACCATGACAATCAACAGCCAAAATCAATCAAAGATTTGATGGATATATACTTCAAGTCTGTTGGTCGTGGAACGCCACTTCTCCTCAATATTCCACCTAATAAAGAAGGTAAATTCGCAGATGCAGATGTCGCTCGCTTGCAAGAATTCCGAGCAACCTTGGATCAAATGTATGCAACTGACTTCGCTAAGGGTGCAACTGTAACTGCAAGCTCTACTCGTAAGAATCACTTGTATCAAGCAAGTCATTTGACAGATGGTAAGGATGATACGAGCTGGGCACTAGCAAATGATGCTAAGACAGGTGAATTTACTGTCGATCTTGGACAAAAGAGACGTTTTGACGTAGTCGAACTGAAAGAAGACATCGCTAAGGGGCAGCGTATCTCTGGATTCAAGGTTGAAGTTGAACTCAATGGTCGTTGGGTACCATACGGTGAAGGGTCAACTGTTGGTTATCGTCGTCTTATCCAAGGTCAACCAGTAGAGGCACAAAAGATTCGTGTAACCATTACTGGTGCACAAGCGACTCCAATTTTGACAAACTTCTCTGTTTATAAGACACCAAGCAGTATCGAGAAGACAGATGGTTACCCTCTAGGACTAGATTACCATTCAAATACAACTGCTGACAGAGAGAATACAACTTGGTATGATGAATCTGAAGGCGTCCGTGGAACATCTATGTGGACTAACCAAAAAGATGCTAGTGTAACCTACCGTTTCACTGGAACAAAAGCATATGTAGTGTCTACAGTTGATCCAAACCACGGTGAAATGTCCGTTTACGTGGATGGTCAAAAGGTTGCAGATGTCCAAACAAAAAATGCAGCTCGCAAGCGTAGTCAGATGGTCTATGAAACAGCTGACTTGGCTCCAGGTGAACATACTATCAAGCTTGTCAATAAGACTGGCGAGCCTATTGCAACGGAAGGTATCTACACGCTCAACAATGCTGGTAAAGGTATGTTTGAGATGAAAGAAACGACCTATGAAGTTCAAAAAGGTCAACCGGTTACTGTAACCATTAAGCGTGTTGGTGGTAGCAAAGGAGTAGCAACAGTTCACGTTGTAACAGAACCAGGAACAGGGGTTCACGGTAAAGTTTATAAGGATACAACTGCTGACTTGACTTTCCAAGACGGTGAAACTGAGAAAACAATCACGATTCCAACGATCGACTTTACAGAGCAAGCTGATTCAATCTTTGACTTCAAAGTGAAAATGACTAGCGTTTCTGACAATGCCCTTCTTGGATTTGCTTCAGAAGCTACTATTCGAGTGATGAAGGCAGAATTGCTCCTAAAAGACCAGACAAGCTATGACGATCAGGCACCTCAGCTTGACTATAGTCCAGGTTGGAACCATGAAACGAACTCAGCTGATAAATACCAAAATACAGAATCATGGGCGTCATTTGGACGTTTGACAGAAGAGCAGAAGAAAAATGCTAGCGTAACAGCCTACTTCTACGGAACAGGTCTTGAGATCAAAGGATATGTGGATCCAGGACATGGTATCTACAAGGTGACGTTAGACGGTAGAAAAGTCGAGTATCAAGATGGCCTAGGTAATGCTTCTGAGTACAACGGTAAGAAGTACTTCAGTGGTACAGCCACTACTCGTCAAGGTGGTCAGACTCTCGTTCGTTTGACTGGACTCGAAGAAGGTTGGCATGCTGTAACCTTGCAATTGGATCCAAAACGTAATGATACTACGAGAAATATTGGTATCCAAGTTGACCAGTTCATCACTCATGGTGAAGGTAGTGCTCTTTATACCAAAGCAGAGTTAATCCAAGCCATGAAGAACTGGAAGGATGAGTTGGTTAAGTTTGACCAGACAAGCTTGAAGAATACTCCAGAGGCACGTCAAGCCTTCAAGTCAAACTTGGATAAATTATCTGAGCAACTTTCAGCAAGTGATGCCAATGCACAAGAAGTTCTGAAGACAGTAGCAGCTTTGCAAACGATCCTTGATAAGGAAGAAAATTATGGCACAGATGATACGCCAACACCAGAACAGCCAGAAGAACCAAACTATGACAAGGC